>NZ_RKHR01000003.1:746091-1492182 GCF_003752585.1 Sinobacterium caligoides
CTCGCCTGCATCGGCAATATGCCGATGTCGAGAATCAGACTAGCAAGCCAATCATTTGCAGGAGCGACCCAACGATTAAGAAAGTAAGACGTGGGATGAATGAAAAATACGTCAACCGCCGCATCGGCTTGCGCATCACTGGCAAAGCTCCCCTGCGGCACCACGTCAGCAGCATCTTGACGCAGAGGCAGAGCCGCCCAAGAGTCTTCTCGATGATAATTAGGCTCTTCCGGTGCGATCTCATGCTCAAACTGCCCTTGTGGTGTCGTTGCATACTGAAGCAACGCTGTACCCGCAAAGAACCACAACAAGCCTATTGTGCATAGCAAGGCCAAGAAACCTTTAATTATCATTTTTGCTTTATATCGTTTCACTGCTATTTTCCCTAAATATGAGTTACTACTATTCAAGTAACACCGCCTGATAACATTAAGTTTTATTTTGTTAGCAGAAAAATCATTTTATTATAGCCAGCATGCTTTTTTTTACAGCATGCAATTTGTTCTCTGCGAATCAATATATTTATTGTTCACCTGACCTACTACTTTCGGAGGAATCAAAAGAATTGATAAAGCTGTTGTACACAATTTTAATTTAACCCTATCTTACAAGACTTTTTCACCATGTAAGCTCTGCATATAAAAACAACGAACAAACAACGAACTTTGGTTAAAAATAACCTTAATCAAACCTGAAACAGATAAAAGCCCGGTCGAAACCGGGCTTTTTGTTGCCACCTTTAAGCTGCCTGTTTCGTCGCCGCCAGAACGATCTCACGAATACACACGCCCTGAGGCTGCTCATAGGCGAATGCCACAGTACGCGCCACATCATCGGGGGCTAACGCGCCGCCCATCACCTGCTTCCAAGCTTCGTAACCCTCCTTAATCGAACTCGATGTAGTATGCGATAACAGCTCCGTCTCCACCGCGCCTGGTGCAATAGTGATAACTCGCACATTGCTGGCCGACACCTCTTCTCGTACATTCTCTGTGATCGCATGTACCGCAAATTTACTACCACAGTAGGCCGCATGATCAGCAAAGGTTTTACGCCCGGCGATCGAGCTAATATTGATAATGGTGCCACTATTGCGTGCTTTCATCGGCGCCAATACCGCCTGCATACCGTTGAGCAAGGCGACCACATTGAGGTCAAACATCTGCTGCCACTCACTGGGTTGCTGATCTTCAATCTGCCCTAAGAGCATGACACCGGCATTATTAATCAAACCATCAACAGGACCATACAGGGCCTCTGCCTTCGCAATCGCTGCATCAAAAGCACTACGATCGGTGATATCCACCTGTTCACACACACAATGAGGCAACGCCAACGCCTGCAGCCGCTCCACTCGGCGCGCCACCAACAATAGAGGGTGCCCTTGCGCACTCAGGCGCTGGGCGATGGCTGCGCCAATGCCAGAGCTGGCACCGGTAATAACAATTAATGGCTTACTCATCTTGATACTCCTAGAACTCATCTTAATAACCCGCTGATGGGCTGTTGCGAGATATTATAGGCGCGATATCATTGGTGATATATATCGCACAACACAAATCACTGTTACAATTTAAACAACAAAGAAGATGATTTAGATGCCATGAACAACGCTCCCTCACTCCTCGATATCAGAGCCTTCGTCGCCATTGCAGAGCAGCAGAGCTTTACCAAGGCCGCCGAGCAGTTAAACATCTCCCGCGCTCACCTCTCTAGACAGCTATCGGCACTTGAGTCGACACTGGGTGTCCAACTCATCATTCGTACCACCCGCTCACAGCGCCTCACCGACAGTGGCGAACGCTTTTTTCTAGAGTGCCGTCAGGCGCTGTCGAGTGTCGATCGGGCAGTACTAGAAACCATCGAGGGAGAACACAGCCTCAGCGGCACCGTTAATATTAACTGTGTGGGTGGGCTCATTGGCGAAGAGATCGTCGGTGGATTACTGGGGGAGTTTATGACACTTTACCCAGATATAAAGCTTAACTTGGACTTCAGTAGCCCACGCGTTGACCTGATAGAAAATGCCTTCGACTTGGTCATTCGGATGGGACAACTCGACGACTCCAACTTGGTTGCTCGTCGACTCACTGAGCTACCCATCAGCATCGTCGCCAGCCCCGCTTACCTCGAACGTCAGGCTCCCATCAAACACCCGAAGTCACTTGCTGAACACAACTGCCTGACCGGCAGCATTCGCCGATGGCGCTTTATCAATGCTGCAGACGCTAATAAGACACCAACGGAGGTGAACGTCAGCGGCAATTTACAGGCTAAAAACGGCCGTGCATTATTACAGGCTGCACTCGCTGGCGGTGGTATCGTTCGACTGCCGACACTTTACTGCCAGCAGTACATAGAGCAAGGCCAATTACAGCCGCTGTTCGACCAATGGCACTGTGAGAGCGTGCCGCTCTACCTGCTCTACCACAAAAACCGTTACCAGCCCGAACGGCTAAGTAAACTCATCAGCTTCCTCAAGCAAGGCTTCCAAGCAAGACTCGACCATCGTTAACACACAAACCCGCTAAAAAAAGCCCAGCGGTTCTTTACTGTAAGAGACGAGGATATTCTTACTGTGACGATAATTATCCAAGGCGTTTTTGTGCGTCTCCTTACCGATGCCAGACTTCTTGTAGCCACCAAATGACGCGTGAGCTGGATAAAGATGGTAGCTATTCACCCAAACTCTTCCCGCTTGAATCGCACGAGCCGCGTTGTGACACTGGTGCATATCTCGCGACCAGATACCTGCCCCTAGGCCGTATGGCGTGTCGTTGGCGATAGCAATCGCCTCGGCATCCTCTTTAAAGGTCGTCACCCCGACCACTGGTCCAAAGATCTCCTCGCGAAATACGCGCATCTCATTGCTACCCTGCAGCACCGTTGGCTCGATATAATAACCCTCGCCAAGACCGTCCACTTGGCGAGCATCACCGCCGATTAACACCTTGGCGCCTTCAGCCCGACCGATATCTAGGTAACGATTAATCTTACTAAACTGCTCCTGAGAGGCCTGAGCCCCCAACATCGTCGATGGGTCCAGCGGATGCCCTTTATTGATCGCCGCGACACGCTCCAGTACACGTGCGATAAAGGCTTCATAAATGTCTTCGTGTACTAATGCCCTCGATGGGCAAGTGCACACTTCCCCCTGGTTGAGAGCAAACATCACGAAGCCTTCGATCGCCTTATCGAAGAAACCATCATCGAGATCCATCACGCTCTTGAAGAAAATATTGGGTGACTTACCACCGAGCTCTAACGTTACCGGAATCAGATTCTTCGCCGCGTGCGCCATGATTTTCTGGCCTGTGGACGTCTCACCTGTAAAGGCAATCTTGTTAATTCTTGTTGATGAGGCTAGCGCCTCACCCGCCTCCTCGCCAAAACCATTCACTACATTCAACACACCGGCAGGTAAGATGCCGTCGATCAACTCCATCAATACCATGATCGATGCTGGAGTCTGTTCGGCCGGCTTTAGTACCACACAATTCCCCGCTGCTAACGCCGGTGCCAGCTTCCAGGCCGCCATTAACAGTGGAAAGTTCCATGGAATGATCTGTCCCACCACACCCAGTGGCTCATGTACTTCCATCGACACCGTCGTTGCATCGAGGTCACTACTCTCGCCAGACTCGGCACGAATGACCCCGGCAAAATAGCGAAAGTGGTCGATCGCCAACGGCAGATCTGCCGCTAACGTCTCACGGATTGGCTTACCGTTGTCCCATGTCTCCACCTCAGCAAGACGCTGTAGGTTCTCTTCCATCACCGAGGCTATTTTCAGTAATAAGTTACTGCGCTCTGCCGCCGCAACCTGCGCCCATAGCGACTTCGCGCGATGCGCCGCATCCAAGGCCAAATCAATATCAGCTTGCTGAGAGCGCGCCACACGGGTAAAAACCTTGCCATCTACTGGCGAAGCATTATCAAAATATTGAGCATTTTCTGAGGCGACCCATTGGCCGTCAATGTAATTATCGTACTGTGATTGAAACTCGGGAGGGGTGAAGCTCATAACTGCGTCCTTGTCTGTTATTAGAATCCTGCGTCACAGAGTAACGTAGCCGCAGCACAGTCAATAGAACGAAAACGTCGCTGTTGTTTCTACTTTTCTGGCCAGTGGCTATTAGCCACACATCTTTAAAAAAAAAGGCCGCTTAAAGCGACCTTTTTTCCTGTCAGCGACTAGCCACTCTTTTTCGGGCCACGTGTTTGACGCTTGCGCTGTTGCTGGCGCTTGCCCTTTTCCTTCTTGGTCTGGGTCGTCAGGCGCTTTTGCTTTTTCTTTTCACCTTCTTCCACAGAGGCTTCTTTCGCCGTATAGGGGTTTTCGCTGCTCTTAAACTCCATGCGAATAGGCGTACCAACCAAGCCTAGCTCGCGACGGAAAACTTTCTCAAGATAACGTTTGTAAGAAGCGGGGACTTTACCGGTCTGATTGCCGTGCACGACAATAACCGGTGGGTTATGGCCACCGGCGTGAGCATAACGCAACTTAATTCGTCGACCGTTGATCATCGGTGGCTGATGGTCGAATACTGCCCCTTCTAAGACCTGAGTCAGTTCATTGGTGACCAAGCGACGTGTGGCACTGGTATAGGCTTTTTCAACCGACTCATACAGATGGCCGACACCGGTACCGTGCAACGCAGAGATAAAGTGAATTTCGGCAAAGTCGATGAAGGTCAGGCGACGATCAAGCTCTGAACGCACACTCTCACGTTCGTCGGCGGTCATGCCATCCCATTTATTCACTCCGATCACCAGCGCGCGGCCGCTATCGAGCACATAGCCCATGATATGAAGGTCTTGATCGACAATGCCTTCATGGGCATCCATCAACAACACCACGACATTAGCGTCATCGATAGCCTGCAGAGTCTTAACGATCGAAAACTTCTCCACCGTCTCTCGTACATTCTTTCGACGACGAACACCAGCCGTATCGATGATGGTGTAATCCTTACCGTCGCGCTGATAATCGATATAAATTGAGTCTCGTGTCGTCCCTGGCATGTCGTAGACGATTACTCGCTCCTCACCTAGCATACGGTTCACTAGGGTCGACTTGCCCACGTTGGGGCGGCCGACGATACCAATCTTGATCCCCCGTGCAGCGTCAAGCTCCTCATCCTCTTCCTCGACAGGCAGGCCAGACAACACCTCCTCCATCAATGAGCGCACACCGTGCCCCTGGCTGGCGGTGATTGGACAGACTTTTTCCAATCCGAGGGCATAGAAATCAGCGAGGGCGATATCGATATTAACGCCATCGACCTTATTCACTAACAAATAGGTCTTCTTGTTGCTCGTACGCAGATGGCGCGCCAGAACTTCATCGACACCAGTAAGACCTGCTCGCGCATCAACCAAGAAAAAGACGACGTCGGCTTCCTCAACAGCCGCCAGCGACTGCTTCGCCATCTCCTCGTCGATACCAACCTCTTCACCAGTAATGCCGCCGGTGTCGATAAGCAGAAGACGGCGACCATCATAGGTTGCCTCACCGTATTTACGGTCACGCGTCAGGCCCTCGAAGTTAGCTACTAGCGCATCTCGGCTTTTAGTCAAACGGTTAAACAGTGTCGATTTGCCAACATTCGGGCGTCCGACTAAAGCGATTACGGGTAACATCGATAGACCTCTTCACAAAATTCAAGCGACTCAAATAATAAGTATTGTCGCTTCTCTAAAAATAACAAAACGGCTTGCCGCTATGCGACAAACCGTTATTCACTGGCAGGCGAGCTTATTCGACGATTTTATAGGCGACAAGGTGCCCGTCGTTGCCAAAAACATAGATCAACCCGTCGTCGGTGAGAATGCGGCTACGGATACCATCACTGCCCAAGTCCTCACGTGCGACCATCGAGCCATCAACCTGTGACAGCACATGAATATAGCCCTCAAAGTCACCAACAATGACATAGTTATCGTAGGCTGTGGGGCTGCTCAATTGACGATTGGCGAGCTGTGTCTGCTCCCAGGTTACAGAACCATTTTCGCGATTCACCGCCACCACACTGCCATCAGCACTGCTAAAGTAAACATTCCCAAAGCCCTCAGCAAGTCCACCGTCACTGGAAGCCTTAAACTCCCATGCCGGACGACCGCTGCTGCGATCCATCTTCAATAAACGACCTTGATAGCTAACCGCATAAAGCTCACTGTTGATAATCAAGGGGCTATCATTAACATCAACAATACGCTCAATTTCTGACTCACCCTGCGGGATGGCGACTCTCGCCTCCCATTTCACTTGCCCACTTGAGAGGTCAAGCGCGACTTCTCGGCCATTGGCAAGACCTGCATAGACGGTGTCTTCGACAATCACCGGGGTAGCGCTGGCACGCAGTGTCAGTACAGGACGAGAGCTATCATAACGCCAGCTGCGTGAACCATCTGACGCGTCCAAGCCATAGATATTACCGTCAAAAGCCTGAACCACCACAATACCATAGCGACCAACTGGGGCGGAGAGTACTTCACTCTTCACATCTGAGCGCCACTGCTCCTCTCCGGTCAACTGATCGAAGGCGATCACCTCACCATTGGGCGTACCGACAAACAGCAGGCTATCGCCTAGGCCAACACCACCGCTCAGTGGCTCATCGACATCGATCTCCCAAACCTCTTCACCGTCGTCGCTGCGCAGAGCAACTATTTCACCGTCGGCACTGGCGGCATAGATAATACCGTCACGAATCACCGGTTGTAGGCGGTTAAACTTACCGCCCTGACCATCACCAACGCGTGTGCTCCACTCTTTATCCAGTTCTGCGCTGGCATCAAACTCAAGTAATTCAGCGGGTTTTAATGCTTCGTTCTCGGGTGTACTACTACAGCCCGAGAGCCATAACAATGGCAGGGCCAGACACAAGACTGAAAGGCGACGAATCATCGCTTACTCTCCCTTAGCTGCGGGTAGGTTCTGTAGCTTCAGCGCTAACAATGGCGAAGCCTGTACTTTGTTCTCTGCGGCGAGATCTTTTGCTTGCTGATAGGCTGTACGAGCACCGCTAGGGTCTCCCTTTGCCGCCAAGATATCACCCTTCAATTCTTCAAAGCCAACTTGCATGGCACCGTCACGCTGCTTAGCAATCAGTTGCTCCGCTTCATCCGTCTTACCTTGGGCATCCAGCACCCGAGCTAAGCGCAACTCAGTCACATCGGTCGTGCTCTGTTGCGAGCTATGCTCTAACACCCAGCGTAGCTCGGCCTCAGCTTTCACTAAGTCTTCACTATTAACGTACAGGCGCGCATTGATTAACGCTGCAAACTGCGCATAAGTCGAGCCTTCATAGTCTTCTTTTAGCTGGCTGGCCAAATGGTGGGCCGTCGCCAACTGAGCATCGTCTGGTTGTTGCGCCAGCTGATCATTGGCTTCCAGCAACTGCTGATAAATAGCCGAAGCCTGCTCCGCTGATGCCTGCTGATTTTGTCCGTAATACTGCCAACCGAAATAACCTGCCACAACAATTGCGATCGTCAGTAAAGTCGAGGTGCCGTTTTCCTTCCACCAATGCTTAATCGCTTCGACCTGCTCTTCTTCGGTACGATAAGTTTCCACCGTCTATCCACTCCTTCGGCCTGAGTCTCTGACCCGGCGTAGCGTATTCAATAAATTAGCCGCTCATCATACACAAGCGGCAATAGTAAAAGCTAGCCATCTAGGCCAGTAGGTCACCAAGATAAGCAGGAATATCAGCTACAGCGAGTAGATTTTGCTCAAAACTACCATCACGCAACGGCTTAACAGCCAGTTGCCCCTGTGCTGCAGCGTCATCATCTAGAATCAACGCCACCTTTGCGCCACTCTCGTCCGCCTTCTTCATCTGCTTCTTGAACTTGCCTCCGCCACAGTGTAGCTGCAGTTTCAGCGTCGGCATGGCGGTGCGCAGCTGCTCTGCCATCGCCAACGCCATTGGGTATGTCTCGTCGTTCGGTACAACAAAATAAGCGTCGACATCATTGTTAACCCCCTGAGGTACCACATCGAGCTCCTCAAGCAGCAACACTAAGCGCTCTAGCCCCATGGCAAAGCCAACACCTGGCGTGGGCTTGCCGCCTAGTTGCTCGACTAGACCATCGTAGCGGCCGCCGGCACAAATCGTTCCCTGAGCGCCGAGATCATTAGTGATCCACTCAAAGACTGTCTTGCTGTAATAATCTAACCCCCGTACCAGTCGTGGGTTGAGCTGGTACTCAATACCTGCGGCTTCCAACAGCTGCTTTAGGCGTTCAAAGTGGGCAGCAGACTCTTCATCAATATAATCACTGAATACTGGACCACCATCGAGAATGGCCTGAGTCTCAGCCGACTTGCTATCGAGGATACGTAACGGATTTGTACCCAAGCGACGTTGGCTATCCTCGTCTAACTGATCTTTAAACTCAGTCAAGTAAGACACCAAAGCTGCCTTAAACTCAGCGCGTGCCGCTGCAGAGCCGATACTGTTAAGCTCAAGCCTAACATTGTTATAAATGCCGAGTTTCTTCCATAAGCGCGCGGTCATCACTAGCAATTCAGCATCAATATCCGCCGACGCCATGCCGAAGGCCTCAACACCAATCTGGTGGAATTGACGCAGACGCCCCTTCTGCGGACGCTCGTGTCGGAACATAGGGCCACAGTACCAAAGACGTTGAACCTGGTTATAGAGTAAACCGTTCTGCTCTCCGGCGCGGACACAGCTTGCGGTACCTTCTGGACGTAGGCTAATGCTATCGCCGTTACGATCCTCAAAGGTGTACATCTCTTTTTCAACAATATCTGTAGCGTCACCAATAGAACGCTTGAACAGTGCCGACTGTTCCATAATAGGAAAGCGAATCTCTTGGTAAGAGTAACTTTGTAACAATTCGGCAAGCGTGGACTCAAGATACTGCCACACCGGTGTAGTCGTCGGCAGGTTATCACTCATACCGCGGATAGACTGTATTTTCTTCATGACGAATACTCCAAAAACATATTAAAAGCAAAGATATATTAAAAAAAATGGCTAATCACTACTGGCTTTCAAGCATGGATTTCAGCAACCTATAGCCGTGTGCCTTAACCTTTGGCGATAATGGCATCAAGCTCAGCTTGGCGCTTGGCTGCCTGCTCACGAATCATTTGCTCAAGGTTATCGACAAGGTTCTCTTGACCAATTTTGTGATCAGTCTTGCCATCGATATAAATCATATTACTGGGAGTGCCACCCGTCAGGCCAATATCCGCCACCTTAGCCTCACCCGGGCCGTTGACGATACAGCCAATAACAGCCACATCAAGCGGCGTCATAATATCTTCAACACGAGCTTCTAGTTCGTTCATCGTACTCACGACATCAAAGTTTTGACGAGAGCAGCTTGGGCAGGCAACAAAATTGATCCCTTTGCTGCGCAAGCGCAAACTCTTCAAGATATCGAAGCCTACTTTGACCTCTTGCACTGGGTCGGCCGCCAACGAGATACGCATCGTATCGCCAATACCATCCATCAGTAGCATGCCCAACCCTACCGATGATTTAACGGTGCCCGAACGTAGGCCACCCGCCTCAGTGATACCTAGGTGTAAAGGCTGCTCAATCTGACCGGCAATACGACGATAGGCGTCGACTGCCATAAACACATCAGAGGCTTTAAGGCTTAACTTAAAGTCCTGAAAATCCAGCTTATCGAGGATATCAATGTGATGCATCGCCGACTCAACCATTGCTTCGGCTGTTGGCTCTTTGTACTTTCGCAGTAATTCACGCTCTAACGAGCCGGCATTAACACCGATGCGAATAGGTATATTACGATCCCGGGCACACTCAACGACCTCACGTACTTTCGCGTCCCGACCGATATTGCCCGGGTTGATACGCAGACAGTCAACACCAAGCTCAGCAACACGCAAGGCAATTTTATGGTCGAAATGAATATCTGCCACCAAAGGCACTTTACTCTGTTGGCGAATTTTACCAAACGCTTCAGCAGCTTCCATGCTGGGCACGGAGATACGCACGATATCCGCACCAGCATCTTCGAGCTGCCGAACCTGCCGAACCGTCGCCTCGACATCACAGGTCTCAGTATTTGTCATACTTTGTATGGAGATTGGCGCATCCCCACCTACCGCAACATCACCCACCATAATCTGGCGAGACTTACGTCGTTTTATCGGCGATTCAAACTTCATTAACCTGCTACCCCTACAGTTAACTTCGCGGTTTTCTTTCCCGCGGTTGGCACAACCTCGACCGTTTCATCCATATAACGCACACTAACCGCGCTGGCGATACCGATGACTAATTTAAAGGGAGGCTGTCCCTCAAGTACGAGTTGCTGGCCACTCTTTTTAATACCAGAGTACAGGCGCTTACCATTGCCGTCTCTTACCTCCAGCCAACAATCCTGATTGAAATCGAGCTGCAATTGATTCATCGTCATGGCGGGCTTGACGCTGTCAGACTCATCCTTTAAGTCTGCAACCACATCCGTTGCAACTGTTTTTGCTAGACCGGACACTGCGGCAACGCCGGGCTCTAATGATGTATCGAGGATACTCGCCTCTGCGCCTGCCTTTGTCTCAACTAAGGACTCGACCACTGTCGACCCCGCCGCTGTTTCAACCTTCACACTATCAACACTACTTGCATGCCGTAAGTTCGAATCACCCCACAACACCCAAAAAGCGGCAATCACTGCTATGATGACCGCCAGCAACATCCACAGTGGATGGCCTCTATGTCGCGTGTGCATAGAAAGCTGTGGCTTTTGAATCTTACGCGAAGCCTCATCGGCATCATCATGAGTGTTTCGATAAGCCGCTACGATCGTATCTGCGTCCACCCCCAATAACTTTGCATAGTTTTTCAAGTAGCCTGTTACAAAGATAGTGCTACCAATCTCAGCAAAGTTCTCTGTCTCTATCGCCATCACATTACGCTGAGTAATACAAAGCTGTAATGCAACATCCTCTATACTCAGCCCTTTACTATTACGTGCTTGTTTCAGCAACTGTCCCGGCGCCAAAACGTCGCCATCATTAATGCTAGTAGTAGTTTTTTGCACGGCGTTGATACTCTCTATATTCGGGGCTTTCCGGGAACAGGCTCTTCAGTGCAAGTACACGACTGGCTGTAGCGTTCTCATCTTCGGACTCTACTGCGAGTTTAATACCCAACAATAGGCTCTTCGCCGTAGGGCCAGACGACTGTTCTCGATAGCGGGCATAGTATTTATTCGCCAGTTCATAATCACCACTATTATATGTCAAATCAGCCAGTTCGAGATAAGGCATCGCAACATTTTGATCAAGCGCTACCGAGCGTGTGAAGGCCGTTTTGGCCGCTTCAAAGTCTTTCTGTTTTTGACGGCAAACACCAAGATTATAATAGGCTGCTGCACGCTTCTGATACGATGGATCAAGAACAACTGTAGCAAGCTGAGCACAGGCCTCATCGACACGATTTTGCTGAAAAAGAAAAGCGGCATAGTTATTTCTGGCAGGGCTATAGCTAGGATCTATAGCCAACAAATCCTTATAGCTCTTTTCTGCCAATTCATATTCACCGGTCATATTGTAAGACAACGCTAAAGCGTTATGCGCAGAAATTGAGGTTTTATCGAGTTCAAGCGCTCTCGTTAAGTGTCGCTGAGCCTCACCAACCTGCTTGTTAGACAGATAGCTCATCGCCGCCTTAACATGCTCTTCGGCAGCCTTCTTCTCATTAATACTACGACCATTAACAGTCGTGCTCTCTACCGTCATACAACCATTGACGAGCACTACCGCAGCACAGACCAATAACAGACTCAGCCTTCTCAGCGATATCAAAAGACGCCTCCGATACGGCAAAAGCTGTAAATTAATTAACATGTAACGGCCCTCATTATTGTCTTTTCTACACCCTTTCGAAATGTGTATATACCTCAGTAGGTGGCTGCTCTTCATAACAGCCACTTTTCAATATACAACCACCGCACACTATAGAGATGTACATAAAAGAAATCGACCTTCGAGATCAGTTCCTTAGTGATCTATCACCTTAATGACTTGCTCGTTATTGCTCGCCCTTGCGGCACGGTGACGCGCCGAGCGCTTGGTACGATCTTTAACATCACCAACCAGTTGACCACAGGCAGCATCGATATCATCACCACGTGTGGTACGTACAGTGACGATATAGCCATCATTCTGCAAAATCTTACGAAAGCGGTCTAGGGCGTTATTAGATACCTTCTTGTAATCGCTCATAGAAAAGGGGTTAAATGGAATAAGGTTGATCTTGCACGGTGTCTTCTTCAACAGCTGTGCCAACTCATAGGCATGCTCGGCCTTATCATTAACGCCACTAATTAAGGTGTACTCAATCGTCACCACGCGCTTCTTATCTGGCAAAGCGTCCATATAACGGTGCACAGCATCGAGTAACATTTTGATCGGATAACGTTTATTGATAGGCACAAGCTCGCTGCGTAGCTCATCATTAGGCGCATGTAATGAGATCGCCAACGACACATCTGTTTTACCGATCAACTTCTCGAGTGCCGGAACCACCCCTGACGTACTCAACGTGACGCGACGCTTTGAAATACCGTAACCAAGATCATCCATCATCAACGTCATCGCGTCGAGGACATTATCAAAGTTCAGCAGTGGTTCACCCATCCCCATCATAACGACATTGGTCACAACACGACCATTACCCGCTTGAAAGCCATCAAAGGAGCGCAAAGCTAACCATACCTGCCCGATAATCTCAGCCGACGTCAGGTCACGCTGAAAGCCCTGTTTGCCGGTAGAGCAAAAGCTACAGTCCAAAGAACAGCCGACCTGCGATGATACGCAGAGTGTGCCACGACCGTCCTCAGGGATGAAAACCGTCTCGATCAAACCATCTTCATCTGTACGCATCACCCACTTACGCGTACCGTCGGCCGAGGTCTCTTCACTAACAATCTCAGGGGGACGAACTTCTGCACAAACCTTCAACTTAGCCCGCAAATTTTTGCTAATATTCGTCATCAAATCGAAGTCGGTGACACCTTCGTGATGAATCCACTTCAACAGCTGCTCCGCTCGAAACGGCTTTTCTCCCATCACTTTCAACAGGGCACGCAAGCGCCCCTGCGATAGTCCCAATAAATTAACTTTTGTTGTATCGACGGGGCCGGCATCAACAACTTGGGGGGACATTGGCTCACTCATGATTCACCTAAAACAATTGATCAACGCAAGGCCAGACCATTCAGAGGTACTGGCATATTTGCTTAAGATTAAAATATCGCGTGCAAAATCCCTTGTGCTACAACATCTTAATATTAAGGAAACATCATATGATGTCACATAAAAAACAAGGGAGGCAACGCCTCCCTGTTATAGAGTATTCACTCGCTGAGTAGCGGAAAAATACCCGTCACAGTGCTTTAACGCGCGCAGATCTCTTCTTCGGCGAAGAAGTAGGCGATTTCACGCGCCGCAGACTCAGGAGCATCAGAACCGTGTACGGCATTGGCATCGATAGAGCTAGCGAAATCAGCACGGATAGTACCCGCAGCGGCTTCCTTTGGGTTGGTCGCACCCATCAGCTCACGGTTCTTCAGGATTGCACCTTCACCTTCAAGCACTTGCACACAAACAGGGCCTGAAGTCATGAATTCTACTAGGGCGGGGAAGAACGGACGCTCTTTGTGTTCGGCGTAGAAGCCTTCGGCTTTCTCTTGACTAAGACGAACCATCTTAGAGGCAACAATCTTTAGACCATTCTTTTCAAAACGGCTGTAGATCTCACCAATAACGTTCTTAGCAACAGCATCAGGCTTTACGATAGAAAATGTACGTTCAATAGCCACGGATAAATCTCCCAATAGGCAAAAGGGCATGCGCCCTACTTCATGTCAATTAAATTTATTCCCCTGCGAATAACCGAAGGGGTGAAGCGGGCGATTATACCCACAGCGTCAAGAAAATAATACGGAAGCCAAAGCGAAAAGCCTGCTATTTGGCGAATGAATAGACAAAATACAGCCCTGCCGCCCGAGAAGACGCAAATAACGAGCCTTTAAAAAAACAAAACACCGCGTAAAGACGGTGTTTTGTTTCACAAGAACGCTAGCATACAAACGCCTTATGCCGCCTCATCAATCCACAACTGCTGTATCGCCTCAAGGATTTTCTCTCCACAACGCTCCGGATCCCCCTCAAAGCCCGGCAACGCCAACACCCAATCACGCAGATCAGTGAAGCGGACAGTCGCCGGATCAACGTCTGGATACGCCTCATAGAGCTCAATCGCGATATCTTGCACATCGGTCCACTGCATAGCAACTCCTTATTTAAATTGCCTTAATCTATAGATTCAAGAAATACTAATGGTTTTCAGAGACCTGGTTGATAGTGTACTTAGGAATCTCGACGACAAGATCCTCTTCTCCAACGACAGCCTGACAACTCAGCCTCGATTCTGGCTCCAGCCCCCACGCTTTATCGAGAAAGTCTTCTTCGAGCTCATCGGCCTCTTCCATCGAGTCGAAGCCCTCCCGCACTACGATATGGCAGGTGGTACAAGCACACGACATCTCACACGCGTGCTCAATTTCTATCTCATTTTCAAGTAACGTCTTACAGACGGTCTTCCCCTCTTCCGCCTCAATGACGGCACCTTCAGGGCACAATTCATGATGTGGCAACACAATTAACTGAGGCATAACTACTTAACCTTCCGACTGATCTTTTGATTGGGACTTTAACTTTTCTGCCTTTTCGACACAGCCTAAGGTCGCATCTTCTGCAGCCTCGAACTGATCGACATTCTGACCTGCTAACGCGCTCTTGATACTACTATCCATCCGGCGTTCAGCAAAGAAATCACTCTGCTGAGCCAGGCGCTGTACACCGGCCGCAATGGCAGCGGCGTCATCACCGTTACGCAGTAACACCAGAACCTCCATAGCCTTGGTCAAGTCATCGCGCTCCGCCTCACTAAGCAACTCATTGCCATCAGTGAGCATCGCCCCCATTAATGACTCGATAATTCTATCCGCCTCAACTTGCTGTTCACGTAACTCACGCGCTAGCAAGTCGGTTTTGGCGTGACTGAAAGAGTCACTGAGCATGCCACTAATCTCGCTATCACTGAGACCATAAGACGGCTTGACCTGAATCGTTGCCGTCACCCCGCTACTCTTCTCCATCGCACTAACGCTGAGCAAACCGTCGGCATCAATCTGGAAAGTAACTCTGATATGCGCCGCACCGGCAGCCATGGGCGGAATACCTTGCAACTCAAAACGAGCCAGCGAACGACAATCATCAATTAACTCTCGCTCACCTTGCAACACGTGAATAGCCATCGCTGTCTGGCCATCTTTGTAGGTAGTAAACTCTTGCGCGATAGCGACTGGGATCGTTGTATTGCGATGAATCACCTTCTCCATCAGCCCCCCCATCGTCTCGATACCCAGCGAAAGCGGAATCACATCAAGCAGTAGCAAATCATCACTACTCTTGTTGCCCACCAACACATCAGCCTGCAACGCTGCACCTATGGCAACGACTTTGTCGGGGTCAATATCAACCAGTGGCTCCCGAGCAAACATCTCGGCAGCACGCTCTCGCACACGTAGCGAGCGCGTTGAACCACCAACCATAACGACACTATCGATATCTTTTGTCTTCACCTTGGCGTCACGCAACGCCCGCTTACACGCCCGCATGGTTTGATCGATTAAAGGGTCAATTAACTGGGCCATCTGCTCTCGCGTCAGCGTACCCGACCATGACAACTCTTCGACATCAACGTCAACAGACTCCCTTTCTGACAGCGCCTCTTTCGCACTACGAGCGGCCTGCAATATTCTACGTGCAGCACCAGCATCAACGACCTCAGCACCCGACTCTGTAACAAACCAATCAGCAACGACACGATCGAAATCATCACCGCCGAGAGCGGAATCGCCTCCCGTCGCCATGACCTCAAAGACACCCTTGCTAAGACGTAAAATCGACACATCAAAGGTGCCACCGCCGAGATCATAGATCACCGTAATGCCTTCGTCGCCGCTATCGAGCCCGTAGGCTACCGCTGCTGCCGTCGGCTCGTTCAGCAAGCGCAAGACTTTCAAACCGGCCAACATCGCGGCATCTTTCGTTGCCTGTCGCTGCGCATCATCAAAATAAGCGGGCACTGTAATCACAACCCCATCAAGCTCGCCTGCCAAGGTTTCCTCAGCACGCTGGCGCAATGCTGCCAATATATCCGCTGAAACCTGCACCGGGCTCCGCTCGCCCGCCGCAGTAACGATCATCGGCATGCCACCGTGATCTTCTGCAAACAGGTACGGTAGCTCTCCGGCAAACGACTGCACATCACTCACACCACGACCCATTAGACGCTTGGCTGATGCCACGACGTTATGAGCATCAAAGCCCGCTGCCAACTGAGCCTCTCGCCCAACAACAACGTCGTCAGCGCTGTAACGCACGACTGAGGGCAATAAATGCTCACCATTCAAATCCGGTAAAGTCCCCGCAGCCCCCGAACGCACAGCCGCAACCAATGAGTTGGTCGTACCAAGATCGATACCCACAGCCAACTTACGCTGATGCGGTGCAGGAGCTTGACCAGGCTCTGATATTTGCAGTAAAGCCATTGTTACTACTCTCTAATTCTATAATTCTATAACTGATTAGTGTCGGCAAAGTTTTTACTGAATATTAATAATCGAGCAAGCGCTCCTCGACTCGCTCCACCTCAATCAGCAATTTAAACAAAAACTGCATACGCGCCACTAGGAGCGTAGCCCGGGTATAATCGCCCTTGCTATAGGCCGTAGAGAAGCCTTCAATCATCTGCTCATAGTTTTGTTCAACAGACTCTCGTAACTCCTCGATAGCCACCTCCGCATCAGGCGCCTCTGAAACCTCTTCAAGCTGTTCTCGCAACATAATCTGCTGCATCAAGAACTCACCATCATGATTAGTCGTATTCTCACCACTGGCGTCTTTACCAGCAAGCTTAAGCAGGTATTGAGCGCGTTTGAGAGGGGACTTAAGCGTGTCGTAAGCCTCATTAATAAAGGCACTCATCTGCAGCGCCACGCGCTGCTCACGGTCGCCTTCTGCAGCAAAACGATCTGGGTGAAACTCTTGTTGCAACAGACGGTAACGCCGATCGAGCTCAACGTAGTCGACGGCATATTCAGCATCAAAATCAAACAGTTCGAAGAAAGACTTTTCTAAACCAAGGACACCCATGACCAACCTTACCTACAAGAAGAACCCACAACAGAATACCGCCCCGCCCCAGTGAGAGACGAGACCGAGGTGATAACTTAGACGTGAAAACTCTCGCCACAACCACATTCACTAGCGGCATTAGGGTTATTGAATTTCAACCCCTCATTTAACCCCTCTTTGACAAAATCAAGCTCAGTACCCTCAAGATAAACCAAGCTCTTCGGGTCGATAATAACCTTGACGCCATGATCTTCAAAGACGCTATCATGTTCATCAATACTGTCAACAAACTCAAGAACATAAGCCATACCCGAGCAGCCGGAGGTACGCACACCGACACGAACACCTATGCCACTGCCCCTGTTAGCCAACTGACTTCCAACATGCTTCGCCGCGGCCTCTGTAATTGTAACGGCCATACTATCTCCAACTTACCCTAGCGGGCTCTTATACAGTGAAATCCACCAGCACCTATTATTGCACTAGCGCTGCGCTGCTATTCGCCACGCTTCGCTTTTACATCGGCAATAGCTGCTTTAATTGCGTCTTCAGCAAGCACAGAGCAGTGAATCTTAACTGGCGGCAGGGCTAGCTCTTCTGCGAGCTCTGTATTTTTAATCGCCCCCGCCTCGTCCAATGTCTTGCCCTTAACCCACTCTGTCAACAGCGAGCTTGAAGCAATAGCACTGCCACAACCATAGGTCTTGAAGCGGGCGTCTTCGATAACACCATCATCACTGACCTGAATTTGTAAGCGCATTACATCGCCACAAGCAGGTGCACCCACCATACCCGTTCCGACATTTTCCGCGCTGTCATCTAATTTTCCAACGTTGCGCGGGTTTTCGTAGTGATCTAACACTTGTTCACTATATGCCATGATGTCTCTCCTCGTTCACATAGCGACGCTTCTTTTCGTCGCATTAACTTTTACGGACAATTGTTTGCGAGGTCGGCCCCGTATTCGGAGAGCCGCCACGCTAGCTAGCTCATCTTAATGTGCTGACCACTCGATACTTTCGAGGTCCACACCGTCCTTATACATATCCCACAAAGGTGATAACTCACGCAGCTTAGTGACGGCCCCCTTCAGGCACTCAACAGCAAAATCAACCTCTTCTTCGGTGGTAAAGCGGCCGATTGTAAAGCGCAGCGAGCTATGCGCCAACTCATCGTTCATACCAAGCGCACGCAGTACGTATGAGGGCTCTAGGCTAGCCGAAGTACAGGCTGAACCACTAGAGACGGCCAGATCCTTTAGCGACATAATTAACGATTCACCCTCGACAAAATTGAAACTCATGTTAGCGTTACCCGCTAAACGCTGATTTTCATCGCCATTCAGATAAACCTCTTCCATAGCCTTAACACCACTCCAGAGTCGATTACGCAACTCTAGTAAGCGAATATTTTCGTGCTCCATCTCTTCCTTGGCAATACGAGCTGCCACACCCATGCCGACAATCTGATGCGTCGGTAACGTGCCTGAGCGCATGCCGCGCTCATGACCACCACCATGCATCTGCGCCTCCAGACGGACACGAGGCTTACGGCGCACATATAATGCTCCGATGCCTTTAGGGCCATACATCTTATGGGCTGACATCGATAACAGATCAACCTTCATCGCTTCCATGTCAAGCTCAACTTTGCCCGCAGTCTGCGCGGCATCAACATGAAACATGATTTTACGTGCACGTGTTAACTCACCAATCGCAGCGATATCATTGATGGTCCCTATCTCGTTGTTAGCATGCATAATAGAAACGATAATCGTATCATCACGCAGTGCCGCCTCTACCGACTCAGGTGTAATAATCCCCTGCTTGTTCGGCTCGAGATACGTAACCTCATAACCCTCACGCTCGAGCTGACGACAAGTATCCAACACCGCTTTGTGTTCGATTTTTGAGGTAATAATATGCTTACCATTTTTTGCGTAGAACTTAGCAACACCTTTAATGGCTAAGTTGTCTGACTCTGTCGCACCACTGGTCCACACGATCTCACGCGGATCAGCACCGATGAGGTCGGCAACATCGCGACGAGCATTTTCTACCGCCTCCTCTGCACGCCAGCCGTAGACATGCGAGCGCGAAGCCGGATTACCAAAATTGCCATCCAGCGTCAGGCACTGCATCATCGCATCCGCAACACGCGGATCGACAGGGGTCGTCGCTGAATAATCAAAATATACCGGCAATTGCATCTCTTTATACTCCCAAAATTATCTCATCAAGCTCGCCGCTCCACGCGGAACAAGCGATACTCGTACTACCCTAGGATCGATAGCGGCATAGTCGCTACCTTATTCTCTTTTGCTGAACCTTTAGCTTCTTTATCGTCTTGTCTCGCCGAGATAGAACGCACCTCTTGACGCTTTACTAAGCTATCGAGCGTTATACCGCTTAAGAAGCTATGTATTTGTTGACTCAAATCTGTCCACAAATGGTGAGTCAAGCAAAAACCATCTTCACGGCAATTACCATTACCACCACAGTTGGTAACATTCACTCGCTCATCTACTGCGTCGATGACCTCCACCACTGAGATAGCATCGAGAGCTCTACTCAATCGATAACCGCCTCCAGGGCCGCGAACACTTACCACTAGTTTTTGCCGCCTCAACTTGGCGAATAATTGCTCAAGATATGACAGCGATATCTCTTGCCTACCGGATATATCGGCTAGGCTTACTGGCCCCTGATCCGCGTGCAGCGCGAGATCAAGCATTGCCGTCACAGCGTAACGGCCTTTTGTCGTCAGACGCATCGACTTCTCCTCGTATATGTCGGCCAAAAACTACGGGGCCATGTCATACGCAGTATCCAATAACCAAGCAAAACAGTCAACTATATAACCTAGTATTTTACTTGGGTATAACGAAATTCCGACGGCGCATTATAAGCGATTAGCAAGACAGTTGATACGCCCAAGTAAAGCCTTACTCAGCAATACTTCCGCCATCTCGAGAAACCAGCGCCTTCTGCGTGCTCCGCAGTATGCCCCGAAGAATATTCACCTCCATTGCGTCCAACTGCTGACGAGTAAACAGCCTCCGCAAGCGAGTCATTACCTGATTAGTGCTACCTGATTCGAGAAAATCAACGTCGATCAGCACCTGCTCGAGATGCACCATCATACGCTCAACATCGGCGGCATTTGCCAGCGGATGGTCCCAGCGATCAAGCGTTTTTCCACTTAACGGATGCTCCCCCAGTAACGCCATGCGCATCTCGTAACATAAAACCTGTACAGCCGCCCCAAGATTGAGCGAGCTATAGGCCTCATTGGTCGGTATGTGCACATGAAAATGACACTTTTGTAACTCTTCATTCGTCAAGCCACGGTCTTCACGACCAAACATGATCGCAACTTTATTACCGGCCTGCAGCGACTGCTGAGCACGCTCCGCACTCTCGCGAGGATCGAACAGCGGCCAGGGTATTTTTCGCTCACGCGCACTAGTTCCCAGAACAAGCCCACAACCCTCAATAGCCTCTTCGACGCTGTTAACAATCACTGCATTTTCCAGCACATCTTTTGCCCCTGCCGCCCGCCAGTCTGCCTCATCAGCGGGGTATCGCTTAGGTGCTACAAGAACCAGCTCACTAACCCCCATATTTTTCATCGCGCGCGCTGTCGCACCGATATTTCCGGGGTGAGTGGTATTAATAAGAATGACCCTAACGTGATCCAACAACTGCAACATGACTAACCCAACCTAAC
The DNA here is from genome assembly GCF_003752585.1 of Sinobacterium caligoides. Lineage (NCBI taxonomy): Bacteria > Pseudomonadati > Pseudomonadota > Gammaproteobacteria > Cellvibrionales > Spongiibacteraceae > Sinobacterium > Sinobacterium caligoides. Next base: position 767,042 of record NZ_RKHR01000003.1, read on the forward strand.
TCAACAGTAACTTTTGGCGCTAGTATCCTCCAAAATCACGCTAATAGCACATTGTATACCGCTCGCAGAGCGGTTATTCACGCCAAAAAGATCAAGAAGATCATTTTTTTGCACTAAGCTAGTAATATCCTGCTACGTTTCAATGTATAATCTCGCCCCTTATTTCCGTCCCCCCGCTCTTTAGAGGCATACCTAATCCATGCAACCAATGACCAAAATCGCATTACGTGCCGCACGTAAAGCCGGTGAGATTATTGAACGCGCCAGAGAAAATCTGGAGTTCATCGACGTAGAGTCAAAAAGTGAGAACGACTTTGTCACCGAAGTGGACAAGTCTGCCGAGAGAGAGATTCTCTATCACTTGCAGAAAGCCTACCCTGACCACTGCTTTTATGGCGAAGAGTCCGGCATGATAGAGGGCGCAAACAAAGATTACGTCTGGGTAATCGACCCCATCGACGGCACCACTAACTTTGTTCGCGACATTCCACACTACGCTATCTCGATTGCCTGCAAAGTCAACGGCAAGGTCGAGCACGCCGTAGTCTACGATCCCATTCGCCGAGAGGAGTTCACCGCTAGTCGTGGTAATGGTGCTCAACTAAATGGCAGAAGGATTCGCGTCAGCAAAGCAACCAGTCTCGACGGCTGCATCCTTGGCACAGGCATTCCCTTTGCCGGCCACACAGCCGAACATCTTGAAACCTACATCGAGAGCCTAAAAACTCTTTCCAGCCAATCCGCCGGGATTCGCCGAGCTGGCGCCGCCTCGCTTGATCTTGCCTATGTCGCCGCTGGCCGCCTTGACGGCTTCTGGGAGATAGGTCTACAGGAATGGGATATCGCCGCGGGCTCCCTACTCGTCATTGAAGCTGGCGGTTTCATCAGCGACTTCCAAGGCGGCCATAAGTACTTAGAAACAGGCAACATTGTCTGTGGCCCACAAAAGGTCTTTAAGGCGATGTTACAAAACATCAGCCCATATCTCGGCCAACTATAAAGCCCTCTCTCGAGCTGCAGCAATGCAGCTCACAACTCTCCCTTGCACGCTCGCTCCGCCCTTTTCTATACCCCTGCGCAACAAACACACATCTAGCCTATATCCACACCCACACCCACACCCACAAAACCATCCTATCGATTCAACGCCCAAAAACGCAAAAGGCCCGTATCGATAACGATACGAGCCTAGACTAGCGACTAGATGACCTACTAGCAGTAAGGAGGACTAAGGACGCTCGTCCAGCTCCCTCTCATCTTTAATTACTGGTGGCATCAAATCCTCACGCGTGATCTTCATCCGCACGAGAATATTCGCCGCAATATAGATTGAAGAATATGTACCAACGGTGATTCCCACCAACAACGATGTAGCAAAGCCGTGGATCATATCTCCGCCCCAATAAAAGAGCGCAATCAGAACCAGTAAGGTCGTACCCGAGGTAACAATGGTCCGCCCCAGAACCTCACTCAGTGAAACGTTGATAACATAACAGGCATCGCCTTTGCGTATCTTGAGAAAGTTCTCCCGAATACGATCATAGACGACAATCGTGTCATTCAAAGAATAACCAATCAGCGCCAGCAATGCCGCCAATACCGTCAAATCAAAGTTCAAATAAAACACCGAGAATACGCCTAGTGCAATAATGACATCGTGTGCCAACGCCAGTACCGCACCGACGGCAAACTTAAACTGGAAACGTATCGCCACGTAAACCATGACAACTAATAGCGCCAACAGTAAAGCGAGACCACCCTGTTCACGCAGCTCCTCACCTACTTGCGGGCCAACAAACTCAACCCTGCGCAACTCAACACCAGTACCCGAATCCTGCGCCAACACCTCGATCATATGAGCGCCAGCCTTATCATCAAAGCCCTGCGCCAAACGAACCAACACATCACGATCAGAACCAAAGTTAACCACCGTCGCCCCGTGGTAACCCTTTGTCTCTAGGGTCTGGCGAATATCTCCGAGCGGCACCGCCTTCTCGTAATAAACCTCAATCTGCGTCCCGCCGGTAAAATCGAGACCAAAATTTAATCCCTTGGTTGCGAGCGAGAAAATTGAGCCAAGCACCAGGATTGTCGATAAAATCGTCGCTACCATACGGTAGGACATAAACGGAATAATTTTAATTTGTTTGGACATATCTATACTGATCTGACCTATCGTCTATTGAAACTATGCTGCCGCTTAGCGGCAGCTCGAACCACAACTCAAATTGAGTACGCGGTATTAAATCCACAGCTTTTTCAGCTCGCGCCTACCGTGCGTTATGCAAATCAACGCACGAGTACCCATAATCGCCGTAAACATCGACGTCATAATACCCAGCGCTAACGTTACCGCGAAGCCCTTTATCGGCCCCGTACCAACCGCATACAAAATCACCGCAACCAGCAAAGTGGTAATGTTTGCATCCATAATGGTCGTCACCGCGCGATCAAAACCGGCGTTAATCGCCAATGCAGGCTTTGCCCCGTTATTCAGCTCCTCTTTTATTCGAGAGAAGATCAGCACGTTAGCATCGACAGCCATACCCACCGTCAAGACGATACCGGCAATGCCCGGCAGGGTAAGCGTCGCACCAAGGATTGACATCAAGGCGATCAACAACACCACATTCGATGCCAGGGCAATATTAGCCAACAAACCAAACACTTTGTAATAAAGCAGCATAAAGATAACAACGAGACCTAGACCAATCTGTACAGATAGCAGCCCCATCTCAATGTTTTCAGCACCCAATGACGGGCCAATAGTCCGCTCTTCAACAAAGTCCAGCGGCGCCGCTAACGCACCCGCACGCAACAGCAAGGCAAGATCTGATGCTTCCTGAGAGCTATCCAGCCCCGTGATACGGAACTGCACACCGAGCGCCGACTGCACTGTTGCCAAGCTAATAATCTTTTTGTTGTCGTAGGCTTGCTTAATAGGGTGCTCAACACCCTTATCGTCTTTTTCATAGCCGATAGTGCGCGACTTACGCTCGACGAACAAGACACCTAAGCGCTCACCGATCGCCTTACGTGTCGCATGATTCATTAACGTACCGCCGTTGCCATCAAGCGTAATACTCACCTGCGGACGGCCATTCTCATCGAAGGCTGAACGCGCATCTTGAACGTTTTCACCGCTGATCACCATCTGCCTGTTTAACCACGCCTCACGCTGACCACGCTCCGGATTACGGAATTCGAACTTCTCTTTGGTCCCCATCAAGGCGTTAGGCTTAGCCTCTAGACGGAACTCAAGGGTTGCCGTCTTACCCAAAATATTCTTTGCTTGAGCCGTATCCTGTACGCCTGGCAGCTCGACAACGATACGATTGCGCCCCTGCTTCGCCACTAGCGGCTCTGACACACCCAACTCATTAACACGGTTACGCAAGGTCGTCAGATTCTGGCTTACCGCATGATCCTCAATCTGAGCAATTTCGGTGGCACTGATATTCACCAGCAACCAGAAGTGCTCACCACGCTCTTCGAGTCGACGCTCGAGATTGGGAAATGCCTTGCGGATTGCAGAAGAGGCCGTCGAACGCTTTTCCTCATCGCTGAAGCGTAAGCGGATTTCGTTGCCGTGTAGATTAGCAAGACCACGAATTTTCTCAGCACGCATTAAGCGCTTAATTTCGACAAGATTGGTCTCCTGACGCTTCTTGACCGCGGTCTGAGTATCAACCTCAAGCAAGAAGTGCACGCCACCACTCAAATCCAAACCCAGCTTCATCGGCTCGGCGCCAAGATCTCTCAGCCACTTCGGCGTCGTTTCCGCGAGGTTAATCGCCACGATATAGTCATCACCCAGCGCACGCTGAGCGATTGCCTTAGCACGCAGCTGCATTTCCCCACTGTGTACACGAATCAGTGCCGAGCGACCGTTAAGCACACTGCCGAAGTAATCGACACCACCCTCATCCAGCGCTTTGGTCACTCGCGTTAACTGCGCCTGCGTCATATCGCCACTGCTCTCGTGCGAGATCTGGATGGCGGGGTCAGGACGGTAGAGGTTGGGCGCACTATAGATGAAGCCCATCACCATGACGACAAGGAGAAAGAGGTATTTCCAAAGAGGGTACTTTTTTAACATGTTAATTCCAATTGTAAGCACAATAGCCGAACGTTGAATGCTTGAAAAACCACGTCGGCAGCCCTTAAGCGGCGCCTATTATGTTATAAATTTTCCCCTGCAACAACGACCTGTAACAGAAGCTTCACACTCTAACGAGTACTCCTAGCGTTTTTTCGCCCCGTATCGCCCATTGCAGCCACCTTTTAGGCAAAAAAAACGAGGCTAATGCCCCGTTTTCTTTACACTCAAGCGATCATAAGATCAATCTGCAAACACCCTAGCATTGCGGAACAGGCGCATCCAAGCCGAGTCTTCACCACTACCTTCAGGTGACCATGAGTTCTGCACCGTACGGAATACGCGCTCAGGATGCGGCATCATGATGGTGACACGACCGTCTGCACTCGTCACACCGGCAATACCTGCCGGTGAACCGTTAGGGTTAGCCGGGTAGCTTTCCGCTACCTTGAGGTTGTTGTCGAGGTAACGCAGCGCCACTTGACCACTCGCCTCGAGCGCGGCAAACGCCTCCTCATCGGCAAACTCAGCACGTCCTTCACCGTGAGCAATGGCCACCGGCATATGGGAACCAGACATGCCCGACAACAACTTTGACGCACCATCTTGCACCTGTAACAGCGAGAAACGCGCCTCAAACTGCTCACTCTGATTACGTACAAAGCGTGGCCAGTGCTCGGCACCTGGGATCAACGATTTCAAATTTGACATCATCTGACAACCGTTACAGACACCTAGTGCGAAGCTGTCGCCACGCTGGAAGAACTGCTCGAAGTTATCTCGTACCCGATCGTTAAACAGAATACTCTTCGCCCAGCCCTCTCCAGCACCGAGAACATCTCCATAAGAGAAACCGCCGCAAGCCGCTAGGCCCTTGAAGTTAGCAAGATCAACCTTACCCGCCAGAAGATCACTCATATGCACATCGACTGCAGCGAAGCCCGCCTTGTCGAAGGCTGCCGCCATCTCAATCTGACCGTTGACCCCCTGCTCCCTAAGCACTGCAATGCTGGGCTTAACAGCACGACTGATGTAAGGCGCCGCCACGTCCTCAGCACTATCAAAGCTCAGCTTCGTACTCAGGCCGGGGTTGCCGTCCGCAATGGTCGCAAACTCTTGCTTTGCACACTCTGGATTGTCACGCAACGATTGCACTTGGTAGCTTGTCGCCGCCCAAACCCGCTGCAATCCTGCACGCGTATCTTTAAACAGCTCGGTTGACCCCGAGCGAAGACTAAACGCCTCGTTAGTCGAAACAGCACCAATAACGCTCACCAAACTACCGATTCCAGCGACTTCAAACTGCTCCTGCACGGCAGCCAAATCACTATTAGCTACCTGCAGTACTGCACCAGGCTCTTCATTAAAGAGCACAGCAAGCTCTGAACTCGTCGCCAGCAGCTCAGCCAAATCGACATCGACACCACAGCGGCCAGCAAAACTCATTTCCGCCAAAGTCGTCAACAAGCCACCGTCAGAACGATCGTGATACGCCGCGACTAGCTCAGCCTCCAACAACTGCTGCATCACCACAAAGAAGGCCCTCAAGTTGACGCCGCTATCGAGGTCAGCCGCTTCGCTACCCACCTGCTTATAAACCTGAGCCAAACAGGAACCACCGAGGCGATTCTTACCGGCACCGAGATCGACCAACAACAACGAACTATCACCAACGTCGCTACGCAGCTGCGGCGTCACTGTTTTACGCACATCCAGCACCGGCGCAAAGGCCGTAATCACCAACGACATAGGGGCCGTCACCGACTTATCTTCACCCTCTTGCTGCCAAGCGGTACGCATTGACATCGAGTCTTTGCCGACAGGAATGGTAATACCCAGCTCAGGGCATAACTCCATGCCCACAGCCTTAACCGTGTCATAGAGCTTTTCATCCTCACCGGGGTGACCTGCTGCGCACATCCAGTTGGCCGAGAGCTTAATATCTTTGATATCACCAATGCGCGTAGAGGCAATATTGGTAATCGCCTCTGCAATCGCCATGCGACCGGAGGCCGGACCGTCGATTAGCGCCAGAGGGGTACGCTCACCCATCGACATTGCCTCACCGGCATAGGTGTCAAAAGCCGCCGTAGTCACAGCACAGTCGGCCACCGGTACCTGCCACGGCCCTACCATTTGGTCACGATGCACCATACCCGTGATACTACGATCACCGATTGTGATCAGAAAGCTCTTTGAGGCAACCGTCGGCAGTGACAGCACACGATGTACCGCATCCTTCAAGGCAACCCCAGTAAAGTCTAACTCCGGCATATCGTAAGACTGGCGAACGATATCACGACTCATCTTCGGCGCCTTGCCGAATAGAACCGACATCGGCAGATCGACCGGCTTGTTATCAAAATGGCTATCACCCAGAGTGAGGTGATGCTCTTCTGTCGCCTCACCGACAACCGCATAAGGGCAACGCTCACGCTGACACAGTGCCTCGAAACGGGCCAAATCCTGCGGTTTAACCGCCAACACATAACGCTCTTGCGACTCATTACACCAGATCGCCAAGGGGGACATACCAGGTTCATCATTGGGCACATTACGCAGATCAAAAGCACCGCCACGACCGCCATCCTTCACAAGCTCAGGGAAGGCATTGGAAAGACCACCCGCACCCACATCGTGAATAAAGGCAATCGGGTTGGTGTCACCATAGGCCCAGCAACGATCGATAACCTCCTGACAACGGCGTTCTATTTCAGGATTTTGGCGCTGCACAGAGGCAAAATCTAGATCCTCACTCGAGGAACCCGAGGTCATCGAAGAGGCGGCACCGCCACCCAGGCCAATCTGCATCGCAGGCCCACCCAACACAATCAACTTACAACCAGCATCAAACTCAGGCTTGTCGACGTGATCTGCACGTATATTACCGTACCCGCCGGCCAGCATAATCGGCTTGTGGTAACCCCTAACCTCAACGCCAGCAGCGCCCGCCGCCTGCTCCTCAAAGGTACGGAAATAGCCACAGATATTAGGGCGTCCAAACTCATTATTAAACGCCGCGCCTCCGAGAGGACCCTCGGTCATAATGTCGAGCGCAGTCACAATTCTGTCGGGCTTACCGTAATCAGTCTCCCATGGCTGGACATTCCCCGGAATACGTAAGTTAGAAACGGTGTAGCCTGACAAGCCGACTTTCGGCTTAGAGCCGCGACCAACAGCCCCCTCATCACGAATCTCGCCACCACTACCAGTACCCGCCCCCGGGAACGGAGCAATCGCTGTTGGGTGATTATGAGTTTCGACTTTCATCAGGATGTGAATCGGCTCTTGACTGTAGCCGTAACTATTGTCCTCTGGATCCGAATAAAAGCGTCCCGCCTCGCTACCTGCAACGACGGCGGCGTTATCCGAATAGGCACTGAGCACATTCTCACCGCCGAGCTCATTGGTGTTCTTGATCATCTTGAACAGCGAGTGACTCTGCTGCTCACCATCGATCGTCCAATCAGCGTTAAAAATCTTGTGGCGACAGTGCTCTGAGTTTGCCTGAGCAAACATCATTAGCTCAACATCACTAGGGTTACGCCCCAACTCAATAAAGCTTTCAACCAAGTAATCAATTTCATCATCAGCTAGAGCCAGGCCCAACTGACGATTAGCAAGAACTAGCGCCTCGCGGCCTCCAACCAACACATCAACAGAAGTCATCGGCGCAGGCTGTTCTGCGACAAATAATTGTTGCGCCTGCTCAAATTCACCCAGTACTACCTCAACCATACGGTCGAACAGTAGCGCCTGCACAACCTGGCGCTGCTCTTCTGTTAAAGGCTCCGCCACTTGTAAATAGAAGGCCACACCACGCTCTAAACGTTTGACCTTAGCCAAGTCACAGTTGTGAGCAATATCTGTCGCCTTACTCGACCAAGGAGAGATGGTGCCCGGACGAGGCACCACAAGAAACAGCTCCCCCTCCGACTCACCATGGTCATCGCGCGGGCCGTAGCTCAACAATCTTTCGAGCAAGCGATGTTCGTCAGCATCGAGATCCGATGCGAGATCGGCAAAATGAATATACTCCGCACTGATCGCAGTGACCGTAGCCACCTGCTGTTGCACACGAGATAGTAACTTCTGAATACGAAACTCGGATAAGGCAGAACTGCCTGGCAGTATTAACATGTTACTCAACAACCCCTATATAGGATTTTTGCAAAATTAAGCACAGGACCCCCCCCATGCCTATGAATAAATTTTTTGTCGAAGCACTCATTGAGCACTACCGACCATCACGTGCGAACCCCATCAACGCTGAGGGGTATCGCCACGCAACTTCAGCTTTAACGCTTTCTTTGCCTCTCGACGATGACGAAAGAAGCGGCTGACCAACTCAGCACTCTCCTTCGCCATTATACCGCCTCTAACCTCGAGGCGATGATTTATATATGAGCTTTGCAATAATTTAGCCTGACTGACGACTACGCCGGCCTTTGGCTCTAGGGCACCATAGACCAAACACGCAATTCGTGAGTGAATAATCGCACCACTGCACATAGTACAAGGCTCAATCGTCACATAGAGCGTCGCTCCCGGTAATCGGTAATTGCCGGTATTCGCTGCCGCCTGACGCAGAGCAACAACCTCGGCATGGGCTGTTGGGTCACAGCTACCGATCGGGCTATTACTTCCCTCACCAATAACGCGCCCCGACTGCACGACCACAGCACCAACCGGCACCTCACCACGCTCCGCAGCCTGCGCCGCTAGAGCCAAGGCATAAGTCATCCAGCGCTGATCTTCAGCTGCTTGCTGAGTCAACTCATCACCGATTTCTACCGTCACAATACCTCTCACTCTCGCTGGGCAAAATAAAGAAGCCCGAGATCAATCGATCCAGGGCGATAATTTTATTCCCACTCAATCGTAGCCGGCGGCTTACTCGAGACATCGTAGGCAACACGCGACACCTTGGCGATCTCGTTGATAATACGACCCGATACCGTCTCCAACAACTCATACGGCAGGTGCGCCCAACGAGCAGTCATGAAATCAATCGTCTCAACGGCACGCAATGTAATAACGTATTCATAACGTCGCGCATCGCCCACCACACCAACAGACTTAACAGGCAGGAAGACAGCAAAAGCCTGGCTCGTCTTGTGATACCAACCAGAAGCATGCAGCTCTTCCATAAAGATCGCATCCGCCTCACGAAGAATATCAGCGTACTCTTTCTTCACCTCACCAAGGATACGAACACCGAGGCCCGGCCCAGGGAAGGGATGTCGATAGACCATGTCATAAGGCAAGCCTAGCTCTAGACCAACCTTACGCACCTCGTCTTTAAACAATTCGCGCAGAGGCTCGACTAATGAGAAAGCCATATCATCAGGTAAGCCGCCAACATTGTGGTGCGACTTAATCACATGCGCCTTGCCGGTTTTTGCCGCAGCTGATTCGATTACATCCGGATAGATGGTGCCCTGAGCCAAAAACTCGACATCTTTAATCTTCAAAGCTTCTCTATCGAAGATCTCGATAAATTTGTTGCCGATAACCTTACGCTTCGCTTCCGGATCACTCACTCCCTTCAGTGGTTCTAGGAAGTCATCTTCGGCGTCGGCACGAATGACCTTAACCCCCATGTTATTGGCAAACATTTCCATCACCTGTTCGCCTTCATTCTTGCGCAACAGGCCGTTGTCGACAAAAACACAGGTTAACTGTGAACCGATCGCTTTATGCAGCATCGCGGCTACCACCGAGGAATCAACACCACCCGACAACCCTAGTAGCACCTTTTTATCGCCAACCTGTTCGCGCACGCGGGCAATCGCATCTTCGATAATATTAGCCGCCGTCCACAGTCGCTCGCAGCCACAGATCGAGAGCACGAAGTGTTCAAAAATACGGTTTCCCTGCAGTGTATGCGTCACTTCTGGATGGTACTGCACACCATAAAAGCGTTTTTCCTCGCAATACATCCCGGCAATAGGGCATGAGTCCGTTGAGTTCATTTTCTCAAAACCCACCGGCATCTGCACCACTTGATCACCGTGACTCATCCACACGTCAAGAGCCGAGCTACCGTCTTCGTTGAGGTGATCAGAAATGTCGGCCAACAAGCTTGCCTCACCTTCGACCTTAACTCTGGCATAACCAAACTCATGAACATCAGAGCCAGCAACCTTGCCACCGAGCTGCTCCGCCATTGTCTGCATGCCGTAGCAGATACCAAAAACAGGGACGCCCAAATTAAACACAAGCTCAGGCGCACGTGGCGAGCCTTCGGCCGCAACAGACTCTGGACTACCAGCCAAGATGATTCCCTTCGGTGCATAGGCTTGAATATCTTCGTCACTCATATCCCAAGCATGAATCTCAGAATAAACACCAATCTCACGTATCCGACGCGCGATAAGCTGAGTGTATTGAGAACCAAAATCAAGAATCAAAATTCGTTGCGCGTGTATATCTTGTGCCACTAGAGTCATCCTCGTTATCACCAAAACCCACTATAAATTAGGCTTTAGAGATCAATAAAACTAACATTAAAATATTTTAGAACTGTATAAAAAAACGGGGCTTTGCCCCGTTTATTTTTTACCCTCGCGAAGTCGTCGGATAATTTGGCGCTTCCTTGGTAATACTCACGTCGTGAACGTGGCTCTCACTCATACCGGCACTCGACACACGAACAAACTCAGGTTTGGTGCGCATCTCTTCCATCGTCTTCGAACCGGTATAACCCATTGCCGAACTCAAGCCACCCATTAACTGATGGATTACCGCCGACAGCGGCCCCTTACAGGGAACACGCCCTTCGATCCCTTCTGGCACTAACTTTTCAGCACCTTCAGAGGCATCCTGGAAATAGCGATCACTCGAACCCTGAGTCCTAGCCATCGCTCCCAAGCTACCCATGCCGCGATATGCTTTATAGGTACGTCCTTGATATAGTTCAACCTCACCAGGTGATTCCTCAGTACCTGCCAACATCGACCCCATCATGATACAAGAGGCACCGGCAACGACAGCCTTGGCCAGATCACCGGAGAAGCGAATGCCTCCGTCGGCAATCAACGGGATACCCGTACCCTCTAAAGCTTGTGCCACATCGGCCACGGCACTGATCTGCGGTACGCCGATCCCCGTAACAATACGTGTAGTACAAATAGAACCAGGGCCAATCCCGACTTTAACACCGTCGGCGCCGGCCTCTGCCAACGCTTTGGCGGCCTTGCCTGTCGCAATATTGCCGCCGATAACATCCACCTGTGGGTAGTGTTTCTTAATCGAGGCAACACGATCGATAACATTCTTTGAGTGGCCATGAGCAGTATCAACGACCAAAACATCAACACCAGCCTCAACTAGTGCAGCGACACGATCGTCGGTATCTGCACCAACACCGACAGAAGCCCCAACCAATAGCTGTGCTTGGCTATCTTTAGCTGCCTTAGGGTAAGTCTGTGCTTTGTGGATGTCTTTCGCGGTGATCATACCGCAAAGCTTATCGCTGCCATCGACAACCAATACTTTCTCGATACGATGCTTATGCAGTAATGCCTTCACTGCCTCGCGCTCAGTTCCCTCCTTAACAGTGACGAGGTTGTCACGCGTCGTCATGATTTCCTTCACCTTAACGTCAAGGTTATTAAGATAACGAACATCACGATTGGTAACGATACCAACGAGTTCCCCCTTGTCCAGTACAGGAACACCCGAGATGTTGTACTGCTCTTTAACTGCCAACAACTCACGCAACGAAGCATCTGCTGAGATGGTAACAGGGTCTTTAACCACACCGCTTTCATGTTTTTTGACAGCACGAACTTCACGCGCCTGCTGTTCAACACTCATGCTTTTGTGGATAATGCCGATACCGCCCTCTTGTGCCATCGCGATCGCTAGACGCGCTTCGGTCACGGTATCCATGGCGGCAGAAATGAGGGGGATGTTAAGAGAGATGTTGCGTGTCAGTTGAGTTTTCAAAGACACATCTTTGGCTACAACTTCAGAATAATCTGGTACTAGTAATACGTCGTCAAACGTTAATGCTTCTTCTTTAATGCGTAGCATGAAACGGCCCCACCCGATGAAATGAAGCAAGTAATTATAACCGATGTTACAAATAACCGTAAAGCATAATCAGCCACTAATTCATGATTAAAAAGACACTACTCGACAGACTTTCCGAACGCGACATCTATACGGTGACTGAACTGAACAGTCGCGCCAAAAAACTGCTGGAAAAACACTTTTCTACAGTATGGGTAGAGGGTGAGATCTCAAACCACTCCAACCCTAGTTCTGGCCACTGGTACTTCACCCTTAAAGATAGTGGCGCCCAAGTACGCTGTGCAATGTTCAAAAAAGATAACCAATCGGTCAAGTTTAAAGTAGCTCAGGGGACGCGTGTTGTTGCTCGCGCACGCATGAGTCTTTACGAGGCAAGAGGCGATTATCAGCTTATCGTCGAACACATGGAGCCGGCCGGCATCGGTGATTTACAGCAAGCCTTTGAAGCATTAAAGAAGCTGCTCGATGAAGAAGGGCTATTTGCCCCACCATTAAAAAAGACGGTACCGATAAACCCAGCGCATATAGGTATTATTACCTCCCCCACCGGAGCCGCTATCCGAGACATACTGGCCATTTTAAAAAGACGCCAGCCAGCCATGCGCATCACCCTCTATCCAGTCAGCGTACAAGGGGATAAAGCCGGCGACGAAATCGCACAGGCCATCGCCTTTGCCAACCGTATTGCCGAACGCTTTCAAACCCCTTTGCAGGCTCTCATCGTCGGCCGTGGCGGTGGTTCATTAGAGGACCTTTGGAGCTTCAACCAAGAGCAAGTAGCCCGCGCCATCGCCGCCAGCAAACTCCCTGTCATTTCTGCCGTCGGCCACGAGATCGACTTTACCATTAGCGACTTTGTCGCCGACCTTCGCGCCCCCACCCCCTCCGCTGCCGCAGAGCTGATCAGTACCGACCAACAGGAGCAGCGTCAACAACTCATCAGCTACCGGCAGTGGCTCGGCGATATGGCTTTACAACAGCTCCGCCAGCGCCAACAGCAACTAGCTCACCTAAAGAAAAGATTGCGTCATCCCGGCCACCAACTGCAGATCTATGCGCAACGACTAGACGATCTCGAACAGCGCATACTGCGTGCGATAACTCAGAGACTCCAGCAGCAGCGCAATCAGCTTGATGTTAAACGCCTAGAATTACAGCAACACAACCCACAACGACAGCTGAATGCGCACAAAGAACGCCTTCGGCAGCTTCGATCACAGCTCCCGAAGCTAATCAGCAGCAACATCACTTCTCGGCGGCAACTACTCGATACTCAGGCACTGCTACTCAACAACCTCAGCCCCCTCGCGGTGCTCGGGCGAGGCTACTCAATCAGCAAACAGCAAGGGCGAGTCATCACTGACAGCCAGCAACTCAAGCTGGGGGATACAGTGACCACCGAGTTAGCAAAAGGTCATTTTAAAAGTACCATCGTCGAGATCAACGCAGAAAAAGCCGACAAAGCATAGTATGCTCTCGGCTATTCATTCCTAGCCAAAGAGCCCGAAACTATGTACGCCATGCTCAAGCACCTGCACATGACACTCGCCCTCCTCTCAATCATCGGCTTTATTCTACGGGGGGTGCTACTCGCCACAGGCTCCGGCCTGATGCAGAAGAAGCTACTAAAGATCGCGCCACATATTATCGACACCATACTCCTAATCACCGCCATCGGGCTCATGGTCACGATCAATAGCTATCCGTTTTATAACGCCAGCTGGCTCAGTGCCAAGTTAATCGCGCTAATCGGCTACATCGGCTTCGGCATCATCGCTTTCAAAGCTGGACGACCAATCGCCACCCGTGTCGTCACGTTCTTTGCAGCATTAGGCTGTGTCGGTTATATTCTCGCGGTGGCCATCACCAAGAACCCGACACTCGGCCTATAGCAAGCACTATCAAGCCAACACTTATCCCTCATTTTTTATCAGGATCGTTCATTTATGTGGTTTAAAAACATTCTTGTCTACCGTCTAACGTCTCCCCTTGAAGGCCTTGAAAAGCTCGAAGAACTGCTAGAAAAAAACGCTTTCCAAGGCTGTGGCAGTCAAGATATGCAGGCGCAAGGCTGGACATCACCGCTTGGCCGACACGGTAAAATGCTGTCTCACACTGCTAACGGCTTCCACATGCTTTGTATGCAGAGACAGGAAAGAGTGCTCCCCGCCGCCGTCATCAACGAAGCCCTCGAAGAAAAGATAGCCGATCTAGAGGAGGCACAGGCGCGCAAGGTTTATCGAAAAGAACGCGTCGAAATGAAGGAAGAGGTGGTCATCGAGATGCTGCCACGCGCCTTTACTAAGTCTCAGAAGCTATTCGCTTATATTGACGAAGCTGAAGGACTCATCATCGTCAACTCAACGAGCGGCACCCGTGCAGAAGAGCTATTAGGCTTACTCCGAGAGTCTGTTGGCTCGCTACCATTAGTGCCTCTAATGGTTAACAGTCTACCTGCCGATGTCCTCACTCGCTGGCTACAAGCCGAAGACCTCCCCGAAGGCTTTCTGTTAGGTAACGAATGCGAGCTTCGCGACCCACAGAACCCAAGTAACGTTGTCCGCGCTAAAGAACAGGATTTATACGGCGAAGAGATCGCCAAACACCTTGAAGTAGGCAAGCGAGCGAGCAAGCTTGCCATGGTTTACAATGAGGCGATTGAGTTCACCATCACAGAAGATGTCTCTGTACAAAAGATCAAGTTCTCCGAGCTCGTGCAGGAGAAAACCGGCGACACCAGCGGTGAGGACGATCAGTTTGATAGCGACTTCGCTGTCATGACCTTAGAGTTACGCCTATTAATACAAGAGCTCATCAAGGCCCTTGGCGGCATAGCTGACAGCTAAATACAGCACAGGCTAAAAGGGCACCCGATTCATAAGGCGCCCTTGTTAGTCCGCGAATATACCACCCACATAAATTGAGCGTAACTCAGATGACCACGACAGCTCAAAGAAACCATAGAGACCCTATCGCCATCAATCTACGGCGATTATGTTATATTCGCTCACTACTCATTACGCTGACTCTCACCTTAATTACCCTAGGTTATTATCAGCAATGGCCACTCCCCTATGCATCATTGCAATGGATCATGATCGGACAGATGGCTATCACGGCCCTCACTTTCTGGCGTATCAGCGACTCCCCCAAACTTAGTCAACTTGAATACTTCCTTCATATCGTCTTTGATATCGTCGCACTCACACTCTTGCTTTACTTCACTGGCGGAGCTGGTAACCCGCTCATATCCTTTTTCCTGATACCGCTATCAATCTGCGCCGCCACGCTGAACAGCCGCTATTGCTGGATCGCTACATTACTCTCTATTGCCTGCTACACCTTGTTGTTCGATTTCTACCAACCGTTTGCTATCGCGGCTCCAGGCAACCAACATCATCACCCAGGCTCGATGATGGATACCGGCGTCATCAACCTGCACACTGTTGGCATGTGGCTCACTTTCGTCGTCAGCGCCCTGCTAATTAACACCTTTATCGTAAAGATGGCCACAGCGATTCGCCGCAGAGAAGACGACCTCAACCGTTGGCGTGAAGATGACTTACAGCAACAACAGGTTATGGCCGTCGCCAGCTTAGCTGCTGGCACCGCTCACGAGCTAGGCACCCCTCTCAATACCATGTTACTGCTCACCGAAGAGCTCACTGCCGCCGAAGGGCTGCCGGCAAACTGCAAAACCGATGTGACCGCCATCGAGCAACAAATTCAACACTGCCGAGCCACGCTAAAAAAACTAACCCACCAAGCAGAGCACTATCGTCGCGAGGAGCACAGTTTACAAGCCATTGACAGTTATATTAAAGGACTACTCAGCCACTGGCACATCATACGCCCCGAGGTCGATTTTCAACTTATTACAGACAACACAGAGCCACCCCTCATTCGCGTTGCTGCGACAATGGAGCAAGCGTTAATTAACCTACTCAATAACGCTGCCGACGCCTGCCCCGAGCAGATACTCCTCACCCTTGAATATGGCAACCGTAATTCCTCTATGATCACCCTACATATTGACGACCAAGGAGAGGGGATTGATCATCACATAGCTAGCCAACGCGGCGAGCGGATTTTCACCACTAAAGGAGGGGATGGTCTAGGGCTGGGCCTCTACCTATCTCGCTCAACACTGAATCGCTTCGGCGGTGAAGTGTACCTCCTTAATAGGCCAGAAGGTGGAACTCGCGCCACGATAACCCTACCCTACCAGAAGCCTGAGTAACGATATGAGTGACACTGATTTTTTATTAGTCGATGATGACAGCGCCTTCAGCCAAACAATGCTACGCGCGCTGACGCGTAAGGGCCATACAGCCAATTGCTGCCACAACGCCAAAGAGTGCTTAGCAATGCTGACAGAGAAACGATATCGCTACCTTCTGCTAGACCTCAAGCTTGGTGACGACTCGGGGCTACAGCTCATCGAACCTATACTGGAGATAAACCCTGATATTCTTATCGTGGTATTAACCGGATACTCTTCTATCGCAACTGCAGTACAAGCAATCAAGCTAGGCGCTCACAACTATCTTTGCAAACCAACCGGTAGCAACGACATCCTAAATGCCTTCCTCGGCACAGAACCCCAAACAACCCCGTTAGACCACAGCCACCCCACCTCTGTTGATCGATTACAATGGGAGCAGATCCAACGAGTACTGCAGGACAACGGCGGCAACATATCTGCAACAGCTCGCTTACTTGGCATGCACCGCCGTACGCTACAACGACGATTAGCCAAGCACCCTGTCAAACAATAACGACCGTTTACATGACGCTCTCGTAAAGGGCTAGCCGACAGCCAACTTGACTACTAGACTCCGCCAAAGGACAATTAAAAACTAACAACAATAACACCAGTCACGCTGTTAGCGATCCTATATCGTCTCTATTGTGACCAATAGGATGCCAATGCTCATAATCCCCGCTGAAAAACGTCTCGACTGGCAGCACCCACCTGTTGTCTTACTCATTATCATCGCCATTAATTTTATCGTTTTCTTTGGCCTCCAGAGTGATGACAACAAATATTATCAAGCTGCCTTTGATCTCTACCTAGAGCACGACCTACAAACCATAGAAAGCCCTATCTACGAACAATATTTGCGCCTAGAGCGCCCTGATCACTGGCAACAAATACAACCCTACCAACAAGTCGATAAAGAGCAGCTTGTTGCTGAGATGATTTTTGATCGACGTTTCTATGACTTTAGCATCAAACAAGGTGACCATATCTTTGCCAGGTCGGCACTACTTCAATGGCAGGAAGTACGCCCTGAGGTCAATGCATTAATAGACCAAGCCTTTAGCTCACGCTTCCACCTTGCACCAAGCGATATCAATATTGTCAGCCTAATTAGTCATCAATTTCTTCACGCGGACCTCTCTCATTTATTAGGCAACATGGTCTTACTGTTATTACTAGGCTTTGCCGTAGAAGCGAGCCTAGGTCACGGCCGATTCCTGTTGTTCTACCTACTTTCCGGCTTAGGTGGCGGCCTATTTTTTGCCTTCTTTGAACGCTGGAGCGGTAGCGATAATAATGGCCTTATTGGCGCTTCCGGCGCCATATCCGGCGTAATGGCTATCTATGTCTCTATGTACCGACTACAAAAGATAGAGTTTTTCTACTGGTTTTTTATCTTTGTCGGCTACTTCCGTGCTCCTGCACTTGTTATACTGCCACTCTATATCGGTAACGAAGTTTACTCGCTGCTGACTACCGATAACCACGTTGCCTATACCGCCCATATTGGCGGTTTCATTAGCGGGGCAGCGCTAATCTGGCTTACTTTTCTACGGCAGCCTGATGCACTAGACGAAGATTACTTACAAGCAGAGCAACCACAAGCCCCTTACGCCATCGCACTAGATAAACTCTACTGCTACATTGCCGATTTTCAGTTCAGCCGTGCCGAGAACTATGCCGCCGAGCTGCTAACGCAATATAATCATATTGAACTTAAACAGATTTACTACCAGCTACTGAAAACTGCCCCCAGTGAAAAGCGCCTGCCAATTGCACTGCAAATCATCTGTGAAAAAAACCAACACCATGCAGTCATTAAGCAACAGCTGCAAGTTTGGCTGCACGATAAAAGCGCCTTACAAGAGCACATTGATCAGCATAGCCTTATCCTCTTCGCTATACGCTTAGTTGATATAGAGGAGACGACTACCGCAGAAAAACTGCTCGCCGAACAGCTCAACACTGGCAACCAAGACCCTATGTTAGCAAAGCTCGCTAGAAAATTAAGCAATCACTATAGGCAGCTACAACACCCGAAAAAACAGCAGTATTTCGACAGCATCGCCACCTCACTCCTATAACGAAAGCAGCGAATAAGAGCAGCCTTAAATATGAATAAGCATTGTAAGTACCACCCGTTGGATCACGCCGCCTTCTACTGCCCACGCTGCGAGATCAATACTTGCAGCCAGTGCAGCAAAGAAAATCTACAATTAGCCGATGATAGCTGCCAGTGCTTCAACTGTAATGGCAGTCTCGATGTCATCTCTGACAGCAGCACAATTACGCCTTTCTGGCGTCAACTCGAACCCGCCTTTCTTTATCCGGCAAACAAACAGGCCGTTGCCGTCATGGTATTATCCGCACTTACGGCCCTAACACTTTTCTTTCTACCATTTTTAGCAATTTTCTCCATCATTCTAATCACCAAATACAGCTTCAGTTGCCTAGAATCCACTGCCAACGGAAAGATGACTGCTCCCAGTCTTAATGAAGCCTACCAAGGTGTACCGCTATTTCTCAAGTTACTTGCAATGTCTATTATTACTTGCATGGCCATTTATTTTACTGGTCAGTATATCGGTCTGAGAACAGCTATTTTTATTCTTTTCTTCAGCGTAGTAACTCTTCCTGCCAGTATAATTATTCTCGCGATAGAGAACGATATCCGTGAGGCTATTAACCCTCTACGACTATTGCAGGTAATGACAGCAATTGGCGCGCCGTATGGCCTACTACTTATCATTGCAGCCATATTAAGTAGCTCAATCGGCATCATAAACTTCCTCATTGGCGATAGCTTCACCGGCATTAACTTCTTTCTGCAGGTCCTTGTTTCCAATTATTACACCATCGTTTTCTTTCACCTACTTGGTTACGTCGTCTTTCAGTACCAAGAAGAACTCGGCCATCACACCGAAACAGGACACCATAAGCCCGCTAAACGCCCAGCAGCCATCCTCGACAAGATGCAGGCGGAGATACACCTGAAAGAGGGCCGTTATGAGCAAGCAATAGCCCTTTACCAAAAAAACATTACCAGCAATCCGCAAAATTATGAGCTGCATGATAATTACTTTAGGCTTTTAATAGCGTTAAAAGAACAGAAGAAAATCGAAAGCTTCGCCGATCGCTTCCTACAGCTACTGCTTGACCGCGGCCAGCGCTATCAGCTGGGCAGCACTCTCCAACAACTCAATGAGCACTGCTCGAATTACCGTCCACAAAGTGCCGAACTACGATTGACCGTTGCTCAACTACAATTCGATAAAGGCGACTTTAAAGGCGCCGTAAATATGCTCAACGGCTACCACAAGGACTTTCCAAAACACCCCAGCATCGCCAAGGCCTACACGTTGATGGCCAAAACCATGTTGCAACTACCAAATATGAAGACACAAGCAGGTCGCTATATTCAGTATGCCAACCGCATCATCACGACCAACAATACAATTAAGAGCTAAATTTGAGTATTAAATAACCATAACTGTGACTCTATCGGCTGGTGGGTAATTATTTAACCGGTATTAATCTCTTCGTCAGGATAACGAAGTTTCGTCGTCTTAGGTGCTGTCATTAAAAATACTAATGTTAGCGGCCCTAATCGCCCCACAATCATCACCACAATTAAGACAAATTTACCGGTATCTGACAGCGTGCTTGTAAGACCTGCACTCACCCCTGTTGTGGCAAAGGCTGATACAGTTTCAAACATCACGACTAAAAATGGGGCCTGCTCAGTAATTAATAAGATAAACATCGCCAATAGAAGAAACATAGCACTAATTGTCACTATCGCTAATGAGCGCCATAAAACTTGCTTAGGAAGCGTTCGCCCAAAGACCACCACATCTTTTCGTCGCCCCAGAAAAGCTTTCGTTGCCAGCGCAACGGTAACAAACGTTGTCACCTTGATTCCGCCCCCTGTCGATGTTGTACCTGCACCGATAAACATCAAGCACATCATCACCAACATCGAGGCATTACTTAACGCACTAATCTCAACCGTATTAAAACCAGCCGTTCTTGCCGTGGCCGATTGAAAAAAAGCTGCTAGCAGTTTATCGCTATGCTCCAGCCCCCCAAGGGTGTTTGGATTGTGTGACTCGAGGAAGAAGAATAGGAACATACCAATTAATAGCAAAAAAAACGTACCGACCAACATCAATTTTGAATGCAGCTTCAACGAGCTAAAATTCTTAACCTTAATAATATCGAGGACAACAACAAAACCTAAGCCGCCAATAATAAAGAGCGAAGCTGCCGTCAAGACAACAAGAGGATCCCCCACGTAGTGACTCAAACTGTCAGAAAAGAGTGAAAACCCAGCATTGTTGAACGCGGATACTGCGTGAAAAAAACTGATAAATAAACCGCGCTGCCAGCCAAACTCAGGCACCCAACGAATTGCAAATAGTAACGTTCCTATTAATTCAGCCAGAAGTGCGAAGAAAATTATTCGCTTCACCAGCGTTTGCATATTCATCGGTTTGGTCTGACCTAACTCCTCACGAACCAGTAAACTTTGACGCAACGTCACGCGTAAACGCAGCATATGCAACAATACTATTGAAATGGTCATTTGGCCTAGGCCACCGATCTGAATCAATACCAACAAGATACACTGGCCCAGTACCGTGAAATGCGTTCCAGTATCGACCACTCCCAGCCCAGTTACGCTGATTGCCGAGGTTGCCGTAAATAGAGCATCGATAAAAGATAGGCCCGTCACCGAATCAAGAGGATGCATCAACAATAACGAAGCCGGCAGCAAGATCGCCAGAAAACTCAATACGATGACCAGTGGCTCCGACAGCCTTTTACTGTTGTTTTTCTGTAGCGTATAGGTTCGCTTCTCGCCACTAGGCAACATAGTTAAAGCGCCTTCAACTGGAGGTCGAGCACGTGCTTGTTCGCAACAAGGATCAGCTCATCACCCGCCAACAACAACGTCTCTACGTCAGGCTGACTATGGACAAATTCATCACGTTTATGCGCCAACAGCTGCACCCCCTGCTCTACCATCAACTCAAGATCGGCAATGGTTTTACCTGCATTGACATCAGTAATCGAAAATTCCGCCAACGCCATATCTGCACCCAGCTCTAAGAACTCGTTGACCCTACTGTCAATCATCTTACGAGCAATCTTAACGCCCATATCACGCTCAGGTGAAACAATCTTATCAGCACCGATTTTTTCAAGAATTTTGGCATGGAAACGATTCTTTGCTTTGACCCAAACGTTCTCTATTCCTGCTTCTTTGAGCACTAGCGTTGTAAGAATACTAGCATTGATATCATCACCAATAGCCACGAACACAACATCAAAGCGCTCAAGCTCAAGCTCACTCACCGCCTCTTCATCAGAGGCATCTGACAAAACCACATGTGAAACCATATCGATTACCAATCGTAATCGATCTTCATCAACATCAATCGCCAGGACTTCAACGCCGTGAGCGTTCAGCTCCTCACAAAGTGCAACGCCAAAGCGGCCAAGACCAATTACAGCAAACTGAGTGTTCATAATATTTCACATCCAATAGCGGTAGTCGTAACAAGCCGCTCTTATCATTTAGATAGCATAGGGAAGCTTTTTAAGCTCTTTATGGAAAATAACAAGACTATCGGGCACTTCTGATGACTTGCATCAACCATAGAAACTCATAACGACGGCATATTAACAATTATCTTCGCAAAAGACTTTAACCAGTCGTAACAAAGTACACTTATACACAAGCTACACTACAACAACTTCTTAGAACTGCCAAAGATCAACAAAAGGATGAAGCAACAATGAAGAAACTACTATTATTACTCGCCACCCTATCATTCATTACCGCCTGTACGCCCGAAGTCGGTAGCGACAAATGGTGCAAAAGTGTCGAAGCTAAGAGCAAAGGAGAGGTCACCGCTAATGAGGCCAGTGATTATGCCAAACATTGCCTCGTCCGTAACGACTAAACAACGTAGAAGCTGATATTAACAGAGACAAAAAAGGCGCTATACGCGCCTTTTTAATACCAAATATAACGAGGAGTCATTACATCACATCGAAATCATACTTACTGATGCCGCAATCAGGACACTCCCAATCCTCGGGTACGTCTTCCCACTTTGTTCCCGCTTCGATGCCTTCGTCGGGCAGGCCGAGCTCTTCATCATAAATAAAGCCACAGATAACGCACTCGTACTTCTTAAAATCGCTCATTACTCTCTCCCAAGAAACCTGGATTCCCAACTTTGTGGTTTATCCTATTTGATCATGCGCCAATGCTAGCACGGGTCTTTTGTTAGGCGTAGCCAAACATGAAAAAAGTTACTGTGAAAATCACCTTTATTCTCTCCTCAAAACCACATGCTCAAAGCCTTCCACCCTGCTTGATCAAGTAACTGCCATCCCTCTGCTGCGGCGCTAAAAGCGACAACACCTCGATTGCAGAAGGGTCTAACCGGTTAGTCGGCCTTAGGTTCAAGTTAACCTGATAGCTGCCAGACTGCGCCAAAGAAACGGTGCCACTAACAGCCAAGTTAGCCTGCAAGTCTTTGATATCAGCTTTTATCCCTTCGTTGAGATTATGTACATCAGCATGATAATCCCCGAGAAGGACATAACTCCCTTGATCGACACTCAAGCCTCGCCACCATAGTTGCGCCTCAAGCGACAGCAAGTTATTCGTCGACAAGTCGACTTCCGCATGATCAACCTTTGCCTCCAAAGCGCCGCCTAATAACGGCAACATAGGAAACAGTCGCCCAAGTAGCGGTGCTGGAAGCTGAATATCTGCCCGTTTTAACACCAAACTTGCAGAACTTAACTGCGCCACGACATTAAGCTTCTGCGCCTTATAATGGCTCTGTGCAGCAATATCGATACGCCCTAAAAGCAAAGGTAGTGCTTCTAACTGCCAATCAACTTCACCCAACTGCCAATACTCTCCTCCCTCTATCGGCAGTGCCAACTGATCCGCATGGCCGCGCCACAAAGTCCCCCCTACACCTACTGCATACAGCGGCACACCAGCTAACTTGGCAGCACTAAAGACAAGCTTTGCTGGCGCTTTAATGATTAACAAAAGAAAAAATAAAGCCATCAGCAATACAGCTATAATGACTTTATGCTTACGTTTCAACAGCGGCAAATCTGACATCTCATACTACTTTTTTATATTCAAAGGGAATATCAAGACCGCTATGCGATATACATAGGTGCTTTCAATTATTATTCGGGAACTCTACTCTAGGGCTGTAAGCGCTCAACATTCCACGCCCCCTCATTGTCACGCAAATATTCAAAACGGTCATGTAATCGCTGGGCTCCACCCGCCCAGAATTCTACCCGTTCCGGCACAACACGAAAACCTCCCCAAAACTTTGGTAAACTAAGGTCCTGCTGAGCAAAACGTTGCTTAATCTCCGCAAACTTCCCCATCAGTAACTCTCGTGAGCCAATAGGGCTGCTCTGCTTAGAGACCCAGGCGGCCAACTGACTGTCACGCGGACGTGTCACAAAGTACGCCAGCGCCTCTTTAGTGCTCACTCGTTCTGCGCGACCTGATATCATCACTTGTCGCTCCATAGTCAACCAGGGAAAAATTAATGAGACACGATTATTATCGGCAATTTGCTTCGCCTTATTACTCTCTAAGTTGGTATAAAAGACAAAGCCTGAACTATCAAACTGCTTCAACAACACTGTACGCTGGCTCGGCTGACCAGTGGCATCGACCGTTGCCAGCATCATCGCAGTGGGGTCTTTAATCCCATGGTCTTTCGCCTCTTGCAGCCAGTGTTCAAACTGTTCGACTGGATCAGTAGCGAGTTGTTGACGACTAAGCCCTGAGCGCAAATACTCGCGGCGCTCATTTTTAATATCCATCTATGCACTCTCTTGCTGGCCACCAAGGTGAGCCAAAAGCTTCGTAGTAAAACGCTCTGGCATTTGTTCACCGACCATATGGCCAACTTTCTCAAATGCCTCGTAGTTGAACTCGGCACTAACACCATGATGACAATGCTTGGCCGCTTCAACGCTAAATAGTGGATCTTCTTCCCCCCACATGTACAGAGTCGGCACCTGTACTTTAGCTATCTCTTGACCTAACTCATCGAGCTGCAGTGTGTGCCAATGCAGAAAAGCTTGAATGGCCTCGGCACGACCATAACGCGTCAAATACATCTCCGCCGACACTTCGCTTACACCGCTGGCCTGATAATATTCTCGAAGTATTTGTGCATCATTCGCCAGCAGTCTAACTGAAGCATTATTACTGCAGAAATTCGCAATCTTAGCGAGCATATCGACCTGTGCGCTTGCCTCATCGTCTAGCGCTAGATTGAGCGCCACGGGATGAGGCGTAGACACTGCGGTAAACGAATGCAATACATCGGGTTGTGTCGCCGCCAAGTGCCAGCCAATAATAGAGCTCCATCCATGGGTAACTAGGTGAAATTTCTCCACCCCCTCATGCTCAGCTAAGGCGAGAATATCGCCAATCATCTCGTCATTACTATAAGCGAGCTGCTGCTCGGGGCGCGCCTGCGGCGACACCCCGCGCATATTTGGCGCTAATACCCTGAAGCCCGCTTGTGCGAGTGCCGGTATGTGCTCGCGCCACTGCTGGTTGGTGAGCAAAAAGTTATGCATCATGATTACCAGCGGCCGACCTTCGTCGCCCGCCACTAAACACTCAAACCCCATACTGCCGATCGTTATTATATTCTGTTGCAATATCACATCCTCTGTTAACTTAGCCCAAATAACTTAAGTCAAAGGGCGCATGTGAGGGAACAGCAGTACATCCCTAATTGATGGCGCATCGGTAAACAACATGACAAGACGATCGATACCAATACCTTCGCCTGCTGTCGGTGGTAAACCGTATTCTAGGGCAGTAACGTAGTCAGCATCAAAATGCATTGCCTCGTCATCCCCTGAATCTTTCTCTCGCACTTGATCCATAAAGCGCGCTGCCTGATCCTCTGCATCGTTCAACTCAGAGAAGCCATTGGCTATTTCACGGCCGCCGACAAAAAACTCAAAACGATCAGTTACCATCGGATCGTCATCGCTGCGACGCGCCAGTGGTGACACTTCTGTAGGGTACTTAGTAATAAAGGTCGGTTGATCAAGGCGTTCTTCAACAGTCTCTTCAAAAATCTCAATCTGTACCTTGCCGATACCCCAGCTATCTTTCAGTTGGATGCCTAGACCTTCAGCTATCTTACGAGCCCCTTCTGGTGTCGCTAGCTCTGCCGGATCAATATTCGGATTATAGTGCAGGATAGAATCGAAGACACTCATGCGAATAAACGGCTGACCGAAATCAAACTCACTACCTTGATAGGTGACTGTAGTTTTTCCCAGTACCTTCTCGGCAACAAAGCGTAGCATCCCCTCGGTAATATCCATCAGATCATTATAGTCAGCATAGGCCTGATAGAACTCGAGCATGGTAAACTCGGGGTTATGTCGTGTCGACAACCCCTCGTTGCGGAAATTACGGTTAATCTCAAAAACACGCTCGAAGCCACCAACCACAAGACGCTTTAAGTAAAGCTCTGGGGCAATTCGCAGGTACATGTCCATGTCGAGCGCATTGTGATGTGTCTCAAATGGCTTCGCGCTCGCGCCGCCTGGAATCGACTGCATCATCGGTGTTTCCACTTCAAGAAAGTCTCTCTCAGCGAGGTACTCACGTATCGCCGCAACAATCGCCGAACGTTTACGGAACGTATCCCGCGATTGTTCATTGACAATAAGGTCGATATAACGTTGACGGTAGCGGATCTCTTGATCCTGCAAACCATGATGCTTATCCGGTAATGGGCGTAATGATTTGGTCAGCATCACCATCGATTCAGCGTTAATGTAAAGATCGCCCTTACCTGACTTATGGATAAAACCACTGACGCCAATAATATCACCGATATCCCAACCCTTGGCAACCTTGACCATATCAGCACCGATAATGTTCTTATCAGTGAAGGCTTGGATACGGCCCGATACATCCTGCAGCACGAGGAAAGGACCACGTTTGGCCATGATACGACCGGCAATAGCCGCGCGGTTGCCCAACTCTTCAAGGTGGGCCTTCTCATGCTCGCCCCAAGCTGCCTGCAGGTCCGCGGCATAGCTATCACGGCGAAAATCGTTAGGGAAAGCCTGCCCCGCCTCACGCAACGCGCTCAGCTTGCTGCGACGCTCTGCAATTAACTTGTTTTCATCTTGTACTGGCTTATTGTCTGCCATGGTATCTTTCTCCGCGCCTATTGCGCTCACTGCAAAAGTAATAATGGCAGCTAGCGTAGTCGAAAACTCCGCAAGCTGCTTTCAATGGGTTAGTCGAGGCTTATAATCCGCTCTTCAGACTCGCCTCGATAAACTGGTCGATATCACCATCCAACACCGCACCACAGTTACTGGTTTGGACGTTAGTACGAAGATCTTTGATTCGCTGATCATCCAGTACGTAAGAGCGTATCTGACTGCCCCAGCCGATGTCGGCCTTACTGTCTTCCTGTGCCTGTTTATCCGCGTTACGCTTGAGCATCTCCTGCTCATACAATCTCGCTCGCAGCATCTTCCAAGCTTGGTCGCGGTTTTTATGTTGCGAACGCTGGCTCTGGCACTCCGCTACAATTCCCGTCGGCTCGTGGGTTAGGCGCACCGCAGAATCTGTCTTGTTGACGTGCTGGCCACCGGCACCAGAGGCACGATAGGTATCTGTTCGAACATCAGAGGGGTTGATATCAATCTCGATATTGTCGTCGATCTCCGGCGACACGAAAATTGAGCTAAACGAGGTGTGGCGACGGCTACCAGAGTCAAAAGGAGACTTCCTCACAAGACGATGCACGCCAGTCTCTGTACGCAGCCAACCGAAAGCGTAGTCACCCTCGAAGCAAATCGTTGCACTTTTAATGCCCGCAACATCGCCTGCCGAGCACTCCTCTAATGTGGTCTTAAAGCCCTTGGCCTCGCCCCAGCGTAGGTACATCCGCAACAGCATCTCAGCCCAATCTTGGGCCTCAGTGCCCCCTGAACCGGATTGGATTTCAAGGTAGGCATTAGAAGAGTCCATCTCTCCGGAAAACATCCGACGAAACTCAAGCTTTGCCAGCTGCTTCTGGAAGCCGGCCAACTCTTCAAGGCCACTCTGCAGTGCCTCATCGTCGTCATCTTCCCGCGCCATCTCTAGCATTACCTCGAGATCTTCCGACCCCGCCTCAAGGTCGTCGATAGTTTTCACCACCGCTTCTAGATCTGAGCGCTCTTTGCCGAGCTTTTGAGCGCGCTCTGGGTTATCCCAGACGCTGGGCTCGGCGAGTTCCGCCTCAACCTCTACCAGCTGCTCTTTCTTGTTTTCATAGTCAAAGGTACCCCCTAAGCACATCACTGCGCTGGCGGATATCTTTAATACCATTGGCTAGGCTGTTGACCTCTAACATCACTAAATCACTCGTTTAAGAAAAGAACGGAGGACTGTACGGTCACCACTGGTGACAAGCAGAGCGAGCGACCGAAACAGAATAACGCAAAGCCGTCGATATTAACTGATCGACGGCAAAACGGCCAGTGTAGAAATACCCACTAACCCTAAAACAAACGGCTAAGAAACCGCCTCGAGGTGCTCGACCAAAAGCTGAACACTCTGTTTGCCCCGAAACTCATTAACATCAAGCTTATAAGCTAGGCGTACTTTATTAAGCGCCAGATTAGGCCATAGTTTAACGTCGACATTAAACGCTATTGCATCAATCAGCAAACCATCGAAGCCATTGGGTGCCAACACCATTTTCAGATGACTACCTCCCAGAAGCCGCTGCTGCACAAGCGTGAACTCACCATCGAAGATCGGCTCGGGAAAATGCTGCCCCCAAGGACCCGCCTCACGTAACTGATGCGCCAATGACAAACTAAATTGATCTGCCGCCAACTCTCCGTCGCTGAGTATCACCGCCTGCAACTCGGTTTCTGTGAGACGACGACGCACCTCTGCATCGAACAACTGGCAAAAGCGTGGGTAATCCTCAGGAGCAATCGTCAGACCCGCCGCCATCGCGTGACCACCAAACTTTATAATCAGCCCTGGATGAGCGCTATCGACCGCCGCCAAGGCATCACGCATATGCAACCCCGCAATCGAACGTCCGGAGCCCTTCACCGCCCCATCATCACCCTGGGCAAAAATAATTACAGGCCGGTGCTGCTTATCTTTAATTCGTGAGGCGAGGATGCCAATAACCCCCTCGTGCCAGTCCTTATCGAAGAGACAAATCCCCCAGGGTAACTCTTGCTCATTAAGTTGCAGTTTCGCCAGCACATTGTCAGCCTCCGCCTGCATCGAGCTCTCAATACTTCTACGGTCTTTATTCAGGTCATCCAATTCTGCAGCGATCTCAGCTGCCCTGATTGCATCACTGGTCATCAAGCACTCCACGCCCAGCGACATATCGTCTAAGCGGCCTGCGGCATTCAACCGTGGGCCAATAGCAAACCCCATATCACTTGCCACCACGCGATGCGGGCTGCGCTTGGCAAGCTCGAGTATCTTTAAAATACCTGGACGTGCCTTACCTGCACGAATTCGCGCCAGCCCTTGATGCACAAGAATACGGTTGTTCTTATCAAGGGGCACTACATCGGCGACCGTTCCCAGCGCGACGATATCAAGAAAGTCTGCCATATTTGGCATCGCCTGCTCAGCACTAAACCAGCCGCGCTGACGCAACTCTGCACGCAACGCCACCATGACATAAAAAATCACCCCGACACCGGCAATACACTTGCTTGCAAAACCGCAACCCGGTTGCACCGGATTCACGATAGCGTCTGCCTGCGGCAACACCTCGCCGGGCAGGTGATGGTCTGTGACGATGACTTTAATACCGGCCTTATGCGCCGCCTCAACCCCTTCGATCGCCGCAATGCCGTTATCAACCGTCACTAACAGCTCAGCCCCCTGAGCCAATGCCTCATCAACCAATCTTGGCGTCAAACCATAGCCATGAGAGAAGCGATTCGGCACCAAATAGCTCGCCGTCATCAACCCCATCGCACGCAATGCTAAAATAGCGAGAGCGGAGCTGGTTGCCCCATCGGCATCGTAGTCACCGATCACCACCACATTGAGTTGACGCTGTACGGCATCGGCCAACATCGCCACCGCCTTATCCATATCTTTCAACCCACTGGGTGCCAGCATACCGGCCAATTCACGCTCTAACTCTCGTTGGCTGGTAACTCCGCGCGAAGCGTAGATTCTCGATAACAGACTGTCACTGCCCTCTGCCATCAAAGCATCGATATCGGCGTCGCGCACCTGGCGGCGTAAAATAGTCTTACTCATCGTCATCTTCTCTCATTAAAAGCAGCAGAGCAGCGTATAAACTATACGCTCGCACTCTCTCAGTTATTCTAACGCACTTATCACAACAAACGATCGATACTCTTCGCGCTGTTGATCTCCCGCCGGCGTACCTTGCTCATAAAACCATTTAAAACCCGCGGCAATATCCGGCTGCGTCGCCACAAGGTAGCGCTGTAACATGCTGCTATTCAACCACTCACCAAGCAACCCCCAGGGTAGTTGATAATACAGCGTCAGCGTCACCCGTGTCGCCCCTTCATCAGCCGCCTCAATAGCGTAGCGGTAAGCCGAATAAACAAAAGGTTTTAACGGTTGCCCGCGCTGCGAAAGGTCCAATAAAAAACCCTGCTCTGGCGTACTTTCAACAATACGCTCGACAATATAGCCTCCATCCGAATTGTAGACGTGACGCTCCGCCCCCACTCCTGATGCTATATTGCTAACCACCGTCGTCGAGACAATATTAGGTACATAGTTATGTGCCAAAGTGAAATCCTGCAACTGTGCCCACACCACAGACAGCGGCTTATCGACCAATACTGTTGTTGAAACGAGGTGGCGCCGTGATGAGTCCGTTGTCAGCAGCGACATCCCGACCAAACCAAGCACAATAAACAAGATAATAAACAGTAGCTTTTTCATTATTACGGTTCCTTCCTGGAAACAAAACACTGAGCACTAAAAAGGGCTGCGAACTATGGTTCAGCAGCCCCTATTCAAGACAGCAGGTAGCAAAATAGCTTTTTACTTCAGGCTATCTGCAACATACTGCTGGATCACCTTAATATCGTGTGGCTGCACACTATACCGCTCCTCTCGTGTCGGCAAGTCAGCCATGTGCTCGGGAAGCGCTGGCGCAGTTTTCTGGCCCGCCGCCTTCGCCGCATCAGCAAACTTTGCCGGATGAGCCGTTGCCAAGGTAATCATTGGGATCGAGGTATCGCGAACACATTCACGCGCAGCCTTGAAGCCGATGGCACTATGAGGATCCAAGAGATAACCACTCTCTGCAAACACCTCGCGGACCGTCTCCAACGTTGTTTCATCATCGACAGCACAACTATCGAACAACTCACGTGCCTTGGCAAAAGCCTCGTCACTGATAGAAGCCGAACCCGCCTCGAAATCCACCATAAACTGGTTCAGCTGCTCAGCGTCTTGGCCGCCAAGCTCGAATAATGCTCGCTCAAAATTTGAGGAGATCATGATATCCATGCTCGGCGAGAGCGTATGGCTTAGCTCGTGCTTCTCATACTTATTTTGCGACATGAAACGATGCAGTATGTCGTTCTTATTCGTCGCTATGACCAATTGAGCAATCGGTAGCCCCATCTGCTTAGCGAGGTAGCCAGCAAAGATATCACCAAAATTACCGGTAGGGACACTGAACGCTAGCTTCTTCTCTGGCGCACCGACGGCGAGCCCAGCCCAGAAGTAGTAGACAATCTGCGCCATAATGCGCGCCCAGTTAATCGAGTTAACCGCAGCTAGACGACGCCCCTCTGGCAGAAAAGACTGATCCGCAAAGCTCTGCTTGACCATGTTCTGACAGTCATCAAAATTACCCTCGACGGCAATATTAAAGACATTATCCTCTAACACGGAGGTCATCTGGCGACGCTGAATGTCGGAAACACGGTTGTGCGGGTGAAGAATAAAAATATCGATATTCTTACAACTGCGACACCCTTCAATGGCGGCAGAGCCTGTGTCACCAGAGGTCGCACCCATAATCGCTACACGCTCATTCCTACGCTTTAGCACGTAATCGAAAAGCCGTCCCAGCAGCTGTAGAGCGAAATCCTTAAATGCCAATGTCGGACCGTGAAAGAGCTCTAATACCCACTCGTTATGCCCCAGTTGTACCATCGGCGCCACCGCCTTATGGCGAAACGTCGCATAACTTTCATCAATCAGACGCTTAAAGTCGTCATCAGGAATCGCACCGTCGACAAACGGCTTCATGATGGTAAATGCAAGCTCTGGGTATTCCATCCCGGACATTGCCGCAATTTCTTGCTGACTGAAGCTCGGCATTGTTTCTGGCACATAGAGGCCGCCATCGGTGGCCAAACCGGTTAACAAGACATCTTCAAAGCCGAGCGCCGGCGCCTTGCCACGAGTACTGATATATCGCATGTTACACCTTTTCACTATTTTTCTATTTGAGCGCTGCGCCCAGTAACTTTCACCTACTCACACTGAGTAGGCAATTATAAATAATCGTTAGGCGTCTAGAGCGTCGACACGAATACGTACGATCTCGTCGGAGACACTATCGAGCTGCTTCAGCTTGATCAAGGCCGCCGTCATCCTCGCCTCCTGTGTTCTATTGGTCAAGATAATCATTGGCACACAACTCTCGCCGTGTAGTGGCTCTCGCTGAATCAGCGCCTCAACACTGATGCCCTCTTCACTGATGATCTGCGCAACAGCAGAAAGTACACCGGGCTTATCCTCAGCGGACATACGTAGATAGTAAGCACTTTCGAATTGCTCAGCATCAACAATGGGCAAGTCATTCAACTTATCGGCATGGAAACCAAGCGCCGCAACACGGTGCTCAGCATCACCGTCTAAACCACGCGCCAAGTCCACGAGGTCGGCAACCACTGCAGACGCAGTAGGCTCCGCGCCAGCACCCGCACCATAATACAACGTGGTACCGACAGCATCACCCTGGACCATCACCGCGTTCATCACACCGTGAACATTAGCAATCAAGCTCTTTTCAGGGATCAATGTTGGGTGCACTCGCAGCTCAACACCCGCTCCCTGACGACGCGCGATCCCAAGGTGTTTGATGCGATAGCCCAGCTCCTCTGCGAACTCAACATCTACCGTTGAAACCTCTGCGATACCCTCGGTGTAAGCCTTATCGAACTGCAACGGAATACCAAAGGCAATAGAGGCTAAAATAGCGAGCTTATGGGCCGCATCGATACCTTCCACATCAAAAGTCGGATCTGCCTCAGCGTAACCAAGCGCTTGCGCCTCTTTCAACACATCATCAAAGGCTCGGCCCTTGTCGCGCATCTCAGTTAAAATAAAGTTGCCTGTACCATTAATGATACCTGCCAACCACTCGACTCTGTTTGCAGCAAGCCCTTCTCGCACCGCTTTAATAATGGGGATGCCACCGGCAACAGCCGCCTCATAACAAACACTAACACCCTGCGCCTTGGCAGCAGCGAAGATCTCATTACCGTGTACCGCGATCAGCGCTTTGTTAGCCGTGACGACGTGCTTACCATTGGCAATAGCCTTTAGCACGAGGTCTTTAGCGACATCGTAACCGCCAATTAACTCGACCACGACATCTACATTAGGGTCGTCGACGACAGCAAAAATATCCCGGCTCACTTTGTAGCCAGTGGTATCACAGAGTGGGTTATCTCGGCGCGCACCAATATGTTCAATAATGACATCGCAGCCAGCGCGACCAGTAATTTCAGCGCAGTTGCGAGTGAGAATGTTAACCGTGCCGCTCGCGACAGTACCTAAACCACATATACCGATTCTTACTGGTTTCAAAATCTATCCCTCAAAAAATATCTAATTATCTCTCGGTTATTGCATCAAGCCGATTGAAAAAAATCGTTAATTCACTGTTAAACTTGGGTAGTTGCACGCCGCATCTAATCACAAACAAAACGGGGCCGTCATTATACCCTGTTTCATCGGCACACACGATGGTCGTACATATTTCATTGCTGCCATGCACACACACAAAAGCCGCAGCGCGAGGCTACGGCCATACTCTTTTACGAACTACCTAGTGAATACCCAACTTCTTAGCCAGTTGCTCGGCTGGCATATAGCCAGGCACGAGGCTACCATCTTCTAACACCAGCGCAGGCGTTCCGGTAACACCGACTTGTTGCCCCAACGCATACTGCGCAGCTACTGGGTTATCGCCACAAACATTCGTTGTAATCTGCTTACCCGCCTTCAGCTGTCCTAGTGCCGCGCGCGGGTCTTTCGCGCACCATGCACTGGCAATTTTCTTGTACGAGTTAGAGCCGATACCTGCACGCGGGTAGGCAAGGTACTGCACCGTAACCCCCATCTTGTTCAGGGCTGGCACCTCTTTGTGCAACTTACGGCAATAACCACAATCGACGTCTGTAAAGACACTAATAGTCGCCTTAGTCTTACCCTTGGCAGGGAAAATAATCATGTCCTCAGGTTTCACCTTGGCCATCATCTCTTTGCGCGTGCCGTTAAAAGCCTGCATCTGCGCCGCACGAGACTCCTCCGACAGATTAACAAACTCGCCCGATTCGATACGGAACAAATCCCCAGCAATGAAATGGCTGCCAGTCTTATCTACATAGAGCGTTGGCCCACCGTCGATAGACACCTGATAGATACCCTCAAGCGGGCTCTTTTCCAGCTTGCCATAGGGCAGGTCACCACGCCCTTCTTTTAGCTTGGCCATCACCTTCTCTTGAATTGCCGCCGGCACCGCTTCGCCCGCCTGCGCCATGACCGAAGACGATACTGCGCATACTATTGCCAATGCGCCCAATGTCGCACCGAACCTGCCAGATCTAAACATAATAAATACTCTCAGCTGTAAATTGCTGCGACTTCAACATCGCTTTTTATAAGTCTCTATAAACTCAACAGTTCCTCTTTAGAGGGCCATCGCTTCAATTCGTTCATTTGAACCCTCAATTCAACCACTCTAGCGCTCATCCTGCAACCGTAGACACTCAACCGCGCGGGTGATGCTGCTGATGTAATTGCTGCATCCTCGCTTTCGCGACATGGGTATAAATCTGCGTCGTCGATAGATCGCTATGCCCCAGCAACATCTGCAACACCCTAAGATCCGCACCGTGATTTAACAAGTGCGTCGCAAATGCATGACGTAGTGTATGCGGTGACAGCGCACTACTGATCCCCGCCAGCTGCGCATAGTGCTTAATTCGATGCCAAAAGGTCTGTCGCGTCATCTGCACCCCACGCAAACTGGGAAACAACACCTCTGCCGCCTTCCCCTTCAACAACTCCCCCCTGGACTCAGCACAATAACGCCGCAACCAATGCAGCGCCTCATCCCCCACAGGCAACAGGCGCTCCTTGCTCCCCTTACCCATGACTTTGATGGCTCCCATCGAGAAGTTCACCATCGACATCTGTAGCCCGACCAACTCGCTGACGCGGAGACCACTTGCGTAAAGCAATTCAAGCATCGCCCGATCCCTCAAGCCGATCGCCTCACCCAGCTCAGGCGCCTGCAGCAGTTTCACCACATCACGCTCGGAAAGCGTTGCAGGGATAGGCTTGGCTAGCTTCGGTGCCTCGGTAGTCGCCAACGGGTCCTCAGTAAGATTGCCGTCACGCAACTGCAGACGGTAAAAGCCCCGCAAACACGACAAACTTCGCGCCACACTGCGCGCCGAAAGCCCCTGCTCATTGCGCTGACGCAAGTAAGCCTCCACCAAAACCACATCCACCTCTAGTAACGAAACGTCTTTTAGAAATTCGGCAAAGCGCGTCATATCTCGACGATAGGCATCCAGGGTGTGCTGACTCGCCCCCCTTTCCAGCCATATAGTCTCGATATAACGCTCAATTAGATATTGGTTCTCTTCTAAAATAATAAGCCACTCCAAGTCAACCAGGTGCTAGCTTAACAGCTTTTTCAACACGAAAAAAAAGGTGGCCAAGGCCACCTTTTTTTTGCATCGAGAAATGGCTTATTTCTTAGCCAACTTCTCCTTGATGCGGGCCTTACGACCAGATAGCTCACGCAAGTAGTACAACTTGGCTTGACGGACATCACCGCGACGTTTAACGGTAATGCTCTCTACAAGCGGGCTATAAGTCTGGAAGGTACGCTCTACACCGATACCGTTCGAAGTCTTACGAACGATGAAGTTAGAGTTTAACGCACGATTCTTCTTGGTGAGTACAACACCTTCGAAAGCCTGCAGACGCTCACGATCACCCTCTTTTACTTTTACCTGAACGACAACAGTGTCGCCTGGGGCAAAAGCAGGGATCTCTTTTGACATTTGCTCTTTCTCGATAGCATTTACAAGTGGATGCTTGTTGCTCATTTTGTTCGCTCCTAGTTAACCCGTATATAGGGCACTAAAAAAATTTGACAGCTTGTGCTGCATAATAAGTAGAAGCACTGGTCAGATAGGATGAAGTCATCGCTATTACACCATGGTCTCGATTCCGAGGGTCTCACGACCATCAGCTGCTCGAGTCCTCATCGTCAGCCAGCTCGCGGAGTATCTCCGCTAACAATCTCTTCTCTTCGTTTGTCGATTCGCGCCCCGCCAATAGCTCAGGTCGTCGAAGCCAGGTCCGCGTCAGTGACTGCTTTAAGCGCCATTGACGAATCTTTTCATGGTTGCCGCTAAGCAACACATCGGGCACCTGAACGCCCTCTAATACCTCTGGTCGGGTGTAATGCGGACAATCTAGCAAACCATCGGAAAACGAATCCTGCTCAGCAGACAATTCATGCCCCAACACACCAGGTTGTAATCGGGCTACCGCATCAACCAAAGCCATCGCCGCCAATTCGCCACCGCTGAGAATAAAATCCCCTAACGACCACTCCTCATCGACCTCAGCCTCGATCACACGCTCATCGATGCCCTCATAACGCCCGCAAACTAATACCATGTTCGGCCTTGCAGCCAGCTCTTCAACACCACGCTGATCCAGCTTCCTCCCCTGCGGTGAGAGGTAGATAACACGGGGCTTAACACCCTCGCTAGCAACCTGCTCACGTGCTGCACCGATAGCGGCGCGCAGCGGCTCAACCTTCATCAACATACCGGGACCTCCGCCATAAGGACGGTCATCAACAGTACGGTGTCGATCGTGGGTGAAATCTCGCGGATTAACCGTTTGCACGCTTAATGCCGCCTGTCTACACCCTCGCCCAGTTACCCCGTAATCGGTGATAGCCTGGAACATCTCGGGAAAAAGAGTCACTACGCCAATTTTCATCGACTAAAACTCTGGATCCCAGTCTACGGTCATACGCCCCTGCTCTAGATCGACATCGAGAACATACTGCCCAGGAATATAAGGAATTAAACGCTCCTTATCATCCAGGCTATTCTCACAACGGCTGACAATCAGCACGTCGTTAGCGCCGGTCTCTAACATGTTGCGCACAGCGCCCAACAATACTTCACCACCTTCGGGTAAGCGACTGTAAACCTTAAGATCCGTCAGCTGATACCAGTAGAACTCATCGTCCTGCAGCTCAGGTAACTGATCAATAGGCACACTCAACTCACAACGAGTGTAGTGGCGAGCCACTTCGCGATCATCAACACCAACAATATGACCAACAATGGCCTTGCCGTGTTTGCGGCTCTGATCAAACTCAATCGTCGCATCGCGACCATTCAGCTTGGTAGTAAAACTTTTATAGCCAAGGATGTTATCCATCGGCTCGGTGAATGAGTGGATCTTAACCCAACCTTTCACACCATAAACACCGGAGATCTTACCCACCACGATGCGTTCTGATGCTGCTTTTTCACTCATTACCCGTACCACCCGTATCGATTAAGCAGCAGCGCTTGCAGCGTTTTGCTTAATTAGGTTAGCAACACGCTCACTAACCTGTGCACCCTTAGCGACCCATGCGTTGATAGCATCTTGGTCAAGGCGGATACGCTCTTCGTTACCACGTGCTACTGGGTTGAAGAAACCCACACGCTCGATGAACTTACCATCACGGGCATTACGGCTGTCGGTGACAACCAAGTGATAAAACGGGCGCTTCTTAGAACCGCCGCGAGATAGTCGAATAGTTACCATTGAAGGATTCCTATAAACGTCTTTAAAAGTATGTTTTTAACACCTAAATCAACCAAGCCAATAGCTGACAATAGGCGGTCGCAAATTATACAGACTTTTACGCAGAAAGGGAGGGATATTTCATCATCGCCACGAGCGGGCAAATAAAGTAGGAGAGAAATACTAGAGCAGGATGTTTTTATTGTTTTTTTTCAAAAAGATACAAGAGATTGACGCCTTCGACTTAAAGGCGCCAATTGAGCGTATTTAATGGGCGATTACTTGAACATGCCGCCGGGAGGCATGCCGCCGCCGCCACCCATCATGCCGCTCATTCCGCGCATCATGTTGGCCATCCCGCCCTTGCTCTTCATCTTCTTCATCATCTTCTGCATCTGCTTATGCTGCTTCAGCAAACGATTCAGATCCTGTATCTGCGTACCCGAGCCCATTACAATACGACGCTTACGGGAGCCGTTCAGTAAGTCAGGGTTGCGGCGCTCCTTAATCGTCATCGAGTTGATGATCGCCTCCATCTGCACGAACATCTTGCCATCAACCTGTGATGCAGCTGCCGCCTGTGCCGCACCATTCATACCGGGCATCTTTTCTAGCATACTGCCGATACCACCCATGTTCTTCATCTGCTGCAACTGATCACGGAAGTCTTCAAGGTCAAATTTCTTGCCCTTCTTAATCTTCTTAGCAAGCTTCTCTGCCTTCTTCTTATCGATCTTCTGCTCGGCTTCTTCGATCAGCGAGAGCACATCACCCATGCCGAGAATCCGAGAAGCAACACGATCAGGGTAGAAAGGTTCGAGCGCGTCGATTTTCTCGCCCACACCCATGAACTTAATCGGCTTGCCAGTAATATGACGCACAGACAGCGCCGCACCACCACGCGAATCCGCATCCGCCTTGGTCAATATCACACCGGTTAGCGGTAGCGTTTCGTGAAAGGCTTTTGCCGTTGTAGCCGCGTCCTGACCGGTCATGGCATCGACAACAAACAGTGTTTCAACAGGGTTTATTGCCGCATGCAGGGCACTAATCTCCGCCATCATCGCCTCATCGATGGCTAGACGACCTGCCGTATCAACGAGCAATACATCATAGAACTGCTGCTTCGCGTGGGCGATTGCGGCATTAGCAATCTCCACAGGCTTCTGCTCTACCGTTGAAGGAAAGAAACCAACGCCGACCTCTTCCGCCAGCGTCTCCAACTGCTTAATCGCTGCCGGCCGATAAACGTCGGCACTAACGACCAAGACCTTTTTCTTTTCACGGTCCTTCAAATAACGCGACAGTTTCGCAACCGAGGTAGTCTTACCCGCCCCCTGCAAACCCGCCATCAAGATCACCGCTGGTGGCTGCGCCGAGAGATTGAGACTCTCGTTGGCTTCCCCCATGATTGATTCGATTTCACTCTGAACAATCTTAACGAACTGCTGGCCAGGGTTCAGGCTAGAAGAGACTTCCTGCCCGACAGCGCGCTGCTTAACCGCTTCAACGAAGTCTTTGACTACGGGTAGCGCAACATCGGCCTCCAATAGCGCCAAACGCACTTCACGCAACGTCTCTTTAACATTATCTTCGGTTAAACGAGCCTGACCGGTAACCTTTTTTAAGGTACCGGAGAGGCGCTCCTGCAAGCTATCAAACATGGCAGTCTCTCTGCTATATCATATCGGTGTATGGAGATTGCCATCCGCTCCGCAGAGCGTAATCATGCGGCAACCTACCCTGTAAACTCTACTACAGTCACCGGCCGCCTAAGATAAGGCCTACCAACACCACAGCAGTAGATAATAAATTTGGCCAGCAAGTATACCCGACCCGTGACGACATACACAGCCCTTAAACCAAACCTGACCTTTAGCAAATTTTCGTAATGCGCGCGTAAATTATCGTCACACCGACTGATAATCAACGACATTAGCGACTATTCACCCGCCTTCATTTATGCCAAAATCCCTCTTTGTTTATAACAGTCGCAAAATCAACTATGTCGCTAACTATTATCAGCACCTGCGCCGTCACGCTCTACATAGCCTGTTCTTTATATCTGGGCGGCCAAGCGTGGCATGGCGTCAAGAGTCCGAAGCTCGGCTTAACGGCTATTATCTGCGGCTTCATTGCCCTTACTGGGCACGGCTACGTTCTGCTGCATACTGTCTACGGCAGCTGGGGCATCGACTTTAGCGTACTTAAAGTCGCTTCACTGACATTCTGGTTCTTGACCCTATCGACATTGATCAGCAGCCTGCGCATCCCCGTCACTAACATACTCGTCCCTCTGTATCTAATTGCCGGCTTCACCCTCGTTGCAGCCCAGCTGCTGCACACCGAGCCACAACCTATCCCCAATATTACTTTTGGTATCAGCCTACATATTCTACTATCCATTCTGGCTTACTGCGTCTTCACCATCGCCGCCATGCAGGCCGTTACAATCGGCATCCAAGACAAGTTACTCAAGAACCACAAGACACTCGGCTTAATTAACACCCTGCCACCTCTGCAGACGATGGAAACCTTGCTGTTTGACGTCCTCTGGGCGGGCCAACTGCTACTGACACTCGCACTTGCCGCTGGCCTCTACTCTAGCCAAAATGCCGCCGAGGTACTAACCACGCACAAAGTCGTCTTTGCGATCATTGCCTGGCTAGTATTCTCAATACTGCTCTGGGGGCGTCACCGTCTTGGCTGGCGCGGTAAAGTGGCCATCCGCTGGACCCTAGTCGGCTTTCTCTCACTCATGCTGTCCTATTTTGGCAGCAAGTTTGTCATCGAAGTCATCCTCAGCTGACCCGCAACAAGGTCAACGTGACATAAATTGCTAAAATATAACCGTCAGATTACTAAAAGCAGTTGAAGTCGCCGGTTTTATTTTGCAACATACGGAAATCCCCCTACAGAGGTTACACCCTTCTTGAACGAAGCCCCGCTAGAGGTGCTCTTTTGCATCTTAATCATCCTAATATTCTGCTCCGCCTTCTTCTCTAGCTCTGAGACGGCCATGATGTCGCTTAACCGCTATCGACTGAAACATATGGTCGGTAAACAGCATCGTGGAGCAAAACGCGCCCAGCAGTTACTTGAACGCCCGGATCGCCTGATCGGCCTCATCCTCATTGGCAACAACCTCGTCAATATTTTCGCCACCTCGCTAGCCACAATCATCGCCATGCGCCTCTATGGCGACGCCGGGGTTGCTATCGGCGGTCTGCTTCTGACACTGGTCATCCTACTTTTTGCCGAGGTAACACCAAAAACCCTTGCAGCGCTCTACCCCGAGCGAATTGCCTTCCCCGCCACCCTCATTCTCAAACCCCTACTGAAGTTTTTTTATCCACTCGTATGGTTTGTTAACGTACTCAGCAACGGCATGCTCAAGATGATCGGCGCCCACGCCGAAGGTGCCGACAGCCAACAGTTATCTCGAGAAGAGCTACGCACCATTGTCAACGAAGCTAGCCCACACATCACCAGTCGCCACCAAGGTATGCTGACCAACATCCTCGACCTTGAAAACGCCACCACAGAGGACATCATGGTGCCGCGTAACGAGGTGTTCGGCCTCGACCTCGATGACGATGACATTACACTCATCGAGAAGATCCGCAGCAGCGAATTTACCCGCCTGCCACTCTACCAAGGTGACATCAACAACATCAAAGGTATCGCACACCTACGCCATGCTAGCCTATT
Organism: Sinobacterium caligoides; assembly: GCF_003752585.1. Taxonomy (NCBI): domain Bacteria; kingdom Pseudomonadati; phylum Pseudomonadota; class Gammaproteobacteria; order Cellvibrionales; family Spongiibacteraceae; genus Sinobacterium; species Sinobacterium caligoides. The sequence continues at coordinate 808,319 of NZ_RKHR01000003.1, forward strand.
CTTCGACAAGCAGGGGCGCTTTGATCGCCAAGCTCTCATCGAAGCGAGTAGCAAGCCTTACTTCGTTCTTGAAAACACCCCTCTGCACACCCAGCTATTCAACTTCCAACAGCAGAAGAAACGCCTAGGCATTGTCATCGACGAGTACGGTGCCGTACAAGGCCTTGTCAGCCTCGACGATATACTCGAGGAAATAGTCGGTGAGTTCACCTCCAACATCGCCGATAACGTCGAGGAAATATTTCCGCAGAAAGATGGCAGCTACATTATCGATGGCACCATTAATATTCGCGATATAAATAAATCCCTCAACTGGGAACTCCCCACTGACGGTCCCAAGACCCTCAACGGTTTACTACTAGAGTACTTGGAAACGTTTCCAGACGCTGACGCTGGGCTGCGCATCCAAGACTACGGCTTCGAGATAATGGAGATCAGTGACAATATTATTCAGGCTGTTCGTGCCCGCGCACTACCCGCAATAGAAGAAAATTAGACAATAAAAAAGCCCCTTAAGGGCTTTTTTATTGCTAATAACGATCACTAGAGTATCGCACCGTCGTCAGCGCGTCGCTGACGACTCAGCGCCAGAACCTCTTTTTTCTCCACCTCGTTATAGCAACTCCACTGCGTTATTTCCTCCGCACTGCGATAACAACCCTCACAAACATCTTCGGGGTTCAACACACAGATCGACACACAAGGTGACACCACTTTCTTATCACTCATCAGCTGCAGCCTGAAAACCATTGTTATAACGCACTGCCTTCTGCACATAGTGCATGGCATTAAATTTAAGACCGTCGCGCTGCTCCTCACTGAGCTGACGCTTAATTTTACCCGGCGACCCTACCACCAAGGAGCCATCCGGCACCACCATCCCCTCTGGGATTAACGTGTTAGCACCAATAAGACAACCACGACCAATCTTCGCACCATTGAGCACAACCGCGTTGATACCAACCAGCGTGTCATCTCCCACCGTGCAACCATGTAACATGGCCTTATGGCCGATGGTCACTCCACGCCCAATCACCATGGGAAAGCCGGCATCGACGTGCAATACCGCACCGTCCTGCACGTTACTGCCCTCACCTATTTCAATTCGCTCATCATCGGCCCTGACCACACAGTTAAACCAGATACTCACACAACGCTGCAGCACGACATCGCCGATAAGCGCAGCGTTAGGCGCCACAAAGTGACCCGGCCCCAATAATGTCGGCGAAATATCTTCTAATCGGTACATCATGAACATTTCCTCATACCCGTACAGCCTCATCGATAATCAGTGCGACCTTTCCCGCCATCAATTATCACGACAGAAAGCGGTCATTAAAGCGACACACTAAAGACAAAGCTATTCATTTTATTATTACTTTATCACTAAACGATATGTCAGCTTTTTTAAAGCCACTATCGACTCAGCAATGAGACTTGTAACGACAACAAAAACGTTTATTGCTCAATAAAATACAATTCTAAGCCCGTTTTGTATACGAGATTCTTGCGTCGATACGAGCCTACCACTTTACGACCACCTGCTCTCTAGCGGCACACAGTCATCACCGCTCGAACTAAAGTTAGCAGTAAGCAGGACAGAAACTGCGATATAGCATCATCCAGTTCCCGCAGAAGACAGCCAGACAATAGGTGTGACCATGGCGCGTAACCTACCCAACTTGAGCGTATTACAACAGATGGCTCGTGACGACCCGGCAGCACTTGAGCGCCTGCGCAATGAAATGGTCGAGCAGCTAATCAATGATGCCCCAGAGAGGCAGCACCGCCGCCTGCGCGGCCTACAATTTCAAATTGATGCCATACGTCACAGCAAGCGCTCACCATTGAGACGCTGTCAGATCCTCTCTGAGATGATGCTCGAGTCATTTGCAAAACTGGACAGTGAACTTAACAGGCTCTCCAACAAACGCAGCAAAGCAGCTCATCGAGAGAACAACACAACCAGCACAAAGGTGCTACCGTTTCAACGCCGTCATTAAAAGTCTTCGCACAACAACACATCATAAGCGGGCTCCTCATAGGGGTGCGTCCGCCTGAACGCCGCAACAACATCACGAACAGATTCATCGGCACAGACCATCTCTACGCGATACTCCGCCACCTGCTCGAGACACCCACAATCACCGACAAAAGGTTTCGCAGCAGAGCCCGGCATGAACTGCCCCTGCCCCAACACCTGCCAACAACAGCGACTATAGTCACCTACCCTACCGGCACCAGCGGCAAACATCGCCTCTTTAACAGACTCTAAGTGTGATTCAGGCACATAAAAACAGATTTTATACATATCTCCCCCCTTATAAAAAACCCCCGAGAGCGTTACAGCTGTCGGGGGTTGCTAGCACGCTGCTCTCAGCTACTAGACATAGTCTGGCACGTCGATACCCTGGGCGGCATAGAACTCCGCACGATACTCTTCGAAGCGGTCATCATCGAGCGCCTGGCGAATATCCGCCATGACTTTCTGGTAGTAACGCAGATTATGAATCGTGTTCAGTGTCGAGCCCAATATCTCCTTGCACTTATCCAGGTGGTGTAGATAGCCGCGGGTATGATGCTTACAAGTATAGCAATCACACTCTGGATCCAACGGCTCCGTGGAGTGCTTATGCTTAGCATTGCGAATCTTCAATACTCCCTGGGAAGTAAAGATATGGCCATTACGGGCATTACGGGTCGGCATAACACAGTCAAACATATCCACCCCTTTACGCACGCCCTCAACGAGATCGGATGGGGTTCCAACCCCCATCAGGTAACGCGGCTTGTCGGCGGGCATCTTGTGGGCGAGGAAGTCCAGCACCTTAAACATCTCTTCCTTCGGCTCACCAACAGAGAGGCCACCGATCGCAAGACCATCGAAGCCGATCTCACAAAGCCCTTTGATCGATTGCAGACGAAGGTCCTCATACATGCCGCCCTGAATAATACCGAACAATGCCGAGGGCGAATCCCCGTGTGCAGTACGAGAACGCTTCGCCCAGCGCATCGACATCTCCATCGAGTCTTTGGCTTCTTTGTGCGTCGCCGGGTGCGGTGTACATTCATCAAAGATCATCACAACATCGGAGCCCAAGGCGCGCTGCACCTCCATTGAACGCTCAGGCGTCAACACCACCTTGTCGCCGTTCACCGGCGAGCGGAAAGTAACCCCCTCTTCGGTAATCTTACGCATCTTGCCTAAACTAAAGACCTGAAAGCCACCTGAGTCAGTCAAAATAGGCTTATTCCAGCCAGTAAAGTCATGCAGATCACCGTGTTCAGCGATAATTTCCGTGCCAGGGCGCAGCATCAGGTGGAATGTGTTACCCAAAATAATCTCGGCACCAATTTCCTCAATATCACGCGCCATCATGCCTTTTACTGTGCCATATGTCCCGACAGGCATAAAAGCAGGAGTCTCAACCGTTCCACGGGGGAATTTAAGCCGCCCTCGACGCGACAAGCCGCGCTGATGATCAACCTCAAACGACATGAAACACTCATCACGCCCTTCGGTGTGGAAACCCTCAAAACTGTCGCGGTGCTCAACACAGGTGCAGCTCTTTTCGTCATTCTGGCAAGACATCGTCTTACTCCTCACTTAACTCATTAATTCTGTAAATAATTACCTTCGAGACAGCGCGCTATTGCTGCTGATGCTCTCGGAAGCCCCTCGATGGCTGGATTGGCGTGACAAACATCGCATCGCCGTAACTAAAGAAGCGATAGCCCTCCTGCACAGCCACATCGTAGGCCTGCATCACCTGCTCCCTACCTGCGAGGGCACTGACCAGCATGATCAGCGTCGACTCGGGTAGGTGGAAATTCGTCAGCAACGCATCAACAACGGCAAACTCATAACCCGGATAGATAAAGATATCGGTGTCACCACTATAGGGCGCTATGATACCACCGTTCTTCGACGCCGCACTCTCCAGGCAGCGAACCGAGGTGGTCCCCACCGCAATGACACGCGAACCACGGGCATGCGTCGCCTTCACCTGCTCAGCAACCTCGGCGGAGACTTCGATGTATTCCGCGTGCATATGATGCTCAAGAATGTTGTCGACCTTGACCGGCTGAAACGTGCCTGCACCAACATGTAAGGTGACAAAAGCAAGCTGTACACCCTTTTGCTGAAGCGCTGCCAGCATCGCCTCATCGAAATGCAGGCCCGCAGTCGGCGCCGCTACCGCGCCCTCTTTATTACTGTCACTGTAAACCGTCTGATAACGCTCACCATCTGCCGTCTCGTCGGGTCGATCAATATAAGGTGGTAACGGCATATGCCCGAGCTGCTGTAACAATTTGAAAACACTACGGTCATCATCAAAGCGTAGCTCAAACAGAGCGTCGTGACGCGCGACTACCGTCGCCGTGACCGCGGCATCACGGTCGGTGCCCAACAAGATCTCAGCCCCCGGTTTTGGCGAACGCGAACTGCGCAGATGGCAGAGCACACTATGCTCGTCCAGCACACGCTCGACCAAAATTTCCAACTTACCGCCGCTGGCCTTCTGGCCATATAGTCGCGCTGGAATCACTCGCGTATCGTTGAATACTAGTAGATCACCGGCATCAACCTGCGCTAGCAAGTCAGTGAAGCCAAGGTGCTCCAATCGACCAGAGTCCTCGCCGTGCAAGCGCAATAAACGGCTGGCACTACGCTGTTCCGTGGGATAACGTGCGATTAACTCATCGGGGAGTTCGAAATGGAAGTCAGATAATTTCATGGCGTTTCTGCTACAGATTATAAGCGCTCGCAATGGCGCCGCGACGTTCAGTCAAGATGAATAATATAGAACCGAGCGGACTTTATAGGAAAATACTGACGGAGACCACCTCTAGACACAATCGCGCAGAAGTTTTCTTATTGAAAGGCTTGCACTTGCTTTGCCGATTGGTATACTGGCGCCCGTCTTCAGCGATGGCCTGCAAAGGTAGCATCAACATGCTGAAAAGACTGTGCCAGCATGGTGGAATCGGTAGACACGCCGCATTCAAAATGCGGTTCCGAAAGGAGTGACGGTTCAAGTCCGTCTGCTGGTACCATATTTCAAGAGCCCCCTAGCTTACTGAGTTAGGGGGCTTTTTTATTAGCTAAAATAATACAAAGTAATTCTAAAGCTGTGCCTACACACTGCTTCCGCCTGCCCTACGACATCCAGAACAACGTAAATAAGCAATGAAGCTACCCCTCAAGTACTAACAATGATTCCGTACTAGAGGGTAAAAAAATATAGGCTAATATCGCGTAGCAAACCTCAATGTCAACATGATCTCGGGATAGCCTTGCACGAAAACAGGGGGCTAAGTATGTAGAGAAGCCATGATACCGGAAGTATTCAACACCTTTTCGATACTTAGATGGCCAAAGCACTGCTGCTGACTATAGGTTAGCGATAACCTGGCTCACCTTTTCTTCATCCACACCATACTGAGGCTTTGCTTTCTCTTCCTCATCCATCCACAGCGGCTTCTTCTTAAAGCCAAGGTGATAGACCACCGCCTCGAGCACAACCTGGTGCTCTCCAATACGAATGACGGAAAAACTCCGCTCCATGCCGATAATTCGACCCTTAGGGAAATCGGTAAGGCAGCGATTTATCTGTGCCATCTTTTTCTTATTGTCCTCATCCGTCGGCATCTTATCCGGCGTGGTGGTACCAACGACAATACGCTCAATATGCCCAACTTCGGTAATGTCAAACGTATTCACCTCTGCAGAACTATTACCAAACATCATCTCTCCTTATTTTTATCAGAACAGGCCCCGACACGAACGTGCGAGGCCTATTTATCACCGTAGCCTAACAACGAGGTTTAAACTGTACCTTGCGCTGTAGCATCATCTGCCTTAATAGGAACGATACACTGCTGCAGGATGTCCAAGACACGAGACAAACCTTCAGGCGTACCTGATTGACGCGCCTTCACGCTGACATCGTATTTTGCCGAGTTATCAGACTGACGCTGCGTCTCCTTGCTAGAAGAAATAGAACCGTGCGCCTTTACACTGACACTAACAGGACCAAACTTGGCCTCGACCGCAGTATCAACGCTCGCATCTTTCTTTTCGCTAGTATTTTCACTGAATGAGGATTTCACCTCCATCATGAAATTAACGTCAACCTCAGTCACCTGCAGCGTTGGCACAGAGACAATGGAGATAAAAGGAATAGAGACTTTGTAGTCTGTATTCGTAATCTTACCACCGATATTCTCCGGCTTCGTGAAGCCAAAGTCGACCATGCGAACCTTGTCATTTTCGAAGCCAACGTTTGTAATAAAGTCAGAGGTCGCCGCGGCCAACGTCACTTGCGCATCACACGCCGCCTTAAGCGGTGACCCAATGAGTTGATCCATCGGCAATCCGCCGAACTGTTCTGCCATACTTACTAATTCACCCATGATTTATCTCCTATGATATATGGGGCTACTATATTAGCCTAAGAAGCTCATTCTGAAGTCTCAGATAACCTTCTGTCGGCTCACCACTCTCAAATTCAATCTCGATACTCGCCTGCTGTCTTCCTTGCTTGGAAAACAGGCTCGCACCTAAGACATCAGCTGAAAGAATCTTCCTTTTTCTTTTTATATCGCCGCTCCCCATGGGTGGCTTATCACCTCTATCGGCATATAGCCCTGAGCCCTCCTCAGACATAGTTGCCTGCGACTCACGAGTATCAACAGTCTCGATACCACTGAGATCTACCTGAAACTTCGAGATAAGTTTTTTAATCTTTATTGGGTTGTTTTGCATCAGAGTTAACAGAGGCATCTCCAACTCTCTATCGACAATTTCACCCTCTGCACGTTTAGCAATATCTTCGGGGTGGAGCGATGGGATCTTGAACTTAACCATCTTAGGGCGGCCGTCTTCATCAAACCACTCCTGTATATTATCCATGGTCTGACGCTCAATTTTATCTTGAGTATCAGTCACCGCATTCATAATTGACTCGACAAGATCATGCAAAGATATTTTTTTATTGGCCATTTAAAGACTCCAAATATAATTCCTTTCGCCGCCGCCGATAAAACAAAAAAGGCAGCTCTGCATTTGTGCTACCTACACTAATGAGAAGAGGAGCACATTACTGAGACAAAACGAGCAAGCTTCCCTGCAAAACATACGATAGGCCACAAAAAACAAATACCTTGCAAAAACATAAACAACAGAAAACGACCAATAAAAAAGACTAAAAACAAAAAACGAACTCGCCAAGAAACCAAAAAACAAAGAAAATAAAAAATAATTACCAATATTTCACGGCAATAGCACAGCAGAAGGCTATTTAAGCACTAAGATAAACAACGCAGGGGAAATCAGAAGGCACTACAACGATAAAAAGACAAATAACATAAGTTAGGCTGACGACAGTTCGTTACTAGTTACATCAGGCAACACCGTGTCACTAGCCACCAAAAGGTTATGGGGCTGTATATTAAACTCCACGCGGCTCTGGCGAGCCGCATGGTTTTACATGCATCCTATCTAGCCCTATCGGCTAGTCCCACTTCAGCGACACCCCACTCTGATACTCTGTCACACGAGTCTCAAAGAAGTTCTTTTCTTTGCGCATGCTAGCTTGTTCATCCAGCCAGCTCAGTGCATTAGTCGCGCCAGGAAAGGGCTCTTGCAAACGCAGCTGCTTTGCACGCCGGTTGGCGATAAAGCGAAACTGCTGCTTATGCTCCTCGGCTGAATAACCGAGGATGGGGTCCTTAAGAATATAGTCGGCATAGTTCTGCTCAGCAGCGTCGGCCTCCTCCCACATCGTACGAATCGCACGCGGGTCGAGCGTCACCTTTTCTTCTTTCATTATCTGCTTCACGACACGGATACCAAAGGCACAATGCATCACCTCGTCACGCATAATGTATTGCAACTGCTCACCAGTCCCCTTCATCAAGCCCCGTCTCTGCAGGGCAAATATAGGGCTAAAACCGTTATAAAACCAACAGCCCTCAAAAATACCGGCGAAGAAAATATACGCCATGACGAACTGCTCGAGATCGTCACGGTTACGGAGATCAATATCAGTCGTGAGCACCGACTCCAAACGCTCGTTTGCCAGCTTTATTTTTCCATAAATTGCGGGGACAACACGGTAGCGATTATAGATTTCACTCTGCTCGAGACCAATGGTCTCGATACAGTGCTGATAAGTCCAAGTATGCATTGCCTCCTCATAGACCTGCCGAGCCTGGTAAATCTGTAACTCAGGTGCCGTCATCTTTTCCATCACTGCCAGGCCGATATTACGCATAGCCATAATGTCAGAGGTCGTTAGATAAGAAAGTACATTCTCATAGACATGCTTTTCTTCCTGCGTCAGTTTGTGATGATAATCATGTACATCCTGCGACATATTAACATCGAGCGGTGTCCAGTGATTTTTATTGGCGTTAAGGAAAAACTCCCAGGCCCATGGGTATTTAAACGGGGCCAATTGATTAACATCCGTCATACCGTTAACGACACGCTTATCCTCTGCGTTGACCGGTGATAGACAGTCGTTACTGCTCGACATAACACCTGAGGCTATTGCAGAAAGTGACTCGCTTGAGCCAGTATGATCAGCGGCGGTATTCTTACGGTTTACCTTTTTGCTATTCGCCGACGGCATTGCAGCCGCCAATGGGTCATCCCAATTTAGAATCGTCATCTTTTCTATCTCACTCTCTAATACTGTTGAAAACACTATTCATTCGACAGCGCCCCCGCTCAACGGGGGCACCTCAACAACACACAAAACAAATTATTGGCAGGCCTCACATTCGGGATCGAGTATCGAGCAAAAAGCAGCCTCTTCCTGTCGCTCACCAAGGTCGAATTCTTTCTCTGCCGGCTCTATCAACGGCTCCTCCACCGGGTGGCTAGCCTCCGTATTTTTTTCCATGTGTGTCGCGCCCAACGAGCGAAGATAATAGGTAGTCTTCAGACCTCGTGTCCAAGCTAGCTTGTAGAGATTGTCGAGCATTTTTCCTGAGGGCTCGGCCATGTAAAGATTAAGGCTCTGCCCCTGGTCAATCCACTTCTGACGCCTCGAAGCCGCCTCAACCAACCAGCGGGAGTCTATTTCAAAGGCCGTCGCAAAACGCGCCTTCAACTCTTCCGGCACCCGCTCAATTTGACTCAACGAGCCGTCGTAATATTTGAGGTCATTCACCATCACCGAGTCCCATAGACCAAGTGCTTTCAACTCCTTGACCAACCACGGGTTGATCACTGTAAATTCACCGGATAGGTTCGATTTAACAAAGAGGTTTTGGTAGGTCGGCTCTATCGATTGAGACACACCGACAATATTCGAGATGGTCGCTGTTGGTGCGATAGCCATAACATTCGAGTTACGCATCCCGTGCTGCGCAATCAGCTCACGCAGCGGCTGCCAGTCGAGTTCACAGTTATCGTCTAATATGGCGTAACTCTCACCGCGCTGCTCGCGCAGAAGCTGTAGAGAGTCAATCGGCAATACACCCTGCTGCCACAGCGAGCCCTGATAGCTTTCATAACAACCACGTTCCTTGGCGAGCTGTGCCGATGCCTCGATAGCATGATAACTAATAAGCTCCATCGACAAATCGGCAAACTGCACGGCCTCAACACTGCCATAACAATAACCGAGTTGATAGAGCGCATCTTGAAACCCCATCACTCCCATACCAATGGGACGATGCTTAAGGTTAGAGTTTCTCGCCTCTTTGACCGCATAATAATTAATATCAATAACGTTATCGAGCAACCTTATTGCAGAATGAATGGTTTTTCGTAAACGTTCTCGATCCAGCTCGCCATTTACAATATGGTTCGACAAGTTAACCGAGCCGAGATTACAGACTGCAATCTCATCCGAGGCTGTATTCAACGTAATCTCGGTACAGAGGTTCGAGGAGTGCACCACCCCAACATGTTGCTGTGGCGATCGGATATTGCACGGGTCTTTAAAGGTGATCCATGGGTGCCCCGTCTCAAATAATGACGCTAGCATTTTTCGCCACAGCTGCTTGGCTGGTACCGTTTTACACAGCGTTATCTCACCACGCTCGGCCATCGCCTCATAGTGATGATAGCGCTCAACAAACGCCTGGCCGTATAGATCATGCAACTCAGGCACATCACTTGGCGAAAACAGCGTCCACGATTTATCCTCAAATACCCGCTGCATGAACAGATCCGGTATCCAATTAGCGCTATTCATATCGTGGGTACGCCGACGCTCATCACCGGTATTTTTACGCAGGTCTAAGAATTCTTCGATATCGAGATGCCAGCATTCAAGATAGGCGCAGACAGCGCCTTTACGCTTACCTCCTTGATTGACGGCAACAGCACTATCGTTAACGACCTTCAAAAAAGGCACCACTCCCTGAGACTGACCGTTAGTCCCTTTAATTACCGAACCCATTGCTCGCACAGGCGTCCAGTCGTTACCTAAACCCCCGGCCCACTTCGATAACAAAGCGTTATCTTTAATCGCATCATAAATCCCCCCTAAATCATCGGGCACAGTACTCAAATAACACGACGACAACTGCGGGCGCTTACTCCCTGCGTTAAATAATGTCGGTGTCGAACACATATAATCAAACGATGAGAGCAGCTCATAAAATTCAATCGCCCGCTGATCTCGATCCTGCTCATGTAACGCCAAGCCCATGGCGACACGCATAAAGAAGACCTGCGGCAACTCTAGGCGACTCTCACGCCAGTGCAAAAAATAGCGGTCATAAAGCGTCTGCAGGCCAAGATAGGTAAACTGCAGATCACGCTCCGGCTTAATGGCTTCGCCCAATCGCGCCAAATCGAAGCAGAGTAGCTCCGGCGACAACAACTCCAAGGTAATACCCCGCTCAATCGAGGCCAATAGTGTCTGCGGGTAATACATCGCCTCCAGGCCAACCGCGCCAGCAGAAACTTCATCAACAGCGAGAAAGCCTTGCACCTCCTCCCGCAGAGCCTCCAACAACAAGCGTGCGGTGACTTGTGAATAATTCGGCTCTTCATCGATCAAGGAGCGGGCCGCCATAATCAACGCTGTCGCCACATCTTGCTGCTTAATACCATGGTAGAGGTTCCCCTCGGCGTCGTTTAACAGCCGGGCCACATCAACATCGTCCAAGCCACTACAGGCCCAACCAATCACAGCGCTCAAACGCCCTCGATTCAACAACGACTCGGAACCATCGGCATGGGCAACCCGAATACCGATCTGAGCCTGCTCTTGTTCTTGTTCCGTACGACGATACGCATGCTCCTCCCTGTAGAGTACGTAAGCCCTCGCGACTTTGTGTAGCTCCTTGCGCATCAAACCCAGCTCAACCTGGTCTTGTATTTCTTCAATATTCACCGCCCCGCCGTCGGGGCGGTAGCGGCTAATACGTTGGCCGATCTCATCGACCAACTGGTCTACCGTCTGCTTAACTCGGCTAGAGCCTGAGGCGGCCTGCCCCTCTACCGCTAAAATCGCCTTAGTGATAGCCGTAGCGATTTTGCTAGCTTGATAAGGTGCCGGCTGGCCGTTGCGTTTAATAACTTGAATAGTCGGTTCGGAGTAGCTGTTAAGCTGCTGAGACATGATCATCACCTGTGTAATACCGCGTATCGTTAACTCCCTCCGCGATAACACGTCATAGACGCGGCGAAGAGAACAACACACTCACAGTAAACTCAGTATTACGCCCAACAGGCTGAGACCGAATCACACAGTACTGGCAAACGAACGACCATAGTCGAGGCGACTACGGCATCGTCAATGATGCGCAGGGTGTCTTCTCATCACCTGTTTCGCGAAGGCATGATATCCCCATTGGCAGACCGTTAGTTTGTCTGTCGCAATAGGCACTTTGACAGGTCTTCGGACTCAGGAGCGAGTTTATGAAAGCCGATAATCTCTATCGTCCCACACAATCACCTACAGCGACGGCTTCCCATTGATCGTTGATCAACAGTGCCTGAGTGTCAGCAGCCAATGCTTTGGCGATAACTTGCACTCGTGTCGCGTTCGTTCTCCCATACCGCTGCGCGTCAGTTCCGGATTCACACCGGATTCCCTCTTCGTCTTACGCTGTATACATGCCATGTCTCCTGGCGGAAACCACAACATGTGCGCAAAAATCAAAGCACCGACACAATATAGGCTATTCCATCTAATGTAAAGCCTGAAGTAACAGCTGTCTTCTAAGCTCTACAGAAGGCGCCGGGCTGTGACATAACAGCGGCTCAATGATGACTGGCGATGGCCAGTAGCGAGCCGGCAGCGATGAACAGGCTACCAAAAATACGGTTTTGCAAACGAATATGGCGCTCATTCTTAATCAATTTAACCAGCTTACTCGCCAGCCAAGCGTAGCCCATCATTACCGTCATATCGACTGCTATCATTGTTCCCCCCATAGTCATCACCTGCGGAAACTGAGGACGCCCTGGCAGTAAAAACTGGGGTAATAGCGCCACCCAAAAAACAATCGCCTTAGGGTTTGTCACATTAACGACGAACGACTGGGCAAGCAGCGATGACACTGAACTAGGCCGCCCCTGCCCCTCAGCCAAATCAAAACTTGTCGTCTCAGTAAACTTACGATACCCCAGGTAAATCAGGTAGCTCACCCCCATCCACTTAATAACCGTGAAAGCAAAGGCCGACTGCGCCAACAGCATACCCAGCCCCAACCCGACAACCAGTATATTAAAAGCATTGCCAAGCTGCAGACCAAGATTGGCAATAAAGCTCATCTTAAAGCCATAGTTCATGGTATTTGACATACTGTTCACCGCACCAGCACCCGGCGATAACGACAACACCATACAAGCAAGAAAAAAACTAACCCAGACATTAAAATCCATTATGCACCTCAGACTTACCCATCACTCCAACCCTCACCATGGCTCAAAGCAACGCCCTAGAAGGGCAAGCTGTATCTTCAAGCACAGGTGAAAAACTTGCGCGAAGTATACGTGCAAGGTAGATTGATGATAATACGTCACCAATAGAAAAGGCTTTTGCGCTGTGAGCACAAATAAAGCGATTCACTTACTACACGAAATGGCCGTCTTCGTCCGCGTTGTGAAAACGGGTAGCTTCTCCGAGGCGGCCCGTCAGCTAGGCAGCTCCCCCTCCTCGATAAGCCGAAGTATCAAAAAATTAGAAGAGGCTCTCGACGTTTGCCTGTTATTGCGCACGACGCGTAAGCTCCGTCTCAGCGATAGCGGTGAGGCCGTCTATCAACGCTGCTTAGAGATGGAGTCTGCCGCCGTCGCAGCCGTTGACTGCACCAAGCAATATACCGAACAGGCAAAAGGGCTACTGAGGATTTCTGCCCCAAAGGCTACCGGTCTCTATATCATTCATCCGCACATTGCAGAATTCCTACGTCTCTATCCTCAAGTTGACGTACAGCTCACCCTCGATGATATTGAGCTCGACATGATCGACAACGACATCGATATACAACTTCGCATGACCCAGACACCACCACCGGGACTAATGGGACGCAAGCTGCTCAACATCGACTTCGTCGTCTGTGCATCACCACGCTACCTTGCTGAACGGGGCACGCCGCAAAAACCGCAGGATCTTGAATCACACAGTTGCCTCTCCATTGGCCAGGAGCCCGGTGACTCAAAGTGGCGTTTCAAACGCGGCCAAGCAAGTCATGTCGTGCAGGTACAAGGACGTTACATCGCCAACCATACTGGTGCGAGACTCGATGCCGCACAGCAAGATATTGGCATCGCGATCCTGCCTCGCTTTGTCGCAGAAGCAGCCATTAGCTCCGGGAAAATTATTCAACTACTCCCGGACTGGAACCCACAGACGGCGTACAGCGGTGACCTCTGGCTACTCTACGCTGCCAGCCGCCATCAACCACCTCATCTACAGGCTTTCGTACGTTTTATCGCGGAAAAGATAGCCGCGAAGTAATTACAGCATAGCCAGTAACATCACCATTGATCATGACTTAAGGCTGAATAATTCGCTTTCTTTAAAGGATAACCTTTACTTACCCATGGATTTACAAACTGCTCAGACAGAGGTAGCAAATCACGGCATCAATTTCCTCTTCACTCATTCTATAAGGCTCAGCAACCTTCCTCGCAGACGGTTCACCGACGTTAGTCCTATGTACACCTCCAACCACCACATCCTCATAAATAAACCAACCTTCCAAAATCAAGAAATAATATCGGCACTTTTCTAAAATCATAGCAGCCAACGTTGTAAAATTAGCACGATCAACAACCGATGAGTGACTATCCGCGCCTTCAACTGGTGTACATCGCAGCCGGAAAAATAATTTATTTCCCTTCATTAACAAGCTCCATAATATTTTATAAGGCGAAACCACACCGCCACTAAATGCTTCCATGCATTGATTTGTGATGACATTTAGCAACACCACGATTAAACACCTATTAAAGTTTTTAAGATTCGTCTGTTTGAATGAGAGACAAAAAACAACTAAAAAACTCATAGCAGCCTATTACTGCATCGCAAGATAACAATAATATATTGCCAACAGATGACGATATCTCTGGAAAAAGCTTGTCCACTGATCAATTGAATAGTCAGCGATTTAGTTAAGTTAAACTATGTCAAAACAAGCAATCTATTATTTTAATCGTTCAATAAGTAACTCACGCAACCTCTCCACCGCATCAACGCGCTGAGCTTGTGTTGTGTAAGCAAAACCTAACACTAAGCCCGACCTCTTAACATCATCAAGATAGTACGAAGAAAGAGCGCTACAGCCATAACCCGACGCATGAAAAGCTACCGCCAACTCTTCGTCATCCACACCTGGCGTCTCTATCACCAAGTGCATCCCAGCACTTTCTGCCACCGGTATAGCGAGCCCACTCAATTCGCTTGTTAACAGCCCTGAAAAATGCTGCCACTTCTGTTGATAAAGTACTCTCATCCGCCTCAAGTGACGAACAAAGTGTCCCTCGACAATAAAGTCTGCGACGACGGCTTGATGCAGCAATGCCGTCTCACCCGACATAAAGCCCTTTACCTGGGCAAAACTCGCCACTAACGGCTTTGGAACCACCAAATAGCCCAATCGCAAAGCGGGAAAAAGCGTTTTACTGAAGCTGCCTAAATAAATCACCGGAGTTTGAACCGCCATGCCTTGCAGTGCCGCTATCGGCTTGCTCATATAGTGAAACTCACTATCGTAATCATCTTCAATCAACCAAACCTGCTCTCTTGCCGCCCAATTGAGCAGTTTTAAACGTTCAGCAGCAGGCATGATACCGCCCATGGGGTATTGATGTGTTGGCGTAAGGTACATAATCCGTGCCGATGCGGGCATATCCATCAATGCCTGCACGGTAACACCTCGATCACCGACAGGAACGCCCAATAACTTAGCTTGATGTGCTTGAAAAGCCTGTTCCGCTCCCCGATACCCCGGGTTCTCAACAAGTACGGAATCACCGGGGTTAAGCAATACTTGCGCACATAAAGACAGAGCCTGCTGACCACCTTGGGTGATCACTATCTGACTCGCATCACAGCGCAACCCCCTCGACAAAGATAAATACTGCGCTAAGGCCTCCCGCAACGGTGCATAGCCCTGATCACCATCAAACCCCATCAGCACCGTCCTATCCTGGTGTCGACGCAGTAGACGAGCCCATACCTTAGTCGGAAACGCTTTTAGGTCGGGGATGCCTGGCGTAAACGGCAGCGACGCCTCATGCCCCCGAAAGCTCAGCTGAGACAACGACTGTGCAAAAGCAGACAGCTCAGGCAAATTCAGCAGGCGATCACCCGCCGACAATGGCATAGCCGAGCGCTGGACAGGCAACGTTTTCTCAATATAAACACCTCGGCCACTATGACTCTCGACAAAGCCTTCTGCCTTTAGCTGTTCGATAACCAACAACACAGTATTACGACTCACCCCAAGCTGTAATGACAGGCGCCGCGATGCCGGCAACTTGGTCCCGGGAGGTAATCTACCGCTATAGATTCTTTGTACAATTTGCGCATGTAATTGCGCCTGTAGAGAGGCATTGGCATCAAAGGTTATATCATCGAGAGAAGGTAACTCCAAAGCGGCACCATAGTGTGATTAAAACTGGACCTTTCTATAGTACCGGTATGAATAAATAATGCCCATAACATTCATCACAAAGAAGAGGAAGTGACTGTGGCAGCCCCCAAAAACAGCCCCCAAACTATCGATCAACTAGCTCGAAGCCCACACAGCACCATCAAACGCGGCGTCGGTCGCGCCAGCTATGACAAAGCCCTTGTCCTTCAATTAGTCGACGATTTAAAGCTAGGGCACATGGGGTTTGTTCTCGACGGGCGCCCCGTTATCATCCCAATGACAATATGGCGAGTTGACGAAGCACTGTATTTTCACGTCGCCAACAAGAGTCGATTGCAAAAAATGTTAGAGCAAGGCGATGAATTTTGCCTCTCCATTGCCGAATGCAGCGAGTGGGTAATGGCAAAATCCGCCTACCATCACAGCGCTAACTTCCGCTCTGCCGTACTCTACTGCAGCGGTAAAAGAATCACCGACCCACAACAGTTCGACCGAGTATTTTCACTACTAATAAATGACTTAGAAGAAGGTCGCTGGGATCATGTTCGCCCACCGAGTGCGCAGGAGCGTAAAGGGACTGCTCTCATGCAGCTACAGATCAACGAAGGCAGCTATAAAAGCCGAACAGGTGGACCCAATGAGAATGCCGCCGACCTAACCTTACCGGTGTGG
Source organism: Sinobacterium caligoides (assembly GCF_003752585.1). NCBI lineage: Bacteria > Pseudomonadati > Pseudomonadota > Gammaproteobacteria > Cellvibrionales > Spongiibacteraceae > Sinobacterium > Sinobacterium caligoides. Next base: position 825,068 of record NZ_RKHR01000003.1, read on the forward strand.
CATGGCGTAAAACCGACCTGTCCCTTTCATCAAGGATAACTGTCAACAAGTCGGTTTTAGGGCAGCTAGCCAATAGCGGCTGAGCTGCCCTGTTTTAACTAACGCGATTAGCCGCGATCAAAGCGATAGATTAGATTTGGCTCGCTGACAATATAGATATTACCTTCATCGTCCGTCGTGACGCCCTCAGGCTGCGGAAGGTCTTCAGCCAATCGGTGCTCACCCGACTCCAGCTTCATGTAGCCCAGTATATTAGCGTCACCATCAATTTCAGCTAACGCTCTCGACTCATCGCTAAGCACCATAAGATGGCCTGTGTACTGATCAAAGTGCAACCCAGAGAAATCATCCATCCCGAGTTTATTATCAATATCTTCAGTATATTTTTCTAGTTCAAGACTACCATCAGAAGATAGAAACCCTTTTATTTTAATTACCTGCATAGGGTCACGTTCGCGGGCGACAAATATATCGTTATTTTCCCGATTAATAGCCAAACCCTCCCAGCCCTTATTCTTGTTACCACCAACATTTAAGGTAAACTTTTTAGCATCCTTCCTGTCCACAGCCTTTGTATCAGCATCAATTCGTACTAGTACAACACTTTGTAAACGCTCATCAACGATTAAGAAACGCCCTTCGCCCGCATAAACCACCGCCTCAGTGTCACTAAAATTAACTAGCTTAACCTTACGCAAAACGTTCATTTTTTTATCGAGCTCTAACAGTTGCGTCGGTCCGTTCATCACAGCCCAGAGACGCTGGGTGTCATCGTTGAAGGTAATACCAGATAAGTTATTATCAACACCTTCCACAAGATGAGCCTCTACGGCAACATTATATCCTTTTAACCCATCACCCACTGGCACACTATAACTCGCATAAACAGCACGAATTAAAGCCAAAGAGATTATTACAGAAAGCACAGCAAAGACTGACTTATAACTCGTTTTTTTCATTTTCATTTTCATATAGGTCTTATTGTTATAACAATTGATCAATCATTAATGCTCACAGCATTCTACAGCATTCACTGTGACTAAATGATGACAAGTAGCGTGATCGCTCCTTAGGCCAAGCGCGAATTATCACCTTTATTTATCAACCAAGGTGTGCTCTATCCGACACATTCGCGCTAGAAAAACATGAAGCCTTAGTAATATTTTTATTAATGCAGCGACTACAACTAGAGACATCGATAAAAATTATAAGTTCAACCGCACCACTAACAGACAATATAAGGCTTATAAAAATTGGGAGGGAAGCTGGGGGGGGGGATTACTTTCGTAACAGCTTAACGCTTTCGCTATAAAAACGAGTTTTTCGATATATATTAAAGAGATATAAGGTTTCACAGCTGCTGCGCAGTTAAACTATAAATTCAAGTACACAGCAGATGCAAAGGTGACTAAGAATAGCCACAGAAAAACATTAATCTTTGTAGATCTTTGGATTCATCACATCACGTAACCAATCCCCAAGTAGGTTGATCACCAACACCAGAGTCACCAAGACGACTCCAGGTATAACTGTTATCCACCAAGAGCCACTAAAGATAAACTCAAAGCCACTACTGATCAACGCACCCAAGGAGGGCTCCGAGATAGGCATCCCTAAACCAAGGAAAGACAGCGCTGCTTCACTAATAATGGCGTTGGCGATCTGCACCGTAGAAATCACAAATATCGGTGACATACAATTCGGCAAGATATGACGAAACATGATCTTTATATTACCAAAGCCCATCACCTTTGCTGCCTGAACGTACTCTTTCTCCTTTTCCGCTAGGACAGAAGCCCTGATTGTACGAGCATATTGTGGCCATTCTGCGATACCAATAACAAAGATTAGGATCAACATGGCAAACTCGCCGTACAACTCGCTACCGAAGGAGGCTTTAAACACCGCTAATACTATAATGGCTACCATCATCGTCGAAAATGACAGCTGTATATCAGCCAAGCGCATCAACATACTGTCGACTCGACCACCGATATAACCAGCACTTAGTCCAATCACAATACCCAGCAGCGCCTGCAGTGCCACGGCTGACAAACCAATGGTCAGTGAGACACGAGTACCGTACAAGATTGTACTTAACATATCTCGGCCCTGAGCATCAGTCCCTAATAGGAAGCGTTCCTCACCATCCTCCTGCCAAGAAGGGGGCAACTCAGAATCCATAATATCTATCGAACTCATATCGTAAGGATTATAAGGTGCTATCGCCGGGGCAAAAATAGAGCCGAGGATAAAAACCAAAAATAATCCCGTACAAACCATCGCGACTTTGTCACGAGTAAAACAATAAAACAAATTGGACTGCTTAAAACGATCCAAGCGACTCAAACTTTGCTCGCTCATTTTTTGCCTCCAATAATATCGACTGTTGGATCTATCAAGCCATAAATTAAATCCACCAAAGTATTGGTCACCACAAAAATCAACCCTACAATGATTAAGTAAGCGACGATTAATGGAGTATCAACTCTGTTAACTGCCTCAAGAAACATGAAACCGGTGCCTGGCCACTGAAATACAGACTCGGTGAGAATAGTATAAGCGACCATGGTACCAATCTGTACACCGCCAACGGTAACCACTGGCAACATGGTGTTTTTAAGAGCGTGCAAGAACCAGACACGATACTTGTTTAAACCTTTTGCCCAAGCAAAACGTACATACTCAGTATGAAGCGACTCGACCATCTCTGCGCGAATCAAACGAATGAAAAGTGGCAGCATAATGCTCGCCAAAGAAATACAAGGCAAAATTAAGTGCAGCAAACCATCCTTTGTGAGAAAGCCTGTTTCCCAGGAGCCAAATACTGGCACTAAATCACCGCGACCATAAGAAGGTAGCCAGCCTAGGTGGATAGAAAAAGCATAAATCAACAGGATAGCCATGAGAAAAACTGGTACCGATATACCGATAACACTAAAGCCCATTATAAATTTTGTCAGCAAACTTCGTGGGTTGATTGCGCTATAGACCCCTGCTGGGATCGACACTAACAAGATAATAATAACCGCACCAAAAACCAGCTCGAGTGTCGCGGGAACCTTCTCTAAAATAACCTGTAAAGCAGGCTCTCTAAAAAAGTACGAGGTGCCAAGATCACCGTGTAAAGCCTTAACAACAAATCGACTGTACTGCGTTAGAAAGGGATCATTCAAGCCCATTTCGTCACGCATGACTTCGCGTTCCTGCTCTGAGACAGACTGACCTACCAGTTCACGTAACGGATCCCCCAAATTATCCTGAATTGAAAAGCTGATTAGGCTAATAAAAAACATAACCACCACAGCCTGAAACAAGCGCTTAAATAAAAATCGAACCATGATACAACCAAGTTTTATTCTTAAAAGCTGCCGACAATATATCGGCAGCACAGATTATAAATTTTTATTTTACAACCAAATCCCCTAAATATGGGAAATCCATTACGTTGACCACTTTAGCACCATCAACATTCTTGCTTTCTCCCCACGCTAGGTCCTGCCAATGCAGAGGAATAAAAGCTGCGTCTTCGTACATAATAGCCTCCATTTCCTTCAGCATTTGACTACGCTTAACCGGATCAGTCTCGCTTGATGCCGCGCTGATTATTGCATCAACCTTAGGGTTACAGTAGTTACCACTGTTATATTGTCCCATACCAGTTTTAGCATTAGGGCAAGCTGCTAAGAACTCAGCAAAGTTCGCAGAATCCTCTGTATCCGCATGCCAGCCGACCATCATAATATCTGCAGCTCTGGCATCGAAATCAGACCAATATTGCGCCTTAGGAATCGTTTTCAAATCGACCTTAATATTAATCTTAGAAAGCATGTTAGCGACGGCTTGAGCGATTTTAGCATCGTTAACATAACGATTGTTCGGTGCGGTCATTGTCACACTAAAGCCCTTATCGTAGCCTGCCTCCTTCATCAACTGCTTAGCTTTTTTCAAGTCATAGCGAGGAGTCAACTTATCGTTATGCCCCACATAACCTTCTGGACTCAACTGCCCTGCCGGTGTAGCGAAGCCTCGCATAATCTTTTTCGCAATCGCCTTGTTGTTAATCGCGTAGACGACAGCCTGACGAACTCGAACATCCTTAAATGCAGGTACTCGCTTCTGATTCATCTGCAAAGTAATAATACGCGTACCAGACATGGTGATCAGATTCGTTTTATCACTATTTTTAATACGCTTTTGATCTGTCGGAGGCACAGGGGAAATAAAGTCCACATCACCTGATAGCAATGCCGCTACGCGCGTAGGACCTTCCTTAATCGGTGTGAGTATAATCTCATCCACATTCCCTGGTGACTTCTTATCCCAGTAATCATCAAAGCGATCGAAGACCATTTTAACGCCTTGTTGACGCTCGACGACAGTGTAAGGCCCAGTCCCCGACTCATTACGTGAAGCAAAGGTATCCGCATGCTTCTTCAGTGCAGACTTTAACTCACCGTTTTCGTCTTTGCCGCTATAGAACTTACTATCCATTGGGAAAATATATGTAGCCGCATTCAACACCAATGGATATGGCTGTTTAGTGATGAGGTCTACCGTGTAGTCATCAACAACCACAATTTTCTCAAACGGCGAGAATATCGCCTTATAGTCCGGGCTAGACTGCAAGCGTTTAAATGTCCACTCAACATCTGCCGCCGTCATCGCGTTACCTGAGTGAAACTTTACATCATGACGCAGGTGAAAGCGCATAGTCTTATCGTTAACGCGCTCCCAGCTAGAGGCTAGGCGCGGTTCAATCGCGTGCTGTTGATCCCAGCGAACCAACGGGTCAAATACCATATGCGAATACTGCATAGTACCACCCGATAGCTGCTGGTGCGGATCCATACTAACAGGGTCAGCATCATAGGCAATTTTCAGTGTCTCAGCATAAGCACTCACTGCCATACTTGCAGCAAGGATAGCACTGGCAATGAGGGAATATTTTTTATTCATAGTTCAAACCTAGTTAAATGAGTGTGGGTGTTAAACAATTTCGAGTCCCTCTCTCGATAGACCCTCCATTTGCGGGATCAGCGACAGTAAGTTCTGAGTGTATTCGTGCTCGGGGTGCTTAAATAGCTTCTCTGTTTCTGCTATCTCAACCAAGCTACCTTGACGCATGACTCCGATACGGTCACACATCTGGCGAATCACTGGTAAGTCGTGACTAATAAACATCATAGTCAGCCCCAGTTCCTGCTGCAGATCTTTTAATAAATTGAGTATTTGCGCCTGCACCGACACATCAAGAGCAGAGGTGGGCTCATCACAAATCAAAAAACGAGGCCTTGTCGCTAGCGCTCGGGCAATAGAAATACGCTGACGTTGTCCGCCTGAGAATTCGTGGGGGAACTTTACCCCCGCCTTACGGCCAAGACCAACATGACACAGCAAGTCTTCTACGACCTGATCAACCTCTTTTGTGCTCTCACATAGGCCATGAAATATCATCGGCTCAGCAACAATATCACGAATAGACATGCGCGGATTCATTGATGAATAAGGATTCTGAAATACCATCTGCATCTGTCGCCTAAACGGCCTGCGCTGCCGCTCTGACATATGGCTAAGGTCTTTCCCATCAAAAACTATGCTTCCAGAGTCCTGACGATAAAGGCCGGCAACAATTCGCGCTATGGTTGATTTGCCACTGCCGCTTTCACCAACCAAGCCAAATGTTTCACCCTCTATAATATTAAAGCTGACATTATTCGAAGCATGAACATACTGTTTGTTTTTATCGAAAAAAGCTTGCTTCGTTAAAAACTTCAAATTGACATCGTTAACTTGGAGAATCTCTTTCCCCTCGTTTCTATAATCAACATCTTTACCAAGCCAATGCGTTGAAAGATCAATTTTTTCATCCTCCTCTTCAACAGACTCGATATAATCAACAAGCGGAAAACGCAAAAGCTTCACATCGGTTCGAGGCACAGCACTGATCAGACTCTTAGTATAAGGGTGTTCAGGCGCCCCTAGTATTTGCTCAGTAGTACCACTCTCAATCATTTTCCCCCGATACATGACGCACACTCGATCAGTCACATTCGAGATAACCCCCATATCATGGGTAACAAAAATACAACCCACTTGCTTCTCTTTGCAAAGTTTTCGAATCAGGGTAAGGATCTGATCTTGAATAGAAACATCAAGTGCCGTCGTCGGTTCGTCAGCAATTATAAGCTCTGGCTCGCTACATAAGGCAATCGCGATAACAACACGTTGACGCATCCCCCCCGAAAACTGGTGTGGGTATTGCTTTATACGCAGCTGTGGTTCAGGTATACCGACTTGCTCTAACATGTCGATAGCGCGAGTATAGGCTTCGTGCTTTGACACTGACAAATTAGTGGTAATTGTTTCGACAAGTTGCTGCTCTACAGTAAACAGCGGATTGAGCGACGTCATGGGGTCTTGAAAGATAAAGCCAATACGACTACCACGGACTTTGCGCATTTCATCTGCTTTTAACTGAGAGATTTTCTCTCCGTTGAGATGAATGTCTCCCCCAGCTACTCGGCCCGGCGCGCTAAGAAGGTCAATAATGCCATTACCAATTGTCGACTTTCCTGCACCACTTTCACCGACTAAACCAACAATCTCCCCCGCTTCGACATGGAAGCTAATGTCATCTACGGCAACAGCGATGCCATGACGTGATGGAAACTCAATACGCAAATCTTTTACATCTAATAACGTCATAATTTCCTAATATTAATAATATAATTATAGCTAGATGACTAAGGCACCGAGAACAACAAACTTTAGATTACCGAACATCAACTATGATGAATTTTACTTTTACTTTTACTTTTACTAGCGATGACAGATTATTATTCACGGAAAACAATCATCGTTCGGTAGCTCGTTCAACGGGCTTGACTTATTATTAATTCATAGTTACCTGCTCACCATATTGACATATGACAAGCACGTGAAAAAACGGAAATTAACTTATTGTTATAAACACGGTTTAACACCAGCGTCACTCTACTGCCCTTCAAAACCTTCTTGACTTCTTATTACCTTTTAAATTCAAACCTATAAAAACACATTTATTATAGAAAATAAAACAAAGAGTTATCAATAACGATCATTCAGATTACTAAACATACATATTCAAAAACTCAGCCATTAATAATGGCTTATTCTTTCAACTGTCAAGCACCATCACTCACAAAACGACAAATAAAAGCCTAGAGCAAGACACATACGGCCCGCTCGATCCCTCCCTCCGCACTCCCCCCACACTCGCCGGGCAGCAATCAGCAGCTGTCCCAACCTTTGCAATAGCATCACGCCCCGCCTACTGCGCGCCATCAAGCCCAGACGGTAAATTTGCTACGGATTTCGAGGGCGAAACAACAACAACAACAACAACAACAACAACAACAACAACAACAACAACAACAACAACAACAACAACAACAACAACAACAACAACAACAACAACAACAACAACAACAACAACAACAACAACAACAACAACAACAACAACAACAACAACAACAACAACAACAACAACAACAACAACAACAACAACAACAACAACACTTAACGTTAGATGAGGCTATCGCATCCTACTTATGCAGAACAGGATAATGCTGAAGCAACAAGCTTAGCCCATCAACGCGATATTTCACCATGGCAGACTGCACTAGTGCTTCATACTCCTCTTGCTACGTTGTTATTTTTAAAAACACACTATCGCGACAACGAGATCACCGCAAACCACGATATCACTGACCGCAGCCACTACTCATCATCGTAAGGCTACTTACCGCCACCGGCACAATCAGGCGACGCTGATACTTGCTGCTGCCTTTTCGTCCACTCCTGCTGCGTGAAGGTATGCAGCGACAGCGCATGCACCTCGCCGTCTAACTCTTCCTGCAACAAAGCATAAAGCATCTGATGACGCGCCACCGCACGCTTACCGTCAAACAAGGGGCTAACCGCAATCACTTTGAAGTGTGTCTCCGAGTCTGGTGGAACACTGTGCATATGCGACTCATTAACAACCTCTAGATGCGTGGGTGATAATGCAGTACTTAACTTATCGATAATGCTTTGACGAATCTTCATGGTCACTGCTACTCGCGAATAAATGGACGTAATGAATTATCCCCTAGCTTTCGTATTGATTCAAACATAGCTGACTAGGCGGCGATAAAACACTGATCACTCAACCAAACAGTCAACAGATTAGAATTACGCCTACCATTATCTGCAGGCTTTAACTAAGAGTTTTGACGACGCACTTTATTAAGGGCGAAAAAAAACCGGCCTAAGCCGGTTCCTTAGACCAATCAAGCTAACTACAAGAATAGCTCACCTTTTTCTGCCTTCTCCATCAACAGCGCCGGTACCGCAAACACCTCTCCATACTGTTTTTCGAGGTACTGCGCCCGCTCGACAAAGGCCTTCAAACCATAAGCGTTGATTGCCTGCAATACACCACCGGTCTGCGCCGGGAAGCCAATCCCCATGATAGAACCAATGTTGGCGTCTGCAATCGTATTGATCACCCCCTCTTCCATGGCACGAACAGCTTCTAAGCTCTGACAAAAAACCAGGCGATCTTTAATATCCTGGTAGGGAATTTCCTTGTAACCATTAGGCGCAAAAGCCTCCTTCAGACCTGGCCAGATGTGCTTCTTACCGCCCTCAGGATAGGCATAATAACCACCACCATGGATCTTACCCTTACGACCAAACTCATTCACCATGCGATCGACAACACGTGAAGCGGCGTTCTCTGCCATCGGCTTACCTTGGGCCTCGGCATCTGCCTTCAACTGCTGACCATTCTTGTAAGCCGTTTCTTGACTGATCTCATCAATGGCCGCCAAGGTGCCGACAGGGGAACCATTATCACGCGCTGCACTCTCTATCAGAACAGGGTTAATCCCCTCCTCCAGCATCGCGGCTCCCTGAGTCACCGTGGTCGCAATAGTCCGCGTAGTAAAGAAGCCAGGACCATCATTCACCACTATCGGCGTCTTACCAAGCTTCTGTGAAATATCGAAGGCAATTGCCAGCGCTCGATCAGAGGTTTTTTCACCGCGAATAATCTCTACCAGCGGCATCCTTTCAGCAGGGCTAAAGAAGTGCATACCGATAAAGTTATCGGCACGGCTCGATGCCTCAGCTAGCTCGGTAATCGGCAGCGCAGAGGTGTTAGAGGCAAAGATGCAGTCAGGACCAACGACAGCTTCCGTCTCCTTAGTCACCGCTGCTTTAACCTCACGGTTCTCAAAGACCGCTTCAATCACTAAGTCACACCCGGCAAGATCAGCATAATCTGCAGTTGCCTTAATACGCCCCAGATACTCCTCCGCTTGCTCCGCAGTCACGCGACGCTGCTTCTCGTAAGAGTTGGCAGCATAGGCCTTACCTTTGTCTGCGTTTTCCTGACTTATGTCTTTTAATACAACTTCAATGCCGACCTTAGCCGCCGAAACCGCAATACCCGCGCCCATCTGGCCGGCACCTAAAATACCCAGCTTTTTCACCGTGGTTTTCTCGATATCAGCAGGACGACTCGCCCCCTTATTCAGCGCCTCCATCTGCACAAAGAACGCCGTCATCATGTTGCGAGCCACTTGATCGGTCAACAACATCAAAAAGTAACGCCCCTCTATCTTCTGCGCCGTATCAAAATCAACGCGGGCAGAGTCGACGATGCAAGAAAATATCGCCTTTTGCGCAGGCATCAAACCCTTCGTTTGCGCCATCACATTTGACGGACCAAAGAACATCAAGCCTTGCACACCTTGATCCTTCGAGTTGGCGTCGCCGCCTGGCATTTGATAGTCCGGCTTATCCCAAACCTGCTTAGCCTCTGGGTTAGCTTTGATCCAAGCCTTTGCCTTAACCGCCAACTCATCTTCGTTCGCAGCCAACTCGTCGACTAAGCCCTTCTCTAATGCCTGCTCGGCTTTCAAGCGCTTACCTTGGCTGATTAAGCCAATAGCCTCCTGCATACCGACCAACCGCGTCATGCGCACAACACCGCCAGCGCCCGGCATCAAGCCAATCATCGCCTCCGGTAAACCGACCTGAATACCTTCGACTGCGACACGATAATGACAGGACAGGGCAATCTCAAAGCCACCGCCAAGCGCAGGGCCGTTCATACCAACAGCAACCGGCACACCAAGGGTTTCTAGCTCACGTAGCGGCGCCTTAACCGCCATCAATGCCTCATACATACGGGCCTTCTCTTCCGCAGGCATATCAAGATCCATCTCCAGCATCTCGGTAATATCACCGCCGGCAAAAAATTGCCCCTGCTTACCTGAGCGAACATAAACACCGGTGACGCCACCCTCAGCAACCATCACCTTAATGTCAACCAAAGCCTGCTTCATCGCGACTTCGTACTCGGCACCCATTGTATTTACTGTCTTACCTGGTTGATCAAAGATCAGCTCGACAATACCATCGCTATCTTTCTCTAAGCGGATATAACTCATTATATTCTCCTCTTAAGTATCTGATCGGTAACTCGGGCCTCAGCCCTGGGCTTTTATTCCACCCTGTTCACCCGCCAGCACACTCAACTCTCAATTCAAATCACTTGCGGCGCTGACGCCGCGATTAGACACGCTCGATAATGGTGGCAATACCGATACCACCACCGGCACACAAGGTCACTAGCCCACGCTTGAGATTACGGCGCTCTAACTCATCTAATACCGTACCCAGAATCATCGCTCCAGTAGCACCAATCGGGTGCCCCATCGCGATCGCCCCACCGTTGACATTGAGCTTCTCCATAGGAATATTTAGCTCATTTTTGAAGCGTAAAACGACAGAAGCAAAAGCTTCGTTCAGCTCAAACAAGTCAATATCGTCAACGGTCAAACCCGCTTTCGCTAATGCCTTGCGAGCCGCTGGAGCTGGACCCGACAACATAATAGTTGGTTCGCTGCCAACCAACGCAGTAGCAACAATGCGTGCACGCGGCGTCAAGTTTTGGTTCTTTCCTGCCTGCTCGCTACCGATCAGCACCAATGCTGCACCATCGACAATACCCGAGGAGTTACCCGGCGTGTGAACATTGACGATGTTCTCGACCTCTGGGTACTTCAGCTTGGCAACTTCACCGTGGCCAAAATCATTAAACATTGAGAAAGCAGGGTTTAGCTTTGCCAATCCTTCTAATGTCGTGTTAGCACGGATAAACTCGTCATGAGCCAGAATCTCGACACCATTAAAGTCATTTACTGGCACAATAGACTTGAAGTAACCATTTTGCTGTGCATTTGCTGCACGCTGCTGTGACTGTACAGCATAGGCATCGAGCTCTTCACGGCTAATACCGTCGAGCGTCGCCATCAAGTCGGCACCGAGCCCCTGATTAATGAAGTGAGTATTCATCGAGATCCACGGGTCACCCTGACAACCGCCTGAGGCGCCAATACCAAGGCGAGACATCGATTCAACACCACCGGCACAGACCATATCTTCAAAGCCTGAAGCAACCTTAGCCGCCGCAAGGTTAACAGCATCGAGGCCGCCGGCGCAGTAACGGTGTAGCTGAGCACCTGTCGTAATATCGTCCCAGCTCGAATGAATAAGAGCCACCTTAGTGATATTTTGCCCCTGCTCGTTCACCGGCTCACCGGTGGCCATAATGACATCTTCAACCTGAGTGGTATCGAGGTCGAGGCGCTCTTTCATGGCCTCAAGGACGTTGACAGCCAAATCGACTGGCTTCACTTCGTACAGGCTACCGCCCGCCTTGCCCTTACCCCTTGGGGTACGGATCGCATCATAGATAAACGCTTCGTTAGTCATTTGCTCTCACTCTTTTATTATACGACTGCATATCAAAACAGGGCTCTGCAGCATACACACCGAAGGCACGCCGCCAGCAATTTCTCTTAGTTAGCAGATTAAACGAGTAAGGGGGCAAAACAATAACAAAAGAGGTCAACTTGACTGGCAAAAACGACCACCAAACACCGGCCTCACCCAGCAGGGGGAAGGTTCAAACTAAGCACCCACTACCACCACCCACAAATATCTCACAACCACGATGCTCGACAGGCAACAACCTTCGCCCTAGTGCATCTGCTGAAATACCCAATTATCATTAAGCTGAGCAACAATAGAGATTTCTTGATAATACAGACTTAGCTGCACCGCATACACCCTGGACACAACGACTTACACGCCAATAAATTATATTAGTAACGCACCAAAAACATAAATAATAGCGCACAGTATCTAGTGCTATTATTTTATTATGATGATTTTATTTAAAGTCCTCTGTATTTTTTTTGGGGCATCAGTGGGGTCCGCTGCACGGTTTTGGACTGGCGAGTTCTTCCGAGTAAAAACAAAGCTACCTGGTTGGAATGCGATTCTTTGTGCAAACTTGGTGGGTAGCTTTATTATTGGATTAGGCAGTGCATGGTTATCCCATGAAATGTACATTGCAACCTTGCAGCACAGCCCTCCTGGCTCACTGGCTGTTGCTGAGATGAATTTTAATTTGACCTCTGTGTTATTGGTGACGGGATTTTGTGGAGGGATTACGACATTTAGCACATTTAGCTTAGACACCGTCATTTTATGCTATGAAAGAAAGTATCTTCAAGCTGTGTTAAATATGGGGCTGTCGATTATTTTGTGTACATTGGCAGTGGTACTAGGCATTTACCTCGGTGGCGGTAATACATTATGAACTATATGGTTTTATTTATAGCCATCACGAGGAATCGCTTTTGAATTTTATTACAACTTCCTTATACGTCGCTTTAGGTGGTGGCTTTGGCGCTGTTTTCCGTTATCTATGGGCCGAAGGGTTGAAGGCCTTTTTTCACACTCCTGGCTATGTAGCAATTATTATCGTTAATATCATTGGCTGCTTTTTAATTGGTTATTTATTTTTATTATTGGAAGCCACCTTTCGTAGAGACGGCAAAAGTCGTCTACAAGGGACGCACTTAGAGGGGGACCTAGAGCACCTGCACGGACCATTCAACGAAGACGCGACATTGCAGGCTGTTGATCACTTCCGCTCTGACCAGCGATTACGCTTTGTTTCTGGTTTCCTGATTACTGGTTTCTTAGGCGGCTTTACAACGTTCAGTAGTTTTTGCTTGTATAGCGTACATTTATTGCAATCAGGTAATTTAATAGCAGCTGTTGCGAATATATCTCTTTCTGCTTTTCTATCTATTTTCGCCGTAGTTTTTGGCATCTGGTGCGCCAGAAAAACGCTTATACTTTGGAGGGTGAAGGCCCCTAACAATCAAGACTCCTCACTACTAAAGTAGTAGAAGGCTAAGTGCTAGATAGACTCATATTCAACAGCTGAAAACCAGCACACCACACCCACAAACTAGATAACAGTCACGCTGGAGGGTAATTATTTTTTATAAAAAATAATTTGTTGCCCCCTGCTGACGATGACAAGCGATATCCTCAAGGCGCGGTTTAACAAACCGTTCAGACACGCCCGAGACATTTAAAGACTAAGCCTGATCATCGACAAACAGCTCACGACTGCGATACTCGCCAGGCGGCATCCCCGTCCACTTTTTAAATGAACGATGGAAAGCGCTCGGGTCAGTAAACCCCATTAACGCAGCGACGGCGTTGATTGATAGATCAGGACGACTCAAATAAGCGACGGCCGCATCGCAACGACACTCATCCTTAAGCTGCTGAAATGTTTTACCTTCTCGCTTCAAACGACGTCTCAGCGTCGGCGCTGACATATTTAACGCGCTGGTGATTTCTTCGAAGCTCGGAAAGCCCTGACTAAAGTCATGGCCAATTAACGCCCGTACCTGTGCGATCAACCCTGTATCACTGGCTTTTGAGGGCATCACTATTAATTGATAAGGCGCTGTGCGCAAGAATTCTCGCAGCGACTGCTCGGTATGTACCAATGACCAACTCAGGCAAGTTGCATCGAATATCAAAACATTCTGTCGACCATCAAAGTCGACTGGACAACCAAATAGCTCTTCATAACGCCGGTTATTCTCCGGCTCTCCCGCCTGAAACTGCACCCTCTGTAACTCCAGCGTCCGTCCAGTCAACCAGCCACAGAATCGATGCCACATTGAAAGCCCATAGGCATCCGTGGCCTGCACGGTCTTATCAGGCGCTTTGCCGGGCTCAATATAGCCTACTATAGCAAGATCATCCTCTAGCTCCAGTGTAAGCTCAGCCTGCGCATTAAAGAATATACGAAAGAAGTCACTCGCACGCCGCAATGCTTTACCGAGATTCTCGCTATGAATGATGGCATAACACATCATACGAAAAGCACCTGGCGTGAAGCCACGCCCCAGGCGAATACCGAAGCTCTCATCCTGTAGCAAGCTAAGAATTAGCTGATATAGTTTGCTATAGTCTAGCGCGCTAACCTCATCAACATAGCCTTGCGAGGATTGATCGCTCGGATCAAAATTGATCCCCGCTTCCTGCAAAATTGCATCGGTCGGATAGCCTTTCTCAATCAATAATTTCAATAGTGAACTGGCATATTTTGTCGGAACCATCTCCACACTCATACCGCTTACAACCTTTTTTATTGTTATTTCAGTACAGTCTCCCGATGATAGCACTATCAAAAACGATCAAAAACCTTTTTAGTGACAGTTTATGTCATCGGCCGCCTTACTCAACACTCCAACAAAGTTTGCTTTCAGCATAGATGACCATCTTCTCGAACGATGTTATTGTCTGGGCAGTGAAAATAACACCATACGGTACCCTAATATGAGTAACAGCCTGCGCTATAAACTCCTTTTTCGCGGCGAAACAAGCAATAACGATAGCCGCCAAGACAGCATCTCCAAACTAGCTAAGCTATTTAAGCTCCCCAGCGAAAAAGCAGCAACCCTCTTCGACGGCAAGACTCGAACACTCAAAAAGGGACTAGACAAACTCACCGCCGCTAAATATCAAGCCGCCTTCAAACAAGCTGGCCTTAAGGCTTATTTCAAAGAAGATGTACCGGCGAGCAACACAGCGACAACACCAGCCACACCAGAAGACAATACTGCCACTTCAGCCAAAACAATCATCAACTTACAGCTTAGCGCTGTCGGCGATGACTTACTGCGTGCAGAGGAAAAGCAGCGACCGACTAGAAGCGACATCGAAACCAATCACCTCTCAGCAGCCGAAGTAGGCTGTGCGTTAAGCGAGCCTCAAGCCAAAACTCCTACGCCGCCAATTGATTTTGGGCATTTGCAACTCGACACCGCAGGCACCGCACTTAGTAGCGCCAAACAGGAAGTAAGCAATAACATCGCCAGCATTGACGCATCACTCGCCGAACCTGGTAGCCGACTAAGCGAGGCAAGTCCCACCGTCTCACTAGAGATTAATAGTAACCACTTACACTTAGCACAGGCTGGTGCCGATCTACAGGATGCGAGAGACGACCTCCCCGTTAACGCCCCTGACACCTCACACCTTAGTATCGATGAGTCAGCTGTTCGCCGATGATCGACGATCGTATAAAGGAAGATTTAAGCGAACTCGTAGGCCAGGGGCGCTATCCTCCAGCGCAATACTACCGCGGTGCAGAGAGACAACGGCGGCTATAAGGCTCAACCCCAAACCATTGCCTGGCGCCAACCCCCGACTTGCTTCAACCCGATAAAAACGCTTAAAAGCCTTTTCACGCTCATCTTCCGGAATTCCCGGGCCATCATCCTCCACCAGGATCGTCGCGTAACGACAGGCCCTACCCGCTAACTCACCCTCGCCCTTGCGTATCGACACCTTAATGGCACCACCTTCAGGCGTGTATTTGATGGCATTATCAACCAGGTTCACCCAGGTTTGAAACAGCATGTCACGATCACCAAAGATAATCGGACGAAAATCCGCGTCAAAACTAATCGTCTGATGCTTTTCATCCGCCAAAGGCTCATAAAACTCCACGACATCTGCCAGGATCATCGCCGCATCAATCTGAGCAAAGCTCTCACGCTGCTTAGCTGACTCAATTCGCGTAATTCGCAACAACGCACTGAAGGTGTTTAATAGTGAATCAGCCTCACTAATTAACCCCTGCATCTCGCTCTCATGCTCAACACCAACTTTGTCACCAAAACTCTCCAACTTATTGCGCAAACGAGTGAGTGGAGTGCGCAGGTCGTGGGCAATATTATCCGAAACCCGGCGCACGCCCTCCATCGACTCCTGCAACTGATCGAGCATCTCGTTAAAATTAATGCTCAAACGCTGGATATCATTACTGCTACGGCCATCTATGGCGATTCGCTGATTCATATCACCCATCATGATATTCACCATACTGTCGTTGATCTGCTCCACACGCCGCAACCAGGCACGACTAATCAGCGCACCTGCAATCGTACCGAGAACAATCGTCACCAACATGCCTCGCACCAAAATACCAATCACTAATTCAATGGTATTAATAACATCAGAATAATGACGAGCGACTAATATATGGTAGCCGTTGGCCATCGTAAGAGAACGACCAACGAAATCTCGTCGATTACCAGCGCCCATCTGCGCGCCCACCTTAGGCTTCAGCAGATTTATCTCGTAGTCATCACCTTGCAAGATATCAAACTCAAAACTTAACCAGCCGCCACGGTAGCGCGTGTACTCAGGCCAAGCATCAAGATTACCGGCGAGCTTGTTATGATTTTCATCCGTGAGCATGTAAAAATACTGGGTAAAGTGGCCGCGCTGAAGCGTACTGTTAAAAAAACGCTCTACACCCGCAACCCCGCCCTCCTCGAAACTGAGCTGCACCCCCTCAAGCTCCTTGGAGATGGTACTGTGTACATCTTGCGAGTAGCTATAGGAGAAGAAGGCGTAAACAACTGCCAGCAATACAAAAACCGCGAAACTAAGCCCTGTAATATAAGCAAAGGTAAAGCGAAACGTATAGCTGGCAAAAACATTACCGCGGCTCATGCAGCATGTATCCCGCCCCGCGCACGGTGTTCAATAAAGCATATTCAAAGTCTTTATCAATTTTCTGACGTAAACGACTTATATGTACATCAATCACGTTAGTCTGCGGATCGAAATGATAATCCCAAACACTCTCAAGCAGCATAGTACGAGTGACAACCTGCCCCGCATGCTTCATCAGAAACTCCAATAGACGAAACTCACGCGGCTGCAGCATAATAGCCACTCCGGCACGACTCACCTTATGCGTCAACAAATCCATTTCTAGGTCGGCAACCTGCAAACTGGTCTCCGGCGCTTGGCCTTCCGTTCTGCGTGTCAGCGCCTCGATGCGAGCCTGTAATTCAGCGAATGCAAACGGCTTAACCAAATAGTCGTCACTGCCAGCTTTTAAGCCCTGCACTCTGTCATCGACCTCGCCCAGCGCACTAAGCACCAATGCCGGCGTCTTATCCCCCTCCTCCCTGATTGTCTTAATGATGGATAAGCCGTCGAGCTGAGGCAGCATCCTATCAATAACAAGAGCACTATAACCGCCTGCTCGAGCAAGTATTAAGCCTTCTTGGCCGTCAGCGGCGTGGTCGACGCTGTAGCCCACCTCAGTCAGTCCGTCAACAATAAATCCAGCGACGGTCTTGTCATCTTCTATAACCAAAATGCGCATTGTTGTTATCTCTCCTGCCGGTGGTAGCTCTAAAATCTTTAGAAATTAAATGATTGCACACATCAGTTGTGTTGACTAGTGGGAGCACCGTATACATGCTCCATGCGTAGTCGAAACAACTCCTATAAAGAGAGTTTATTGATACAACACAACATGCGGAACCACAATTAAGACGACTAATTACACCACGTTCTATTCGCAAAAAGCCGCAGCAAACATTTAATAAAGTTACATTAATTTCGCTTCATGAACTAATATTAATGGGGTGGTGGCCACTAGCATAGACAATATAGCTATTAGCTCTAACCCCCGCATGCCAATTTCAGCGTTATCTGCAACACTTATATTAAGCAAGCTTGTAGCGAGGCTTAACAAATGAAGAGAAGCAGAAAGCTCCCCGTCCATTACCACCATCAATCGAGTGCCCACGAGCTCTCATTTCTTGGTCGTTCCCTGCTGAGCATTTTTACTATAAGCCTTTTAGCCAGCAACCAATCATACGCTGAGCCCATTGTTAGCTTTGACTACCTCGACCTATCCATCAACCGCATCAGTATTGGACACGATTTCCGCAGCCATAAGAGCAGCACCAAACGTTACGATATAAACACGCTTAGCCATAACACGACGATTAGTCATCACATTAAAACGATGCAGTTTGGTCCCGAAATCAATGCTGCAATGATCCTAGAGTACGAGCAGTCCACCACCGACATGCTACTTCATCAAACGTGGATCAATCAGCACCACTATCAACAAAAAAGCCGTGAGGGCAGCAAAGCATTAAATTACTTGATGAAGAAAGCCGTTCTACGCTGGTGGATGAAGAGAGATAACTCTGACAGCATCGACCTTAAACTGCTAAAGGTCGATCGTGAAGGCAACATGGGCAACAACTACAGAACGGGGCTACGCTATAACGTCAGTCTAGGTACCGGCAGCAATCTCTCCTTCGATAAAGTCGATTTTAACATCGAATACGAGTTTTAACCTTCTCTTCTCCCTTGCTAGGCTACCAGCTAGTTGCATGTATAATGTGCACTTTCAATCACTCAGTAAACTACAATGACCACTCTGAACAGACCTATCGCACCATTGTGGCGACGCCTCGCCGCTATGTTCTACGACACCTTCTTACTAATCGGCGTTCTCTCTCTTGCCACGTTTCTTTATAACTGGCTCGCACTGGAGATTAGTGGTCAAACCCTCGAGCTCAGTCGACACAATGGCGACATTATTAACCAGCTCCCCTCTCCTACTGAAGGTCCGTTATACCAGCTCTACCTTTTCTGTCTTATAGGCGCATTTTATTGTTATTTCTGGTGCAAATTGGGACAGACACTCGGCATGCAAGCTTGGCGACTTCGAGTATGTCAGCTCGATGGCCAAAAGCTCAGCTTCAAGCAGAGCCTCATCCGTTATCTCAGTGCATGGCTTTCGATCAGCTGCTTCGGCCTTGGCTACTTATGGTCGCTATTCCATCGCGAGGGCAGCAGCTGGCACGACTTGCTCTCAAAGAGCAAAGTCGAAGTAATTGAAAAAAGGTCCTAAGCCCTCCGTAGCATTATCGTGCCAATAGCCGCACAAATGAGTATTGGCACCAACACAGAGTAGATGGGAAGGAAGTCAAAGACCAAACTTGCCGGCCCCAACAAGTCCTGGGTTGTCCTAAAAACAATCCCGACAATAACACCGGTAAATATACGGTAACCCATTGTCACTTCTCTGAGGGGTCCGAAAATAAAGGAGATCCCTATCAGCACCAAACTGATAGTACCTAGCGGTGATAACACCTTGCGCCAGAACTCAAGCATAAAGGAGCGCGCATCCAACCCTTGCTCGGTACGATAATCAGCCGCCCGCCACAAAGCTGTAATTGACAGCTGCTCAGGATCAATAGCGACCACCTCTAGCATCTTAGGCGTCAAAGGCGAATCCCAGTTATAGGTCGTATATTTCTTGCGCTCAATACGCTGCTCGCCTATTTTGTCGATACGCGCTTTCTCCAGCACCCACGTACCATCTTCCTGGTACGTTGCCCGCTGCGCCATAATCACACGCGACAAGCTACGATCATCATTAAAACGAAAAACTTTCACCCCATTGATGACACCACCCGACTGCACGACATTAAAATGCATGAACTCATTGCCATCGCGATTCCATAGACCACGCTCTAAATTGAACACCTCCTCGCCACTAGTCAGCAACGCCTTTCGCGTCTCTGCATACTGCTCTGCCGAGGGGGCCACATACTCAGTAACCAGCATGCTTACAAAAATTAACAACAACGTTGGCCGCATCACCAACCAAATAAGGCGGCTAGTCGTCACGCCGGCCGCTCGCATCACCACTAATTCACTATTATTCGCCATACTGCCCAAACCAGCCAAACAGCCCACTAACGCGGCGAATGGCAGGTACTCGGTCAATTTACGCGGCAACATCAAAAGGACGTAGTACAGGACCTCTGAAAAACCGAAGTCGCCTTCCATATCAGGGAGGTTATCGATAACAGCTGAGAGTGCATCCAACCCCATGATGACCAGTAGCACCATGACGATCGCACCAAGTACTGTTAGACCAACATAATTCTCTAACCGCTTCATGATACCTGCATCCGACTATTCCGATTATAACGCATACGCTGCCACGCCCCAGGTAGATAAAGCATTGCTAAACCTAACGCAAGAAAAGCAGCATGAATCACCCACAAGCCGTATACTGGGGAAAGCTTCCCGCCTTCAATAGCCCCTCTCCCGGCATTCAACAACAAAAGGTAGATCAGATAAATTAATATCGCCGGCAGCATTTTTACATAGCGCCCCTGGCGATGATTCGTCTTACTTAGGCTCAAGGCAATAATCGCAACAATAGGTATAATTAATGATAACGATATACGCCACTGTAATGTGGCACTGTGCGCAAGACTACTGCTAGCCAGTAGTGCCGAAGTCGGCAAAGCATCGAGCTCGCTACTATCCTCTAGCACAGATTCAGCCTCATCGAGCCGTGTGCCAAAACGCTCAAATCCCGTCGAGCTATAATCAAGTCTATTGCCTTTCATGACATAGCGGTAGCCATTCCCCAACTCTAAATAACGACTATCCTCTTTTTCGACAATTTTACCCGTCTTGGCAAAGATCAACGAAATTTCTTCAGCTTTGCCTTTGCTGCGCGGCACAACTTGCGCCATGAAGACGTTATCCATATCTTTCTTATGATTGTGCAAGCCCTCGACATAGCTAACACGACCACTACCAGCAACCTGAAACCTTCCCGGCACCAAAGTACCGAAACCGTTTTTATTCTTAGGGTCACTGAGAATTTGCTGGGCCTTATTCATTCCCATCGGGCTCAAGTAAAGACTAATGCCCGACATAACGAGGGCGATAAACAACGCTGGTATCAGTGTATAAACTAACAACCTGTTTGTGCTGAAGCCGCACGCAGTAAGTACCACCATCTCACTCTCAACATAAAGACGGCCGTAGGCAAGTAAGATAGCGATAAAGAAACCGAGCGGTAAAATCAACTCAAAAAAGCCCGGCAAACGATAGAACATGATCCACAACAACACGTCACCCGAAAGCTTACCGACAGCCGCCTCCGCCAGATAACGCACAAAGCGCGCACTCATGATGATAAGCAACACAGCGGAGGTGACCGCCACCATTGCCACCATAACCTCTCTCGCTAAATATCTAAATGCAATCACACTAAACCATTATATTCTGAAACGACTGAAGCCAAGAGAACAAGTCTAAAGGCAATAATTGTAACGATAGCGCAAACATTGTTGAGGTTAACGACAATCAATTCGTTAATACTAGGCAAGCCACTTTAGTCGTTTTACACTCAACACCATAACTAGCTGTTGTAATAAAAACACAATGGCTAGCCACTCTATCAAAGCAACAGGCGCCACAATCGCATACCGCTGACTATGGCGCAATAAGAAACACCTTATTATCACTCAATCTTACATGATTGTCTCTCGGAGTAAGCATGGAAACCAAAGCAAAAGTCATCGCCGATATCACATCACACAAAACCGGCTGCCTCATTATCAATGTTGCCAAGCAGGCAAAGCTAAGCGGTAACGCTGCAATCATCGACAAGGCTTGCGACGGTCTACTCACCAAACTCATCAAACTAGGCGATTTCAAGGCCGCTGTCGGTGACAGTCTATTATTACCTCAGCCGAACGGCATCGCTGCACAACGCTTGCTTATCATTGGTACTGGCCCCAGCAAAACTGCCGATAAAGCGAGCAACAAAAAGGCCATCACTAAAGCAGCCGAATTGACCGCGAGCCAAAATGGTAAAGACGCCACCCTCTGCTGGGAGAGCGATGTCGACAGCAGTGAGCAGGCCGCACTATTCAGTCAAGAGATGATCCGCGCACAATATCGTTACACCGAAAAGCTCAGCAACCCAAAGCCTGCCAGCGCGCTCACCAAAGTATTTATCGCCGCCGCCAAGGGTAAAGAAAGTACCGCCATTAACAAGGCCACTAGCCGAGCACAAGCCACTGCCAACGGCATCAACACCGCACGTTTGCTCGGTGACTTGCCCGGCAATATCTGCACCCCAACCTACCTTGCCAACCAAGCCAAAGCCTTAGCTAAGCAACACGCGAAGCTCAGCACAAAGGTGTTATCTGAAAAGCAGATGGCCGACCTTGGTATGGGCTCATTACTTTCCGTCAGCGCTGGCAGCGACGAGCCGGCACAGCTGATCGTTATGGAATACAAAGGCAGCACCAGCAAGAAGGCTCCGATCGCCCTCGTCGGCAAGGGCATCACCTTTGACTCAGGTGGTATCAGCCTCAAGCCTGGTGCCGGCATGGATGAGATGAAGTACGACATGGGCGGTGCCGCCAGTGTTTTCGGCACGATCACAGCTATCGCCGAAATGGAGCTCAACGCCAATGTCGTCGCCGTTGTTGCCGCAAGCGAGAACATGCCGAACGGCCAAGCGACCAAGCCAGGTGATGTTGTCACCAGCATGTCGGGAAAAACCATCGAGGTCCTCAACACTGATGCAGAGGGGCGTCTGGTGCTCTGTGACGCGCTAAGCTACGTTCAGCGCTTTAAACCTCGCTCCATCATCGACATTGCCACACTAACTGGCGCCTGCGTCATCGCCCTTGGTCGACATAATAGCGGACTGTTCAGTAACGATGATGAACTAGCCAACCAACTCCTTACCGCCGCCGACAGTACTGGCGACAAAGCCTGGCGCCTACCAATTAGCGATGACTACACTGAGATGCTTAAAAGCAACTTTGCCGACCTAGCTAACATCGGTGGCCGAGAGGCAGGGTCTATTACCGCCGCTTGCTTCCTGTCGCAGTTTGTCGAAGGGCAAAAGTGGGCGCATATCGATATCGCCGGTAGCGCTTGGTGCAGCGGCGCCAATAAAGGGGCAACTGGGCGTCCAGTTAGCCTATTAACGCAGTATATTATTGATCAAGCCTAATCCGCTCCACCTTAATACTCACGCCACTTCCGGCGTGAGTATTACCCTATTATGAACAACATCTAATTTTTTAATCTCAGCGGTGATCTAGGCTTAATGTTCGAGTACAATGGCCGCCCCCCGATCACAGAGACCTTCTGACCCATGCCCAAAGCACTCTTCTACTTAATGGCAAGCACCGATGATCTGCAACGCCTGAAGTATGCCTGCACACTGGCAGAAAAGTCCTACCGAAAAGATAAAAGCGTCTTCATTCATACCAGCACTGAAGCCGAGAGCCGTGAGATCGACAAGCTACTGTGGACAGTGCGAGACAACAGTTTCATCCCCCACCAACTTGATCCGGCAACAGCCGCAGAAGCTAATAGCCCAATTATCATCAGCCACCGGGAAATTAAAGGCTGCAACTGCCAAGTGCTCATTAATCTCAGCACGCCGCTCAATAGCCACGATAACATCGAGTGGATACTTGAGGTGGTTCATCAGCGCGATGATATAAAGCAGCTTAGCCGCTCTAATTGGCGACACTACCAGCAGCAAGGCATCGCACTCAGTAGCAAACATTGTTAAATCCTATGCTCGTAATTCATGACAGGCAGCAGCTGCTATATCAACACACGGTAGGAGGTCCGCATGAGCAATAATATCCAGGGCGACCTGCTTTCAGGGCTACTCCAACGAGGCCAGTCGAGCAAACCCGCCACCATAGACAACAGCACCTCCCTCCCTGCTGAGTCGCTCGACACCGTCTCAGCCAAGGGTCTGATTAACGCCGCGCAGCCAATCGAAGAGGGCAGCAACAAGCAAGAGATCGCCCATCAGCTCGATATTTTTATCCCGACGCCTGATCAGCAAATGTCGTCAGCCGTACAGCCCTCCGAGCCAGGTCATACTGCCAGTAGCTACAGCGCTAAACGGAGCTTCACCTCCCTCGTCAATTTATACGGTCCAGGGACAGAAGAAGATCAACCATCACTATTTGATACGCCGAGCCCACACACACAGATGACTTCTGCGAAGAGCCAAGCTGTCGAGCATGTCGCTACACACGCAACAACACATGACACCTCCTTCGACAGCCAGCGCATCGTCGAAGAGGTCATTGAGCAATTCATGCCACTCATTCGAGCCGAGCTTCGAGCACGACTACAGCAAGCTGAGCTCCCCCTACCCACAGAGCTGAACGATGAAGATGGGCAATAATAGCCCTTTTCTACTTGATTTCCGGTACTGGGTTACGACTCGCTTTTAAGCCGTGCTACAATCGTGAACTTTCAAAATTTATTTAACACACACACCCTTAATGTACCCTGCAATCACCGGGCGGTCGTAACAACGATCGAGCCCTGCCTGATCGCCATCACTCATTAAGGCCCGTGTCTCAGACGTCAGCGAAGCCTAAACATCATGGATAAAACCTACCAGCCCAACGCGATCGAACAACAGTGGTACCAGACCTGGGAAGAGAAAGGCTACTTTGCCCCCCAGGGCGGCGACGAAGCTTACTCCATCATGATTCCACCGCCAAACGTCACCGGCAGCCTGCACATGGGGCACGCGTTTCAACAAACAATTATGGACGCGCTGACTCGCTACCACCGTATGAGCGGCAAGAACACGCTATGGCAGGTTGGCAGCGACCACGCCGGCATCGCCACACAAATGCTCGTCGAGCGCAAGCTACAAGCAGAAGAAGGGAAAAGCCGTCACGACCTCGGCCGTGAAGCTTTCACTGACAAAATCTGGGAGTGGAAAGAAGCCTCCGGCGGCACCATCACTCGCCAAATGCGTCGCCTAGGTAACTCTGTTGACTGGGAAAGCGAAGCTTTCACCATGGACGAAGGCTTCTACAAAGCAGTACAAGAGGTGTTCGTTCGCCTCTACGATGACAAGCTGATCTATCGCGGTAAGCGTCTCGTCAACTGGGACCCTAAGCTACACACCGCCATCAGTGACTTAGAGGTAGAGAACACCGACGAGAAAGGCCACATGTGGCACTTCCGCTACCCTCTAGCTGACGGCGCACAAACCGCAGACGGCAAGAATTACTTAGTTGTGGCTACGACTCGCCCAGAAACCATGCTCGGCGATACCGCCGTTGCCATCAACGCCAAAGACGAGCGCTATAACGCCCTGATCGGCAAAGAAGTCATACTGCCGTTGGTCGACCGCCGGATCACCATCGTCGCCGATGATCATGCGGACATGGAGAAAGGTACGGGGTGCGTAAAAATCACGCCGGCCCACGATTTCAATGACTACCAAGTCGGTCAACGCGCCAAGCTACCCATGATCAACGTGCTCGATCATAACGCGGCAATCTTAGATGAGCCCGACTGCTACACCCACGAGGGCAAGCCCACCGATAGCTTCACCGCTTCCATCCCCAGCACGTACGCCGGACTAGACCGCTACGAGGCTCGCAAGGCTATCGTCGCTGACCTCGATAAGCTTGGTTTACTCGAAGACGTTAAAGACCACGAACTTACCGTGCCTCGTGGCGACCGCTCCGGCCTTGTCATCGAGCCGCTACTGACCGACCAATGGTTTGTCGATGCCAAATCAATGGCCAAGCCTGCTGTTGAAGCGGTTACCAATGGCGACATCCAATTCGTACCGCAACAGTACGAGAACATGTATTTTGCTTGGATGAACAACATCCAGGACTGGTGCATCTCTCGTCAACTATGGTGGGGACACCGTATTCCTGCCTGGTACGACGACGCCGGCAACATCTTCGTTGCGCGCAACGAAGAGGAGGCTCGCAGCAAGTACAACCTCGACGCTAACATCGAACTACACCAAGACAACGATGTATTAGACACTTGGTTTAGCTCCGCGCTATGGACCTTTGCCACCCAGGGCTGGCCAGAAAATACAGAGCGCCTCAAGCAGTTCCACCCCTCAGACGTCCTAGTCACCGGCTTCGACATCATCTTCTTCTGGGTCGCCCGAATGATCATGATGACCATGCACTTCATCAAAGATGAAGATGGCAAGCCGCAAGTGCCTTTCAAAACGGTCTACGTTACCGGGCTAATTCGTGACGATAATGGCGACAAGATGTCCAAGTCTAAGGGCAACGTCATCGACCCCCTCGACATGATCGACGGCATTGATCTAGCGCCGCTGCTGGCCAAGCGAACCGGTAACATGATGCAACCGCAACTGGCAGAAAAAATCGCCAACGCCACCAAGCAACAATTCCCCGAAGGAATTAGTGCCCACGGTACCGATGCACTACGCTACACCTTGGCTTCACTCGCTTCGACCGGCCGTGATATCAACTGGGACATGAAGCGCCTTGAAGGCAACCGCAACTTTGCCAACAAGATCTGGAACGCCACCCGCTACGTGCTAATGCACACCGAAGAAGCAAACTGCGGGGTTCATGGCGAGAGTGTAGAGCTAACGATGGCAGATCGCTGGATTAGCTCGAAGCTACAGAAATGTACCGCCGACGTTACCCGTCATTTTGAGCACTATCGCTTTGACCTAATGGCTCAAACCTTGTTTGAGTTTGTCAAAAACGAATATTGCGACTGGTATCTTGAGCTATCCAAGCCAGTGCTTTGGGACGACAACGCCAGCGAGGCACGCAAACGAGGCACCCGCCGCACACTCATCCTTGTACTCGAGAGCATTCTACGCCTGATGCACCCACTGATGCCCTTCCTCACCGAAGAAATCTGGCAAAAAATCGCCCCTCTCGCCAACCTTGCTGGCGACAGCATCATGCTCGCTCCTTTCCCTATTGCGGATGAAGAGCTTGTCGACGAACAAGCCGAAAGCGATATCGAGTGGGTCAAAGGCGTTATCGTCGGCGTCCGCAACATACGCGCCGAGATGAATATCGCGCCGAGCAAGCCACTCCCTATCCTATTTAAGAATGGCAGTGCCGAGGACAAGCTTCGCCTCGAGCAAAACGATCAATTCCTCACAGCCCTCGCCAAGCTCGAAAGCATCACATGGCTCGAAGACGAGCAGGAAGCCCCAATGTCTGCGACATCTCTAGTCGGCGACATGGAGCTGCTCGTGCCGATGAGCGATCTGATCGACAAGGAGGCTGAGGCCACCCGACTTAATCGCGAGATCGAGAAGCAGAGCAAGGACTTAAGTCGCATCGAAGGCAAGCTAAACAACCCGAAGTTTGTTGACAAAGCCCCTGAGGCCGTAGTAGAAAAAGAGCGTAAGAAACTTAACGAGATGCAATCCACAGTCCACAAGCTGCAGGAGCAACTCGCTAAAATCATGGCACTTTAAATATCCATCGATGCCGATACGGGGGAGGATTGAATCTCCCCCCAGCCCAATCAAACCGGCGGCATACGATAGAACAATAATAATAGAGAGGAAGTAGTTATGGCAGATCGCGTAACAGGCACTGTTAAGTGGTTTAATGATGCAAAGGGATTTGGCTTCATCGAACGCGACGGGAGCGAGCAGGATATCTTTGTTCACTTTCGCTCCATTCAGGGCGATGGCTACCGGTCACTCAATCAGGGTCAAGAGGTCGAATTTAAGCTGCAACAAGGGCCAAAAGGGCTACAGGCCGAAGAAGTCAGCAAAATAGCACCTTAACCCCTCTCTATAAAGCCGTAGCACCCTATAAAGCCGTAGCAGCCAAGCTGCGGTTTACCCACCTCAGCGCCGCAGCTATACAACCACGATCTCCTCAACCATTTCACAGCCCTTTCACCATCTGCAAATGAAAAAACGCTACCCTACTGCAACAAACCTTGACTAAGAGTGACTGTAAGCTTCCTTAGAGCTATAGCAAGTTGACTAAAATTACGGCAGAATACTGAATAGTTGGGAAATACACTATCTCCACTACAATAACTAAGACAGTTGGCTTGCATTATCGCCGACAACATAAACAACACCGCACCCTGGAATGCTTAATCTAAAACCAGTAATTTAATACCTGGCAATAGATTCAAAGACGAGAACATCGCTGATCGGCAATTAACACAACCGATCAATCAAAAGCAGTAATGTCGCCTACGATAAAGTGTCCCAGTTCGGTTTTCACACAATTGAAAGAGTACAACAATGGCTGTAATTTACCGCTTATTAATCAGTCTGGCTGTGGCAATCCCTGTATCTGGATTCTTCGCTGGCTACACAGATACCGCCCCAGGCAGTTTCACCCTTGACACCACCACCGCTCTAGCCTTCATTGTTGCCGCAGCACTCAGCGCCATACTTGCCGGCATGGTCAGCGACGGCAACAGCACAACAAGCTCACCATCGCGCAGTCATCGAACCCCCTCACAAGCAGGTGATGAGGACGACGATTTTGACGAGCCAATCACTGGCGAGCGACACAGCGGCAGCGTCAAATGGTTCAACAGCAACAAAGGCTTTGGCTTTATCACTAGTGATGACGGCACCGACGTCTTTGTTCACTACCGCGCCATCCGAGCTAAGGGCCGTAGACGCCTGCAGGAAGGGCAGCAAGTTGAGTTCAGTGTTGTCGATGGCGACAAGGGACCACAGGCCCGTGACGTCGTAATTCTCGACGAGTAAACATAAAAAAGCCTCTTAATAAGAGGCTTTTTTGTTTCTTCAGCTTCGCTGGCAATGTAACGCTAATAATGCGGCGGCAGATCAACAGCCACCTCACCGCCATCGGCGCTGTCCCCCCTCATCCCCTCCATGCTTGCCTTTAACAACTGACAATAACGCGTCAAATCATCCAGCTGACGCTGCTGCTTAGCAATCACATCATCCAGTGACTGCAACGAATCTTCCTGGAACAACACCCGCGTTTGCAGCTCGACCACCTGCTCCTCAAGCTCAATCACGCGCCCGTTCATCTCACTCTGTTCATCACTCAAAACATTCCCCTCCTACTCATCACATTTCATCACAGCGCACGATAAACACTATCGATCAACCTTCTCGCCCGCGGATCTGTTAAAGCACCGGCACCTAGGCGATTAGTGGCATAACCCACGCCCAGTCGGTAATCTACATCGGCAAAGGCACTACTCCCCCCTGAGCCCGGGTGACCAAAGCAACGCTGCCCGGCAGAAAATAGCTTGATCGGCTTCCGCTGTGCGGCCATAAAACCTAAGTTGAATGTCAGCGGCAACAACAAGACCTCATCGAAACAAGGCGTATTACCGGCATAGCACTGCGCCAACAACGACTCACTTAACAACTCACCCGAAGCGAGCGCAGCATACAGGATCGCAAGCGACCTAGCACTAGCATGACCGTTTGCCGCCGGAATTTCAGCACGACGCCAAGCCTGGCCATTGGTGCCACTCATCATCGACGCCGGCGTCGTAAACGCTCGAGCGGCTACTGAAGAGGGGCTTGACGATAGTAACGCCGACATACCTTCATGACGCCTCTCAACGGCCACGGCCAGCATTTGCACATCCGCCAAACGCGACAGATCTCCGCGTAAACCTACCGCCAAATCCAAGCCCAATGGCTGCGCTAGGCGCTGACGAATAAACTCCCCCACCGACATACCTGCAATTCGCCGAATCAATTCACCCAGCAACCAGCCATAACTAAAACAATGATATGCCTGTCGCTCAGCCCCCGGCCACATCGGCGCCTGAGCGGCAATCTGCTCACACATGAGCGACCAGTTAAAAATATCTTCATCGGCCACACTATCCGGTAAAACAGCTAAGCCAGCACGATGATTCAACAGTTGTCGCACGGTAATATTCTGTTTACCTGCCGCGATAAATTCCGACCAATAATCGGCTACCGGGGAATCAAGCTCAACCCTCCCCTCATCCACAAGCAGCAGCAACGAGGCGATCAGAACCCCTTTCGTCACCGAGAACACGTTGACCATCGTCTCCTCCTGCCAGTCGTGCAAACCTTCACGGTCACGGGTTCCCGCCCATAAGTTAACGACCAACTCCCCCTCCATCACTACGGAGAAGGCAGCTCCCTGCTCACCAAAACGAGTAAAATTCTTCGCAAATACTGCCTCTACGTCAGCAAAGAATGGGTCACAAAAGCCATTAATCTCCACGCCCACCTCCTACGCATTAACCTGCTGAACTATA
Source organism: Sinobacterium caligoides (assembly GCF_003752585.1). NCBI lineage: Bacteria > Pseudomonadati > Pseudomonadota > Gammaproteobacteria > Cellvibrionales > Spongiibacteraceae > Sinobacterium > Sinobacterium caligoides. The sequence continues at coordinate 855,200 of NZ_RKHR01000003.1, forward strand.
TTGCCAGCGACAAAGCCCTCCACCACTGCGCAAAGCTGGTCCACTAAACGCTGCCGACTTTCTATGCTACCCCATGCACTGTGCGGGGTCAGGATCAAGTTTGGCACATCAGCCGCCAACAAAGGGTGATTTGCAGGTGGCGGCTCCGTCGACAATACATCCAGCGCCGCCCCGGCAATTTCACCCTCGCGAAGCGCTTCTGCAAGCGCGCACTCATCAATGATGCCACCTCGCGCCGTATTGACAATAAAAGCCCCCGCCTTCATCAAAGCAAGCTCAGCCGAAGCGATCAGCCCTGCACTATGCTCTGTCAGAGGGCAGTGAATCGACACGACATCAGACTCACGCAACAACACCTCCAACGGCACCCGCCCATCGGGGCAATGCTCGCTACCCGGTCGCTGGGCCACCAAAACCTTCATACCAAAGGCCTCAGCTATTGCAGCAACAGCGCGACCGGAATCACCGAAACCAATAACTCCCAAGACCTTTCCTGACAACTCGACAGCACTATGATCCAACAAGCAGAATTGGCTGGCTTGCTGCCACGCACCCTCTCGTACCTGCTCCTGCATCAGCACCACCTTGCCGGCCAACGCCAAAATCAACATCCAGGTGTGCTGCATTAAGCTCGGCATCGAATAACTTTGCGCATTACACACGACAATACCTTGCTTCGATGCCGCTGCTAAATCGATGTTATTGGTGCCGGTTGCCATCACCGATATCAAGCGCAATTGCTCAGCTCTCGCTATTGCTTCAGCACCGATAACCACCTTATTGGTCAATACAATATGGGCCTGAGCAATTCGCTCATCGATCTCGCCAGGCAAGGTCGACTCATATACCTGCCAGTCAACACCCTCAACATTATAGAGCGCCGCCAAGTCCAACTGCTCGGGACGCAGGCTCGCAGCATCTAACATTACAGCTCTCATTCATTTCCCCAGGCTAGTAAAAATAACGGACAACACGGATAATGCACATTCGATACAATCCTATACCGTCGATGTCACTCTAAAACGTCAATGTATACACTTTAGCCAGCAATAGAAACGGGAGATCGCGATAGACCATGATCCGCATACTCGTCAGCGCCTGCCTACTCGGCGAACCCGTTCGCTACAATGGCACCGCCCTCAATCAAGATCATTTATTGCTCACCCAATGGCAGGCAGAAGGCCGACTGATCAGTAGCTGTCCGGAAGTACAGGGCGGACTTGACACCCCGCGCCCGCCTGCTGAAATCCAAGGCAACGATGGTAGCGCCGTATTGAGCGGCAACAGTCGCATCATCTCAAATCAAGGCGAAGATGTTACCGCGGCCTTTATCAGAGGCGCAAAAGACACGCTTCAACTTGCCCTCGACAACAATGTACGCTTAGCCATTCTTACAGAGCGGAGCCCCTCCTGCGGCAGCCATCAAATCTACAACGGCCAATTTCAGCGACAACTACACCGAGGCATGGGTGTAACCGCCGCCCTGCTCAGTCAGCACCACATTAAAGTCTTCAATCAACATCAGATCGACCGAGCCAACGCCTGGCTAAAAAATCTACAGTTAACTCAACAATAACTTTCAAACCTCCCATTTTTTAAAGGTACCCTCATGAGTAAAAACTCTCGTCTGGTCTTTTCAACGGATAGCGGACGGCACTGCCCGAAATGTGAACAGCGCCTTGAGAGCTGCAGCTGCAGCACTGACCAAGTAGCGCCCAGCGACGGCATCGTTCGTATCAGCCGAGACACTAAGGGCAGAAAGGGTAAAGGGGTATCAATCATCACCGGCATCCCGATGAATGACACCGACCTCAAGAAGCTGGCCAAGCAACTTAAACAACTCTGCGGCTGTGGCGGCTCCGTCAAAAACCAAGCCATCGAGATGCAAACAGACCAGCGAGAGAAGCTCAAAACAGCCCTAGAAAAAGCTGGATTTAAGGTAAAGTTGGCCGGCGGTTAACGGAATGAGCTAGGCTTAAAGTAAGTAGGCGCTATCATCATAAATAGCGTTCTACAGCGCCCTTTGGGGTAGTAATATCCCGATGAAATATAGGTGTTTTTTATTACAACCATTTGTTAGAATACGGCGCGCGAATAAGCCCCGGAGATCATTATCCGTAGTGTAGTTGTGGTTACTACGTACCGTTACTTTGCCAGCTTGACTAACATCAACGCGACAATCAGGCAGTACTCTCACAATATCACCAGCGACAATGCCCATCCCACAGAGGCGCGCGTTTAGGGGTCAGCTGTCATGATTACCATGCAGAATGATAAAAGACTGAGTCTCATGCTTTGGAAGACACAATATGAGCACAAGCACGATAGAAACACCTGACTACAACTATAAAGTTGTTCGTCAGTTCACCGTCATGACCGTGATATGGGGCATCGTCGGCATGCTAGTAGGTGTGGTTATTGCCTCACAGCTGGCATTCCCAGAATTAAACCTCAATCAATACATGCACTTCGGACGCTTACGCCCACTACACACTAACGCCGTAATCTTCGCGTTTGGTGGCAGTGCCCTATTCGCTACGTCATTTTATGTCGTACAAAGAACCTGTCAGACCCGCCTCTACTCTGAAGTGTTACCCGGCTTTGTTTTCTGGGGCTGGAATCTCGTCATCGTACTCGCCGCTATCACCCTACCACTGGGTATGACCACCTCAAAGGAATACGCTGAGCTTGAATGGCCCATCGATATCCTCATCACAATTGTCTGGGTCTGTTACGCCATCGTCTTCTTCGGCACTATTGCCAAGCGTAAGACCTCGCATATTTATGTTGCCAATTGGTTCTTCGGCGCCTTCATCATCACCGTTGCTGTTCTCCACATCATCAACAGCGCAGAAGTGCCCGTAAATCTATTCAAATCCTATTCAGTCTATGCCGGCGCCATGGATGCGATGGTACAGTGGTGGTACGGACACAACGCCGTAGGCTTCTTCCTCACCGCCGGTTTCTTGGGCATCATGTACTACTTCGTCCCCAAGCAAGCAGATCGCCCCGTATACTCCTATCGTCTATCCATTGTTCACTTCTGGTCGCTCATCGCCATCTATATCTGGGCCGGCCCACACCACCTACACTATACAGCGCTACCTGACTGGGCCCAGAGCCTCGGCATGGTGATGTCACTTATCCTGCTTGCACCTTCATGGGGCGGTATGATTAACGGCATCATGACCCTATCTGGTGCTTGGCACAAACTACGTACCGATCCGATTCTTCGCTTCCTCGTTGTCTCGCTATCCTTCTACGGCATGTCAACATTTGAAGGGCCAATGATGGCGATCAAGACTGTTAACGCACTTTCACACTACACCGACTGGACGATCGGCCATGTTCACTCTGGCGCACTTGGCTGGGTTGCGATGGTCTCTATTGGCGCGATTTACCACCTCATCCCGATTATGTTTGGCCGTAAAGAAATGTACAGCGTCAAGCTAATCAACATCCACTTCTGGATGGCCACTTTTGGCACCGTTCTCTACATTGCTGCAATGTGGGTTAACGGCATCATGCAGGGTCTCATGTGGCGCGCCTACAACGAAGATGGCTCGCTGACCTATAGCTTTGTCGAGTCGGTTACCGCCAGTCACCCTGGTTATGTCGTTCGCCTTATCGGTGGCGCCCTGTTCTTCTCAGGCATGCTTCTAATGGCGTACAACCTCTATAAAACTGCCCAGCAAGCCAAGCTGGAAAAATGTGAACTACCGGCTTAAGGAGCAGCGAAAATGAATCATGATTTCGTCGAAAAAAATCTACCCACGTTGATGATATTGACCGTTGTCGCTATCAGCTTTGGTTTTCTTGTCGAGGTGGTTCCCCACTTCTTCCTGAAGGAAACCACACAACCTATTAAGGGGCTAAAACCTTATACAGCGATGCAGCTAGAAGGGCGTGACATCTATATCCGTGAAGGCTGTAACGTCTGTCACTCACAGATGATTCGCCCATTCCGCGCGGAAACAGAGCGCTACGGGCACTACTCTGTCGCTGGCGAGTCAGTCTATGACCACCCCTTCCTTTGGGGCTCTAAGCGCACCGGACCCGACCTAGCCCGTGTCGGCGGCCGCTACAGCGACGAATGGCAACGCGCCCACCTCTACAACCCACGCGATGTCGTGCCTGAGTCGATCATGCCTGCCTTCCCTTGGCTGTTCGAACAAGAGCTCGATGGTCGCTATACCGCAGACAAAATGCGTGCTCTCCGCTCGGTTGGCGTCCCCTATACCGACGAAGATATTGAAGGCGCCAAAGAGGCTGTTCGCGGCCACAAAGAGATCGACGCACTCGTCGAATATCTTCAGAACTTAGGCTTGTTACTAAAACACAAACGTTAATTTTTAATTAACTCGGTTAGAGGTTCTCACAATGGATATAAATGATTGGCGCGGTGTCGCTACAGCGACGGCTCTTATCGCCTTCATAGGTGTTTGCCTGTGGGCCTATAGCGGCCGACAGAAAGAAAAATTCGACAACGCCGCACAATCACCCTTTGCCGACGAACCTAACGATAAATAATACGCGCAAAAAGGGCGGCTAACTTTAATCTAGCCGCCTACTAGCGAGGAAACAAACCATGGAAATGCCAAGCTTTTGGAGCGGATGGATCAGCATCCTCTCCCTATTTACCATCGCACTGGTCTCAGTCATCCTTTATTTCAGCAATAAGGACAACCCAGAGACCCTCGGGAAACCGACAGGTCATGACTACGATGGCATTCAGGAATATGATAACGCCCTACCAAAGTGGTGGGTTGTTATGTACGTCGCCTCTATTATCTTTGCCCTCGGCTATCTGGTCATGTACCCCGGCCTTGGTAACTGGAAAGGTGTCTTTGGCTGGACTCAAGTAGGTCAGTACGAAGAAGAAGTTGCCCAAGCCGAACACAAGTACGGCCCCATCTACGCCCGCTTCGGCAAGATGCCTATTGAAGAGGTCGCAAAAGACCCTAAGGCTATGCGCATTGCTCAACGCCTATTCATTGATAACTGTTCTCTCTGTCACGGCAGTGATGCACGTGGCAACCACGGCTTCCCTAACCTAACCGATAACGATTGGTTGTACGGCGGCAGCCCCGAAGAAATCAAAACAACGATTACTCATGGCCGCCAAGGCGCCATGCCAGCTTGGAACGCCAAGCTCAGCGACGAGTCTATCGACAACGTTACGCAGTATGTCATGAGCCTGGGTGGACGCGAAGCCGACAACAGCAAAACCGAAGCCGGCAGCAAAGTCTTCAAGGATAACTGCGCACTTTGCCACACCGCTGAAGGCACCGGCAACAAGATGTTTGGCGCACCAAACCTGACCGATAAAATCTGGCTCTATGGTGGCGCAGAGTCACAAATCAAGCAGACTATTCGCTACGGACGCAATGGCCATATGCCAGCACAGAAAGAGTCTCTGACCGCAGATAAAATCCATCTACTGTCAGGCTATGTTTACAGTCTCTCCATGTAATATTGTTATTACGCGGCAATGCTGGTAGAAAGAAAAACCCCGTTTTTACGGGGTTTTTTTTTGATTAACGCCATCGCATCTATGCTAGAATCCAGTACCCTAATGGCCGTCACCGCCCTTTCAGCAGTCCCTCTGCAGTTGTTGAGTACAAGCCAATGAATAAAGACGATCAAATCAATGCCGTCGAAGTTGATCCCTTCGAACACTTACACACCACCGGTAAAGTCTACCCTCGATCAATCGAAGGCTTCTATCAAAAGCTTCGCGTCTACACTGGCTGGCCGTTATTACTTGGCTTCTTCTTTCTACCCTGGCTGAATTGGGACGGCAGACAGATCGTCTTATTTGATCTACCCGCACGGCAGTTTCACATCCTTGGCATTACCTTTTGGCCGCAAGACTTCTACCTACTCGGCTGGCTGCTTATTATTGCTGCACTCTCGCTTTTCGCCGTCACCATGTATGCAGGCCGAGTTTGGTGTGGTTACACTTGTCCGCAGACAGTGTGGACTTCTATTTTTATGTGGGCCGAAGAGCTCGCAGAAGGTAGCCGCAATCAGCGCATCAAGCTCGACAAGCAGCCGATGAGCGTCAACAAGTTTACTCGCAAGCTCGCCAAGCATGCCATGTGGATTGGCTTCTCATTTATCACTGGCGCAACCTTCGTCGGCTACTTCACGCCGATTAAACAGCTCGTCCCCGACCTCTTTCTCGCCGACGCGGAGCTCTGGAGCTATGCCTGGGTTATGTTCTTCCTCCTAGCTACCTATATCAACGCTGGCTGGTTACGCGAAGCTGTTTGTATGCATATTTGCCCCTATGCTCGCTTTCAATCGGTCATGTTCGACAGTGACACCCTCGTCGTCAGTTATGACACCGCTCGCGGCGAACCACGCGGCGCAAGAAAACGCGAGAAAGACGAGCTGGACCCGCTCACCGGCGAAAAGAAAAAAGGCGACTGCATCGACTGCAAACTGTGTGTGCAAGTCTGCCCTACCGGCATCGATATTCGCAACGGCCTACAATACCAGTGCATAACCTGCGCACTCTGTATCGATGCCTGCGACTCTATCATGGACAAGATGAACTACCAGCGCGGCTTGATCCGCTACACCACAGAAAATGCCCTCGCCGGCAAAAAGACCCATTTACTGCGCCCGAGACTATTTATCTACGCCGGTGCAATTACACTGATAATCGCTCTATTCATCACCGCCATCGCAACTCGCATCCCCTTACAAATTGACATCGAGCGCGATCGCTCTCGCCTCTTCTTTCAAACCAACGAGGGTATGATCGAAAATAGCTATACGCTGAAGGTCATCAATATGAGTCAACATGCTGGGCACTATATTCTTGGCATTGAAGGCCTTAAAGGCGCTAAATATATCGGTGAGAAAGAAGTGTCCATAGAAAGCGGGGAAGTTGCACAAGTCCCCGTTCGACTTGAGCTTGACCCCAGCTTACTCGAAGATAAAAGTATGGACGTCACCTTCACCGTGCGCGACAGCCGCGACGAAGACATCAGCGCCGAACGCGAGAGTCGCTTCACTGGACCAAGTTGGAGATAACAAAGAATATGGCTACATTACGTAAACATGAAGACGATCAACCTTGGTTCAAACAGTTTTGGCCTTGGTTTATTATTGCGCTGCCGGCGACCGCCGTCGTCGCCAGCCTACACCTCGTTTACGTTGCCATGGAGCAAAAGCCTGACCTAGTACGCACCAACTACTACAAGGACGGCCTAGCCATTAACGAAGAGTTGTCGGCAGAAAGGCTAGCCGATCAGCTCGATATCAATGCCGACATGCGCTTTACTGACGAGATGATCACCATCGACCTCAAGGGGCGCATTCATACCAAACCCGTCAATATTGTTATCGCTTTTCAGCACCCTACTGACGCCACAAAAGACACTACGATTATCGCTACCCGCGGTGCCGACAATATCTACCGCTCAACGGAAGGCATCCCCGCGCAACGGTGGTATATCGGTCTAGAAGGCATGGATGAGGCCAGCATGAAGATGTGGAATATCAAAGGCGAGGTCGACCTTAGCCAACAAGAACACATCACCCTCACCGACCGCTCGCTCTAACCTCCCGTGACTGAGCCGCGCGACTGCTTCCACTGTGGCCTACCTGTGCCGAAAAACACGCGCTTTCAGCTGGTCTACGAAGGTCAACAGCAGGACTTTTGCTGCCCAGGCTGCCTCGCAGTTGCAGAGACCATCATCGGCGGCGGTTTAGAAGACTACTACCGACATAGAGATAACTTCTCCGAGCTAGCAGACACAGGAGAGCATAACTACACCCTCTTTGACCAAGCGGAGTTCCAAGAGGGCTTTGTTAGCCACCGCAAGGGCGGTCAAACCGCTCGCATCAGCCTCGGCGGCATCAGCTGTGCCGCCTGCGTTTGGCTGATAGAACAGCGCCTCAACAGTATTGATGGCGTCGAACAAGCTACCGTTAACCTCACTCAGCATCGGCTTCTTATCGACTACGATGAAGAGACTGTGCCGCTCAGCGCAATCTTCAACGCCATTACCAACATCGGCTATACACCCTCGCCATTCAGCAGTAGTGGTGAGGAAGACCTACTCAAAGCCGAGAACAACACCGCCCTACGTCGTCTTGGTATTGCCGGCATCGGCATGATGCAAGTCGGCATGTACGCTATCGCCCTACATGCGGGAAGCCTCCAGGGCATAGCCGACGAGCAGCGTGACTTTTTACGCATCGTCAGCGCTCTCGTCGCCACCGTGGTCATAATTGCCGCAGCCAAACCCTTCTTCATCAACGCCTGGCGCGCCATCACCACACGTAGCTTAACCATGGATGTTCCCGTTGCCCTCGCCATCGGCCTTGCCTATGTCGCTAGCTGTTGGGCAACCTGGCGCGGTACCGGCGACGTCTACTTCGATTCCGTATCGATGTTTACTTTCTTCTTACTGTTGGGCCGCTACCTCGAACTGCGAGCTCGGCACTTTAATCGCCGCAGCGTCGCCGACGTACAGTCCCACATGCCGCAAGCCGCGTGGCTACTCACTGACGACGGCAAGCTCGCACAAATTGCTGTCAAACAGCTCGAGGTCGGCCAGGTTATTGTCGTTAAAGCGGGCGAGCGCATCCCCGCTGACGGCACGATCATCGCAGGCGCCAGCGCCGTCGATGAGTCCAGTCTCAGCGGTGAATATCTACCTGTTGATAAAGTCCTTGGAGATGCCGTCGTCGCCGGCAGCATCAACACCGACAACACCCTACAGCTTCGTATTGATGCCATCGGCGACGACTCCCAGCTCGCAACAATCGACCGTCTACTCGATCGCGCCCAACAACAGAAACCTGCGATCGCTAAACTTGCCGACCGCCTCTCCAGTATGTTTGTCGCGCAGGTGTTGATCATCAGCGTTGGTGTCTATATTTTTTGGTATTTTCACGCCCCGGAGCAAGCACTCTGGGTCGCCCTCTCCGTACTCGTCGTAAGCTGCCCTTGTGCCCTATCCCTAGCCACTCCAACCACGCTAACCGCAGCTACCGCGAGCCTGCGCGAACGTGGTTTACTCATTAGCAGAGGCCACGTATTAGAGAGCCTCATCAAAAGCGACATCATTGTTTTTGATAAGACTGGCACCCTTACATCAGGCAGCCTTCAACGCGTTGCACAGCATCATTATGGCAACGGCTCGCACGATGAAAACATCGCCCTATATGTTGCCGCCGCCCTGGAAGAGCACTCCAACCATCCGGTTGCTAAGGCATTTGCCAATACGGGCGGGGAGCTTACTGCTCACGACATCGATATTGTCGCCAGCAAGGGTATCTCAGGTACTGTGAACGACACTCGTTACCGCATCGGCTGCCTCGCCTTTATTGAACAGTCGCTAGGTGAACTCGATCTTCCCTGTAACGACAGCAACTACCAGCGCATCTACCTTGCCGACGAACGGCAGCTCATCGCCCACTTTGACCTCGATGATTATATCCGCGCCGAAGCTTCCACAACGATCCAAGCCTTGCAAACAATGGGCAAGGAAGTGGTACTGCTCTCAGGCGACCCGTCTAACGCCGTGCAAATCGTCGCCAACGCCCTCGCCATTAGGGAGGCTCATGGCGCACAAAGCCCAGCTGACAAGCTGCGTTATATCGAACAGCGACAGCAACAAGGGCGCCACATCACTATGATCGGCGATGGTATCAACGATGTCCCCGTCCTCGCAGGTGCCGACGTCTCTATTGCCATGACCCAGGCCGCCGATCTCGCCCGCACTAGCGCTGACTGCATGCTGATGAACAACAATCTCAGCAACATCATCAAGCTCATCCGCACTGCCGAGCGAAGCAAGAAAATCATTCGTCAAAACTTTGCCTGGTCACTGGGGTATAATGTGCTCACTGTGCCGCTTGCTGCTGCAGGCCTAATCCCGCCGTATATCGCCGTCATCGGTATGTCGCTGAGCTCACTGATTGTTGTTGGCAATGCCCTACGATTACTAAAGCAAGAAGATTAACCCTATATATCAAGGCGCTATTTATGGAAAGCATGTACATTCTCATCCCCATTGCCCTCGCCTTCGCCGCACTGGGTATCAAGGCCTTTTTCTGGGCTGTAGATAGTGACCAATACGACGACTTAGACCGCGAAGGGCAGCGCATTTTATTCGACGACGACCAGCCCAAAGACAAGCAAAACTGATCCCCCTTGATTTAACCCCCACGAGTAATCCCATGTTAGAACCCATATCGACTGTCGCCGCTCTAGGTCTAGGGCTGTTTGGTAGTAGCCACTGCGTAGGCATGTGTGGCGGCATCAGCGCTGGCTTTGGCCTAGCTAATCCAGCTCAAGAAGCTAAACGAAGCTTTTTACTGGCGCTAAGCTTCAATAGCGGCCGCGTATTAAGCTACGCCATAATCGGCTTATTATTTGGCCTATTCGGCGCCTTAGCTCACGACCAGTTCAGCGCTGTTAGCAAAGTCATGCGCATTGCCGCAGCAGTTTTATTGATTCTGATGGGGCTGTATATTGCAGGCTTCGGCAGCCTCATCACCCATATCGAAGGTGTCGGCAAAATAGCGTGGAAAAAAATACAGCCTCTCACTCGTCGCTTCATCCCCGTAAAAACAGCCTCCAGCGCTTTCTGCCTTGGCGGACTCTGGGGCTGGCTTCCCTGCGGGCTCGTCTATAGCGCCCTTATATGGGCCGTCAGTAGCGGCTCCGCGCTACAGTCATCTTGGCTCATGTTCTGCTTCGGCCTTGGTACCCTGCCGGTCATGCTGACAACGACACTCTTTTCCCAAAGCGTCAAACACTGGATGCAGAAACGCTGGCTACGCATTATTGCCGGTCTATTAATTGTTGCCATGGGGCTGTTAACCCTATCATTCGTCTCGATGAATCACTCGATGACAAACATGAGCGGGAATGATGAACCATCAATGAAACGAGCGGGCGAGATGAAGTGCGGCGGCATGATGAAGTGCGGCGGTATGATGAAGTGCGGCTAACAGCCAAAAAGATAAAACCGCCGCTAGAGAAGACTAAGCGGCGGCATAGAGGAGACCGAGATGGTGTACCAAAAGAAGATAACTTATCGGTACAGACCTATTTATAGCGCTATCTACACGCTTTAGTAAACTTCCTGTTAGATCTAAAACATTCTAAAAGATCACCATTGTTTCTATAGCTTGTAACTACAAACTTGTAACAACCGTAATCAGCACTAAATCACCGCCCAAATAACTCCGCGGTGATTTAGCCTTAATACTTAAAGCTTAAGTATCTTAGAACTTATAACCAACATTCAAACGATAAACCCAAGGGTCCAAGTCGGCATCGACCTTAGCAACGTTACCATTATCAGCCGTGATGGTTGCCGAGGTATTAATGTCAGCATACATTGCCGACGCGTTGATCAACCATTTATCATTGATGTAGTAATCGACACCGACCTGCCCAGCCAAGCCCCACGAGTCATCTAACTCCATTTCCGCCGGAGCGCCCAATGCTGCTTCCAACTCAGGGTCAACACTCTCGCTGAAGAAAGTGGTGTAGTTAACACCTAGCCCCAAGTATGGCTGCCACTTACTCTGGCTGGCACCTAGCGGGTAGTACTGCACGCTCAACGTCGGCGGCAGGTGCTTGGTTGAACCGACCTTAACGCCCTCTTCTAAGGTAATGTCATGCTCAAACGGTGTCGCAGCTAACAGCTCGATACCCACGGTAGGTGCCAACATATAGGTGCCGGAAATACCAAATTGAGTATCATCACTCACTTCTACGCCCTTAAATGTAGGAGCGCCATTTAACGATACCGGACCACTATCGACATTAGGAGCAACCTTAACAGCACCAAAACGCACGATCATATCACCACCCTCTAAAGCCTGAGCGGCAGGGGCAACAACGGCGGCAACGGCGGCGCTCATCAGTAGCGCTTTGACGTTAAAACTCATGTTCTTCATCCTTATCAAATTTAATATGAAACAGTGGGTTAGAATTTTATAAAACGTATAGTAAGATAATACCCCTACATTTTGTAGGCGATCTTGTGCTGCATCAAAGTTAACAGCTGTTCGTCGAATTGAAGGAAACCTTAACACTTTATAAGTGTCTGTGGATCGTCCGTTTAGACGAATAAAACGGCAAAAATGACCAACTGTTAGCGTTTCGTTAAAGAAGTGCATTGTTGACGCAGCGCATACACACCGCCGACCTCAGCCCAGATAATAGGCCAAGAGTAGGTCCACCTTCAGTTTTACACGGGAATGAGTCATGTCTATTGAGAATCACGCCGCGATCCACTGGGATCACGCCCTCATCAAAAAGTACGACGTCTCTGGACCGCGCTACACCTCCTACCCTACCGCGAACCTCTTTCACGACGACTTTGCTCACGAACAATATATGCAGGTCGCTACCAACGAAAAGAGTAGCATCGCCCCCATCTCGCTTTATATTCACATCCCTTTCTGCGAGAACATCTGCTATTACTGCGCTTGTAATAAAGTAGTCACCCGCGATAAGTCGAAGGCACGTGAATACCTGGAACACCTGAAGAAAGAGATCGCCTTACGCGGCGAGATACACGCTAACCGTCCCGTCACCCAGCTTCATTTCGGTGGTGGCACCCCGACTTTTTTGTCGACCAGCGAACTGACCGAGCTCATGGTATCGCTCGGTCGCCACTTTAATCTGAGTACCGCCGACAGCCGAGAATACTCCATCGAGCTCGACCCGCGTACGGTCGACGACGAGTATATTTCACTGCTCAAAGGGCTCGGTTTCAATCGAGTTAGCCTTGGTATTCAAGACTTCCACCCACCGGTACAGAAGGCTATCAATCGCGAACAAAGCGTTGACATGGTTCAAGATCTTCTTAAGTCCATTCGTCAGTATCGCTTTGACTCTATAAGTTTTGATCTGATTTATGGTTTACCCCACCAATCAGTTGCATCATTCACACAGACCCTAGCAACGGTTATCGCACTTAACCCCGACAGATTGTCAGTTTACAACTATGCCCATCTGCCGGAGCGATTTAAGACCCAACGTTCCATTGATCGCCTCACTCTTCCTACTGGACAGGAAAAGCTAGCCATCATGGAGCACATCGGCAACACATTAACCGATGCTGGCTACGAATACATTGGGATGGACCACTTTGTAAAACCGGACGATGAACTCGCAAAAGCACGCTTTAACGGACGCTTACAGAGAAATTTCCAGGGATATTCGACCTGTCTGGCAACAGATTTAATAGGATTAGGGTCGTCTTCAATCACATCGTTTTCAGACACTTACTCGCAAAACAGTAAAGATCTGACAGAATACTATCGCCTTGTCAACAGCGGGAAATTACCTATTGTTAAAGGTTACCCTCTTACTGTAAAAAATACCCTGCATAGAGAGATCATCATGTCTCTCGCCTGCCGACTAGCATTGAACATACAAGATATTGAACTACTCTTCAGTATTAAATTTGATGAAGAGTTCAATTACTTAATGCCTCGCTTAAGCGAGTTCGAAGAAGATGGTTTGATCGAACTCAGCGACGCATTAATTACGGTAACTGACACCGGTCGATTAATGTTACGACAGATCTGCATGGTATTTGACGAGTACCTCAGCAAAAACAACGCTGGGGGGACAAAATTCTCCAAAGCCATGTAGAACAATTTTAGCGCTGCTGATGGCTCTGCCATCAGCAGCGCAATATTTGTCACTATTCTACAAAGATACTTCAGTACTATTTAGCCGTTTAAGGCAACTTAGATATGAAGAAGGAGAAAAAATGCAACAGATTATGGCTGAAAACCTCTCGGAAAAAAACAATCCTGTTTCTTGCCGAAGCGCATTCCAGACTAAGTGCGGTAACTGTCGCCTTAATAGCATTTGCCTACCTATTGCTCTTCAAGAGCCCGATCTTGATTCTCTTGATCGCGTCATTCATCGCAACAAGCCTTTACGTAAAGGCGAGCACGTATTTCGTGAGAATGATAATTTCACCGCTATCTATGCCATCCGCTCTGGCTTCGTTAAAGCCTATCGTCTAACAGATGACGGAAAAGAGCAGGTTACAGGCTTCTATTTCCCAGGCGAAATTATCGGCCTCGACGGGATCAGCCAAAACAAGCACAGCGTTTCAGCTAAAGCACTCGAAACTGCAGCCATTTGTGAGATCCCATTCGAGGACGCAGAAGCACTGAGCTCTCGCTTCCCAAGCATGCAGCGCCACCTCTTCTCACTCATGAGCCAAGAGATCATTCAAGATCAACAGCTGATCACTCTGCTTAGCAAAAACACTGCTGAAGAGCGTATTAGCGCCCTGATCTTATCGATCTCTGACCGCAACGCTGCACGCAAACTCTCCCCGACTTCATTCCGCCTGCCTATGTCACGCACCGATATCGGCAACTATCTGGGTCTAACGGTTGAAACTGTCAGTCGTGTATTTAGCCGCTTCCAGAAGAACGGAACACTAGAGGTAAACAACAAAGAGATCACCATTCTCGACATCGATCAACTGCGCGGCATCGTCACCTCAGAAGCCTAACCGCAACAGGTCAACCAAAGGCGTCGTCTATACTTTATAGTCGGCGCTTTTTTATGCCTACTGACAACCGAATTTCTTACAACACGCATTATAATTACACTCAGCAATACACCAGCATTAATTGACTCCAAATTATTTTGTAATTATTTCATCACCCCAGCTAGCGCCTTGTATTTTCGCTGACTATGCTATTTTTAAGCGGTAGGTTTGACCGACCCACACTAGGGACGTTAATGGCATCGTTTATTATGAGTCTATCAGCCGAAGAATTAGAGCACTACGTTATTCGCCCGACCCTCAGCGCCTTGGATGTCGAGTCTGAAGGAGCGGTAAAGTTACTATTGGGGACCGCGGCACTCGAGTCCCACTTTAGTCTTAGCCATAGCCACCACTCCATGCCAGATGGCCTAGGCCTTTTCCAAATTACCCCGCAAGCTCACCGGGAGGTATGGGATAACTATCTTGCATTCAGACCTAATCTCGCCAGTAAGGTGCGCGGCCTAGCCAGTCAGCACCACTTCCTAACATCCCCTGATATCGAACTTCGTACAAACCTTTCCTATAGTACCGCTATCGCTTGGATGATCTATCAGTACCACAATGAAACGAACAACCTGCCAATTGATGAAGACGTCAGTAGCATGGGTGAATTATGGGCCCAGCTATTCGAGCACGGTCCGTTACAAGATAAAACAACCTTTATCAACTGTTATCGCAGACTTGTCGGTGAAACTAGACGACCGATAAAACAGCCGATAAAGGCTTCTAGCGAACGGCGAAAATAGCACAGACACCTTTCTCTTTACATCCGGCAGACTGAAACACTATAGGGCGCATCATTAAACCAGCTGTAACGAGCCATCGCTTAACATATTAATCAACGCTATTGCAGGGAGTGCAGCATGGGGTCAATTATCACGATAAAAACACTATCGGCACTCAATCCAACGCGCTTATTGCTATTATTATTTCTACTCAACACGCCTACGCAATGCTTTGCCTCTATCGGTTCCCACAGCCTCCACTTTCGCCTCACACAACAAATCGAGCTCATACTAAACAACACCCTTGAATACGAAAAAAAAGAATACTACATCGTCAAACTAGACAAACACTCCAAAACATTGAACATCCCGGACTGCCGTGGTCAATGGCGTTTCACATTACCGGTAAAAATTGAAGGCAATATCACCATAAGACTGAACTGTGACGCCTTTAACTCTTGGGAAATGTACATACCGATCAGTATCCAGCACCGTATAGCTCCTATCGTTGCCTAGCAAAAGTGCTACTTAACAACCCGCACCATCAACTCTTCTCACCCAAGGAACAGTAGCATTCGACGCGAACAACACCTTACTTTAATCAGTGCTCATCATCTTGATGTCGATATATTCTATTCAACAATGTGTGGAAGGTTTCCGGGAATAACCGCCTGAGGTGATACCCTAAACGAGCCCTCCCTTCTGCAATGACTATATCCTTGCGCCCTTTTTTTAACTGCCCAATCATTTGTACAACAAACTTTTCAACAGCAATACCACCTTCTGTATCTCGGTCCTTGCGGTTGTAACATCGAGCGTCACCTGCTAACGCATTTTCAGCAATCGCCGTTCTTACCCAACCAGGACTAACGACGTGAATATTTATACCTGCCCCAGCCAGCTCAGGGCGAAGGCAGTCCATATAGCCAATAATCGCGTGTTTAGAGGCACAATAACCAGAGCGCATCGGTGCGCCAATTTTTCCCGATACACTGGCCAACGTAACCACCTCTCCCCTTGGGCGCCTTTCGAGCAATGCTGGGGGCTGCTGTAACCACTTATTTACCACCCACTTAGTGAGGCTCACTGTACCAAAGTAATTCACCTCCATGAGCCGGCGGTCGACCTCCTCGATACAATCCATCGCCTTTGAACGCTGACTTATACCTCCGCTATTAATTAATATATCAACCCCATCAATCTCCTCCCACAACACCTCAAAATCTCCACTTGATGGCGTCAAGCCTTCAAGATCAAAAGCAAATACAACTTGTTCACAGGGTGTCTGACAGCGCTGACGAACAACCTTCAGCTTCTCCTCATCACGTCCCGACAAGATCAACCGTTTGGCAAAACCACTCAGCTGTACGGCTAGCTCCGCCCCAATGCCGCTAGAGGCACCAGTTATCCAAATTGTTTTATTCGTAAAATCCATGTAACACCACCCATGTATAAAGACACTAGGACTAAGCAATCGACAAAGGATTTGCTATAACACTAGGACTCAGCCGACACATATTGTTTTTGCCGATAAAGGCTTTACAATTGTCGATAATAATAAACTTTTGATGTCATCATACGTGTACCTACTACAAAAAAACAAATGGCTAACATTCGTACTACTGAGCACCCTGCTCGGTGCCCAGCTATTTGCGGTACATCACCAGCACAATGCCGAAAGCCATCATAACCACCACGATTACACCCTCTGCCTGAGTGTTCATGGCGTACTAACAGCCGCCGTAAACAGCCTACCTGTTACTCAGCTTGCCTCACACTACCTCCACCCCCCTGTAACAAGCTTTATTAGCGCTAACGTTTCACGTTGCAGCAGCTCGTTTCATATCCGCGCCCCGCCCCAATAAGATCTTTTACCTTAAATAAAGCAAAAGACGTAAATAACTGCAGAAACTAGCTCGCCATAAGGCTGGCCAAGGCCTCCTTGCGCTTAAGAAATGTTTCTCGCTGTGCAATTATTAATACGCTACAAACTGCCGTCCCTTAACTGACAGCAGCACGTAGAGATAGGTATTCGTTAATGAATAATAAGATTTATACCGCTATAGCCGCCGCTACTCCCCTACTCTTACAAAGCCCTACCGGCTTTGCTGAGGTCGACGAGAGTAAGTCGTCACAAATAGAAGAGGTCATTGTTTCTGGCTCCATTCTGCGCAATAAGGCGCAAACGGCTCTTCCTGTTACGCTACTCAACGGCGAAGAACTTCATCGCAAAGCCACCAACACGCTAGGTGAGACGCTCGCCGCCACCCCCGGCATCGCCAATTCAAGCTTCGGCCCCGGCGTTGGGCAACCTATCATTCGCGGGCAGCAAGGCTCGCGAGTTCGCGTCTTGCAAAACAGCACTGGCAATGTCGACGCGGCGAGCTCCGGCCCTGATCACGCCGTCACTATCGAACCCGTACTCGCTGAGTCAATTGAAGTGCTACGCGGCCCCTCGACATTACTTTATGGCGGTGGCGCCATTGGTGGCGTCATCAATGTCATCGACAACCGTATTCCAAGCAAGGCTATCGACGGTTTTACCGGCACCCTTGAGCAACGCTATGACTCTGCCTCAGACGGTGCCACCAGCATTGTTAAGCTCGAAGGTGGCAACAAGAACTGGGCCTGGCATTTAGACGGTGTTTACCGCGATTGGGATGATCTCGATGTCCCTGTGGACCCGATCAAGGGTGATCATGATGATCACGGCAGCCATCACGAGCAAATTAACAACAGTAACGGTCGCAGCAAAAACGTAACCGCAGGCTTTTCACGTCTGTTTGATAAAGGCTATTTGGGCCTATCAATTAGCCAACTAGAAAGTAATTACGGCATCCCTGAAGGTGGTCACTTTCACGGTGGGCATGGCGACGAAGATGAGCACCACGACGGGCATGACGATGAACACGACCATCACGACGACCATGACGATGAACACGGCCATCATGACGACCATGACGATGAACACGGCCATCATGACGACCATGACGATGAACACGGCCATCATGACGACCATGACGATGAACATGAACACGGCCATCACGACGACCATGACGACCATGACGACCATGACGACCATGACGACGACATTACTATCGACATAAAACAAACTCGTTATGATATCGCCGCTGAATACCGTTTAGAGCAAGCTTGGGCAAATAAGCTTAAGTGGCATCTTACTCACACGGACTACGAGCACTTTGAGCTTGAAGGAAAGAGCAAAGCGGCGCACTACACGAGCAACAGCTGGGAGAATCGCTTAGAAGCCTCCCATAGCCTCGGCGACGGCTGGCAAGGTGCTATCGGCATGCAGAACCTTAAACGCAGCTTCGAGGCCAAGTCACACAGTGAGCATTTAGTCCCCGAAACAGCTAACCAATCCCATGGACTCTTCGTCATCGAAAGCTTAGAAGTGGGAGACTGGATCCATGAGCTCGGCGCTCGCGTCGACTTCGACAGTTTCGACAGCGATAGCGGCTTGGCGAAGGACCGAGACTTCACCAGTTACAGCGCATCCGCCTCCAGCGTTTGGCAGTTTAACCAACACTGGAGCACAGCTATTGCCCTCTCCCATTCAGAGCGAGCACCGAGCATTGACGAGCTCTACTCGAACGTTGAGGGGCACAACATCGTCCACGGTGCCACAGGTAATATTCAAATCGGCAACGATGAATTGAATACCGAAACGTCAAATAACATCGACCTATCATTACGCTGGAAATTAGCGCGTATAAGCGGTGATATTACGCTCTTCTACAACGATTTCAGTGACTATATCTACCTGCAGAAAGAGGCCGGCCACGACGATCATGATCACGAAGACATTTATCATTACGAACAACAAGATGCGACATTCACCGGCATAGAAGTTAGCAGCAACGTTATCTTGGCGGATAGCGATATAGTCGGTCTTTGGGATCTTGATATGTTTGCCGACGTGGTCAAGGGCGAAACAGCGGACGGCAACGACGTGCCTCGGCTCCCGCCCTTCCGTATTGGTGGCATTCTCAACTTCCACCACCAACAATGGGGTAGCTACCTTCGCCTGACTCACGCCAGCAAACAAGGCAAGCCTGGTCTTTATGAAGAGGAAACAGATGCCTATACTCGCGTCGATGCTGGCATCAACTATACGATCAACAGTGCCAAGCTAGAGACCCTATTATTCCTTCGGGCCAAGAATCTCAGTAATGAGGAGATTCGCAATGCAACCTCCTTCTTACGTGATGTTGCACCCGAGACTGGTCGTTCGCTAGAAGCAGGCGTTCGCCTCAGCTTCTAAACATATCCCCTTCCCAACCACCGCGACTCAACGTCGCGGTCCTGCTTTCGGGCGAGCCCAGAAACAAGCCTTTAGTGGAAATGCCTCGCCCTCCTCCCACTGACAAGCAAAAACACAAGAACTCTGATACCATCAGCGATCATAACAGCCTCATCAACCGTTGATGCAGGTAGAAAACAGTGCATGGTTAACCTGCAACAAGATACACATTCATCTTAAATCAGTAGCGATAAAGAGACGAATACCAGTGGGTCTTTGTTGTAAAAGTCTGAAAAACCATAGCGCAGCAGTGAAAACGTCTCTTAAAAGCGATCTAAAGCATGAATCAACATACAGTAGAAAAAATCGGCGGCACCTCCATGAGTCACTACGAGGCCATACGCGACAATATTATTCTGCAGCCCGTTGATGGCAATCTGTACCAGCGGGTTTTTGTCGTCTCAGCCTATGGCGGTATTACTGACGCGTTACTCGAACACAAAAAGTCCGGTCAGCCAGGGGTCTTTGGCCTTTTTCGCACCAGCCAAAGTAACGAAAGCTGGGAGACAGCTCTTGAGCAGCTTCGCGGCAAAATGCAACAGATCAACCTCGACTTATTTGGCGAGACTCAATTGCTCGCAGAAGCTAACCAGTTCCTCGGTGAACGCCTAGACGACGCTGAACGCTGCCTGCTCGACTTACAAAACCTCTGTGCACACGGTCACTTCGATCTCGAAGCGCACCTATTAACGGTCCGCGAGATGCTAGCAAGTATCGGCGAGGCACACAGCGCCTATAACACCGCCAAACTGCTACAGCGTGACGATGTTAACGCCGTCTTCGTCGACCTCAGTGGCTGGAACACGCCTCAGCATCTCCCTTTAGACGAGCGCATACTGCTTGCTTTTAAGGATATAGACCTACAAACCCAGCTACCTATTGTCACCGGTTACACCCATAGTGCCGAGGGGTTAATGGCAAGTTTCGATCGCGGCTACAGTGAGATGACCTTCAGTCGCATCGCTGTACTCACCGAAGCGAAGGAGGCCGTTATTCACAAAGAATACCACCTCAGTAGTGCCGATCCTCGCCTCGTCTCTGAGAGCAAGGCCGTCCCTATCGGCCGCACTAATTACGATGTCGCCGACCAACTGGCCAACCTCGGCATGGAGGCTATTCACCCCAAAGCCGCCAAGGGCATGCGTCAGCAATCTATTCCTCTACGCGTTAAAAACACCTTCGACCCACTGCACACTGGCACCCTGATCACCGACGATTATGTGAGCACAAAGCCCTGCGTAGAGATTATCGCCGGCTGTAAAGGTGTCTATGCGCTAGAGCTATTTGATCAAGAGATGATGGGGTCCCTCGATCAATATGATCGCGATATTCTCGCCACAATCAAGCAGTACAAGGGCGATATCGTCACCAAAGATATCAACGCCAACACCATCACGCACTACCTCTCAACCAACCTAAAAACGGTCAAACGCATTCAGGCAGCCCTCGAAAAGCTTTACCCCGACGCCGAGTATAATGTACGAAAAGTGGCTGTTGTCTCTGCAATTGGCAGCAATATGAAGGTTCCCGGCATACTGGCACAGGCTGTTCGTGCTATTGCCTCAACCAACATCTCGGTGCTTGCCATGCATCAATCCATGCGTCAGGTTGATATGCAGTTTATTCTCGAGGAGAGCGATTATGACCAGGCTGTACAAAGCTTGCACAGCGCGTTAGTTGAGGTACACAACCACGGCGTAGCCATCTGTGCCGCATAAATACACCTAAAGCTGTAATGACTTAAGGAACACAAGGTTTAGCTAACTAACGTAAGCTTTGTGATTCCCTCAGTTAATTGCGCTTAATACGCTCTATCACCTGCTGAATGATCGGCTCGCTAATCGGCTTAGCCATCACTTCATCCATTCCGCTGGCATAACAGCGCTGAGTGTGCTCCGGCAGTGCATGGGCGGTAAACGCTACAATAGGCTTTCTCGCCACACCTTGTTGACGCTCAAACCGGCGAATCTGCTCCGTTGCACAATAGCCATCAAGCACCGGCATCTCACAATCCATCAAGACTAACTGAAAGCTTTCATGCCTGCTTTTATACATTTCTACCGCTTTACGCCCATTTTCAACAATCGTTACCTGATGGTTATTCTTCTCTAACATTTTCTGTATAACCAATTGATTAACTTTATTATCCTCTGCAACCAACACGCTTAGCCGAGCCGCCCCCGGTCGTGCGAGTGCCCCCCTCTGCTCCATATCATCGACACTACTCATCAGACAGGTCGGCGTTAGCGGTAATACAAACCAGAAATTAGAACCGACACCTTGGGTACTACTAAAGGCGATCTCCCCACCCATCATCTGCACCAACTTATTACAGATATACAAACCCAGCCCCGTCCCACCAAGGCGATGATGCACATCTGCACCTCCCTGCTCGAACGGCGCAAATAACTTCTGCTGATCAGCCTTATCAATCCCCGTGCCGGTATCCTCGACATTGAATTTCACCCGCGCTCCTTGCATGCTCAACCTCAGCACGACGTGACCACCGGCAGTAAACTTAATCGCATTATTTAACAGGTTACTCGCGACCTGCCACACCCTCTGAGCGTCGCCAATAACATACTCCGGAACGTCATCCTCAACTCGGCAAACAATATCTACCCCCTTAGTTATTGCCTGAGCCTCAATAACAAACAGCACATCATGTGCGAGTTCATGTAAGTTAAAGGGATCATGATTTAACTCAGATTTATTCGCATCGATCTTTGCCGAGTCTAAGATCTCACTAATAACACCTAGTAGCGACTGCCCTGACTGGTAAATAACATCATTATAATGACGCTGCACAGGGTCGGTTAAGCGTTCACGCAACAATTCAGACATACCTAAGATACCGTTCATCGGTGTCCTTAGTTCATGGCTAACATGGGCGATAAATTCACTCTTCGCATTACTTTCAGCTCGCGCTTCCTCTTCTTTCAGGCTGATATGATTAATTCTCGCCGCCAACGCAAAGGCTAATAACACCATCTCAGTAATACTGCTGACACGCAGCCATACCCAGACATTATTCATTTCCACAATATCCATATCCAGTGCTGCCGACGATACCAGCGAAGCTAGAATGCATAACAGCAACCACGCCAAAGTAAAGTAGCGGGCATAAAAGCTACCGTTATACCAGCTGTAGGCGCCGACACATAATAGTGATGGAAAAGCGATCAACGCGACAATAGCACCGAAAGAGTGACTGAGATTCATCGGCAGGAATACGCTACTACAAGTACTAGCAAGACTTAATAACGCCAAAAAACACAGTAAATAAAAGCTCCCATTACGCTTGCGCTGCAAATCAAGAAAGAAAATAGTAAACAATACCGCCGTTAACACCGGCGCCCCAGTGAAAACACCGAGTGCATAGTGGTTAAACCACATGTTATCCGGCCATAAATATTCAAACGCCACACCCTCTGCCACGCCGATCAACATACCAACAGAAGTAATAAACAAGACATAAAAAAAGTAGGCCGACTGACCCGTCGACAGCCATAGAAATAGGTTAAATAACACCATAATCAATACGGTGCCGTAATACATACCTCGAACAAACCGCAGTTCAGAAATCGTATTAAGCAACTTACGCTCAGAACTAAAGACCAGCGGTAAATCTAAGAAACCTTGATGCTCAACGCGAAAGAGGAATGTATAGTGGCTATTTGGCTCTAGGTTAAAAGGGTAGTAAAGATCCGTATGACGAATCGGCCGCTTAGAGAAAGCCTCCAATAACCCTAGACTTAACTGACTAACGACCTCACCATCACGAATAATAGTGAGCTGAGCATGGTTAACATTGCCATTCCTGACCCCTAGCACCCAGGGCTCCGTTAACACATCCTTAGTAACCAAGCTCACCTCAAACCACTGCACATTATTAACCGAACCAAGCGCTACATTCTCATCGAGAGCAACCTGCCACGGTAGTGATTCCGAGCGTGCAAACACCTCCCTCGCTTGTAAAGTCTCGATTTCAGGGAAATAACGCACTTTATTACCAACAGCTAAGTAGCCGGTATCTTGTACGGCAGCATCAAAAACAAGGGGCTCAGGTTGTTGTTCCGCACTGGCTGTGACGATATAAAATAGAGAAATTAATACACCGAGTGCTCGAACTAAGGTACTGACTATAGGCACGATAACGGGTACTCCTCACCCAAAGCAATCACCAAAAGTTGGCTTATAATTATTATACAAGCTGGTTAAGCAGCTTAATTAAAGGAGATAAAAAATAGCCTCTTAGCAAATCTATCATACTCATGCCTTTATTCAAATCGACCATGCAAAATTGATAACTCGCCACTAATCTACATACCTATACCCATTTCTTGTTATCATTCATCTCCATACTTAAATCACACCGATCTGCCAATGCCTCATTCAACACCTAACCCATGGCGTCACCACTTCCCCCTTATCGACCAACCGTCCTGTGATGTTAACAGGTTAAGTTATCTAGATAGTGCCGCCACCAGTCAAAAGCCACAATGCGTTATTGACGCAATAGAGCAGTACTATCGGCACTATAACGCCAATGTACACCGTGCCGCCCACACCCTTTCTGCCCGGTCAACCAGTGCTTATGAGGACTGTCGTGACAAAGTCGCGGATTTTATTGGCGCCAATGAAAGCAATGAGGTCATTTTTACTAGCGGCACGACCGAAGGTTTTAACTTACTCGCCAACACCCTTCCCTATGTTGAGGGTCAACGCTGGCAGGAAGGCGACGAGGTAATCCTCTCAACGTTAGAGCACCACGCCAACATTGTCCCCTGGCAAATGCTGGCAGAGCGTCTAGGGCTAGTGATAAAAGTTATCCCCCTAGACTGCAATGGCGACCTCTCAATTCCCCATTACCAAGCGCTCCTCGGCCCACGCACACGCCTGGTCAGCCTCACTCACGTATCAAACACCCTTGGCACTATCAACCCTATCAAAGAGCTTACACGATTAGCACACGCCAACAGTAGCCTCGTCGCCATCGACGGTGCGCAGGCATGTGCCCACCTCGACATTGATGTACAAGAGATTGGCTGTGACTTTTACCTGTTTTCTGGTCATAAAATGTACGCACCAACGGGTAGTGGTATCTTGTGGGGAAAATATCCATTATTAAACCTTCTACCGCCTTGGCAAGGCGGCGGTGAAATGATCAAAACGGTTAGCTTTGAGAAGGTTCAATATAATCAGCTGCCCTATCGCCTGGAGGCCGGCACACCAAACATTAGCGCCATCATTGGGCTCGGCGCCGCCATTGATTACCTCAGTAGCATCGACCGACAGCAGGTCTTACGTTATGAGCAAAAACTATGCAGTAGCGCAAAAACTCAGCTTGCCGACATTGAGGGCATCAACATTATTGGTGAACCTAAAGTTCAGGGCAGTTTGTTTTCTTTCCTAATAGATGGCTGCGAGCCTAGTGACATAGCAACTCTGTTAGATGAGCAGGGTGTCGCCGTTCGTAGCGGCCACCACTGCACACAACCCTTGATGACCTCGCTCAACCTTACCGGCACCGTACGCGCATCCTTTGCCCT
Organism: Sinobacterium caligoides; assembly: GCF_003752585.1. Taxonomy (NCBI): domain Bacteria; kingdom Pseudomonadati; phylum Pseudomonadota; class Gammaproteobacteria; order Cellvibrionales; family Spongiibacteraceae; genus Sinobacterium; species Sinobacterium caligoides. Next base: position 880,368 of record NZ_RKHR01000003.1, read on the forward strand.
CTATAACAACGAGGACGACGTTAACGCTCTCGTTACTGCCGTCCATAAAGCTTGTGAGTTATTGTTATGACACACCTAATCACTCAACCATCAGCTTCGGGGCAGCTAGCGGCCCTGGCGCAGCAATCTCCACTCGGCCAAACAATCAACGACAGCCAACTGATCACGCAGATGAATAACTGCCCCGACTGGGAGTCTCGCTACCGCATCATCATGCAGCTCGGCAAACAACTCCCTCCACTACCCACCGAGCTTCGAACCCCTGAATCCGAGATTCATGGCTGCGAAAGTGATGTATGGCTGGTCGTGGCCCAATATAAAGAACACTACTATATACTCGCCGATAGCCGTGCCAGAATCGTCAAAGGACTAATCGCAGCAGTTATATGTGCGCTTCAAGGTAAAAGTACCGAGGCAATACTCAGCTTCGATCTACCGGATTACTTCCGTCAGCTGTCTTTAGAGAAGCATCTGACACCCTCACGCAGCAATGGCCTAGCCAGCATCATTGAAACGATCAAAAATAGCGTTCAATAACCCCCCCAGATCAAGAAGTGAAGCCGCTATAATCGTAAATACCTATAGCAATAGCATTTCGAATGAATAGACTTGGTGCTCTATAATTATCGAGCAACCCGCGTCACTACGGAGTGAATATGCCTCTGCCCCGCCTTATGATCCTTTTTTCTTTACTTTGCAGCCACTTTACCTATGCAGGCCCCGCTGAGCAGACAGTAAGCAAGCCCGTAATCGGCTCTACCGCCAACTTCCTCGTGGACGGCCATACAGTATTTCGAGCCCGTATTGATACTGGAGCCTCACGTACCTCGATAAATGCCAGCGACATCAAAGTCATTGATGGCGCAGCTAAAATGCGTGATAACGTCGGTAAAGAAGTTGAGTTTACGATTATCAACGCCAAGGGAAAAGAAAGCCGGCAGCGAGCCCGCATTCAAAAAGTCATCCTAATCAAGACGCCACAAGGTAGAGAATCACGCTACCTCGTACCCTTACAGCTGACCTGGAACGGTGTCACCAGCTCTGTCGACGCCAATTTGCGCGATCGCTCAAACATGAACTATAAGCTATTGATTGGTCGGGACTGGCTGGATAGCAATGCCGTTGTCGATGTCAACCCGAAGCGAACCATCGGCGAAATATCGAACTTCCTTATCGAAAACGACCTCGAATTCGAAGCTCGCATCGATACAGGGGCCGCCTCAACCTCGATTAACGCCCATAACATCCGCATCAGCAACGAGTCGCCGAGCATGCTCGATAACATCGGCAAGAAGATTAGCTTCGACCTGATCAACGCTGATGGGCACTCAATAACCGTGCACACCACTATCGCCAAAGTAGTCGACATCACCAACGCGCTCGGCACTGAATATCGCTACAAAGTTCCACTCAAGATCAAGTGGCAAGGTGAGACGGAGATTCTCAACATCAACCTCCGCGACCGCTCTAAGCTCACTTACATGTTACTCATTGGTCGCGACTGGATTGGCCGTAATGTCATCGTCGATGTTAACGACTAGAAGGCCATAAATAAGAGCAGAGCCGCTACTTTGCTGCGCTTTGCTCTTCCTTCTTTTTCAACGCCTCTTGCTTTCTCAAAGCGTCTTTCAGCATCAGCTTCTCCAAAATCTTAGCCACCGCCGCAAAGGCAAAACTCGCCGTGACTACCGTCGCCGCGCCGAAGCCTCCGGAACAATCTAAACGCACCCCGTCTTGCATGACCGCCTTGGTATCACAGGCCGAGCCATCGGGCTGCGGATAACGTAACTTCTCCGTTGAATAAACACAGGGGACAGAAAAGTTTCGCGTCTTGCTGAAGTTGTAGTGTCGGCGAAGTAATCCCTTTACCTTTTTGGCTAACGGGTCGTTGACGGTCTTGGTGAGGTCGACAACAGTAATCTGTGTTGGGTCGATCTGCCCACCTGCTGCCCCCGTTGTCACAATCCCCACTTTCTGGCGCTTACAGTGAGCGATTAAACGCGCTTTATTATTGGCACTATCGATAGCGTCTAGAACATAGTCATAACGCTTATCGATATACTCAAAGAGCGTATCCTCAGTGATAAAATCATCGATCACACGGACATCACACTCAGGGTTGATCTGCCTGATACGTGCCGCCATCACCTCAACCTTAGATTGACCAATCGTGTCGACAAGAGCATGTATCTGCCGATTAGTATTGGTGACGCATATATCATCCATATCGATCAAGGTAATCGTACCAATACCACTACGTGCTAATGCTTCCGCAGCCCAGGACCCCACGCCACCAATACCGACCACGCAGACGTGCGAGCGCAAGAACAAAGCTGCACTATCTTTGCCATAGAGGCGGCCGATGCCGCCGAACCGCTGCTGATAAGAGTCCACCATCACATCACACCATTTAGAGAAGAGTCACCGGAATGAGCGGCATTATACCCAGATAGCACAGCACCACCAATAAGGGCCAACGCTGTGGCTAATCCTTACCTAAATTCTGAATCAATATCTGCGTTGCCATATCAATCATTCCCTCACGTGCACCTCTATCCACATAGATGCCATCAATAAGCAGTCGGCTCAAACCATGTAAACAGGCCCAGACGACCTGGGAGTAACGCAACGCATCGGCAGTCATCGGTAGCACACCCTCTCGCTGCCACTGCTCAACCGTCTTAACAAAGCCTTTAAACGCTGCATATGACACCTCTTTCAAGGAGTCCGATGCTGCTGCCTGCTTCCAAATTTCTCGACCAAACATTAAGTCATAGTAGGCAGAATGCTCCATCGCAAAGTCAATATAGGCGGCGACATAGGCTCGCATACGCAGCTCATGGCAACCACTACTTAAGCGAGCGACCCGCCCGAGGATCTCGGTATAGTGAATAAACCCATCCTCTGCTACCGCACAGAGTAACGCCTGCTTACTATCAAAGTGATGATAAAGTGCTGTACGCGACACCCCCACTCGATCAGCAAGCTTACGCATACTAATGCCTTCGAAGCCAAGTTCATCGATCATCTCAACCGCCTCATCGAGGAGGCTGCGGCGTAGATCCCCATGATGGTATGTTTTCTTTATGGTTGTCATAGGCTCAATTTAGCAGCCAATCTTGACAGTGTCAAAATTGAAGTTTATGGTGATGACATTATGGCATAGAACGCTAATCGAAGCGTCGCCTAGTCAATCAACGACTATTAATGGAGAGAGACCCCCGATGACAACCGCCGACTCGCACTACCCACACCTGCTACAGCCACTAGATCTCGGTTTTACCACGCTCAAAAACCGTAGTTTAATGGGCTCGATGCATACCGGCCTCGAGGAGGCACCCGGTGGTCACGTGCGTATGGCCGCCTACTTTGCCGAGCGGGCGCGTGGCGGTGTAGGACTCATCGTCACCGGTGGCTTTGGCCCTAACGTCGAAGGCTCTACCCATGAGCACACCAAGCTAATCAACAGCGATGAAGACATCGCCAATCATCGAGTCATCACCGATGCCGTACATGCCGAGGACGGTAAGATCTGCATGCAGATCTTACACACTGGCCGCTACGCCATGAGCGAGAAACTCGTTGGTCCCTCTGCAATCAAAGCACCTATCAACTTCTTTACGCCACACCCGTTAACTGCCGAAGAAATAGAAAAGCAGACTCAGGACTTCATTTTCACCGCTAAGATGGCACAAGAAGCCGGTTACGACGGCGTTGAAATCATGGGCTCAGAGGGCTACTTCCTTAATCAATTTATCGCCCAGCGCACCAACCATCGTGATGATGCCTGGGGCGGCAGCTACCAAAACCGCATCCGCCTCCCCATCGACGTGGTGCGCCGTGTACGCGAAGCTGTCGGTGAGGCCTTCATCATCATCTACCGTCTATCAATGCTCGACCTTGTTGAAGGTGGCAGCAGCTTCGATGAGGTTGTCGAGCTGGGCAAGGAGATCGAAAAGGCAGGTGCCACACTGATCAACACCGGCATTGGCTGGCATGAGGCGCGCATCCCGACCATCGCCACCAAGGTGCCTCGCGCCGCCTTCACTTGGGTCACGGCCCGCTTCAAACAAGAGTTATCCATCCCACTGATTACCTCCAACCGTATTAATACACCCGATGTCGCCGAACAAGTGCTCGCCCGCGGTGACGCCGACATGGTTTCCATGGCTCGCCCATTCCTCGCCGACCCTGAATTCGTCAACAAAGCGGCGGCGGGACAGAGTGAACTGATTAACACCTGCATCGGCTGTAACCAGGCCTGCCTGGATCACGTTTTCAGCATGAAGATGACCAGCTGCTTAGTCAATCCACGCGCCTGCCACGAAACAGAACTCAACCTGATCCCTGTCACCAACGTCAAAAAGATCGCCGTTATCGGTGCTGGTCCGGCCGGGCTCTCATGCGCCACTGCGGCCGCAGAACGAGGCCACCAGGTAACGCTCTTTGATCGGGCGGCTAATATCGGCGGCCAGTTCAATGTCGCGAAGCAGGTGCCGGGAAAAGAAGAGTTCTACGAGACTATTCGCTACTTTGGTAACCGCATTAAGCAGACGCAGGTTGAACTTAAACTCAACACCAGCGTGACCGCCAGCGACCTCAATGAGGGCGACTTTGATGAGGTCGTCATCGCCACCGGCATCACCCCACGCACCCCGCCTATCGACGGCGTCGATCACCCCAAGGTACTCAATTACCTCGATGTATTGCGCGACAAAAAAGCGGTCGGCAAGCGCGTCGCTGTTATCGGCGCCGGCGGTATCGGCTTTGATGTCAGTGAATACTTAACCCACGACAGCAGCCACGTTGCCACCAGTCAAGACATTCCTGCCTTCATGGCACAGTGGGGCGTCGATATGACCTTCCAAGCCCGCGGTGGTGTCGAAGGCATGCAGCCACAGCTGCCAACGCCCGCCCGCGAGGTCTACCTGCTACAGCGCAAAGACTCCAAAGTCGGTGCTGGCCTCGGCAAGACCACCGGCTGGATTCATCGCACAGGCCTCAAGATGGCCGGTGTAAAGATGCTCAATAGCTGCGAGTACGTCAAGATAGACGATAATGGTTTACACCTGAATGTTGCCGGTGAAGCACAAGTCCTACCTGTGGATAACATTATCATCTGCGCAGGCCAAGACCCGCTACGCGAGCTAGTCGATGGCCTAGAGAAACCTCACCATCTCATTGGCGGAGCCGATGTGGCTGCAGAGCTCGACGCTAAGCGTGCAATCGACCAGGGAACGCGCCTCGCCGCAACACTGTAACTATAGCGACTAGGCCTCTCTCTTCTTGAGAGGCCTCCCTCTTTCGATAAGCTATTTTTGATGAGCCATGATAGAGCCATAAAAAAAGCGAGCCAGCTTAAAGCTAAACTCGCCCTACAACTAACTGTATCTAGGTTAAATCACCCTTAGAGCAACTCTTTAAATACGCGTGGCTGGTAACTCTTCTCACAGTAGTGGCAACTCAAGTTAACCACCTCCGCTCTCACCTTGACGTGGAATCGACTGCTCACCTGCTCCTCATGGGTAATACAGTTGCTATTGGGGCAACTCAATACCCCCACCACCGTCTCTGGCAGGTTTACTGTATACTTATCAACTACATTATAATTATCAATGACGTTGATCGTCGCCTCACCAGCAAACAGAGAAAGCTGATTGGCTTGCTCGCGGGTAAACTGGGTATTCTCAATCTTAATGATATCTTTACGGTCGCCGCTAGCCGTGCGGAGATTCAGACCTATCGTTATACAATCAGGTTTATCCGTTAACTGGAAAAACTTCAGTATTCTAATGCCCATTCCCTGCGGAATATGGTCGATCACAGTACCGACCTCAATTGCCCGAACCTGCATTTTATTTGGCATCACACACCTCCTCTTTGAGCACTAAGCTCAGTAGCGCTTGACGTGCATAGACGCCGTTTTGAGCCTGCTGAAAGTAATAAGCGTAGGGCGTCTTATCGACATCCGTGGTGATCTCATCGACCCGAGGCAACGGGTGCAAGACTTTAAGGTTGTCCTTCACCCCTGCCAACATAGTGGCGTTTAGCACATACTTCGACTTCATATGCTGATATTCCGTCGGATCAAAACGCTCCTTCTGCACCCGCGTTACATAGAGGATATCCAGCTCAGGTAGTAATTCGTCAAACTCATCAAGCTTAGTAAACTTTACTCCGCTATCAGTTAGTTGATCACACAAATAGTCAGGCATCTGCAATACGTCAGGCGCAACAAAGTAAAACTCACAATCGAACAGCGATAACGCCTGCGCGAGCGAATGTACTGTTCTCCCATACTTAAGGTCACCAACGAAGGCAACCTTCAAGCCATCAAGCGTCCCCTGGGTTTCATAAATACTGAACAGATCTAGTAACGTTTGCGTCGGATGCTGATTCGCTCCATCACCACCATTAATCACTGGTATATTAGAAAACTCTGACGCCAACCGAGCCGCCCCCTCCTTTGGATGACGCATGAAGAAGGCGTCAGCATAGGAGCTAATCACTTGCACCGAGTCCGCTAAGGTCTCGCCCTTCTTCGCCAACGAAGTGTTACCACCAGAGTCAAAGCCAATAAAACTAGCGCCCAGACGCTGCACCGCCGTCTCAAATGATAGCCTCGTGCGTGTCGAAGCCTCAAAAAAGCAACTGGCGATAATCTTGCCTGCCAGCAGGTTTGGCTGTGGTCGCTCCTTCAGTTGCTTGGCCGTGGAGACAATCAGTTCGAGCTCGTGCCGGGACAGCTCTGCAATAGAAATAATATCTTTGTTATACAGAGTGTTTTTCATTCAACACCTCACAGTGGTTAGAAGCAGATTCGACGCAGCCGATTATAGTCTCGACCGCCCTGTGCTGTCAGGTCTTTGTCGTTATAAATTATCGCTTAATCAGCAAGCAGTGACATTTTTTTTAACCGACTACCACACATCGTCTAAATATGAAAAGATAGAGGGCTTACTATCGTTGTGCGACTACTTAACTAACTACACAACAAGTAGTAGCTGATTTAGAGCTAAGCTCTAACAATAATTCGCTGGAGCGAGACATGGCCTTTAACTTACGCAATCGGAACTTTCTTAAACTATTGGATTTCTCCCCGAAGGAGATCAGTTACCTGATCGACCTCGCCGGAGACTTAAAGCGCGCCAAGTATGCCGGCTGTGAACAGCCACGATTGGCGGGGAAGAATATCGCACTGATCTTCGAAAAGGCCTCCACCCGAACTCGGTGCGCCTTCGAGGTTGCCGCTTTCGACCAAGGTGCGCGAGTCACTTATCTCGGACCCAGTGGCTCGCAGATAGGCCAGAAGGAATCAATGAAGGACACCGCCCGCGTCCTCGGTCGTATGTATGATGGTATCGAGTACCGTGGTTTTGGCCAAGCTATAGTCGAAGAACTCGGCGAATACGCCGGTGTTCCGGTCTGGAACGGCTTGACTGATGAATTTCACCCCACACAAATACTCGCTGACTTCCTCACGATGTTAGAGCATGGTAACGGCAAGCAACTCAATCAAATGAGTTTTGCCTATCTTGGCGACGCGCGCAACAACATGGGTAACTCGTTGATGGTCGGTGCCGCAAAGATGGGGATGGACATCCGTCTCGTTGCACCAAAAACGTACTGGCCCGAGACCGAACTCGTTGAGCAATGCAAAGCGATTGCCGAAACAACCGGTGCAAAAATCACCCTGACCGAAGACGTCGCCAGCGGCGTCAAGGGATGTGATTTTCTCTACACCGACGTCTGGGTCTCAATGGGTGAGCCTGCGGAGGCCTGGGACGAACGAATCGCCATCATGACCCCCTATCAAATTAACAGCGATATGCTCGTACTGACTGGCAACCCCGACATCAAATTCATGCACTGCCTGCCAGCGTTCCATGATGACGAGACTGTCGTTGGTAAACAGGTTGCAAACAAGTACGGTATGAATGGCCTCGAAGTGACTGATGAGGTGTTTGAGTCCCATCATTCAATCGTCTTTGATGAAGCCGAGAACCGCATGCACACCATCAAGGCAATCATGGTCGCGACCCTAGGCAGCTAACCCATCATTGCCCTTCGGCGGGTGAGCTATGAACAGCTCACCCCCGTCCCCTTCAGCCCACAATAGCCCGCCGGGTTCTTATCTAGATACTGTTGGTGATAGTCTTCCGCGTAATAGAAAGGCACCCCCATTCTGACCTCTGTCGTCACTGTACCAAAGCCACTCCCCGTTAATTTTTGCTGATATTGTTGATAGCTCTGCTCAATCACCGGCTGCTGACTCTCTTTACTAGTATAGATAGCTGAACGGTATTGGCTGCCCGTATCATTACCCTGCCGCAAACCCTGTGTCGGGTCGTGGCTCTCCCAAAAGATAGCCAGTAGCTGTTGTAACGTTGTTTTAAGGGGGTCGAAAACTACCAGCACAACTTCGGTATGCCCTGTCAAACCTGTACAGACTTGCTGGTAGCTCGGGTAGGCCGTTTCACCACCTGCATAACCTACCGCCGTGACCGCCACGCCTGGCTGCTGCCAAAGACGTCGTTCAGCCCCCCAAAAGCACCCCATACCCAATAGAACCACTTCGTACTCACTAGCAAAAGGGGGGAGCAGCGAAGCCCCCAAGACAGTATGCTCGCCCCCTGGCAGTAACTCTTTCCCACCTTGAGGCGCCTGCTCTCGATTAAACCTATAGATGTTATGTTCATTATTCATATCAGTTCTCACTCACTGAAGCTAAGGATAAATGCCTGACCGTAAGAATACCTTCAGCACACTATCGACAACAGTATTTATCTGCCAACGAAATTAAAAAGTCGCAACAAACAACAACTGATACCAATCTCCTAAAACTCTATCGTTTGAGAGTGTCTATCAATCATTCTCACAAAAAAGAAAACTATTTACGCTAATTCAAAAAAACATATCTAACGTCATAAAAAATTCACAGAATATTATAAGTCATTACTGGCGTAATCAGACTTTCTATACCAAACTGAAGCGATGTGCTTTTACAGCACAACAAAACTCGCCTATCGCAAGGATTGTCGATAAGCCTCTGTGAAAACTTAGGGAAGACTCATGCCACTAATCAATACAGCGCCTGAAGCAGGAAGCACATCAAGTAATTTCAACAGCCACAAAAGCAAACAACATCTCCCCAGCAGTATCTACGACCAAGATGGAAACACCCACCCTCCCTCAAAGCTTATTCGGCGATTATTAACCGACATCCAAGAAAATTATGATATTCAACAACCTGGTTGCTTTAGCGAAGTTTCTATACCAAAAATTGTTTCGTCTTCCGCCCCCGGCTATCACCACGGCAACCCTCGCAGTGATTTTAGCCGTTTCCCAAGAACAAATAACGCACAAGAGCACTGTGTAGACTGCTATGACAGCCCGCGTCGTATTAATCCTGGAAGTTATCAAACGATCGCGCAAATAAACCACCTTATTGAAAGTAACCTATAAAATATTCATGCATAAAAAAACCTCCTCTCTATGACACATAAAGAGGAGGTTTAACTTCCTAGTATCTTCTAATTATAAACTGCTTTCTTCGCTACGCTCCCTTTCATGATCGGCAACACTAACACACACATATCGACCAGGAGCTGATTCGATAATTGTTTTCTTATTTTCTCTCAATGGTTTTTTCATCTCACCATGCTGAGCTTTAAACCATTGCACCCAATCTGGCCACCACGAGCCCTTAATTTTTTCAATTGCTTTGACGTCAGGTAGCTCACTAAAACCAGAAAACCCTTGCTCTATAATACGATGATGATACTTCTCTTTGCATGGAGGGTTAATTACGCCAGCAATATGACCTGAACCCGCCAGAACAAATCTCGATTGGCCACCATGTATCGCCGTTCCGCTATAACATGATTGCCAGTGAGCAATATGATCCTTCTCCGTAGCCACAATATAGTTGGGGATATCTAGCGAAGACAAATCGATACTCACACCACACAAGTTAACACCCTCTTCGCTGGCAAGACGGTTATCCAGATGAAGGTCACGTAGAACGAAACTATGTAACTTATATGGCACATGGGTACTATCAGAGTTCCAATGCATAATGTCGAATGCCTCTGGGCGCTCACCTAACAAATAGTTCTGAATATAATAATTCCAATACAGGTCGTTTTCTCGCAACAAGCTAAAACCAAACGCCAACATCCTACCGTCAAGATATCCTTTCTGTTCCATCATCTTATCAATAGAATCAACGAACTGCTCGTTAATGAAAATAGCAATGTCGCCAGGATCAGTAAAATCGAAACTCGTCGCCAAATAACTTGCGCTGACAATACGCTGATCATTTCGTTTCTTCATTACCGCCAAGCTTAATGATAACAACAACCCACCGAGGCAGTAACCCGCCGCTGAGACACTATTAATACCTTGCGAAGATAAGAAATCGACTGCCGATAGCAAACCCTCTTCAATATAGTCTTCAACGGTTACATCGCGAAAACTTTCATCGGGATTAACCCAAGAAATCATATAAACATCAACACCCTGCTCTAGCAGCCATTTCACCAAGGAATTATCCGACGACAAATCCATAATATAATACTTATTCACCCATGAAGGCACTAACAACAGCGGAGTTGCAGTCACAGACTTACACAATGGCTTATAATGTATCAGCTGTAACAACCTATTTTCATAGACAACACTGCCTTCTGTGCAGGCTAGGTTTTGACCAACAGAAAAGGCTTCCGGATCCGTTTGACAGGCGTTAAGAAACTCGCCCCCAAAACTCTTATCCTCAAGCATCTGCATCATGCCTTTAATAAGATTTTCACCTTTGGTTTCGACTGTCTTTCTCAGCACCTCAGGGTTTGTTAGTGGGAAGTTTGTTGGCGACATAGCACTAATCATCTGCCGCATTACGTAGTGTAGTCTCGCCTTAGACTTTTCATCCACAGCCAAATCTTTCTGTATAGACTCCAGCACACTTTCACTGGTCATCAAATATGACTGCCGAATGAAATCAAAGAGAATATTATTTCGCCACTCTAGATCCTTAAAGCGGCCATCAGCCTTCGCCGCAGACGACTTCTCTTCAACCTGCTCATCAGCCACCCCACACATCTTCAAAACAGTCGATTGATAAAGGTCTAACTGCCGTTCAAGCAACCTAAATTGTCGCTCTACTATCGCTTCTGGGTGACTTGAGTCCGTACTGACTGCCCCCTTAAGAATTTCATTAAGAGATCCCATTAAGGTGCTATACGGTGTTGCTGCTGATGAAACCTGCCCGGTTAAAGTTTTCAACATAGTATTTTGCTGGTTGACGACAAAACCAGCTAAATCACCCAAGTTCTTCTCTATCGAACCGGCCTCTAATATATCCGATAAACCTTGTCGCCAAAAATCGCTGCCAAACATATCAGCACCGAGAAAATCATCACCTTTATCCTGACTCATCTCTACTCTCTTTCATTCAAAAAAATGTATTTTTACTGACACAAAAACAGAAAAGGCGGGAATCCCCGCCTTTCAACAAAGCAACAAATCAAGAATATTAAGCAGCGCTAGCTTTCTTAGCAGTTGACTTCGCAGGCTTACTGTCCGCAGCCTGTTCAGCACCTTTTTCTGAGAGACCACCTTTGACGATATCGATCACCTGTCCTCTAAGCTCAACGTTGGCTGCGATTATTTTTTTACTATCTTCAAGTATTTTATTATTCACTTGGGTCACAACACCAACACTGCTTGTTGCGTATTCTTTTGCAGCAGAAGCGTCACGAATCCCCGATACTGCACGCATTTGGTCAATACCAATTTCAGTATAGTACTTTGCCGACTCTAACTGTAAAGCAGCGACTTTTTCCACACTGTCGATTGCCAAACAGTTCAACTTCTCTAGCATTCCAACTAGACCCTTACCATTTCCAGCCAACGAACCAAATAACAAACTTGCATTTTCCATGAGGCAAAGAACTCCTTTCTTTTAATTTCCAGTTACTGCAGCAATATTTTGCACCGCTGTCAGGTGATGCAGTATAGCAAAAAAAATATTTCATATTATAGACAGTAAAAAAACAAAATTGCACCAAGACAAAGCAGAGCAAATAGAATCACGGTTTTGTAAGATATATCCCACGATAACGAAGGACATTTCAGCAACAAACAATGAAAACAGTGTGTTTTTACAGAATTATCGTGCCAAAAAAAATATTTAAAGAGGTCGTATATAGCAAATAAATATAAGGCCGTTATTTTATTGCCTCTCAAACGAGACATAATATAGACCAATAGCTCTTAGATAACGATGTAACACCAGATAACATAACAAATAGCCTCACGACTAGCAGAGTAAGAAACAGCCTTTGACGACCCACGAAACAAGCCAAACACCCTAAAGAACCCTCTATCTCCAAGCTCCACCGAGGCTCCTCCCCCTCACACACCCTAAGCTTTCTAACGCACCAGCGTTTATCTCGTGCTTATCTGGAGCAGTAAACTTCATTTTCTCAGGTAGAGTCCCTCTTAGCTTAATGCTGATAGAAGCAATCGTGGCATTATCAACACATAACGAAGAAGCCTCAAGCCACTCTTCACGACACTGCTGCTATTAAGGTAAACTTTGCCTTCAAACCCTTTTCATCTGCTCTACTGACAGGCTGACAACCCGCTATGACTACCGCTTTTATCATTGTCAATCAATACGGCCAATACCTCACCAAACAAGGCCTATGGCTTATGCCTGAAGACATGAAGACCCCTTTCGTGACCGCTCACCGTGATCAAGCACTTAACACCTTAGTAGAGAACAACAGTCATAACGTCGATTTAAGGCTAAAAATCACTGAGGTAGAGACCGATGAAAAAGGTAAGCCTATCTTCCCTGCGTACGATGACAGTTTTCTACCGCTCCCTACTACGGCCACAAAACCTGAGGCGAACAACAACAACAACAACAACAACAACAACAACAACAACACGAACATAGAGAAAAACCCCAGCGCACAACATATATGCGCAAGTTCAATAGATGATGACAATACTCAGCAGGCAGCAGCCCAGAAGATAGAAGCAAGCCAGGTAACCCTAACAATAAACGAGCGGGGAACAACTGATAATGAACAGAAGCTAACCGATAAAGAGCAGGAGCTAACCGATAAAGAGCAGGAGGAGATCATTGCCCGCATGTTAGCGGCACAGCAAGCGCTGTTAAAAGATAACTAATGAGTTAATTAGTAGGGCAAAAAAGCCGAGGCTGGTCTCCTCCTCGGCTCATTAAGAGTGACGCACACCTAGCTTACGTAAGCCTCACCTTTAGCTATTTTTTCACCTAATTTCGCCAGCGTTGACGCACTCGAGCCTAGGGTTAACTCTATGTGCCGAGCCCAGAGACAATAACGCCAAAGCGGATAATCTTTGTCGATACCGATACCACCATGTAGGTGCTGAGAGGCAAAGCTCACCCGATGCCCCACATCTCCCGCCCAAACTTTAGCAATCTCAACCTCAGTCGAAGCATCTACATCTGCCTCTAGTAACGAGGCTGCTTGATATGCAGTCAGCTTCAAGCACTCAACATCGATGAAACAGTTAGCGGCGCGATGCCCTACCGCTTGAAACGTCGCAATAGGGACACCAAACTGCTGTCGCTCTGCAGTATAAGAGGCCGTCATACGCATAGACTTATCACTCACACCCACCTGCATCGCCGCATAGGCAACAATCGTTCGTTGCGCCGCCCAGGTCATTAGCTCACCACCCTGCTCTGGCCCTGCCAGCACATCACAGGTGGCCACCAAGACGTTTTCCAGCCTCATTTCACTCTGGGGTTCGCCACTTGTTACCTTTAAAGGTACTAACGTCACTCCCTCTGCCCTAGGGTTGATCATCAGTGCCACCACACCATTATCGGTTTTCGCCGAAATCAATACACGCTCACTCAAATGTGCCAGTGGCACCGCCGTCTTAACACCATTAACCACATAACCAGCCCCCTGCGGCCGAGCCTGTGTTAATGGTGTAGCTGGATCCTCTCCCATCGGCTCCATAAAGGCCGTCGTAATCAAAGTTTTGCCACTAGCCAGAGGTTGTAACAGCCGTCGCTGCTGCTCAACACTGCCAAATTGCTGGATAGGCAAGGCTGCGCTTACCAACACCGGGATCACGGGGATCGGAGCTACAGTACGACCAGCCTCCTCAATAAAGAAGCAAAGCTCAGTGAAATTGAAGCCCATGCCACCGTTCTTTTCAGCAATACTAACCCCCAGCAAACCTGCCTCCGCAAGTTTTGCCCAAAGCGCTTTATCAAAGCGGTCTGGCTGCTGATCAACGACATCTTGTCGTTCGGCACTGACTTCTTCTGTCAAAATTTGACGGGCCAAATTTTGTACATCTTGCTGCTGTTCTGAAAATGAAAAGTCCATACTAACTCCTAGCGCGAGGCGCGCGGCATCCAAAGACCCGCCGCCGAAATAATGTCACGTTGAATTTCATTAGCTCCGCCACCGAAGGTAATAATCGACGCCGTGCGGTACATCATTTCAAGCCGTCCACGCAACTGCACCCCCTTCGAATCTAGGTGTTCGTTGGCAACTTGCCCCAAAACCTCGGCCAATAGACGATAAGCTTCGATAAAAAACTCTGTGCCATAAACTTTCGCCGCAGAAGCATCAGCCATCTCTAGTTTATCGTTAGTAATCGACCAGGCCTGTTTGTAACACATAAGTTTTAATGCCTCGATTCCTACTCTGACCTTAGCGAGGTTCATCTGCACCCAAGGCTCATCAAGTACTCGCTTGCCATTGGTATAATGATTCTTGTCTGCCCACTGCATCGTCTCATTTAACAGCTGCGATACTGGGCCGCAGTTCACAAGGCTAAGCCTTTCACGATTTAACTGACTAGTAATCAACTTCCAACCAGCATCTAGCTCTCCGACCAAATGATCAGCAGGTATGCGCACATTGTCATAGTAAGTCGCATTAGTCGTCACATCACCTAACGTATGGATCGGCGTTCGATCGTAACCCTCAGCCGTTGTCGGGACCAAAAATATGGAAATACCTTTGTGCTTTTTAACCGCCGGGTCTTGATTGGTCCGTGCGGCAATCCAAACATAATCAGCGTGCTGCGCTAATGAGGTGAATATTTTCTGCCCCTTGATCACCCATTCATCACCATCACGTATCGCGGTCGTTGTTAGCGATGCCAAGTCAGTCCCCGAACCAGGCTCTGAGTAAGCGATGGCCATAATCAACTTACCCTCGAGAATCTTCGGCACTAAAAGGTCACGCATACGTTCGGAGGCGTTGTCCGCCAAAATTGGGCCAACAGATTCAGTTGTCAAGAAGGGGAAAGGGAAGCCTGCACGCATCACTTCTTCGATGAAAATCATCTGCTCAAAGGCGGTCATACCACGTCCCCCCCTTTCTTTACTCCAGCCGACGCCAATCCAACCATCTTTGCCGAGTTTATCCATCGCCTGCCAAAATAGCTCGCCACCGCCCTCGCCCGGCGTCGCATCCACTTCAGCACGCAGCTCCGGCGTCATAAGCTCATCGAAATAGGCCCGCAGCTCTGTCCGCAGAGCTTCTTGTTCGGGAGTAAACTCAACTTTCATATCGGCTCCGTTATCGATCTAATCACTCACTTGTTAGTCCTGCTTCGGACAATAAAACAGCGTTAGTCGAGATTTAATAATTGTTATCGTAGCCTGCCACCATACGTTTCAGCGACATCGGCTTGAGCCGTATCGAAACACGACCTCCATACTCACAATGATTGATAAAAAGGTTGTTAACAACAAGGACATTAGCGGTCAACTTCGCTGACAAAAATAGACAGCAGGCAGCTACACTGCATACCTAATGCCCTTACCCTGTTTATATTAAAAAGACGCCATAATCTCCCCTCTGCTTCAGCCCTGTATTGATGTCGACGAGAACTAAGTAGTAACCTAGCGGAGACTATAAAAACTATTCATCGACATAGCGCCATACGACCAACTCCTCACCCTGAGAGCTCAGCCCTCATGAGGAGCCTCGCTCGGCACCACTATATTTGTGACACTATCGATAAGCCCCGTTTCACAAGGAGACGTTATGAGCCAGAAACCGCAAGTTGCCGCCATCGAAGGTTGGTATACCATGGATCAGAAAGCGCCACACCTGATCGGCACCTGCTGTAGCGAATGCGGCACTTACTATTTCCCAAAGCTGACAAGTTTCTGTAAAAACCCTAGTTGCGAAAGCGAGAGCTTCGACGAGGTGGAATTGAGCCGCACCGGTAAGATCTGGTCCTACACCAACGCCTGCTACAAGCCACCCGAACCCTTCGTCGCCGCCGACCCCTTCGTCCCTTATACCATCGCTGCCGTTGAGCTCGACAAAGAAAAGATGATCATCCTTGGACAAGCAATCGAGGGCGTCACTGTTGCAGATCTCAAGGTCGGCATGGAGGTTGAACTGTGCTTAGAGACTCTATATGAGGATGAGGAGAATGATAAAATCACATGGAAATGGAAGCCCGTTAGCAACCCAGCCTAATGACAGATTCATAGTGCCGCGACAAGAACAGCGCACTAAAGCCTAGTAATACAGCACTAGCGATACTGATAAATTTGACAGGACATAATAATGAGCGATGAAATTGCAATTCTCGGCGTAGGCATGCACCAATGGGGTAAATGGGGGCACAACTTTACCAAATACGGCGTCAAGGCCGCTCGCGATGCGATTAAAGATGCTGGCATAGAATGGAACGACGTGCAGTTTGTCTCCGGCGCTGCCACCATGCGCTGCGGCTACCCCGGCTATGTTGCAGGCGCCACCTTCGCCCAAGCGTTAGGCTGGCAAGGCGCCGAAGTAAACACCTCCTATGCCGCTTGCGCATCCGGCTCTCAAGCCCTCGCCGCCGCTCGTGCAAAAATCCTCTCAGGCCAAGCTGATGTCTGCCTCGTAGTAGGTGCCGACACGACACCGAAAGGCTTTCTCGCTCCCGCAAAGGGCTACCGGCCCGATGACCCCGACTGGTTACGCTTCTACCTTGGCATCACCAATCCGAGCTACTTCGCCCTCTACGCTCGACGCCGCATGGACATCTACGGCGATACCGAAGAGGACTTCAGCATGGTCAAGGTAAAGAACGCCGAGCACGGATTCACCAACCCCTATGCACGTTATCGCAAGAAGTTTAGCCTCGAAGATGTACGAGCATCGGCCATGGTCGCCGACCCTCTGCGCCTAATGAACATCTGCGCCACCAGCGACGGTGGTGCAGCGATGATCGTGTCTAGCGTCGAGTATGCAAAAAAGATCGGCAAAGGTGACGCGCCCCGTGTCGCAGCCATCTCAACCGTCACCCCAAGCTTTGCCAACTCAGTTGTTGAGATGCCCGATATCGCAACAGACTCTGCTGCAGCCGCCATGGTAGAAGGCCAGAGTTTCCGCGCCTCGCTGCCCATCAAGGCCTACGAGGAAGCCGGCATCAGCCCAAGCGACGTCGATATCGCCGAGGTTTACGATCTTTCATCAGCGCTTGAGCTCGACTGGATTGAAGACCTTCAACTCTGTGAGCGAGGCACTGCCGCGCAGCTGATCCGTAATGGCGACACCAAAATTGGCGGCCGCATCCCCGTCAACACCTCGGGCGGGCTTGCCTGCTTCGGTGAAGCAGTACCCGCACAAGCACTAGCTCAGATCTGCGAGCTAACATGGCAGTTGCGCGGAGAGGCAGGTGAGCGTCAAGTCGATGGCGCCAAAGTTGGCATCACCGCCAACCAGGGCCTATTCGGACACGGCTCTTCTGTTATTATTAAAAAATAGTGATATCAAGCCAATAAAAAAGCCGCTATTTAGCGGCTTTTTTATTACTTAGAAAATTTCTATTTTTTTACTTTGCGACGAGCCATGCCTGCCAAGCCCAATAGCGCCGAGCCAAACATCCATGCCGATGCAGGAAGAGGCACTGCCTCAACATCAACCGCCGAGACAAAACTACTCGTCCAGTTACCCACAGCAGATAAGGTAAACGATGTTATATTATCGGCACCCAACTCCCAATAGTTAGACCCCCCCTTAAGAATCGTTGTAAAACCAGAGC
Organism: Sinobacterium caligoides; assembly: GCF_003752585.1. Lineage (NCBI taxonomy): Bacteria > Pseudomonadati > Pseudomonadota > Gammaproteobacteria > Cellvibrionales > Spongiibacteraceae > Sinobacterium > Sinobacterium caligoides. Next base: position 898,443 of record NZ_RKHR01000003.1, read on the forward strand.
TATCCGTATAACGAAACTGATCCTTTCCGGTCCAATCGTTCCATGTCCCACTATCAAACGTCAGGCTGTTTAGCCTTACCGCACTAGTAAAGCTAAACGTCATTGTCTCTCGACCCCAGGACTGAAAGTGATTCACCCCCCCCTTAACACCTAGCCCACCCCGGTTCATAGTAATGTTGGCATCACGCCCCTTACGAGTACCACTCACCGCCATTGTGGTACCGTCGCCGATCACCTGATTAAAAGCCGGCGCATTACCAGCCCCACCGGTAAAATCAATCGTTGCGGCAGTGGTAGCAAAACTCGCCGCTAACGCCAATGACGCTACAGACAACTTAATTTGAAAACTCATACCAATAACTCCCGTTAACACTTTATATTTATCGTTCTTAGAATTAACAGCCACCCTTTTAAAAGCAGCAAACACTAAACACCTTCTGCTACAACAAGCCAGCCCACGACATAAATATACGTAGTGTCTTTAAGGTGTTAAAACTATGCCCTAACTATAGTAAGAGCAATTATTAGGCCAACAACGCAATTAATTGAAGCCGTGGCTTATCAATACGTTACGCGGACAAAAAAACCTTCTGCACGACTCTTGTAATTAATATCGACAGCGCTTAAATTCTATAACTATTTGAGTTTAAGATATTTACGTCACTTTCTAGATATAGAACGTAAGTTCTGTGAAGTGTACCCCTCACAAATATCAACGCCGTCACAGCTCAGTCGAGTTTCTATGCACCAAGCTTTTGTATATAGTTCCGACCACCCATGACGAATCGCTCACTGAGCCTGATAGCGAATTTATTAAACAGCAGAACTACGGGCTCGCGCTAGGCTAGCTCCTCCTAGGATCGCCGACAGGAATAACCAGGCAGCACTTGGTAGGGGCACCGGCTCCACATCAATATCCGCAATAAACGTGCTTGTCAGAAAGCCTTTCGCCTCTAAAGTAAAAGAAGTAATCCCTTCTGCCCCTAAGTCCCAGCGCCAATTACTCCCTTTCAATAGCACTGAAATGCCACGACTATCGCTATAACGGACCTTATCCTCACCCGACCAGTCATTCCAAGTCATTGAATCAAAAGTCAAATAACTTAAATTCACTGCCTCAGTAAAGCTAAACACCATCTTTTCTCGCCCCCAGGACTGAAAGTGACTCACCCCACCATTGACCCCCAACCCCCCTCGATTGCCAGTCACATCTGCATTGCGCCCCCGCCTCTTCGCAGTCACCGACAAAACGATACCCTCAAAATCACGCTCAAGGACCGAAACCTTGCCCGAACTACGTGTGAAATCTAACGAGGTTGCCGATGCCTCAAAGCCCGCAAACAATGCCAATACCACCACCGTCCACCTAAAGTGTACTTCCATGTTAGCGACTCCATGTCGATATCTATCTTATTAGAATTGAATACTGCTATATGTCGCTGCAGATATTAGCCAACTTCCCCCCAGCAATCATCACTGCATAGTACATCGACATCATATCCACTTAATATGCACCAATAAGACCTCAACACATAAAACTCACTAGCAAGCTCGCACAGGATTCATTTTTCGATAGCTATCGCAACACGCCCCTTAACGACAAACCTCACGTAATTGATTTTATAACAAATCTTCTTGACTCTTCTCGATAAACCCCTAGATATGCTATATTCGCCGCCACATTCTGTCATCGAGCGATTATCATGAGCGAAGCCAACGCCTACCTATTATTAAGCTTAGGGGTCATTATCGTTATTATTCTCAGCTACCTCGCCTACCGGTCAGTACAGGCTGTAAAGATTAAAGAAAATGACCAGAAAAAGATGGTTGAGCAAGTACTCGCCGACCAGCAACAGCGAAGAGACTACGCGCAAGAAAGTATACGTCTGCTTACCCTGGGAGCCATCGACCAACAAGTAGGGGCTATCGAAGCTAGTATCCGCATCAACGGCTTAATGGACTTTATGGGTTACAACGAAGAACAGAGAAGGCCCTATCAAATTTTTAACGACGTTGCGCTTGCAACCAACCACATACCTGTTCGTGATGATTGGAACGAATTGAGCAGAAAAGAGAAAAGTAAGCACGAAAGAACCATGAGTGCTCTAGAAAAAAAACACCAAGAAGCGATCTCCTGCGCCCTCAAGCAGCTAAAAGACGAGGGGTTTCTCGCCGACAAAAGTACTGCAAAACAAGCACCTATGTTTTACGCAGCCTAATATAGAGAAAAATTAGCAAAAAAGCCTCATATGAGGCTTTTATCAACGACCTAAACTTATCAACCGCCAGTATGCAAACCACATTCGCGCTTATCTTCAACCTTGGTCGGATCAAAATAACGCTTACAGCTAGGCAGCTTATTCTCTGCCATATAGCTATCGACCTGCTTATCATCCCAATAGAATATTGGCGCAACCTTCAAAATACCACGGCTATCCCAAGAGACGACATCCAACGTTTCGCGAAACGCCGTCTCATTATTGCGTATACCCGTTAACCATACTTCGGGCTTATGCTGCTCTAACGCTCTTTGAAAGGGCTCCAACTTCACTTGACGAGTAAACTCCTTGTGCAGAGCCTCATCGTCCAGCGTTGGTATCCCCATCATTGCATCACGGCGAGCCGTCGTCATTAACGGTGCATAGCTCTGCAGATTCAGCTGTAAATCTTCCGTCAATTGCTCCGCAACTAAATAGGTATCACGAGTATTATAACCTGAGTCAATCCACAACACCGGGACACGACGATCAACCTTAACCAACAGATGCAACATCACTGCAGCGTTTGGACTAAAGCTTGTTGTTTGAATAGTCTGCCGCTCTAACGACAAAGCCCACTTAATAATTTCTTCTGCTGACTTATCACGCAACTGAGCGTTTATTTCGGCCAGATCTAAATTCTGCATGTTATTATCCTCAACATCTACACCCACTCAATCGCACATCATCGTGTATTTAGTCGGGAAGCGAAACTATAAGCAAACAGAAATATATAATCAACGCCCTTCTTTATAACTTTTAACTATATGCTTATAGTACACGTAGTGGCAGTGAAAATAACACGATCAGTTCGAACCACCACTACTCGCGAAAGACCTGCAACCTATTGTTGAATATAGACAAAAAACACAACAATCATCCTCTCTAGTAACAGATAATACCTTTTCGCAGGCCAAACAGCAGTATTGTTTGAGTAACTTTGAGGGCCGTACCAGCTCCACCGCTTTAAACCCACAATCAGGACATTGAATAACTCTACGCATCAAACAACCGCCTTAAACAGCATAAACATTACCCTTCATCACATGATACTGGCAACGAAATGCTGAACAATGAGCGTAGATCTGCCAAGACCATATAGAGACAAGGGATAAGCAACAGCGTAATCACGGTCGCAAAAATAATGCCGAAGCCTAATGACACAGCCATTGGAATAACAAATTGCGCCTGTACACTGGTCTCCAACAACATGGGTAGAACGCCAAAAAACGTTGTTAAGGATGTCAATAGAATCGCCCTAAACCGGGCTCCGCCTGCTTCTAAAACCGCGTCCAATATCGTGCTTCCGCGCTCAATACTTCGATTTATAAAGTCGACCATAATCAAGCTATCGTTTACCACCACTCCTGCTAACGCGATAATGCCAAAAATTGACATCATGCTAACAGTCATACCCAACACCGCATGACCAAAAACAGCACCAATCAAGCCAAACGGAATAACGCACATGATAATAACCGGCTGGCTATATGAGCGTAATGGAACCGCTAACAGTGCATAGATACCCAGCAACGCCAAAAAGAAGCCTACAAAAAGCTCTTTCTCCATTGTTTTCGCCTCCTGCGAGCTGCCGTCAAGCTCGTAGCTCACCGCGGGGTATTTTTGCAATAACTGCGGCAAGTAATTCTCAATGATCTCATTGCTTACCTGTTGAGGCTCAATACGACTTTTATCAGCCTTAGCTGCGATCTGGGCAGCACGTTGCCCGTCTATACGATTTAGCTGCGCCTCAGCTAATGTGTTTTCTATCTCCACCACAGACAATAGCGGCAATTCATCACTGCCGTTACGTATTGTCATATTTTCAAGCGAAGCAAAAGATTCTCGTTGCTGCAACGGATAACGTACCATGACTCGCACCTCATCCGCCCCCCGCTGAATACGCTGAGCCTCGACACCGTAAAACGCCTGTCGAACTTGCAAGGCTATGTCCGACATCGACAACCCCAGCGCCTGTGCCGAAGGCTTTATAGACAAAGCAACCTCCGTCATCTGCCCACCGATACCATTGGTTATATCCGATAAACCGTCATAGCTCGCCAGCTTCTTCTCCAGCTCGTTTGCTGCCGCACGAAGCTGTATCGCGTCATCACTGACAAGATTAAAGGCAATGTCTCCTCCCGGGCGATCATCTACCGCCGAAAAAGACAGCTGTTTAGCGCCGACGATTTCACCTACTGCCTCACGCCATTGATCAACAATCTCTTGACTACCAATAATGCGCTCCTCCTGCTTACTCAATTCAAGCATAAAGGAGCCAATACGACCATCACTCGTATGATTGAAGGAATGGCGAATAAAACTCTGCTCCACGCCTTCCCGCTCAAGATATCGAACTTCGACCTCACTGATAGCCTGCTTAATCCGCTGCATAGCAGCCATAGTCTTCTGCTCACTGGTGCCCCGCACCATCTCTACCTTCGCTTCAACATAATCGTTAGGGGAGTCTGGCGTCATTACATAACGTATCCAGCCCCCCGCCATTAAGCCAATAGTAAGAATAAAAATTGCTACAAATACTGCCATCGTTGTGTAACGTTCACGGATACAAACTCGTAGGAATGGCAAATATTTTTGCTCAATAAATTTGCTCAAGAGCGCATTACAGCGTACTTGCAAGCGCTGTTGATGCTCACTCTTAATCCAGCGTGATAACCCACTATGACGATGCGCTAGATGCGCAGGCAATATCCATTTTGACTCTATCAATGAAAACAACAAACAAAATAACACGACAAAGCCACAGGCAGCAGGGAAGTTAGCCATACTGCCACTTATAAACAGTGTCGGCATAAAGGCACAAATTGTTGTCAACACGCCAAATGTTGCTGGAGTTGCCACACGTTGAGCACCGCTAATAACACTGCTTAGACTATCTCCCTGCTTCAATATACTACTATGTACGCTCTCTGCGATAATAATTGCATCATCAACAACAATACCTAGCACCAAAATAAAGCCAAACAGGCTTATCAGGTTAATGCTCACTCCCACTAAGGGCAGCATCGCCAGCGCCCCTAAAAAACATACCGGAATACCCAGCATTACCCAAAAAGCAATATTTAACTCGATAAATAACCCAAGAATAATAAACACTAGCAGAGCACCGATCGCGAGATTCTTTAGCATCATATCGAGCCGGCCCTGAAGGTAATAAGTCGTATCAGCCCAATAATCAAGCTCAACTCCTGGTGGAAGCTGCTGTTTCTTTTCCGCAACATATGCCTTAGCCTGGCTGGCTATTGTCACTAAGTCTTGTGGCCCAACGGCGAAAATAGCGAGCGCTATACTATAAGTATCATTAAACATAGCGACATCACGAGCCTCCTTAAAACCGTCTTTTACCGTCGCGATATCACCCAATAACAGACGCGTACCATCATCGAAAGCCAATAACTCGATTGCTTCGAAGTCGTGCTGGCGATAAGCCTGTGCATTAGCCCGAAGGCGTATTTCACCATTTTCAGTTTTTATGCTACCCGCAGAGATATCGACTGACGCCTGCTGCACGGCGTGTTTAACGGCAGCCAACGTTAAACCGTATCGACGCAACTCTTGCTCTGGCACCTCGATTGCGACCTCATAATCCTGTGTACCGTAAATCATTACACTGGCTATATCGGTATTAGCCAGTAACTCGCGTTTCATCTGGTCAGCCAACCACTTGCCATTATTCTCATTCAACCCCGGCCCGTAGAGCTGGAGCTGTATCGCCTGCCACTGTTGATCCATTTTAGCAACAACAGCACGCTCAGCGCCCTGTGGAAAACCTGTCACCGCATCAACCGCCGTTTTCACTTCAGCTAACGTTTCATCAAGGGTATAGCCATCAGCAACATCAATCTTCATACGCACTAAAGAATCGAGTGCCATCGAATCATAACTATCGATAGATTCAATATCTTTAATGGCCTCCTCGATTTTCAAAATAACCCCGCGCTCAACCTCTGCCGTATTCGCCCCGGGATAGGCCATGACAACGCTAACGGAACGCGAATTATATTCCGGTGCCAAGGTTTTTTTTATCGTCATAGCTGAATATATGCCGATAATAACCGTAAAGATCATTAACAAATTCGCTGCAACAGGGTTGTTCGCAAACCAAGCGATAATGCCCTTACGTGAATCATCAAGACTATTCATCAACGACCCCTAAAATTGTTGGTGTCGCGAGCAACGCATCTTCAGGCTCTACTTCTACCTCCATCCCCCTAGCCATACGCTCTACTTCATTATTGACTTTATTCGCGTTATTAATGACCACTTGTCGCCCAGGTAAAACAGCCCCTACGCTGGTCAAGCAAACCTTATCACCATCACGTAAGCCGCTCTGCACATAGCGTTCTTCATCACTGATAGGTAAAACAACAACTTCTCGTTGCTGTAGACGATCTTCCTCATCGACAACCCATAACACGTTACCTGGCCTCAAAACATGGGCTGGAACAGCAATTAAGCCCTCAATCATTCTGCCGTCAATCTCCGCCTCAACAAAACTACCAACTCGTAAAATTGGCTGCTGATTAGCATCGTGTAAGCCATAAGGGTCGTTAATACGTGCGACCACATGTAGCACTCGACTACGCTGATCTAAAACACCTTCAGTTCGCACTAACTGTGCCGACCACTGACGCTGCACGCCAGCTTCATTACTACGTAACGTTACAGGACTTTCGACATTCATTCGCCCAACACCTTCTGGTAACTGCATATAATCGAGCTGATATTCCGGAATAGGCAAACGAACCTCGGCATAATCAACCGCAAAGGCCACAGCCAAAGGCGCTCCAACAGCCACAAAGCTTCCTATATCTGCATGCTTTTCACGTAGCAAGCCATCAAATGGTGCTCTAATCACCGTATTAGACAAATCATCTTTTGCTTGCTGTAAGTTGGCGCGTGCTGACTCTAGATTCGCCAAAGCCTCTTGTAGCTGTGGCTTATTTAATGCCAGGTCTTTCGCCGCTTGATCCAGCTGCTTTCCTGTCCGCTGTCGCCACTGTTGCTCAGCAACATGCGCTTTACCTTGCGCCTGAGCCAGCATACTCTTCGCTCTTGCAACCTCAGCTTCACAGCGTTTTAATGCGACACGATAACGCCGATCATCAATCCTCAGCAGCTCATCACCTTTATTGAAGAAGCCGCCAGCCACGAAGTCATTACTGACAGCAACAATTTTTCCCGTCACCTCTGAAGCCAGCGTACTTTCAGTCCTTGGTAACACCTCACCGTAACTCTGAATATTGACCTTAAGTCCAGATTTATGAACTTCTAAAACATCTATCGGAAGCGGTTCTTGTATCACTTCCTGCCGCTTCACCTCAGGCCTCATTACAACCATCACCGCGGCAATAGCCACAGAGACCATGATAATAAGTAGCGGCTTCTTCGCTCTTCTCAACTGCATCACTGGGCTCATCTTTTTTATCGTTTTATTATTAACTTCTTGTTACTTCTCATGCTAACAACGCCTAAGGCACACAAATATTACCGTTAGTTAATATAGAAAAGCTAGTTCGCCGTTAATAATTACAACACGATACGAAAAATAGCGTGCGCCAAACAAAAAAACCACGCAACTGCGTGGTTTTTAAAAGAATTCACATTCTAAGTTATTTTAACTACGTGGTTTAAGCTGTACAGGCACCCCGTCATGAGGCTTCGGCAAGGGGAAGTAATCCATCTTTGGCTCACCCGATTTCGTCAATGAGTAATCGTAGTTGAGGGAAAACTGATGCATAAAGGCCTTAGATACCATCACCGCAAAGTGCATGCCGATACATTTGTGAGCACCACCGCCAAACGGCATATAGGCAAAGCTATGACTCTTATGCTCTTGACGCTCCGGTGCAAAACGCTCTGGATCAAACTGATCAGGATTGGTCCAATACTGAGTCATTCGATGATTATAAGTCGGCGCAATCCAAATAACCGTGTTCGCAGGTACATTATGACCACCAATAACACAATCACGAATGGTACGGCGAGATAATACCGGCACCGAGGGATTCATCCGTAACGACTCTTGAAAGACCAAATCAGTATCAACCCTTGTATCAAGATCATCATAATCAAGGAAAGGCTTTCCAAGCTGCTCAGCCTCTTCACGTATACGTTGCTGCCACTGCGGGTTCTTGCCTGTATAGTAAACCATGTGGCACAAGGCACTTGTCGTCGTATCATGGGCTGCAAATAACAGGAAAACGATCTGATCGATGATACTTTCTTCATCGAAGTAATTACCGTCATCATCTCGTTCATTACAAAGATACGTTAAGGTATCGGTACCGTTACCGCCGCGACGCTGCTTAATCAGCTTACGGAAAAAGTCTCGCTGATAGCGGATACCGTCACGACCACGCTTAAACTTACCTCCGGGAACCTCCTTACGCACAATAGCCAACAAGCCCTCAGAGCTATTAATAAACGACTGAGCGAGGCGGGAAGCTTCCTCACCATCTAGGTCATCAATACCCACAAAGACTTTCGCAGCAACATCAAGTAAGGTCTTCTTCACCGCTGGGAAGAAAACAAAATTCTTATTGTTAGCGAACTCCTTGATGTTTTTCTCTAACACAGGGTTCATCATATCGACGTAGGTACGCATCGCATCATTTTTGAATGCAGCCTGGAACATGCGACGCTGCGGACGGTGCTGCTCGAAATCGGAAGTAAGAATAGTGTCGGGGTACATCGTCGCCAGGGTCTGATCGTAGCCCATACGAGCAGAGAAATTTTTATCACGATCAAGAAAAATCTGCTTGTAATTATCACCACCAACGACTAACAAGCCGTTCTGCCCCCCTAGGCGGACACGAGAAACTTCTCCAAAGCGTTTATAATGGTCATCAACTACATCATGCAGACGGCTTAGCAATGGCAGTGTTTTACCGATAAATGGCAGGCCGTACTCGCCCGGTATATGATCTAGGTTCTTATTATCCTTCTCGTTCAAATAAGATTGATCGATGGTTGCGGTACTCATTATCGCTCTCCAAAATTAGCAGGTGTCTCTTTACGTATATTATTGTATTTATATTCTTATTTTTGTCGGCTAGACAACTGACTCAGTGTCGAACTTCTATACACCGCCAGCTTACTTTGTGATAAAACGCGTATACAGTGAAAAGATTTCCAACACTATAAAAAATCCCTAAGCGGCAAACAAGTGCCGGTATTTTATACACCTTGCAAAAAATAAAAAAAGCCCGCATCTGCGGGCTCATTAATAAGAGAGCGGGGTATTCGTTAACCCGTATTTCTTAAGCCTGCAGCAATACCTGCAATAGTGGCCATGATCGCTCGCTCGAGCTGTTGATCATTCGCGGTCCGGTTACGCTTTAATAATTCCGCCTGTAACAAGTTGAGTGGGTCAACATAGGTGTTGCGGAACTGCACTGAGTCACGCGCCATTGGGAGATCTTCCATCAGACTGCCATCATTGGTTATCGACAGTACCGTTTTCACGTTAGCCATCAATTGCTCTCGTAGCTTCTGCCCCAAATACTGCAGCGACTCGTCGACTAAGACCTTGTCATAATGTGCGGAGAGCTCAATATCTGCCTTGCTAAAGACCATCTCCAACATCGATACCCTCGTAGAAAAGAAAGGCCATTCACGACACATCTCTTCTAACAACGGGCCTTCGCCATCAGCGATCGCCGTCTGCAGAGCTTGTCCCGCCCCCAGCCAAGCTGGAAGCATCAACCTGTTCTGGCTCCAAGCAAAGATCCAAGGGATCGCTCGCAAGGTTTCAATGCCGCCTTTGCTGCTTCGGCGCGCAGGCCTTGAGCCGAGAGGTAGCTTACCCAGCTCCTGCTCCGGAGTCGCCTGCCGGAAGTATTCAACGAAGTTCTCGTCGTCACGTACAAAGCTGCGGTATGCCTCACAAGACAGACCAGCCAGACGGGAGATCAACCCTCGCCACTGCGGCTTCGGTGCGGGCGGCTCATCGAGGTTCGCCTGCAAGATGGCGCTGGTATAAAGCGCTAGACTCTTAATCGCTATCGGGCTGAGCCCCAACTTAGCACGAATCATCTCACCCTGTTCAGTGACCCGTAGACCACTGCGCAGAGAGCCCGGGGGTTGTGACAGTAACGCTGCATGCGTCGGTGCACCACCACGCCCGATTGTGCCGCCACGACCATGGAACAGCATCAACGACACCTTAGCGCTATCACAAACGTCTAATAACGCCTCCTGTGCTTGGTACTGCGCCCAACCTGCAGCCAACACGCCCGCATCTTTTGCCGAGTCAGAATAACCAATCATCACCATCTGGTAACCGTCGATGTAGCCTTTATACCAAGGCAACGCCATCAATTGACCAATAACATCTGCGGCATTATTTAAGTCATCAAGGGTCTCAAACAGCGGGGCTACTGGCATGGCGAAGCTACACCCTGCCTCTTTTAGCAGTAAATGTACCGCCAGCACATCGGAGGGCACACGAGCCATCGAGATGACATAGGCACCGAAACAGTCCATGGAGTTCTCGGCGACAACCCGGCAGGTATCGATAACCTCCTGCGCCTCGGAAGAAGGCTGCCAATTCGACGGCAACAGTGGTCGCTTGCCCTGTAATTCTTGCAGTAAGAAAGCCTGACGATCGGTCTCACTCCAGTCATTATAATCACCCATACCGAGATAACGTGTTAGCTCTGATAGGCAGTTACTGTGACGATCACTCTCTTGGCGGATATCCAAACGCACCAAGTTAATACCGAAACAACGTACACGGCGCAGTAAGTCCAACAACTTACCGTTAGCAATAATGCTCATCCCACAATCAAGCAGTGACTGATAGCAGCGCTGCAGCGGCTGCCAGAGCTGGTCGATATGCTCTAACGTTGGGCCGCCTAGATACTCGTTACCACGTAGCAACGTATCGGTTTTCAGTAGCGTATTATTCATCAGGCTACGTAGCTGCTTGAGAATATGCCGATAAGGTTCATGCTTATTGTCAGCAAGCTCTCGCAAGTCCGGATTACACGCCGACATCGATAGCTCATCGATCAAAGTCGTAATATCTTTTAAGTACAGGTCGGCCATCTTCCAGCGATTGATCAGCAAGACCTTGCGGGTAATCTCTGCCGTCACGTTGGGGTTACCATCGCGATCCCCCCCCATCCAGGAGACAAAAGATACCGGTGCCGCAGTAATCGGTAGACGTACACCGTAGGCCTCATCCAGGGTACTGTCGAGACGGCGCAGATACTCTGGCACCGCATCCCAGAGGGAGTTCTCCAGCACCGCCATGCCCCACTTTGCCTCGTCTAAGGGACTGGGCTTGTCACTACGGAACTCATCGGTATGCCATACCTGGGCGATCAATTCTTCCAGGCGCAGCTCTTCAGCTTGCTGTTCTCGCGCCGTACGCCCCTGCAACTCACGCTGTCCCAAAGACTTGTCAATTTCGGTATATTTATGAATCAGACTACGACGTGTAATCTCCGTGGGGTGTGCGGTCAGTACTAGCTCAATATTGAGCTGTTCTATCTGCTTTTCGATATCTTGACGGCTCACTCCCTTGGCCTTGAGCTCTGCAAATAACTCAGTCAACGTCTGTGTCGAAGACATCAGATCGGCCATCTCACGGGATATCGTATGATGCTGGTCCGATATATTCACCAAGTTGAGAAACTGGCTAAAGGCGCGCACAACAGGAAGTAATTCCTCGTTCTTCAGCCCCTGCAACACTTCCAGTAGCTCTGCTCGCTCAGAGTCGTTTTCAGCTCGTGCTGACTTTGCCAGCGTTCTAATGCGCTCAATCTTGTTCAGCAGCTCTTCACCATGACTCTGGCTGACGGCCTGCCCTAGCATACGCCCCAGAGTATCGACGTTAAAACTAAGACTATCGTTATGTTCTGCCATGAAAACCTCTTGCTATATCCATCTGGAGTTAATCGTTAGAGTGGCACCTCTGCAGTATGTTCGGCGCCACATGATACTATCACTGCCACATTAACAGCGGCGAAAATTTACCGATTGGTAATGAAATTGAAATTAAAACAAATAGATAGACCTTTTAAAGCCCAGTCAGGACGGCGCTAACACCCCTTTAATCGACTGCCTTACGGATGCCACAATCTCGCGTACACACTCCATGCGCGGATAGTTTGGTCTGATAACCAAAGCAATATTACGGCTTGGCTGTGGCTCACTAAATGGCCGATAGAGCAACATATTTGAGCTCTCACTAACCGCCAACTGCGGCAGCAAGGTTATACCGAGACCATTAGCGACCATAAACCGTAGCGTTTCCAAACTGGTGGCTCGAAAACGACTATCCTCCTCTGCCCCCGCAGAGAAACAATAGTCCATCGCCTGATCTCGCAGACAGTGACCATCCTCTAGCGTCAGCACCGGCTGCCCATCTAAGTCCGACAATTCAACGACCTCCTTAGCACCAAGGCTATGCCCCGGCGGCATCGCCAACACCAGGGGCTCACTAAAAAGATCGTAGCGCTCAAAGCCCTCCATCGTACTCAACCAAGGTAAAATCAACATATCAAGGCGGCCGGCATCTAACTCCTTTAATAGCACCTTGGTTTGATCTTCATGCAAGAAAAAATCGACGTTCGGTAAGCGCTCAGTCACGCCAGACATGATATGTGGTAATAAGTAGGGAGCCAGCGTCGGTATGAGACCAACATGCATATCGCCTGATAACGGATCTAACAAGGCCTTAGCCTTGGCCTCAAACTCCTCGGCCGCCTTTAATACCAGTTTGCCCTGTTTAACCAGCTGCTCTCCAGCAGGCGTTAGCATCACATTACGACGGTGACGCTCAATCAGAGTGAGCCCTAACTGCTCCTCTAACTTCATCAATTGTCCACTCAGCGTCGGCTGACTAACGAAGCACGCCTCGGCCGCCTTGCCGAAATGGCAATATTCCGCAATGGCGTCAAGATATTGTAGGTCCCGCAATTTAATCATTTTAACGCGCCTAAAGTTAACACAAAAGAACGCTCGCACTAACACGTGCAAGGAAGCGATACCGATAGCTTAATCGATCATCTACAGCACTGGGCTCGACGAGATCAACTATAGGTAATATCTATCATAACGATCACATAGTCCAATTATACCTATTCAACGCTTTTTCCTAAACTGGTCCCCAACAGCAACAAACGAGCGACAACATCCATCGCCGTTAGCTAGTAATAATTTATCCCTTTATGACTACGAGGAAATATCATGTACAAATCAATCATCAATTCAACTGTCCAGCCTTTCAACGCCACCGCTTTCCACAAGGGTGACTTCATTGACGTTTCCGACGCCGATATGAAAGGTAAGTGGTCTGTGGTCATGTTCTATCCTGCCGATTTCACCTTCGTTTGCCCGACCGAACTAGGTGACATGGCAGACCATTACGAGCAGCTACAAAGTATGGGTGTTGAGGTTTACTCTGTATCAACCGACACACACTTCACCCACAAAGCGTGGCACGACGCCTCCGATACCATCAACAAGATTAACTACCCAATGATCGGTGACCCTACTGGTCAAATATCTCGCAACTTTGGCGTGATGATTGAAGAAGAAGGCCTCGCTCTTCGCGGCACCTTCGTCATCAACCCAGAAGGCGAGATCAAAGTCGCCGAAATTCACGACCTTGGTATTGGCCGCTCTGCTGCAGAACTGGTTCGTAAAGTCCAAGCTGCACAATACGTTGCCGAGCATGACGGTGAAGTCTGTCCAGCGGCATGGCAGCCAGGGTCAGCCACGCTTGAGCCTTCACTAGACCTTGTTGGAAAAATCTAAACAACAAACGCTGGGCGAGAGCCCAGCCACTCGCCCTAGCCCGGCGTCCCCTGGCACTAGGGCGTGATGCCTACAGTTTTGTACAATTCTTTACAGTTTTTTACAACGTCCTCTCTCGCTCATCATCCCCACGCAAAATAAAAATTCATAAATAGACTCATCCTAACGCCGTAAAACAACAAAAATATACTGACTCGTGTCTTTCCAGCTTTTTTTATAGCTATTTGCAATGAATAATTTCATTTTTATAAAAAACCACCAAATTTGAAAAGACGATAATTTTTACAAAAAAATATGTGACGCAGTTCGCAGTTAGATAAATACACTCTAATGAGGCTTTTATTAAGATTGGCCCACTAAGTGCATAGCTACCAGCACTCACAGGACTTCGAGTGTCATAATAATAACGAGGATATTACATATGAAAATGCTTACCACCGTCGCTTCGGCCGCTTTCAGCCTAACGATGTTCGCCGCCACCCCAGCCTTCGCCGATTTTATCGACCTAACAGGGCACGGCAGCCTCAACAACTCGACCTCTAACCATACGCTATTTTCTAACGACGGCACCGCAATCAACATCAGCGCCGGCAGCTCAAACATTGGCACCTCAAACCTAGAGGGTTTCGGCGTAAAAACTTCTGGGGGGAATTTAAGCGGCATCCAAAACAATGAGACGCTTAGCTTTAGTTTCGGCAATAACGTCAATGTTACCGGTATTAGCTTTCGTCAGTGGGAGGGCCCCGATAAGGCAACGCTAAACAGCACCTTTGGCTCACTTACCCTCAACGACGACAGTTGTATGTTCTGCTCCGGCCAAGACTTCGACTTATCGCTTGACGGTATTTCCTCTTTCAATATTACTGGCGCAAGCAGCCTGTCTGTCTTCTATGTTTCTGGCATCAGTTTCGAGAACGCCGAATTACCCTTACCCGCCAGTGCCTGGCTATTTGGCTCAGCGCTTCTAGGTCTCGCCGCAGCTCGAAAAAAGAAATCCTAGACAAGTCCCTGCTCCCACAACAACAAGCAACGTACCATTACAATTGACCTTGTCGTCGCCCTCCTGACGACGACAAGGTTGCCCCCACTTTAAGCTCCTACCTATCCGATAACTTCTGAGCTTACCGTCACCGAAGAGCGACGCGCTCGACGCCTAGATAGCAGTAGACGCACCCCCAGTGCTGTCGACAACAAAAACAACAACAGCGTTATTACAATCGTAACATCGCGATAAAAACGCCCCGTCAGGGGTGCTAGGAAGTTCCATTTATGCAGTTGAGAAAATGACCAACGCTCATAGCGATCGATACGGCGACTCTGATCGACCAGGATCGCACTCGTCGCATCGATAAATAACCGGTCCCGCTGCCCTGCCCCCGTCAACGTTACCTGCCAAACAGGTAAACGTTTATTACGAAAATCATAGCCTTCACCGTAACGTACGATCTTCTGTACATCGAAAATCTGGCTCTCATCATAAGAACCAAACTGCATCGCTAATTCAGTCACCCGTCGCAAATCATTCTGCATCACCGGCTTACCGCTTTCAGCATCGATATAGCGCGCTTGCTCCTCAAGTGGCCTTCCACTAAATCTCTGATCACGCGTCACAGTCGTTCTTTTAGGCGCCAAACTTACCCGATATAACGGTTTTCCCAAACGATCCGCAGTCACTGTAAAACTGTTTAAAGACTGCCCCTCTAGTGATGCCAACCAAGTAAAGCGATCGTCGAGCCGATGACGAAAATTAATCGGTTTCGATAGCTTTAAATCACTGCTCTCGCCAATATAGGCCGCCTGTAAAAGATGGTAGAAACCACTTGCCGACCAGGCTAGCAATGGTAAAAAAAGTAAATAGCTAAAACGACGGTGCCAACGTCGTTTGCCATCAGTAATCTTGCGGCGCTTAAAATTAAGCAGTAACAACATTCCCGTTGTAGCGAACGCAAACAGCGTGATCATCAACAAACTGACCAAGAGCACGCGCCCAGCACCTGTTGCATCCAGCCAGCTAAAGGTATGGATCGTTCTAAACAGGGACTGCATCATCGCCTTACTACGATTACTAATCGATGCCAGTGCGAGGGTTTCTGTATGCACATAAAGCTGCAAGTCGGCCTGGGCATAACGTACCCGATAAACCGGTAGCAGACGATTGACAGCCGGGTAATCATCAGTGAAACGGTCGATACGATCGACTGCAACGACTTGCCCGTCCTCAACACCACTGTAATATGCCGCCAACCACCGTGCTTGCTGTACATCGAAGTTTGGTAATAATAAACCGCTGCGGAAGCTATAGTACTGCGGCACACTGAGTCGGTCATGATTCACCAACAACACCGGCCCCTGCCCCGACGGCACTACCTTCAATAAGCGCGCCCCAGAAAGCTCACCACCCTCAGCCGAAGGCGCCAATAAATCGGGTAAACGCTCGAGCTGAGCGGGCTGCAGCGATAACTTAGGCGGATAGAAGTTTGCCGTTTGCGGCCCCAGCCAACTCATCATCGGGTGCAGAAGGCCACTACCAGCCCAGAGTAATAAGACTGCGCCAGCAACCCAAGCCAGACTCAAATGCCAACGCCTACCGGCCTTCTTCATCCTTAACACCAGCTCAGCACTCATTGGAAGAACGCGTAGTTAAAGCCAACATACAATGTGCGTGGCAGGCCGGGCCGATAAGCAATTTCATCACTACCGACCTGGTTGGATGTGTAGGTCGAATAACGCTTATCGGCCAGGTTAAGTGCACGTAAATACACTGACAGGCTATCGCTCGCCTGGTAGTTCGCGCGCAGATTCAGTAAGTCGTGCCCTGCATAGCTGTGTGTATTTGTCTCGTCGGTAAAATACTCGCCGACATGCGCCCACTCAAGCTCGAGCTTTAGACTGTCCAATTGTTTTGGGCGGTAGGCCAGCCTGACATTGGCCAAGTCTTTTGGCGCCTTGCCAATATCGTTCCCGGAGAAGTTAAGATTTTCCTTTACATAGCAGTGACAAGTTGGCGAGAAGTGCCCGTAGATATAGCTGTAGTCTTTATACTTCTGCTTGGTATAGGTCAACGAGCTACCTAACTGCCATTGCGAGCTAATTTTCCAATCAACTCCTAACTCGATGCCTCGATGCTCAGTCTCTCCTGCGTTGGTCGTCTTACGCTCGCTACCATCGACATAACTAACAATATCGTTCTCGATCTGCATATCATAGATTGCTGCCTCGTAGCTTACGCTATCGTTAAATTGACCACGTAGACCGAGCTCATAACTAGTTGCCGTAACCGGCTCCAAGTCGGCACTATTCGTTGCCGAACCTGGTCGGAACAAGGCGCCGACCGTTGCCGCCCGAAAGGCCTGACGATAACTAAGGTAAAGGTTATGATTCTCTGTATATTGAAATACTGCACCGAGCTTAGGTGTCAGGTTAGTATGCGTCACACTCT
Source organism: Sinobacterium caligoides (assembly GCF_003752585.1). NCBI lineage: Bacteria > Pseudomonadati > Pseudomonadota > Gammaproteobacteria > Cellvibrionales > Spongiibacteraceae > Sinobacterium > Sinobacterium caligoides. The sequence goes on from NZ_RKHR01000003.1 coordinate 915,930, forward strand.
GCGAGGGTGGGCGGAAGTGAGAACTATCACTATTTACACCAACCTTATTATCATAATCAACGTTGAAGTAGTCGTAACGTATACCGGCATTAAGACGCCATCGATCGCTTACCTGCCACTCTGTATGTATATATGGAGATAAGCTTAATTGGTCTGCAGAAAAATCATAATTAACCTTGCCATTCTCAACATAGCCACGATAGAAGCCCTCTTCCTTGTCGATATCAATATCGTTTTCAAGATAACTGGAGGGGGTGAAATCACTGTCTATACCGACGATAATACGCGCCTTGTCATCCCAGAGATCTTGGCGATATTTCAGCAGTAGGCCATAAGACTCAAAGGAATATTGGCGAATATTCGGGTCGTAAGTCACCATCCAAGACGGCATCATATTCATGTCGTTGTGACGATAAAAAGGGGTAATCGTCAACAACTGTTGCTCTGAGGGTTGGTAGGCAAACTCACTGGAGAGTCGCAACGCCTTAACCTCGCGATAGCCAATATCGCCTTGGAATGTATTCTTGGTGGGGTTGTGCTTGTAATCATCATAGTTCAGCGTAGATGAGCCACTCTGATCGATATCAGAGTATGACGCGACCACATTCATGCTCCAATCTTCACTCAACACGCTATCGAAGCGCAACCCTAGAGTCGTCCGCTGATAGCTTGAATCATCACGCCAACCATCATTGTCACTCACATTCAGATCGAAGCGTAAGCCACTTTCTTCGCCAATACTATTCCCTCCGCTCAATAACATACGCTCAGCACCGAACTCTCCAAGCTCAACACCAATACTTGCCTCGGCCTCACTTGGGCTTACCTTAGTAATGGTATTGATAACACCGCCAATCGCGTCACTGCCGTAGAGCGCTGACGAGGGGCCCTTGGTAACTTCTAGGCGACTACTCTGCGGCACATTAATCTCATAGAGACCGTTGTGGTTAAAAAAGCCTGTTGGCCGCGTAGGAATGCCATCTTCTAGGAACAAGTAAACGCCTGATGTGGTTATCGGCTGACGGATGGAGGTCATATGCCCCTCACCGCCCAGATTGTTTATATGCACGCCGGCAATACGATTAAGCGCCTCCGCAGGGTGTGAAGGCACCAGGAACTCCAACTCTTGCTCACTCAGGACACCCACTGACTCAGACAGGCTATCCTTACTTGTCGCCTCTCGCGTACTGGTAATAACCATGGTTTCCATTTCTGGGGTAAAACCATTCTCGTCTGCGCAGAGCATTGTTACCGGTGTCAGCACCAGCAGTAAACATGTCGATATTGTAAATTTCATTGGAGAAAATTCGCTGCAAAATAATTGCGGCGAAATCTAACCGAATGTTGAGTGATATGTAATGCGACAAATTGTCGCATCTGCGCATGTCAATACGCGGTTACCGCGGCGCCCGATGGCGAAGACCTATCTAGGGAGTCATCAGATCGATACTAGACAAGGGAGAGTGTCGCTACCGCAGTATAATATTGCAGTAGCCACTTCAATAACCTAGAGATATAACTCGTTCTTTGTATCGGGAAAGCTACAACTCGTCCTTTTCAACAGTCACAATGGTACCGGTGAGCGCCACACCGGCCATAATAGCACCTGCACCACACTGAAAAGTCTCCTTGCTCTCGACCAAGTTATGCTTATAGTTAGACTTAATGTTTATCACTGCATTACCGCCCTCTGCCACAGCCTTATCACGCAGAGCGATCATCGCCGACAAGAAGACCCATTGACAGGCCTTTTCATCTGATTTCATAAAAGCATTCGTCTTACGGCTGATACCGTACTCTACGAAACGCTTAACGACTGCAGGGTGCTCTTGGTCCGCGAAATAAAAGGCAACGCCATCACCCAGCTTTTCGACTGCGGCTTCCTGAGCAAGGGCATCCGCTATCGAAAATTCTGCAACATCATCCCTCGCATACGCGGTAGAAGACACCAGAGCCCCCAAAAACAACGATAAAATCACCTTCTTCATTTACTCACCTCACCCACAATTTATGTACACAAAAACAACACGAATACTGATAGTTTCAGTGGATAAACCATAGAGGTCAATCTATAAACAAAAACGGCAGTCACCAATGCGCCCAAGATTGACCGAGACCAATAGTTGCTAATCATAAAGGCAAACTAGCCCTCTAAACGATAAAAAACTGCTCACTCAGCTAGCTCACTCTAGCGCCTTCAGCTGTTCACAGATACCGTCATTGCTGGAACTATCCCAAGCATCCACCTGCCGAAAGGGGGTCTTTAAATTAATTGTCAGTATGTTGTCTTTTTCTCGATCGTAGGGAGGAAAGTTTCTCCTGTCGAACCACGCGGACATCAACATCTCTTTTAGCTGTCGGTCCTCCGCGCTGAACTCAACCGGACCTGAGACAATATTCAGTTCATGGCCAAAGATAAAAGGTAGCTCAGCACCGTGGCTCGATGTCTCCCCCTTGGGCGTCGATCGATAAAAAGCTTTATTAAAGTATTTTGGCCAAAGATTAAACGTCGGTTTATAGCTAAAATTATACAGTGACACATTACCACCCAGTCGCTTCGCCACCTCACGGTTAGCACACTTAAAGAACACATTGTTCAACAAGTTCCTTGCCATTCTCACCCTCGCAGCTTTACCGGCAAACATCGGCGTATTGCGCGGATTAAACGCGTCAATCTTCAACATTGCATCCCCTGCCGATCGACCAAACAACAAGCGCACCGTCTTGCGATAGCTCATTCTCGTTAATAACGTGAGCTCTAACGGCGCAATGAAAATATTGGATTCATCACTGTTAAAGCCCAGAATAACATCCACATTATCAAGCTTAGAGATCTTCGAAGGCTGCATCGGTAATAACGCACCATCGAGGTAGGGCGCGTAGGTAAGAAAACCGGAAGTCTTCGGCTCGGAGTGCATCAAACCACCCACCGTATTCATCAGACTCTTAGACCACTGCTGTAGCTTTATGATTTCCTCAACGGTTAATTCATTAAGCGGCTTCTTACTATGAGCTCTGATCTTATCCGCCAAAGCCTGTGCTGAGGCCTCATTCTTATAGCGGATTCCATAGGGGTTGCTCTCCATAATGGCGTGCTGGTAGAGGGTGCCGTTCTGCTTGTGATCTAATAAGTGTATGCCGACGGACATCGCCCCAGCACTTTCACCAAACACTGTCACATTGCTCGCATCGCCGCCAAAGCTTTTAATATTGCTCTGCACCCAGCGTAAAGCTAGGCGCTGGTCACCTAGCCCATAGTTTCCTGACAAAAGTATTGATTGTGACTTTTCTTCATCGCTTCCTCCTTGTTTAGCCGCAGGAACTTGGGGATGGAAACTGCCCAATAGTCCTAATCGATAATTCATGCTAACGACAATAAATGGGCGCAGACTCTGGGCATTCATCGCGACAATTTCATCACCACGAAAAGCCTCTGCACTGCCAGAACCGAACTCGAACGCGCCACCATGAATAAACACATAAACAGGCAACAAAGCGTCTTCTGCGCTGATACCGGCTGGACGCCATATATTCAGGCTTAAACAGTCCTCAGACTGGCGTTCTTTCTCTATTCCCTCTGCAGTAAGGTCAAAGGGCTTTTGCGGGCAGATAGCACCAAACTGGCGAACGTCATGGCGGCCAGGCGGGTATTGGAAGAGTTTGCTGTGCTCAAATCGCTCTCCCTGCGCATATCTAATACCCCTAAATACCTCAATACTGGTGTGATAGCTCGGCTTATTGAGCCGTTCGCCGCTAAAGGCAACGCCTTGATCAAGTTCAACCGTCGGCAGATCAGGCGATGGTAACGGGTATATTGGCTGAGCAAAAGCGGTGCTAAGCACGGTAATAGCCAGCAACAGAGAGCCCAGCAATAAGGAGAAGGTCTTGCAACTTCGCATAATATTACCCTGGAGCGGTATAGAGTGAGCACACCCTGTGACCGGGTGGGAAGGGCGACAACTATATTCACTCGCTAGAATTTACACAAGCCATTGTAGCCGAATACCACGAAGCTGAATAAGTAATACCGATAACGCTAAGACACCGCGGGCAACTTAAACTCAAACCTTTTTAACACTTTCTTTGGTAACCGCAAGTGGATATCAAAGAAACGACCATCGAGTGACTGATGAATCAGTAAGGACTGCGGCTGTTTTACTCTTGCTAAGTCATACCAAATCGGCTCACCGGCACCAAAGTCGAGGGGATAAGCAGCTAAGAGCTCACCACTATCAATTGTTACTCGCCCACTTGCTGTGGCTTCAGCACTCTTATCCGACAAAGCATCATGTGACTGCTTTTCTTCGCTATCAGCGACTAGCTTACTAGGATCATCGAAATCAATCGTTTCAATTGATCTCCTAATACGCTGCGCCGCTTGTAAAATAGACTCATTGTTAAACTCCTCTAATGGCGCATCAATGCGCCGATGCGCCGCTATATTGTCGATGAAGTGCACGCTGCTCGGCGCTCCCTCCACCGCTCTTAGATCAACACCATAACTCATCTGTGGGACTCTCCGCCCCCCCTGGGCAGCGTGCACGCTTCGCCACAATTGCGCGACAAGGATATCTTGGGTTGAAACCCACTGCTCCGAATCAGCCAGCTGATGCATTAGATTCGCGGCCAACACAGACAAAGATCGCTTTTCTATGCTGATCATTTGCTCCTTAACTGACATTAAGCACAACCGATTAACAAAAGTCTGCTGCCAACGTGACAAATGTTTAAATAGCTTGCTTCCACCGTTTGCGAAACTGGATGCTTCCCTCGCATCAAGCTGATACTGCTGCGAATCAGGCACTGAGAAAGCCTGCCCACGGCAGGCGTTACACCACGCCTCCAAAACATGGCTCATAGACACACGATCCGCTACCTGCTGGTGAATAGAGACTGCTAATATAGAGCCTCGATCAGAGAAGTGCGTGAGCTGAACCTCCATCAGAGGCTTATCCCTGTTAAATAGCTGCCAAGGCCTTCGTTTAGAAGTCAATTTTCTGACATAGTCTTTTGAGTGTTTTCTACTGCTGAAGCTCTCGCAAGATAACGGTGCAATTTGTGTCGTAAAATGTACACCTTGGTTGTGGAGAAAAATTTTCGCTCTCCCGGCTTGATTAACTAGCCTGCCAGATAGCAAAGGGAAATATCTCAACACTCGCTCAAGCCCATCAATCAGGTATTGCTCATCGATTGCTTTCTCATAGGCGAGCACAATTCGTGAAAACGTCGGGGCCGACATAATATCCTGAGCAACAAATTCAACAGGTTCTAATTGTAACTTTGAACGAATCAATTTTACCGATTTTCTCATTAACCTTCCTAGTTTAATACCGCCTTCATCCTTAAAAAAACTTCTATCGCAGTCTGACAAACAATTAAAACTGAGGCAGACAACATCCTGCAGAGTGAATGACAACGCCCTTCCTTTATAAAAACGCTGAGTAAGGAAATGTTAAACTCACCCCTTACACCATGCTTCATTAGCATCATCATAATAGGCCAGCACAAAAACAACTATCGGCCAAAAGTGCTAATAATAGTCCTTGCACGTTCACCGACGAAAAGCTCAAGCTAATCGCTGGCGATACCCTAGAAACAACTATAGAGATATCGCCATTTTATCGACCTAACAAGGCCAGTTATTTTTCAACGAAGCTCTTTAATTGATTTTTCTTAATTACCTCAAACTGACGTTCACACGCGCGCTCATCACGGGCAAAAAATTGCCAACCACCTCCTGCACACTGAGCCACCCCCTCAGTCAGGTGTCGCTGACTCAACGCCGCCTTTTTCACTTCCGCAACGGTATAGGGAATATCGATTAACTGCTTATTGGCAAACATCTTAGTCATGTCGTTATAGTGAAGCGAAGAGCTATCCGAAGACTCAGAGTAGGCGACAACACCCTGCACTTGAGTTCTCTCCGGCGCCAACTTCGTTGTCATCACCCAACTCGCTGACGACCCCGTTACCTCTGGGTACCCCTGTTTACCAATTGGGCCGTAGGCCATCTTATTAAAGACGCCCTCAAACTCCTCTCCACCGGGGAGCGCAACTCGCTCACCAGCACGCGTGGTAGACTGAATATCTGCAAGCCTAGCGTTTAGCGCGATACCACTACTTTCAACCCTCAATACCGCCTTCGCTAATGCTGGCAATACCGCCGGATTATTCGAGCGATCTAAGCCCCGCGGAGTATTCACAGGATCATTTTCATCGAATGGAATACGGTAGCTAAAAGCCTTTGGCAGCCAGCGAGTGAACTTGTCATCGTTAGCTGCACGAATGAACTCACGGAACAGATGCGCGCCACGGCTCTCAAGATTATCATGTAAATCCCAAGCGGCTAAGACCTCACAGGCCTCGCGTAAATCAACCTCTTGCCCCTGCACAACAGCTGTCGGCTGCGACCGACAAATTGCCACCACATCATCGCGCAATAACTGACCGGCATAGTTTTGATTGCTCAGCAAAGTCTGTGTCAGCGTCGTTTCGTTGACATCACCCTGCTCCGCCATCGCCGCCACCATCGCCAAACCTGAACGTGTGCGTAGGGTTCTCTCGCTATTGCGGCTGCCCTGCACCTGCTGAATACCCGCAATAGGTGCTTGAGCATTCGCTAGCCAATAACTATCATTGGAGTTCGTCACATAATCACTGCGAATGATCGAGGCCTGCCGACCTGCCCCAAGCAACCCTGGGGCGGCAGCGTCAGCGGCCGTATTCCAAGCGCACTCGGAGCGATTACCCTGATATAAGGGACCATCGTAGAGCTGACAAGATGACATTTGCCTATCGGTGAAATTGACCATCGGCCCCAAGTCGCCATAGAGCACATCGCCATGACTATCAACGGCAACCGTGTTAATTCCCGGTGTCGCTTGATAGTGGTTGATCGCCGCCTTCAGCTCCGTCACATTCTTAGCCCGTGCCATCGCCAATGCACCACCTTGAAAGCCTCGAGCGCCTTCGTTAGCGATACGCAGACTAACGGCCATGCTGCTATTCCAAGGAAACTTACCGCCGACTATGAAGGCGTCGCCCGCCTTGTAGAAGGTGTGACTCTGCGACCGCACCTGCCCGTTGTCATCGCGCACATCCACCGTTACCTCTACTGGCTCAATACTTCGCTGCTCTTCATCGTAGTGATAAGCTAGGGAGTTACCGGGCATGAGATCCAGCTTATAAAACATATAAGCCTTGGAGGTGGAAACAGTATTGGTCCATGCCACATCACCATTGGTGCCAAAACCAACATGAGCGCGCTGAGCTTGGTTCGCCCCAAGTAGATTACTCACCCCTGGAATAATCTGATGCATCGCGTACATGCGGAAGTCGAAATCCTGCCAATTTAGGTGTGGATTAGCGAACAGTAAGCCTGATTCATCGCCCGTGAGGTCTCGACCGATAGCCACACCATTACTCCCCTTATCGGTGGGGTTATAAAAACTGGCCGCATATTCCTTAAGTTGATTTCCCTTCCCCGGGTCTAACATAGCTAGCTGTTTCGCCTGCTCTATTGTTGATACCGACGAAGCACTATTTTGTGGGGGGTGGGCCGCCAGGATTAATGGCGCAAAGCTCGGCAAGAATGCCGGTGTCAGGTGGAAACGCCGAACATCTTGCGCCGTCATCGGTGTCACCCAAGCGGCACCGCCACAGACCGGGTCAGTCACATTATCAATACCAGTGTCGCGCAAATAACGGTTAAAGCCCGCAGCATAACCGGCAAATAACTGCTCAAACTCCTCATCAACCGACTCATCGTACACGCCTTCTTTAGCTAACAACTTAAAGAAATAGTCAGATGCTAAGTTACCATTTGCTGGACCAAAGTTAGCGGCTAACTGCCCTCGGAACTTTAATATATTACGCGACTGCTGGCAGAAGTGGTCTTGCGCCGCCGCATAGCCGGTGCCAAAACCCAAGCTGCCCCAGTCGGCGGCAATAATATGCGGTATTCCGCCCTCGGTACGATAAAGCTCGGCATCATAAGCTGCCTTAGTGTCTGTGAAACTAAGCCCTGTACAGCCTACAAGTATGGCGCTCAGCGAGGGCAGCAGGAAATATTTACGGCGAAGAATTGAAAACGCTTGATGAAAATTTGCCACGGCAGGTGACTCCTTGCGACGATTTACGTTATTGTTATAAGAATCTAATACTCCAGTTAGGAGTAAATTTACTCTGTATCGCTGCACGGTAAAAATACCAAATGGTAATAAACACAACGAGGCCTCATGGCAGCTAAAACACAGCTCAACACCACCGACTACGCCATTCTTGGCCTGTTAGAACGCCGACCTTGGTCAGCCTACGAGCTCACCCAGTTCATGCGTGGCAGTAATATCAAGGCAATATGGCCGCGAGCAGAAAGTCATCTGTACGAGAGCCCAAAGAAGCTTGCTCGCCTTGGTTACAGCACCGTCAGCAAAGAGCTGGTGGGGCGTAAGACTCGTGCCGTCTATAGCCTAACTACTCAAGGTTCTACAGCCCTACAGCAATGGCTCGCCGAACCAGGAAAAGCGCTTAACGTAGAGTACGAAGCCATGCTCAAGCTCATTTTTGGCGACATCGACAAGCAAGCACAACAGGCAAAGATGTTAGCGACAATCAAACAACAGGTCGCTGAAAGCAGCCGTCAGATAGAAGAAGCCTTCAGCCAGCTCAGTCAGTTCAGCGACCCCGAGGCCACTCCTGCCCGCCTCGCTCAACATTTGCTAGTCAACAGCTACATTAAAGAGGTCTGGCTCGCTCAACAGAAGTGGCTCACCTTCGCCGATGATTTTCAGCAACAATGGCTCAATAACCAGGGTACAGAAGAACAGCGGCGTGAGCTCATTCGACAGCACTATCAGCAGGCACTAGCACCCGGTTCGGAGTCGTTATCGTGTGTCTCTCCTTCGACTGACACACCTTCGGGCGACTGATTGAGGGCGGAACCGCTGCTATAAGGTACACGCCCCGATGGCACCAGTGCCGCCGCTCGCTCTAGGTGCAAGTCCTGGTCGTCAAAGAAGATATGGGGGCGAAAGGCTTTCAGCACCTGTGCCTTATCAATACCGCCAAGAAAAAACACCTCATCAACATAGACCCCCCAGTGCCTTAACGTCTTGATAACCCGCAACTCTGCTGGGGCGTTTCTCGCCGTCACGATGGCGATACGAACGGGAGAGTAATCAACACTGAACGGCAACCTATCCTGTAACCTTGATAGCTTCTTCAACAGCGTCGCATAGGGGCCCGCCGGCATCGGCACATCTTGCTTACGATCCTCGTTAGCCAGAAAACTATCGAGCCCCTCCGCCTTGTAGACCAGCTCACTACTCTCATCGAAGATCACCGCGTCGCCATCAAAGGCAATACGTAATTGCCCCTCAGGTAAGTGGTTAGAGTCATTGGGCGGCTGTTTAAGCACCGCAGCCGCACAATGATGACCGTCTATCACACGCTGCGCATCTTGCACATTGGTGGTTAAAAACAGGTCGACATCATAGGCCTTCAAATAATCCACCACCGATTCTCCGCCGGTAAAGGCGTGACGCGAAACGGCGAGTTGCCGTTGACGAATATTATTGAAGACCCGAATCCCCGTCTCCGGGCTATTACGAGACATCACCACCACCTCGACTAACGGCTCCCCTCCACCTGGCGAGCAGTATTGATTCAAATCGAGTAATGCCTTGACGAGAGGCATCGCCGTGCCATCGGCAAGCGGCGCGTCTTCGCTCTCGAGCATATGCTGGCGATAGCTCTCCAATGCATTCTTAGGATCGTTACGCTTAGCGTCTTGAAAGATCGCATCAGCCTCACGCAAATCAAATAGTGCCGTTGCCGAAATACCCACAACAAGGGTATCAGAGAGATCAAGAGCCATCGTTCCTCCCGGTGCCGACTTACCACATTTCTATGAAAGTAATAAGTCGCCCATCATCTGGATCTAAAGACCTATTGTGTACTAAAGACTAGGGGATTGCTTGATCAGCGCCATCAATTAGCGATGACTTTTCATTCCTCTCTCGCTTAGTAAAACAATAGATTAGCTATCAAGTCAGTATGCTTTCTCACGTTTCTAAATGAGGTAAAAGATAGCTCGTTACTGCTAAATCAAGCCACTAGAAGCGAATTATTTTAGAATACGCAAAACCTATCCATCTTGCTGATAATCAAGATACGTTACGGTAGTGTCACTATTCACTAGCCGCCTCATTCTGACATGCTGTATGCTCGTTTTTTGACCTATCAAACTATCTCCAGCAACTTGGAGGAGTTATTTTCAAACGCCTTATATTTAATTGTAGAGAGTACTATGTTTTCTGGCCGGAGCTATGTAAATACCTCAATTATCATCAGTCTATTTGCCCTCAGCGTGTCATCCTGGGCAGCGACTATTGAGCAGCAGCGTAGCGACTTTAAGCAGGCCGCAAAACTCTCCAGCGACAGCGCATCACCGCGTTATCAACAACTCAAACAACAACTCGTCGATTACCCACTTTATCCTTACCTCGACTACTATGAGGTTCGCAATAAGATAAAAACCATCGATACAAAACAGCTGCACAAATTCATCGACAAGCACGCAGATATGCCGATCGCCGGCACCCTAATCCACCGCCGATTAACTCACCTCGGTAAGACCCGGCAATGGCAGGAGTATCTCGATACCGCCAAACAAGTACCACACAACAAACGGCTTGCCTGCTATTACTACACAGCACAATTGCATAAGGGCGATCGCCAACAAGCCTACCATGGTGCTGAACAGCTCTGGCTCACCGGTAAGTCACAAGATGATGCCTGCGACCCCCTATTTAAGCAGTGGAATAAAGATGGCAAACTAACGGCTGAGCTCATCTGGCAACGCCAACAGTTGGCAGCCAAGGCTAACAACATCAGCTTGGTAAAATACCTCGACAGAAGAGCGCAAGGCAAATACAACAGCTATAGCAAAGACCTTATCCGCGCCTATCAAAGCCCCAGACACTTCAATCAACCCTCTAGTGTTAATGGCAAGCACGACATTGCCCCCACACTGATTACCACGGCGGCGAGACGCCTCGCTTATCTTGACCCTGAGCAGGCTCGTCGACTCTGGCTGCACTATCCCAACTCCGTCGTTAGTATTAGCGCATCAGAACGTGCGGCAATCAACCAGCATATCGCCACCCGACTACTGCGCAAGTCAGCCGACAACACGTGGGCGCGCGAACAAGCCTCCAAGTACTCGAAGCAGTACCCTCGCCTCGCAGAACAAGTGCTGCAACAGTATCTGGGCACTAGCTCTTGGCAACCGCTACAGCGATTTATCAATGGTTTACCAGATGATGTTCGACATCAGCAACGCTGGCAATACTGGCTGGCCCGCAGCCAAGAAAAACAGAAAATCAACCCAGAGCACGTCGCCGCCATCTACCGTGAACTCAGCCATCAACGCCATTATTACGGCTTCCTCGCCGCCGAGCGAATTAAGCGCCCTGTTCACTTCCAACATGTTCCCTACCGTGTTGCCAGCCTCGATACCGCTAGCGTTAAAGCCACGCCAGCCTTTCAGCGCATCGAGGAACTACTTGCCATCGGCTACAATAAAACCGCCAGCAAAGAGTGGCGTTATCTATTAGCTAACATCAGCGCCAAGCAGCAACCGGCACTGGGCCAGCTCGCTATTAAGCGTGGCTGGGGCAACTATGCCATCAGGCAGGCGGCACAACAGCAGCAACTCAACAACTTGGGCTTACGAGCACCACTCGCCTTCGAACAAACAATGAGACAGGCTGCCAAAAAACGCAAAATTGACCCGAGCTGGGCCTTCTCTATCGCTCGCCAAGAAAGCTTATTTAACAGTAGCGTACACTCATCTGCTGGCGCGATTGGCCTCATGCAGCTCATGCCCAGCACAGCCAAAGACGTTGCCAAAGACTACCGCATCCCGTTTCGCAATAGACGTGACCTCGAAAAACCTGAAGTCAATATCGCCTTAGGAACAAGCTATTTAGCTCAGCTACAGGAGCGCTTTAAAGGTAATAGGGTCTACGCCACAGCTGCCTATAACGCGGGACCAAACCGTGTCTCTCAGTGGCTAAAACAACGTCCTAACCTCGATGATGACGTCTGGACCGAAACTGTCCCCTTTACAGAGACACGTAACTATGTCAAAAATGTAGCTGCTTTTGCCAAGATTTACGACTACCAACTCAGTCACCATAAACAGTTTTCGGTCTATCAACTTCAACCAGAACTTGCCCTCAACAAGGATCGCACACCCACAGATCAATAGCATACTCACAGGGCAAGCATACATAGCTAGTGAGGTGTAGCGAAACTGCGGTAACGGAACTTCCACATGAATAATAAAGTGGTCAATTGTAAAATCTCACCCGTCGGCCACCTCGATGTACTATCGAGGACCGAGGTCGACATCCTACTAGAGCAGAGCCAGGGTAGTCTCTACCCGCTTTTTCGTAGCTGCGCGCTAGCTGTGCTCGCCTCCGGCAACTATTCCGATGATGGTATCGCACTGCTCGAGCGCTATAGTGACTTCGAGATCCAAGTGTTGGTGCAGGAGCGTGGTATCAAACTAGATATTCACAACGCCCCCGCTGCCGCTTTCGTCGAAGGTAAGATGATCACCGGTATCGCCGAGTTATTGTTCTCGGTGCTACGTGACATCATCTACAGCCATGACAAGCTAAAAACCCCCATCGACAGCTCCCCGAGCGCCACCAATGCTGTCTTTCATATATTACGCAACGCCAAGCTGCTGCACAGCAACACAGACCCCAACATCGTAGTCTGCTGGGGCGGACACTCCATCGCTCGAGGCGAGTACGAATACACCAAAAAAGTCGGCTACGAGCTCGGCTTGCGCGGCCTCGATATCTGTACCGGCTGTGGCCCTGGGGCGATGAAGGGGCCGATGAAAGGGGCCACTATCGCCCACGCCAAGCAGCGCCAACTCGGTGGACGTTATATTGGCCTAACCGAGCCCGGCATTATCGCTGCCGAGTCACCAAACCCGATCGTCAATGAGTTAGTCATACTGCCTGATATCGAGAAGCGCTTGGAAGCCTTTGTTCGCACCGGCCACGGCTTCATTGTCTTCCCTGGTGGCGCCGGTACCGCCGAAGAGATTCTCTATCTTCTCGGCATCTTGATGCACCCTGACAACCAGCATATCCCGTTCCCGCTGATCTTCACCGGCCCCGAGAGCGCCAGTGACTACTTCGAACAGGTCGACAACTTCATTAAGGCAACCCTCGGCAAGGAGGCCAGCCGCTACTACCAGATCATCATCGATGATCAAAAACAGGTCGCCAACGCCATGCAAGAAGGCATCGCAGAAGTCCGCGCCTTCCGCAAGCAACACGGTGATGCCTATTACTTCAACTGGCTACTGACCATCGACCACGCCTTCCAGCAACCCTTCGAGCCCGACCATCAGAACATGGCAGAGCTTGCCCTGCACGCTCACCTACCAAAGCACGAACTCGCCGCTAACCTGCGACGCGCCTTCTCCGGCATTGTCGCCGGTAACGTCAAGAGCCAGGGAGTTCGAGCCATTGCTAAACACGGGCCATTCTCCATTCACGGTGAGCACGCCATCATGGACCCGATGGATAAACTCCTGCAGTCCTTCGTGGAGCAACAGCGCATGAAGCTGCCCGGCAGCACCTATACTCCCTGCTATAAGCTGGTAAAATAGTCGTTTAACCTCTTTGGGGCAGTGTCGCGATGATGCTACCCCGCAATCCTTGCCTCACTTTTTCAGCCGCTTACACTGCCTGTTATACCTCTCCTCTTGATTGCCTAAAAGGGTCGTCAGTGATTCGATAATAATAACAGTGAGACGCAGCATGACTGAAGATAATAAAAACACCCCACAAGCGCCCCCAGGCTTCCAGCCCTTCCCTGAAGACGGTGGTTTTAACGACGCCCTTGCCCCGCTATTCATGCGCATTGACGATGACGGCATGACCCTCGCCTTACTCATTGACGATCAACACTGCAACCCAATCGGCATCTGTCACGGCGCTGTCTACATGTGCCTGATGGATATCGCGCTCAACGCCGCGGTCTGCCACGATCTCGGCAAGTACATTGGCGCCCCGACGATTACCATCACCCTCGACTATATGGCTTCCACCAAGAAGGGAGAGTGGTTATATACCTCCGCAAACTCCTTGAAAAGTACCCGTTCCATCGGTTTTGCCGAGGGTAAGGTCTATAACGACGACGGTATCAAAGTCCGCGCCAGCGGCAACTACAAACTCCCCGAGAATATCGAGCAAGCCGAGGGCGTGGCGGTCGCAGACGTCAAGGCGATGCTTAATAGCTAAAGCAATAAATACCAGCTCACACTGCCTCAAAAACCACAGAGGCAGCAGTTCTGCTCAAAAAATAAAAATATACGCAATAAACTCCGCCCCCCAGCCGTCCCTATGACGTTGACTGAGACAAAGACATCTCAAGCAACATAAACCGACGTAACCCACCAGGTAATAAATAGGGACATTATGAATAAAAAAGTGTTTATTAATAGCGCTATTGGCGCCGTACTCGCCAGCACTAGCCTCAATAGCCTCGCCGTACCCGACCAACCCGAACAATGGGAAAAGTGCGCCGGCATCGCCAAGGCTGGCGCCAACGACTGCGGTGCCCTCGACGGAAGTCATAATTGCGCGGGGCAAGCCAAGGGTGACAACCTCGATACTGACTGGATCTACCTCGCGGCAGGCAGCTGCGAAAAAGTGACCGGTGGAAATGTTGTCGCAGTAAAGCCAGCAAAAAAATAATTACCGACAGCTATTGCTTCAGCGCATCAGCCGCAGCACACAGTTCATACTCTGTGCTGCCCGCTTGTTTAATCGATCAACTACACGCCCCTGAAAATAACGCGAGACCGAGATGAGAGCACGCACCGGAGAAAATTATTCTAACCTATCGACAACGGTACCTAGCACGCCATTGCAAGGCGTCGGTATCGGGCTTCGACCCAGTCATGCTAGCGAAATACTCAGCACCTTTCCGGCCGTCGACTGGCTGGAACTACTGGTCGACAATCATCTCTGCAACAGCGGTTTTAACCGCGCCATTTTAATGCCGTTAGCGGAACACTACCCACTGAGTTTGCACTGCGTCAACATGGATCTCGGTGGCTCGCAACCGCTCAACCGAGACTATTTTAAGCGCCTCCGCAACCTTACTAACGAGTTGCAACCACGACTGATCTCCGACCATATCAGCTTCTGTCGTAGCCAAGACAGCTACCTACACAATCTATTGCCACTGCCCTTTACAGAGGAGGCACTAGAACATATCAGCGAGCGTATTAGGCAGGCTCAGGATTTACTCAATCGGCCCCTATTAGTCGAAAATGTCTCGCGCTATATCGACTATCAACACAGCACCCTGCGCGAAGGGGTGTTCATGACTGAACTCGCCAACCGGACTGGCTGTCAGCTACTGATCGATGTCAACAACGCCTTTGTCAACCAACACAACCATCAGCACAACGCCTATCAACTGCTCGATGACCTAGCCCTCACGGCCATCGGTGAAATACACCTAGCGGGGTTCGAGAAGCGCCAACACTTCCTCCTCGATAGCCACGCAAGCCCCGTTGCAGAGCCTGTCTGGCAACTCTACCAGGAGCTTTGCCAGCGCCTCTTCGCCGCCGGCCTCGATGCCCCAGCACTGATTGAGTGGGACAACCAATTACCGCCATTGCGCACCCTATTAGATGAGCGTCAATACGCCTGCAACATTCGCGAACAGCTTCTCGCCAGCAAACTTCCTTCCACCCACACAAGGAACATAAGCAGTGCAGCTAATGAATCAAAATGAGTGCGTCTCTAATAACAACATTAAACTTATCGATTTAATCACGTTGCTCGCCACGACCACCGTGCCTGGCGCCAAAACCACACCGCTAGACAACTTGCCCATTCGCTCCGGCAGCGTCGAAGTCTACCGCCAATGTAATCATCAGGCGCTCTACAGCTGCCTAACCGATAGCTACCCGCTCAGCTATCACTGGTTAGGTGAACAAGCCTTCTATCAACTGTGCAACGACTTCATACACACTCACAACAGCGACCATTGGGACCTCAATCAATACCCGTTAGGCTTCCGACAGTATTTAAAACGACAACAACCGACACTAGATCAGCGGAAGGGTCTCGACGCGCATCGGCAACTCACCTGTATAGCAGAGGTCGATGCCACTTTGCATGCTTATTATTATGGCTATCCGTTCCCACTCCCCCCCCATAACGGCGCCCCCTCACTCAACCTGGAGCGACTCGCAAAGCTCGGGGCTGAACAATTACAATCACTACGCTTCACTGCTCAGCCACAGATGCGGCTATTAATGATTGATGACGCTGTCAGTGACTTTATTCAACAACATAAAAGCATCGATCGATCACTACTAACACAAGCACAAGCTCGCCGCCTAGTCGTCAGCCGGCAAGGCCTGCACAACCAGCTCTGCTTTGTCGAAGACGATTTCTATTACTTTCTACAGCAACTCATCTCAGGCCAACCCCTAGTACACTGCCTCGACGACCTTGCACAAACCCCCTTTGCCAAGAGTCTCAAGCCCAACGCCCTGCTAATCGCACTTGAGCGTGGCTGGTTGATCGATTACGATTCTGACGAGGCGGAAAACAATAACAGCCCTCAGCTGCCTCACACGTTACCTCACAGGAAGAATTAACGGTGTTCACCTCAACAGAACTCAACCAACTCTATCAATACGCTCATATATTGACCAATGACCGTGACGATGCCTACGACCTGCTACAAAACTGCCTTGAGAAATTCCTTCGCCGCCGCCCCATCACACTATCGAAAATGGGCTACCTGAAGAAAATGATCAAACATCAGTTTATCGATCAGTACCGCCATCAACACCGCTACCCCAAAGAGGCTCTGTGCTCTGTCAACGAAACTCACGCCTTACCCCACTCTCTGGAAAAGACCATGATTGACCAACAGACACTCGAACGACTGTGGCTCAAACTACCCAGCGCAGATCGAGAGCTGCTGTACTTATGGGCCGTCGAGGGGCTGACTCATCGCCAGATCGGTCAACGTTTACAGCGCCCGATCGGCACGGTGTTATCACAAGTACATCGTCTTAAAAAGAAACTCAGTCGTGACAAAGTCCGCTACATAGCTGAAGTGGATGGACGCTGAAATGTGCATATTCACCAACCTTGACCACAAGACCCATTCAGTTTGCCCTGGCAGGAGCTGCCAGCACACCCGACCACCAGCCGAGCAGAATACATGAAACACTCTCGACAAGACTCTCTACGTGAGCAGGTTCGACAACAGATCGAGCAGGTAAAACTCGAGCCAGAACAGCTGCTGCAGTTACAACAAATGCAACAAAACACCAAACGACCAGCATCGCAATGGCTCTCGATCGCCGCCGTCATCACCGTTCTCATTATTATGCCGGCGCTTTACTTCAACAGCCCTAACGGTCTATCGCTGCAATCAGCGAGCGGTAGCGCTCAGGTAGCAATGATTGATAACATTGCCAATGAGGTCACCAAAAACCATTTAAAGATGAAACCGCTAGAGCTCAAGAGCGAATCCATTAAGCAACTACAAGAGTATTTTAGCGCCCTGTCTTTTAAGCCACTTGCCAGCACGCAGCTCACCGCACTACAGCCAACAAGGTTGACTTTGCTAGGTGCTAGGTATTGCTCCATTCAAGGGGCAACGGCCGCTCAACTTCGCTATAGCAGCCAACCTGATAATTGGACGCTCTACCAGGTTCCCTTTGATCAGTTTAACCAGCTAGGGCTACATGAAGGAGGGGATAGTATTGCCACCTATGCACGAGGCTTAAAAGTCACGCTATGGCAGGAAAGAGGCCTGCTGATGGTATTAGTGGCGCCCTAGTCATACTGAACGTAGAACGCAACCGATACGAGAAGGCTGTGTTGACGAGCAGTTACCCTGCTCGCCGATTAACCGCATTAACTGGATTAACCGTTATCGCTCAACTGCTCACCCCAAGCCTGTAACTGCTCGACACTCGCCCCGACGCCGCCACAGACAATGACGACAATATTTTGCTTGTCTTGTAGGGCGGCACACTCACCATAGACCGCCGCCAAGCTAGCACCACAGGCCGGCTCGACCAGAAGGCGATGATCGGCAAGAAAACGACGGCAGCTATTCACGGCCTCAAGGTCTGTCACTACATGATTGACCACGGGCTGCTCGCTCAACAACTCAAAAGCACGTTCTGCGACAATAGTAGCCCCCAGAGATGTTGCGACGGAGGTGATCGCATCGATCGCCACATGCTTGCCGGCAGTAGCCGAGGCGGCGAGCGAGGCGGCCCCCTCGGTCTCCACGGCGATAACCGGTACCTCTTGCCAGCCGTGGCGCTTTAGCCCCGCTATGACACCGCTCAGCAGCCCTCCACCACCGACAGACAACACGATAGCGTCGGGAGTCACGCCCTGCGCTGCGATTTCATCGACTATAGAGGCGTGACCATGCCACAGATACGGGTCATCAAAAGGGTGAATATAGGCCGCCTCGGCATTGGTCAACGTCATCGCATGGTCGTGTGCCTGCTGCCAAATATCACCATGCACAATCACCTGTGCGCCTTCCTGTTCAATAAGCTCGATGGCCCGTGGTTTTGTCGTCTTCGGTACGACGACCGTCACAGGCACCCCCAGGCATCGGCCGCTGTAAGCCACGGCCAACCCCGCATTACCACCCGAGGACGACACTAGGGCCTTGGCCCCCTCTTTGATGTATTGCTCACACGCATACCCCACTCCCCTCGCCTTAAAAGAGCCACAGGGCTGCAGTGCTTCCATTTTCAACCACACCTTCGCCGACAAGCCACGGCCGACAGAAAGTGATTCGATAAGCGGGGTATTAATATGCAAAGTCATTATCAAAGATCCTATTTTATAATTAACAATTAAGCCCTTGGGCCGAACGATAATAAATAGTGCGGGCGTTTAAACGCCCTTTGCCCTACGTCGATGTTGGCGCAGACTGTCGAGACTAAAAATAGCCAGGCCGAGCCAAATAAAGCCAAAGGTCCATAATTTAGTCACACTGAGTGGTTCAGCAAAAACAAAAATCGCGATAAAAAACACCATCGTCGGCGTCATGTATTGCAGAAAGCTGAGTGTTATAAAACTGAGCTGCTTGGCAGCTGCGCCAAATAAAAATAGTGGCAGCGCAGTGACAATACCGGAGAGTGGCAGTAACCAGGTGTAATGCAGTTCACGACTAAAGGCCAGCTGTCCCTGGCTTTGCAGATAGCAAAGATAGGCAATAGCCAGCGGTAGCATCACCAAGGTCTCTGCCGTTAGCGCTGCCAGCGCAGGCAGCTTTACCTTCTTTTTAATGAGCCCATAAATGCCCCAGCTAAAAGCCAGTGCGATAGAGATTAAAGGTAGCGAGCCCAATTGCCAGAGCTGTAAAACAATCCCCGTTGCGGCAAGCGCAATAGCAATCCACTGCGCTCGGCTAAGGCGTTCACCCAAAAACAACATGGCTAAAACGATATTGACCAGAGGATTAATAAAATACCCCAAGCTCGCCTCCAGCGCCTGATTGGTACTGATCGAGTAAATATAGGTTCCCCAGTTGATCGACAGCATCACCGCTGCCAGCGACAACCAGAGCAACAAGCCCTTGTTTTTGCATAACTGTTTGAGTTGCGACAACTGACCCAGTACCGCCATCACAGCAAGCAGTAACACCGAGGCCCACAACACCCTATGGGCAAGCACTTCGAGGGGGGCCACATCGGCTAACAGCACGAAGTACAATGGGAAGATTCCCCAGAGCAAATAAGCACCGAGGGCACGCAAGAGTGCGGTAGACATAGAGAGTATCCAAACGGCGGATTATACGGCTTGCGCCTGTTCGATAGATAGCCCCTAGATATGAATTATTCGTTAGCTTGGTCCTATCGTGAACACGACTATATTTCATCAGCACAATAGCTATCATTTGCCAAGTCGCTATAATCTCTGCACAACAACTCAGCAACTAATCCCACCTGCGATCAAGATTGTTATGGCCAAGCTACTGTTCAACCTACGCGATGCATGCGACGATGAAGTCGAAGAGGTCTTCGAGCTACTCGAGGAAAACCAAGTCGACTTCTACCAAACTCAAGGCGGTAGCTTCGGGCTCTCAATAGCGGGCATCTGGGTAAACGATGACGAAGAATTCCAGCGTGCTCGACAGTTACTGGATGAATACCAGCAGCAGCGCCAGCAGCAGGTACGAGCACATTACCGAGAACTGCGAGAGTCAGGACAGCAAGACCGACTGTGGGCACGCCTAAAACGCATCCCCAATCGCATGATCACCTTTCCCATTGCGATCGTCATTATCTTGCTGCTATCGATAATTCCCTTCCTCTACATGTATTGATCGCCCTCTATACGCCAGGTTTGCTCTATCAACCGAGGCTCTGTAATAACAGGGCATAACACAAGCCAAAACCGGCAACATAACTGCCCATACCGCCAATAAAACGCACAATATTGGGCTTAGCCATGGTCTTGAAGGCAATCATGCCAATCACAATCGAAAAGCGACAAAACGTCGCCGCAATAGTAAACCAGAGCACCCAGTCCGGCTGCTGTTGTAAGCTAAGCAGGTAAATCAACACGGCAAAAACTGGTACAAACTCACAACTGTTTGCATGCGCTCTAACCAACTTATAAAGGGTATTGCTGGGGTCCGAGTCGTAGCCGGCAAAAACATTATAAGCACCGCGGTACCAGGACACAGCAAACCCTGTCGACAGGCACAACACAATCATTAGTACGATACAAAGTAGTGGGATAGACATAATCAATTCCTTTTTTATTATCATCAGGAGCAGCCTATAACGGTCAACACCCATGTCGAGCGCTAACGGGCGCCCCCACTATAATAGTATGTTAGATCCAAGAGGCGCAACAGCTACCTTTTCGATTACCTTTACAGTCCGCTTTATAATCTTGCTGACAACTGTTGTTACGACCATCTTTACTGCGTCCGTTAGATGAGACTCACAATAGTTAGGGTGATCAGTCCGCCAGCGCAGCACCCCTAATGCTTTGCAGGCGTCTGTACAGCCAGTCAGCGGCTGGCTCTACTGGCTTGCCTGGGCACGCGACAGTATAAGCCTTACCGCTCCAGGAACTCTTGCTGGCTAAGCGATCGATAAAGGTCTCGGCTGAGCTGACGTATTTACCGCCACGTCGATACTTTAACCGTAGGTGCTCTGCCGCATCCTCGGCACTATGACGGCTGCCATTACGCTCGAACTCACAACCAGAGCCAGCTAACGAGGTAATTAACGCCTCAATTTCCACCTTCTCAGTCTCGACTTCATCGGCCTGCGCCGTGACAAGAAAGACAGTACTGAGCAACACCGCAATGATTATCGACTTCATTTCACTGACTCCTTTACCTTAAAGACCGCCATAATTGGGTTGTGATCCGAGTCTTCACTCAGGACTGTGCCGCTGACCAGCAAATCAAGACCACGCGTGTAAAGGTGGTCCAGATGACGTCCAAACACTTGTTTGCGTTGGTCATTCTCGTACTTCAACGGCACCAGGGATAATTGTTTCGCGAACTCATCAACCAGCGCCTGGCGCTCCTCACTCCAGGTATTAAAGTCACCGGCAAAGATGATCGGCCCGTGGTGTTGCGACACCCAGTCCACCGCTTGCTGCATCTGCTCTCTCAGCGCTTCTGTGCCAATACTGAAGTTGACGCCATGGATATTAATCACCAACAACTGCTGCTGCTTTCCTGCAATGGGGTACAGACTAAGTGCCGTCGCCTTCGGCGTGCGTAAGATAGGCTCCATACTCGATAAATTACAGCTACCCCGAGGCTTTACTCGTGAGGCAGTCAACACACCCGTGCTCTGTGTCGCGGTCTGATAGCCCGGTGCGAAATAGACATTATGACTGGCTTCGAGCTCGCTAATCATCCGCGGGTCCAGCGTTGCCTCCTGCAATAACACCAGGTCTTTATCATCGGCCAAGCCCTGCAGAGTCGGGAACAGATTAGGGTTTTCCCCCTTCTGTACATTCCAGATCAACACGCGAAACGTCTGTGGCATGCCCGGGGAAACAGGCTGTGAACTCCCCTGTGTTAACGCCTGACCACAGGCCTTATAGAGCCGCTCACGCTGCTCTAGGTTGTCACTACATGCCTGCAACAAGAGCAACACCAACGTCAGCCCTAACACTACTATCGCTCGCATGAACTCTCCAATAGCATCGACTAAAAAACAAAAAATACAGCGGTGTATTTTATACCTCTAACACCGCTAACCACTAGGCCATCACGATCAAATATTGCCCTAATCAAATATTGCCCTAATCAATATCTTGCCCTAATGACCTAAAGTATCGAGGAGGGGCTGGGAGGCGCTTGCCTAACCTCTAGCGCAATAGCCACCACTAATTCCTGCGTTTGCTGCTGGGGACAGTGGGCAATGTAGTCAACACGAATCAGTTGACCTGGTTCCGCCCGTTCAGCATCACCCAGAGCCATCGCTTGATATTCCTGCTGTGCCGACCAGTAAGTTATCTGCATCCCTGTGTGTTGATCTAACCATGCCTCCAGCACCACACCATAGCGGCGCTGCTTACTATCGAGGACCTCCCCAGGACTCAGCTCATCACCGCGATATTCTGCACCATGCTGACGTGCACTATCGAAAACAACCTCAAAGTCGATAATCGCCAACGCTGCAGGATCCGCTAATAGTTGTTCACAACGTTGCTGCCATTGCTGTCGCCGCTCCGCTTCTCGACGCGTAAACACCGGCGCCATAAAAAATAACGCAAGCAACATAAACGACAAACTGACAATAAACACCACTGCCGCCTGCGTGCCAAAAAAGTAGCCCAGTAGCAGGCTGGGCAGCGCTAATAACGCGACAACGGTGGCACAAAATAACAGATCCAAACGCAAAATGAACAACCCCACACTATTGAAGGCAAACCGCCGAGCAGGTCATACTGCTACGACGGCTTATCATAAACTTAGCGGAAAAGGATATCGAGGGATATTAGGGCTCTTCGATCAAGCCATTACGGACTAGCGCGGCATGAATCTTACGACTGGTCTTAGTGAGCTGGCGAAGATCATTAAAGCCGGGGCTTTCGCCATCGTCTAGCCGCGCCTCCCACTCTGACAGTTCCGTATCGAGATACTCTAATAACTTCTTTGCACAGCCTCGACAAGTCCCAGAACAGAGCTCTTGAATCGGGATAGAGAATGGCATCACGCTGCGCACTGTGGTGATCAGCTGGCGCATCGCAGTATTGGTAGCGGGTTTCACGACTCTGTGCCTCCTCATCGTTTAGTGGCAACAAAATAGTGTAACCCGACACAGCTGCAACGACAGTCGGAGATGTGCCTATATTCACGAATAAGCTATGTATACATTAGCTTACGCTATCACCCATACCAGTCTCGTGTGCGACGCGCGCAGTAGCGAATAGAAACTAATACTTCACCGAATAGCTTTCTTGAGTCAGCAGATCAACGCCGCAATCAAGGTCACTAATCCAATCGAGAAACTCATTAATCATTGCTTTGCCGACGAACGGACTGCCATGTTGCGGTACAATCATCTCTACATCCATGTCACGCACCATATTAGCCCAGAGCCGAGTCGCTCGCTTCGAACACATATAGCGCTGATGAAAGCCTTTCATGGTCGTAATATGACGCTGAAAATCGGCAACCGGCTGGCGAGCCTGTTGATCACTCACCATCGAAGCGCCCATATCGCCGGAAAAAAGAATCTTACTCACCGGGTCGTAGAGCTGAAAGTTACCCACAGAGTGCAAAAAATGCGCGGGAATACAATAAAGAGAGCTATTGCCGAAACGTAGTTTACTACTGCCGTCCGGCAAACCAATCAGCCTGCTGGTCAGGTCACGTTTAAGCTTGCTGGTCACGAAACTCGAGGCGAGATGCGGTAGGAAGCGACTCCACAGGTTGCTACAGACAATCTTAGCATTAGTATGCATTAACCAACGGGGTAAGGACGCGATAATATCCGGGTCTTGGTGTGAGGCGAAAACATAATCGAGCTCTTCGATCTTCACCTTACCGCTTAGCGCAATGGTTAGAGGGGTATAAGTTAAGTCGCCACCGGGATCAATCAAAGCAGCATGATGCCCGTTGATAATCAAAAATTGATTCGCTTGAACCCCCTCCCCCTCGACAAGGTTACTAAATACATGACACTGGTGTCCGTCCCGATCATAAAGCAGCGTTGATTTTTCATTGTTCATTACTAACTTACTTCTTATTGAGTCATCTTGGGGCGAAACCATACCGCAAAGCAGTAGAAGCGAATTGACTCAAATCAAGCCCTTACTATTAGCAGGGTTATAGACATAAAAAATCACCAATGTAAAAATTACCCCCTCTTTTAAAGCGAGGTTTTTTACATTTTTTTGTCGGGAAAAACGTATGACGCTAGAGCAATTGCCCATCACGAGGGGGAATGACGCTATACTCCCCTCTGTGTCATAACACCCAGGGATCACAGTGAATAGAATCGCCATCTTCGCCGATGTTCAAAATATTTATTACACCACACGCCAAGTCCACGGCAAGCAATTCAACTACCGCCAGTTGTGGCATCGAATTTCCCAACAAGGCATTATCGTCAACGCCACTGCCTATGCCATTCACCGGGGTGACGATCGGCAATTAAAGTTTCAAACGGCACTCAAGAAGATTGGCTTCAACGTCAGACTAAAGCCCTATATTCAGCGTGCCGATGGTTCGGCGAAAGGGGATTGGGATGTGGGTATCGCCATTGATGTCATGGAGCAGGCTGCCAATGTCGATACCGTCATCCTGCTTTCCGGCGATGGTGATTTTGACTTATTGCTCGAGAAAATCAAAGTTAAATACGGCGTTAACACGGTTGTCTACGGCGTAGGTCCTCTCACTGCTAACTCCCTCATCGACGCCTGCGATCGATTTATTGCCATCGAACAGGAGCTGTTGATGTAAGGCGCCAGCAGCAGCGCCTCCGCGTCCCTTGGTTCAGTAAACTAACATCCAATCTCAGCAGGCAAGTCGTCGACCGACACATGCCTAACATCTTTACCTAGTGCGTAATAAACAACTTGCTCGGCAATGTTTACTGCATGATCGCCCGCGCGTTCAATACTGCGCAGCGCCCAGACAATATCCATGGCACTATCAATACGCTCTGCCTCTGCCCGCATGATCTCGATGACATCCCGCAAGCCCTCACCATAAGCTTTGTCGATCTGTTTATCTGAGCGGATAACCTCTACCGCTAACCCGACGTCGACATGACTGAACGCCTGCATCGCCTGCTCAATCATCATCTGCACGTCATTGGCCAACTTCATTAGCCTGCCGTCGTTGAAAACCTCATTTCGAGCCGTTAATTTCTCGACTATTTTGGCAATTTTGTTCGCTTCATCGCCAGCGCGCTCTAGGTCTCCGGCAATACGAGATGTTGCTAATATGCGTCGCAAGTCTCGCGCCGCCGGTTGGCGCGCCACCAAAATATGCGCGCAACCTTCATCGATTTTTAACTCGAGGCTATCAATATTACGCTCATTCTCACGCACCTCTCTCGCCATAGCTTGATCATTCTGCGCCAGCGCCGCCACAGCGGTGACTAGCTGCCGACCAACGAGCTGTGCCATCTCAAAAAGATCGCCCTTTAACACCGTCAGCTCGGTGTCATACTGCGTGTAAATATGCTTGTTAAGTGTCATCTTAAATCCCTATTCTGTTCTCTTAGCGCTACAACATAAAGCGGTTAAATTGCGATGTGTTGACGCTTACAAACCCTCATCAACCAAAACGACCGGTGATGTAAGCTTCTGTCAATTCGTGTTGTGGGTTAGTAAATACGGTGTCCGTATCATTCACTTCAATCAACTTACCGAGGTGAAAATACGCCGTTCTATTAGAAACCCGTGCTGCCTGTTGCATCGAGTGTGTAACGATAGCGATACAATAGCTGTCACTTAACTCATGCATCAATTCTTCGATCGTCGCCGTCGCAATAGGATCTAGAGCCGAGCACGGCTCATCCATCAATATCACCTCAGGATTGACCGCGATCGCACGCGCGATACAGAGACGTTGCTGCTGCCCCCCCGACAAACCATTACCCGGTGCATGCAGACGATCTTTAACTTCTGTCCACAGACCTGCTTTGATCAGGCTGGTCTCGACAATATGCTCAAGCTCATCTTTACTGCCCGCAATACCGTGGATACGAGGACCATAAGCGACGTTATCGAAAATCGATTTCGGAAAGGGGTTAGGCTTCTGGAAGACCATACCAACCTTGGCACGCAGAGCCACCACATCCTGCTGTTTGCGATAAATATCCTCGCCGTCGAGCAAAATCTTTCCCGCGACCGAGCAGCCTGGCACGGTATCGTTCATACGATTCAAACTACGCAGAAAGGTCGATTTACCACAGCCGGACGGCCCGATCATCGCGATCACTTGGTTCTTACCGATGTCCAGGTTGACGTCGGAGATGGCAACCTTATCGCCATAGCTCACAGAAACGTCACGAATCGCTATCTTCGCATCATCAATAAAAGGCGAGCCTACGGTTTTGCTATCAAACTGGCTAATATCGAGGTGACTTTTTGTTTCTACCACAGCCTCTGGCTGTACGATATTGTGATTTTCACGCTTTACTACTGTACTTGTCATCATTTACTACTCTGCAATTTTTCGAGTCAGCGTACTGTGCACGCTACGTATGATCACCATAAATGGCGTTATCATCGGCGCTACCAGCGCCGCTCTAATTTCTTTCGTGCCCAAACACCGAAGGCGTTCATCAGGACTAAGAAGAACAACAGCACAATAATTGCCCCAGAAGTTCTCTCGGTAAAAGCACGCTCAGGGCTATCGGCCCAGAGAAAAATTTGTACCGGCAACACCGCTGCCGGATCTGTCAGTGTCGAGGGAATATCAACGATGAAGGCTACCATACCAATCATCAGTAGCGGCGCCGTCTCACCTAACGCTTGCGCCATGCCAAGAACTAAGCCAGTCAGCATGCCCGGCATTGCCAGAGGCAAAACATGGTGTAACACTACCTGCATCTTAGATGCCCCCATGCCCAGAGCCGCCTCACGAATCGACGGCGGCACTGCCTTAATCGCTGCTCGACTGGCAATAATGATCGTCGGCAGGGTCATCAGCGTTAACACCAAACCACCCACCAATGGTATCGAACGTGGCATGCCTAGGAAGGCAATAAATACCGCCGCCCCCAACAAACCGAAAACGATAGAGGGAACCGCTGCCAGGTTATTAATGTTGATTTCGAGGAGCGCCGTCCAACGATTCTTCGGGGCGAACTCTTCGAGATAAAGTGCCGCCGCGATGCCGATGGGGAAGGACAACAACAACGTCACCATCAAGGTTAATGCCGAGCCCATTAACGCACCGCGAATACCGGCGAGTTCAGGTTCACGTGAATCACCGTTAGTAAAGAAGCGTGTATTAAAACGCGTGGTCATGTCTCCGTTGTCAATCAACTGATTAAGCCACTGCTCACGCTTACCTTTAACACGCCCATACTGCTCGCCAGTGCCGTAATAATACTTGACGTATGTGTCGGTCTCGTCATCAGCCAGTAACCACAGTTTAACCGTCTTGCCTAACTGCTCAGGATGTTCCTTAAGGTAATCCCGCAACTCATACTCGGCACCGATACTCCACAAACCAGCAGCGGCACGCTTATCTTTACGCTTAGTGACGTCAAGGCGCTGATAGATCGCCGACTTCAACACCGCGGCATAATCAGCGCCGTGAATTGCCTCAGCATCAAGCTGTTGGCCAGCAGTGGGTTGCTGTACACCAAGCTCTTCGCTATCAAACGTCACCTCTAACTGTAAGTAGGTGGCGCGAAGGGCACCCGTGCCTTTACCCGTGATATCCGCCAGCAACACCAACAGACAAACACTGGCGAAAATCACCGAAAGTAGGCCGGCGGCAAAGAAAAACTTTTCTTTGCGATATCGTCGCTGCAAGTTAGCAGCGATTAATTCACTCTGATTAGTCATATTGTTCCCTATACTTATTAACAACCTGAAGGGCGATGACGTTGAGCATCAGCGTGATGACGAACAACACTAAGCCCAGAGCGAAAGCGGCCAATGTTTTCGCGCTATCAAACTCCTGATCACCGGTAAGTAGCGTCACTATCTGCACCGTGACCGTCGTCACCGACTCCAGTGGGTTAGCAGTCAAATTAGCTGCCATACCCGCCGCCATTACCACGATCATCGTTTCACCGATCGCCCGCGAGACCGCCAGTAACATGCCAGAGACAATGCCTGGTAAAGCCGCTGGCAAGACAACTTGACGAATCATCTCGCCACGCGTCGAGCCCAAGCCAAGCGCACCATCGCGCAAGGTCTGAGGAACGGCACGAATAACATCATCAGACAGCGACGAGACGAAGGGGATTATCATCACCCCCATGACCAAACCAGCGGCCAACGCACTCTCTGACGATACCGACCAGCCCATCGACTCACCGAACCGACGCACCCAAGGAGCCACAGCAAGCGCAGCAAAGAAGCCGTAGACAACGGTGGGAATACCGGCCAACAGCTCTAATACTGGCTTAAAAAATGCCCGTGCTTTCTCACTGGCATATTCCGATAAGTAAATGGCCGACATCAAGCCAATAGGGGCCGCGATCGACATAGCAATAGCGGTGATTAATAATGTACCCGCCAACAGCGGCAGTATTCCGAATAAACCAGTAGCACCGGCTTGATCGGCTCGCATAGCGATCTGTGGACTCCACTGGGTACCGAATAAAAAGTCTGTTAATGAGACTTTCTTAAAAAACAAAAGAGATTCAAACAGTACAGACAACACAATCGCTAACGTCGTTAGGACTGCAACAGCCGCACAACAAAACAGCACTCCGCGCAGACAACGTTCTACGACAACTCTTGCATTAAATGTTTGTTGAACCCTGCTACCCGCATAGCTGCCACCGATTGAGGCACCAACTAGAGAAGCTAAAATAGTGATTGGCATTGCTATTTCAAGCAATAAAAAATGATTGATTAAAAGGACAATTAGCACTGAAACCATGGCGCCAAAGAGCACACAGACGGCACTAAAACTAGCATGATAGACCGGCTTCGCCGCCATACGCTGATCGCTAGCTGCCACAGTATTGAATTGTAGGGATACCGCTTTTTGATACGATTTCATGACGAAGAACACCGCCAAGATCGCTATTAGTATGAGAAAAATTACACTAATCATAATATAAAACCTAGCAAGACTGCGACCGTACTCTCCTACGAACCGCAGTCCAAGTTCATTACTTCTACCCTATAAAGTCGCTTATAGAGTAACGCCCTTAGCTACATTATTTTTTACCTTGGCATAATACTCTTTGCTCAGCGGGATCATTCCCTTGTCGGCAAGGTAACCTTCTTGTCCCATCGCGCGCTTACTGGTGAATTCCGCCAAGTACTCTTCAATACCAGGAACTTGATCAATATGCTGCTTCTTCACATAAAAGTAGAGTGAACGAGAAACCGGGTAAGAACCATCAGAGATGTCCTCAAACTCAGGTGCCATACCGTTAATCTTAGAACCCTGAACAACATCTTCATTCTGCTCAAGATAAGAGAAACCGAAAATACCTAGCATAGTAGGGTTGTTCTGCAGTTTCTTAACAATCAAGTTATCGTTCTCACCCGCTTCAATATAAGCACCATCTTCACGTACACCGTGACAGACCGCCTTGTACTTGTTCTTATCGGTCTTCTTCATAGACTTGATCCAATCAAAAGACTTACAACCACCTTCCATCGCTAACTCAGCAAATGCGTCACGCGTACCTGAGGTAGGTGGCGGACCCATCACCTCGATCTTGTTGTTAGGTAGCTTAGGGTTAACCTGTTGCCAAGTTTTATAGGGGTTTTCAACCAGAGTATGAGAACCGTCTGGGTTTGGCACGTTACGCGCCAGTGCAAGGTAGATATCGCGAAGGCTAAGATCATACTGCTTTGCACTTTTAGCATTAGCCAAGACGATGCCGTCAAAACCAATCACTACTTCCATAATATCCTTCACGCCATTCTTGGCACACAGCTCAACTTCTGATGACTTAATCTTACGAGAAGCATTAGTAATATCAGGAGTGTTACCGCCTGCGCCCGCACAGAACAGCTTGAAGCCACCGCCTGAGCCTGTGGACTCAACCTTAGGTGTCTTGAACTTAGTCTCTTTACCGAAGCGCTCGGCAACAACCGTTGAGAATGGGTAAACAGTGGATGATCCAACGATGCTGATATAGTCACGATCAGCAGCCTGTACCGTTGTTGATAGTGCCATGCCTGCAATAGCTAGGGCAGTCAGTTTTTTTAACATATTGTCCTCCAAGGATCTTAATAATCAGTCACGATAATCTAACGAGATAAAAATCATTCAAACTCTAAGTGGTCGCTATACTAATCGAGATAATTGACAGTTCTGTGAAGGGAATATGAAGGTTATATTACACTGATTTTTCCCCTTTTGAGACAGCAAGTTACCATCCGGGGACTCGAAACAAAGGCATAAAAAAGCCGCACAGCCCCCCGGAGAGAGGGGCGCTATGCAGCTAAAAACAAGTAGTTATAAAAGGGGGCGCTAAACAAGCTAGTTCGAAGACGGTACTGACGACACCCAGACCTCGACACGCCCATTCTTCATCTTAGCGACCACATCACCATTATTAGCGATCGGCATAAACGCCCCTAAGCTCATCACCGGCTCAATGTTTTCGACTTTGCCGATCAACTTATTCTTCACCATCAACGCACGATGCTTAGCCAGCACCTTCTCCAAGCTTGATTTCGACCGAACATCGCTAAACCCGACTAACGAAACTCGCTGTTTGCCATCACTGCTGGCAAAATAACCCTCTAGACGCAGCAGGTCTCTCTGCCCCTTATTATCTAAGACGGCACTCGCGGGCGAGAAATAAAAATTGACACTTAAGCGCTTCGACTGCTGAGTAAGCTGTAAATATTCCGCTGGAGCACTGCTATCCGCTTGCTGCTCGACGGCGATAATATTCTGCGAAATAAAACCAATATTCTCTACAATCGACTGCCCCTTTTCACTCAACACAAAACTCAAAAAATCGTCAACATGCGGGTTATCGATATTAGACTTGCTATATAGGTACAGTCGACGGGCTAAGGGGTAATCCTCCGTCGCGACGTTGATCCGCTCCGGTTTCATTGCTCGAGTCTGACGATCAGATACAGCCAATAACTTACTACCGGCGACCGCTGCCAAAGGCACAAAACCAATACCCCCACGGTCCGCCTCAACTTGTGCAGATAGCTCTGCGTTTGACTCGTAACGCGATGCACCGCTCGCTAAGGCCGTCTTTTTACCCAACACCAAGCTTCTAAAAGTATCCCAGGTACCTGAGTTATCGTCACGGGCATAGAGCGTAATAGCACGGTCGTCACCCCCAAGCTGCCGCCAGTTATCTATTTCACCACTAAAAATACGCTTTAATATCGGCTTACTGAGTTCATTCAACGAATTATCTGGGTGAACAATAATAGCCAAACCATCAATGGCAATCACATGCTCATTATCAAAGCTGTTCATATCACCGAAACGCTCGAGCAACTTCACCTCACTCTGCTTGATCGCTCTCGACGACATCGCGATGTCCGCACGCCCAGCATTCAGCCATTTAAAGCCCGTACTCGAGCCATGCGCCGAAATATCTACGGCAATTGATTGACTCCCGTCGTTACCATACTGACTTCCAAGAATACGCACCTCATTCTCAATATGACTGGGAACGACATGCACATTTTGCGCACCAAGATCACGAAGATACTCCATCACCAATGCTGGCGCCAAGCGCCCGCCTACCGTATTGGAGCCCGCCAAACGAAACAACAACTCCGGTTTATCGGCAGCGGAGACTGCGGCCGCATTGAGCCGTACTGCGGTAAAAATGCTGAAACAAAGACAGCTTATTATAATTAAAAAATGGCGCTGAGATCGAAACCGCATAGATAAAACACTCCGATAAAATTCGTTTTTTAACGTTCAGTTGAATTTTACGCAGATTTTAAGTTCGTCAAATGACGGGGTGATGACAGTTATATGGCACTTTAATGACAGCGCCAAAACCTCACGGGATGATAGGGCAGCTACAGATTATTACAACTTTCTTAAAGAGCTATTATGAGAAACTAATTGCGCCCAATCCTTATGGCCTTCGCTATGATAAATTTTAACACGACTCAGGCAGGCATAGGGAACCTCTAACCTGACAATCGCGTCCACAGGCATCGCCAGCAAGCGGGTCAATAATACCCGTATCGCACCACCATGACTCACCAGTAAAATATGCTGACCTCGATGCGCCGACAACAGTAGATCCCAGGCACGATACTGCCTCGTCATAAAGCGTTCCATACTCTCACCATTTGGCGGTGTATTGGACGATGGCTTTTCCCAGAACTTCCTCAGCGCTTCGCCCTGCTCGGCCTGCACATCGGCAATCAAGCGCCCCTCCCAGTCACCGAAATCAATTTCCGCCAAATCTTCATAGCTGGCGACAGGTAAGTGGCTGCGCTCACCAAGCTGTGTCGCGAATCTAGCACAGCGCTGTAAGGGGGATGTCACGATTGCCTGCCAAGGTGGCGCCTCAGACTCGACTGCCGCTGACATCTGCTGCCAGCCCTGATCCGAGAGCGACACATCACTGCTGCCACGAAAAATCTCCCCCCCCTCGCAGGCTCCATGTCGTAATAGATCAATCGTCGTCAACATCGTTGTCACCCTCTGTTAAACCTCGTCCGCACCACTGACGCCAGCATCAGCAAAACTCGCCATGCCTCGATGTAACGCCAGAGCCGACTGCACAACACTATAGGCAACAGCAGCACCACTGCCCTCACCTAAACGCATATCTAATTGTAAGATAGCCTCTGCCTCAAGTGCAGCCAACACCTTTCGATGCCCTGGTTCAGCAGAACTATGGCCAAACAACAGCCACCCTCTAATCGACGGGTTAATCGCCACCGCCATCAA
Organism: Sinobacterium caligoides; assembly: GCF_003752585.1. Classification (NCBI taxonomy): domain Bacteria; kingdom Pseudomonadati; phylum Pseudomonadota; class Gammaproteobacteria; order Cellvibrionales; family Spongiibacteraceae; genus Sinobacterium; species Sinobacterium caligoides. The sequence goes on from NZ_RKHR01000003.1 coordinate 949,071, forward strand.
GGCTGCAACCGTGGCAATAAAACCATCCACTAATACTGGCAACCCTCTCTGCGCACAGCGAATATAAGCCCCTACCAAGCCGGCGATCTCAAGCCCCCCAAGACAGGCAAGTAGCGCCATCGGTTGTTCACGACGAACCCCATGCAACGCAATCGCCGCATCAATCACCTGCGCTTTATGCATCACCACATCACTGCTCACCCCTGTACCCGGCCCCACTAACGCCTCGGCCTGCTCTCCAAGCATCACCGCTGCCAGCGCCGATGCCGATGTTGTATTGGCAATGCCCATCTCTCCACCGATAAACAGGTCGGCATCGATCTCATCGATAAAATCAGCAGCCGCCTGCAAACAAGACATCAGCTCCTGATCAGACATCGCAGGTTGCTTGGAGAAGTCATCAGTACCAGGCTTAATATTCAACGAGCGCACCGAAGGGAGTGGCTCGACAGGGAACGCGGTCCCCATGTTTAACACGGTAAACGTCGCTCCCATCTGTTTTGCCATTACGGTAATGGCGGCACCACCGGCGGCAAAGTTGCGAATCATCTCCCCTGTTACTACCTGAGGAAAAGCCGATACGCCCTGCTTAGCAATGCCGTGATCGGCGGCAAATATCGCAATATACGGCAGGTTGAGGCTAGGCTGCTCACAGCCCTGCATCGCCGCCAACGCCACAGCAACGGCTTCCAGCCGACCTAACGACCCAGGAGGCTTGGTCAGTACAGACTGCCGCGTTAACGCCTCTTGCCTAGCCTCTTGGTCGAGCTGTTTTGCTGCTGCCAAATACCATGCACTCATTCTTTCTACCTTCTATATTAACGCGATTATCAGTTAAAAATAACTCTATTGGATAGGACCCCGTTGTGACCGCGCATCTCGCTCAGTCCAACGGTGGCCCCTTGAGTACCTGGGGCAACCCTGCGACGACCATCACCACACGATCACAGCGAGCAGCGAGCTCTTGATGTAACCAGCCTGCCTCATCGCTGAAACGTCGAGACAGCGAGCCCATGGGCACAATGCCGAGACCAACCTCATTACTAACGAAGATGACATCGGCACGCAGCGTCGAGAGCTGTTGCAATAGCTTCGCTTTTTCCGTCTGCCAACTGTCTTTCGTGTCGAGTAAGTTATTGGTCAACCAAAGTGTCAGGCAGTCAACCATAATACAGTAGCGCTCGTCATCGTAAGCCGATAGTGCCGCCGCCAGTGCTATTGGCTCTTCAACCGTTGGCCATTGATCCGGCCGATCCGCTCGATGTCGCGCGATGCGCCGAGTCATCTCGTCGTCACCCGCTGTCGCCGTCGCGACGTAAATCACCTGTTTGCCACTCTCTTGGCAGAGTCGCTCAGCAAGAGAGCTCTTCCCGGAGCGGACCCCCCCTAAAATAAGTTGTAACACAGTATTAGACCTTCCCTTCAGTGTTCAGCATGTCGTTAATTCCACAGCCAGGCGGCACCCCGTGCACCGCTGGCATCGCCGTACTGCGACAATACTAGCCGGGTATTCAATCGGTCGATAAAGACAAACTTCGGCAGACGCTGCTCAAGCTCGACAAGCAGGTTTGGCAGACGAGAAACGCCGCCTGCGAAAACAATAACATGGGGGTCTAATATGTTGATGACCTGAGCCAGACAAGCCGCCAACATATCAAAGTATTGCTCCATTGCCTGGCGACAGTTGGCATCATCAGAAGCAGCGATTTGCTTACCCTCTAAAACCAGCGAGGCATCGCCCGCGATACGTCGATAGCTCTCCGCCAAACCAACACCGCTGAGATGCGTTTCCAAGCAGTCTCGCTTGCCGCAATAGCAATCCCGCCCCATGGCATGGCCTGGCAACACCGGTACAGGGTTGTGCCCCCACTCACCGCAGATAGCGTTAGGACCTGATAAAAGCTGATTATGCACCGCCACGGCACCGCCAACACCGGTCCCCAAAATTACCCCGAAGGCTGACGCGGCACCGTGCGCCGCACCATCAACGACTTCCGATAACAGCATACAGTCGGCATCATTAGCCATCTTGATCGGTTGCTTTAATCGTCGTTCGAGATCCAACTGAAGCGCTCTACCATTGAGGCAAGTCGAGTTACAATTCTGCATTAAACCAGTAGCATCATTGTGTGAACCCGGTGTCGCCAAACCAATGGTAAACGCGACATCGGACCACTGTCTCGCCGCACTCACCAAGCCACAGAGAGTGTCGAGAGTATCCTGGTAGCGCCGCTCTGTACCTGCGATGTCTAAAGGTGTCGGCTCGCGATGACGCCACAGACACTCGCCCTCTAGACTGAACAGCTGCGCCTCGATCTTGGTTCCTCCAAGATCAATGCCTAAACGGCGCAAACCAACCACACTCATATCGAGCCGTGCTCACGCAGATGGGCGCGAATCAACCGTGTCGCCAGCAGGCGGCGAAACATTGACCAGTCGAACGCCTCACCGGGGTCAGTCTTACGGCCAGGGGCAATATCGTTATGGCCGGCAATACGATCCGGCGTGATGGCGGGATAAGTTAACACCAGCTGTGCGGCAATATCGGCCAATACATTGTACTGTTCCAGCTCATACGGCTGATCATCACAGCCTTCAAGCTCAATGCCAATACTGTAGTCATTACAGGCCTCAACACCACGAAAGGCTGAGTCACCGGCATGCCAGGCACGCTGATTAAAGTTGACGAATTGAGTGACCGTTCCATCTCGTTCGATCAACAGGTGAGCGGCGACCTCAAGCCCTTGCAACTCCTCGAAGCTTTCGTCTGCTGTACAGTCTAATTTGTTTTGAAATAAACGGTGTATATGACCCGTACCAAAGCAACCGGCGGGCAGGCTAATATTGTGAATAACCAACAGCGACACCTCAGTGCCTTCAGGGCGTTCATTATGATTATCACTTGGACAGGGCGTCGCAGAAGTCAGTACGCCATCAATAATTGTCATGTTCTAAATCCGCTATCATCGGCAGGCCTTATTGCCCACCAGGCATCTATGACACCGATAATAACCGACTAAGCCACCAATTGACTAACGCTGTCTACGATCCTGCATCTGACGCAGGTTACCAATCACCGACTCGAGAGCTCGATCAAACAACTGGCCACTCTCTAGCATCTTGACCTTTCCGGCGACTATTTCATTGGCCAACTCGTCTCGCACCCAATCAGCCACCTTGATACCGGCACGATTAACAAAGATATAGCGGTCTGTCGATTTGATAATAGCGGCCAAGCGTGCTCGCAATAATTGCTCTTGCTCGTTACACACCTCAACCCAGCTACCGGCGACCATCTTGTCTACTAGCGCAAGAGTCTCCTCATCGCTGCAGGTATCCAACATATCGTCACCAAGACCTTCGCCACCACCCCCTGCCAGCGCCTCATCGAGGCTCGTCGGTTTTATCTCCTCGGTAGATTCCGCCATTTTTTGCTGCTGTTGCTCGCTAGCAACATGCAACTCACCGCGGATATTGGCCTGGTGCAACTCTTCTAGCTGATCAAAGAGACGATTGGTATCAAAATCGCTATGACCTGTCTGCTCAAGGCCAGAACGCAGGCTCTTCAGTAGGCTAGGCATCACCTTCAATAAGCGTTGACGATCACTCTCGCGTTCCATCGGCGTCACCGACCAAAGCAGGTTATCGACCAGCGTCATCGCTCGCTGCCACTGCTCCCCCTCACAACCTTCACGCAGACAAATCAAAAATAATACGTCGCTCCAGGCCTCGCCTAAAAAGCGCACGACAACCGGCGGCAGCTCGTCACGCCCTTGTTGTGCCGCAACTATTTTATCAACCAATAGTGCATCCACTTGGCGACGTGCTCGCTCCGCCGTTGCCCGGCCCTGCTCTGCTGTAATCGTGCGCTGCTCAACCAATCTCGCCCTGCGCTCATCCGCCTCTGTAAAGGCGGCGAAGTCAGCAAGAATATCAGTGAACAGACTGAGGTCATCCTTAAATTCTTTAATCACTCGATCGATGACGGACTCAATTTTTTTATACAACGTATCGCGTCGTTTACCGACCACTTTGTCCCAACCAATGGCGCTTTTCGCCAGTGCGTTGAGTAACATTCTCGCCGGGTGTTGCGTCGAGTTGAACAACGCTTTATCGATCATCGCGACCTTGATCATAGGTATCTGCAAACGCGCAATAAGCGCCTTCATCACCGGCGCCAAATTATCGTCATCTAAGATATAGCTAAATAACATCTCGACAAGATTGATCGCATCTTCATCCAACTGGCCGATACGATGTCGCTGACCACCGCTGGCGGCAGACAACTGCTTCATCAACAGCTCACTCGCTTGCTTCAGATCTTGCTGAGTTGGCGTCTCAGTCAAGTAGCCACTCTCATCCGTCGGCGGTAACCGTGTTGGTTCATCGAGTTGTAATTGTGAAAAGGTATCAAACACCTGGGCACGTGAGACGACCTTCGCACGCGGCCCCAGCGAAACCCGCTCAGAGCCTGCGGATTGAAAACAGGACAACTGCGTCATCAACTGCTGTACTGTACGAAAGATATCCTCACCCACCTTGTCATCAGGGAGCTCTGTTACTGCTTGTCCATGCATAGAGTCTGTCGCTGTTTGCTGTGCCGATACTGACTCTTCGGCAGCCGACGACGTCGCCCCCCTCTTGGGTAGGTTGGCATAATCTTCCGGATACAAAGAACGATAGGCATCGGCTAACTGTAAGTGTGCTAGTACCCCGTCACTTGCCAGTTCTTTGTTGCATGCGGCATAAAACTTCGGTAGGGCGCTTAGTACTTGTTTATCAAATAATTTAAATAACATCAATCGCGAGCGTATGTCGATTTCCAGCGCTTCACACGAGGACACGAAAATTTTAGCTAAAACCTGTGGTGACACCGGATTTTCGGTACTGTTTAGTTCTCGGTGGGGAAGTAATGAACCCATGCGAACCGTCAATAAGCTCAATTGTTCGCGACAAGTCACATCCGCCTTAGCCACCATACTATCGAAGGCCACTATCTGTTCGAGTTCCTGGTGATCAACGAGGCTCAATGACTCACCGGACACCTTTTCTGGCTGCTTTTTCTCAACAGGTCCCGGCTTGCCCATCAGGGCTTTCAAGCCGCCTACCAGCGCTTGACTGAAGCTCAACTCGATACCACGGCGGCGAATTCTCACCTCGCGCATCGACTCAAAGTACATATTCTGATCCGTACTGTTATCCGCACGACCAGCCAATTCGAAAAGAGTGTCGTCTACGTTATTGAAGACTCCAGCCAGCAACTCGAGTAAATGGGTTTTGCTTTTTCTCTCTACCCCCTGTAGCGCGATAGGCAGCGCTGCTAGAGAAACCGAATTCGACGCTGTCGCCGCACGTAACGGGGTCATTTTCTCATCTTTTTGATTCATTATGATTTCTCTAGTCACTTACATCCGGTTGCCAGCAGTACACCCTACGAACCCAGCGAAGATTATTGTTAAAATAAGCCACCCTCGCGACAGACACAGCTAAAACAATACTCCCTACGCTACACTATTCCCATAAAATGATCTTATACAAATTAAGTATAAACAGCCGACATAGAGACAACAGCGAATAGCCATGCAAATGTGATCGACATCACATTAACCGTATTACATAAACTTCACCATTGAGGGACATCTATCAGCAATCGTTATCTACTTTTCCCTCGAGTTATAATACACTCGCTACAGGCGATATAACTCGGAAAAAGCCATCATTCACGAACTAACGGATCGTATAAAGCATTGGATAATCAGTCATCATCGTCAAGCACAAGCAGTATCGTTATCGGGCTGGCTTGGCTATCGCTTTTTGGCTTACTGACTTATGCCTTTAGTGATTATCTGACACAGCGTGAAAACCCCAATCAACAGCCGAGCAGCCAATATCGAGGCAACACGGTAGAGGTTCAACTACTAGCGAACCACCAACACCACTTCCTCACTGTTGGCAGCATCAACAACAGACACGTAAAGTTGCTACTTGATACTGGCGCCACCGATGTTGTTATCCCGCAAGCTCTTGCTGCAGAACTACACCTAACTGTTGGTCGCCCCTCCCAGGCGCATACCGCCAATGGTGTTATCACCGTTTACAACACCATCATCCCTCGTCTCGAAATTGGTGGCATCGTGCTACATGATGTTCGCGCCTCACTCAACCCAGCCATGCACAAAGAGGATGCCATTCTTCTTGGTATGTCCGCGCTAAAGCAGGTTAAGGTGGAGTTAAGCAACGACACGCTTACCCTCTCTCAATCGCGGTAGAGCAATAATAACGACCATCATTGGCAGCCGCTGTGCGGACAATGTTAGAATGACGCTTTTGATACCGACGAGACGATCCCATGAGCGTGCCTGCCAATTTTGCCAAAGATATTGAACCCTGTGTCCGTCAGGCACTACTCGAAGACGTTGGGAGTGGTGACATCACCGCTGAACTGATCGCCACTGAGACTCAAGCCACCGCTCGTATCATTACCCGTGAAGACTGCGTCATCAGTGGCCAAGCCTGGGTCGACGAAGTGTTTCGTCAAGTCGACAGCGAAGTCACTGTTCACTGGCAGTGTCGAGATGGTGATAGCGTCAGTGCCAATAGCACCCTCTTCACCCTCGAAGGCCGCGCGCGTAGCCTACTCACGGGGGAGCGAGCCGCCCTTAACTTCCTGCAGCTGTTGTCTGGTGTCGCAACTGAGGCCAAGTTCTACAGCGACCTTGTTGCCGGTACTCAAGTGCGCATTCTCGATACACGCAAGACCATACCCGGGCTACGTACAGCACAAAAGTACGCCGTCACCTGTGGTGGCTGCCACAACCACCGTATCGGCCTATTCGACGCCTTCCTAATCAAGGAGAACCATATAGCTGGTTGTGGTGGCATTGAGCAGGCCATTGCTACCGCCAAGTCAAACCACCCCGGTAAGCCCGTAGAAGTCGAGGTAGAGACCTTTGTAGAACTTAACCAGGCGTTAGAAGCGGGTGCCGACATCATCATGCTCGATAACTTTAGCAATGCACAGATGATCGAGGCCGTGGCACTGGTTGCGGGTCGTGCCAAGCTGGAAGCCTCAGGCAATATCACCAACGAAACCCTCCGTGGTGTCGCAGAAACCGGTGTCGACTATATCTCTATCGGTGCACTGACTAAACACTGTCGTGCCATCGATTTATCAATGCGCTTTACCGAAACCCCCGCCTGATCATAAACCACTCCTTCCCGCAGTATTGACGACTGCGGGATACTGCTCGCGCTGAGTAAATAGCTAAAACTTATTCAGCTCGAACTCACCCTATCGTAGCCCTCTCATTACTCCATCATGCGTTAAGCTAACAGGCTCGTAACGGTAGCTGGAAAGGACATGGGCATTATCCATAAGATTGACCACCCTCAGGTCGAAGGCATTCGCCTTGGCCGCCAAAATCGAGCGGGACAGTACAGAATCAACACCTCGTGCATTATCTATCGGCTCGGTGACACTATCGTCGATACCGGCCCCACCGCAGAGTGGAAGCTGGTAAAACGCTACTTAGAGGAACGCCCTGTCAGGCGCGCATTAATTACCCACTACCATGAAGACCACAGTGGCAACGGCGGCAATATCGAATGCTGTTTTAATGCCGCCGTTCACTGCCATCACAACAGCCATCAACGGTTACGCGAAGGTTTCAAGATGAACCTCAGCAGCCGTATGATCTTTGGCAAGATCAGTCTTGCTAACCCGACTCGGTGCCCTGAAGTTGTTGAGATCAGCCCAACTCGACGCCTGCAGGCGCTGCATATGCCCGGCCACACCGACGATCTCACCACCTTCCTCGAACCGAATGAAGGCTGGCTGTTTTCCGGCGATCTCTATGTTGCCAAACAAGTACGCTTCGCCCATCACGAAGAGAATATTCAACAACAGATTGAGAGCCTAAGAACAGCTGTGAGTCTCGATTTCGACACACTATTTTGCGCCCATCGTGGCCATATTGCCAACGGCAAGCAAGTGCTACAGCAAAAGCTCGACTTTCTAACCAGCTTTCGTGAAAAAGTGATTTTATTACACAGCAAAGGTTACTCCCGACGACAAATCACTCACCAACTGCTCGGCCGGGAGGGCAGCATGGCGCTACTCTCCGGCTTTGCCATGAGTAAAGGCAACCTGGTCGCCGCCTGCCTTAAAGACCTTTAAACCTTCAGGACGGCTCGCCCTGCGGCAACAGTTGGTTCAATAACACCGCAACAATGGCCGCCAAGCCAATCCCTTTGAGCACAAATTCACCACTACCCAGCTGCATGCCACCGATGCCGAACACCAGTGGAATCGCACAAATAGCTAGGTTACGAGGATGATGCAGGTCCAGCTGCGCCTTAGCCAAGGTGCTGATACCGATGGTGGCAATGGCGCCAAACAGTAGGATCATGATGCCGCCCATAATAGGCGTCGGGATGGTCGCCAACACCGCCCCTAGCTTGCCGCTAAATGACAATACGATGGCAAACACTGCCGCCCAGGTCATTAATACCGGGTTGAAAGCCTTGGTGAGCGCCACTGCTCCCGTCACTTCACCATAGGTCGTATTCGGCGGCCCCCCTAGCATTGACGCTGTCATCGTTGCCACACCATCCCCCAGTAACGTCTTGTGTAAACCTGGCTTATGTAAAAAGTCTTTTCCTGCAACCTGGCTAATCGCCATCATATCTCCCACGTGCTCCACTGCTGGCGCAATAGCCACCGGCAGCATAAACAGCACTGCCTGCCAGTGAAACTCGGGCGTTACAAACGGCGGTACAGCGAACCAGGGAGCCGCATCGACGGGACTAAAATCGACGACACCCATGATTATCGCGACAAAGTAAGCGACTAATACCCCAAGCAGAATCGGCACGAGCTTTAACAGCCCCCGACCCAACAGTGATGACATCACTGTCACCAGCAGCGCCAATAGCGAGAGGATAAGCGCCGTATCTTGCTCAAACAGCTGTGCAGAGCCATCACCGCTTTTCCCCAACGCCATGTTGACCGCAACAGGGGCTAAGGCCAAACCGATCACCATAATAACAGGGCCTACAACGACGGCAGGCAGTAAACGCTCGATGATATTACGTCCTCGCCAGGCAACGATGGCCGACAGTAAGACATAAACCAAGCCTGCCGCCATCAGCCCTCCCATGGTTGCCGCCACCCCCCAAGCTTGCACCCCATAGATAATAGGGCCAATAAAGGCGAAGCTTGAGGCCAAGAAAATTGGCACCGAGCGACGCGTGATCAGCTGAAAAATCAGCGTTCCCAAGCCGGCGGTGAACAGCGCTACGCTGGTATTCAAGCCGGTAAGCAGAGGCACCAATACCAAAGCGCCAAAGGCGACAAATAGCATCTGTGCGCCCAGCAACGGTTCAGTCAATCGACCGCTCAGTAGGTTCGTTGATTTATTCATTATGCTCCCTTATTACTCATGCTCATTACGACTACGTTGTCTGCAGCCTACAACTCTCGCTTGCCCTGCGGTAAAACACCACAGTGACTCACGAAGTAAATTAAATACAACGAGTTGTCACAGACCCGTCCTCGAGGGTAAGTCTAGCCATACCAACAATAAAAGATAGCCAAAAAATACACAGGTCAATAGTTTTATTGAACGAAACTGTTATATTACCATTAGTTCATTAAGTAACTCGGCAACAACTCCCTCAAAACCTTACAGTGACGCACGATGAGCGTGTGATAAAAGAAAAACTATGGACGACTTCATATTACCGTTAGCGGATTCTTGGCGATTTTTCAAACAACACTGGCTGGCTATCTGCTCACTATTGCTGCCCTTTGCTGTTCCTCTAGACATACTCAGTACCGCCGCATCACAGTTCGCCCTACACGATGAGGCATATCGTCACGCCCCGGCTATGGTCAACATCCTTGAAGCATTACTCTACCCTATCTTTCAAGGCGCACTGATCCTTTACGTCGCAGAAACTATTCGCGGACAGCATCACTCCAACGGCGAGTACTATCGGCGCGCATTGCAGTTTTGGCTACCCTTATTCCTTGTCTATATTGTCAGCGCCTTAGCGATGATTGTTGGCTTTATGCTGTTCATCATCCCGGGCTTTATCATCCTCAGCCGGCTGGCCTTTGCTGAGTTTTACTGTCTCTTCGATCGCACCACTTCCACCGTGGCGCTCAATACCAGCTGGCAGAAGACACGGCCGCAGCAGTGGCTGCTATTCAAGGGTATCGTTAGCATCTTTATACTGATTATGCTGCCATTATTAACAGTCGAATATCTACTCAACACATTGGGTTTATGGCAGCCGAGCTTCGCCGCAATCACTGCTATTATCGCCTCCATGCTATCAAGCCTATTTATTATTTTCGCCTTTAGGGTATTCACTGACGAACAGACGTTAACGTCGTAGAGGCTATTTCCTCTCATCGAAGTCATCTCCACGGCTAATCTATGCTATCTTTCTGGGCCCTATCACCGCCATCGACTTGGTTCCTACGATAGCAGTGTTGAAGATTTTAAGGACTCGTTGCACACTATGAATAAATCGACTAAATCCCTACTCTTTTCCATCCTATTATTTCCAGGTTCAGGCTATTTTGTAGTCGAACAAAAGCTGAAGGGGATTTTAGCCTGCAGCGGAGTTATTATTGCCATCACCATCTTGTTTCAACAAGTCATGGCGCTGGCCCTCCCTATTGCCGAGAAGGTTACCCTGGGAGAAGCCCCCCTCGACCCCGAACTTATTCGCAACATGCTACAACAGTCCATGCAAGACAACGGCACCGCCTTACTCAGCGCCGCCAGTTGGTTCATCTTCGCGGTATGGATAATCAGTAGTATTGATTGCTTTAGGCTGGGCAAAAAAATAGATCAGCTAAGTAACAACTAATAGCCACTAACCAAGCAAAAAATAATAGGCAAAAAAAAGCCGAAGTCTCGACCCGTTAGGGGAGTTACTTCGGCGACAAGACCTTGGATGTTGGAAGAACACAATCACTGTGTATGGGTGCTATTATGGCAAAAATAACTGAGTAGACCATTCGCAGTTGTACGCATGTTGCTGGTAATTCTACCTAATTCCGAGCATCTCTGTTCTGCTACTAAATAATTTCAGACTTATTTCGCGATGATTATCACTGGCGACAAATGTCTCTAGCCTTTAATCCGCGTATTGACTAACTTTCCTATCACCTACTTTAGGAGCACTACTTTGCTGATCAGTTTTTCTCGTCTTCAGAGCACCCTGAAACACATCGATGACAGCAAGCTATTTCAAGCCTTTGTGATCGGTGTGATCATCATTTCTGCGCTATCTATTGGCGCCCATACCTACCACTTAGCCGGCTGGTTAGAGCAGGGGCTGCACATACTCGATGTTGGCATCACCATATTCTTCACGATTGAGTTGACCATTCGTTATCTTGCCTGCAGTAGCAGTAAACGCTTCTTTAGTGATGGCTGGAATATTTTCGACACTATCATCGTCATCGGTAGCTTGATCCCCGCGGGAGGCTCAACCATCTTACTGGCACGGTTACTGCGCATCTTCCGCGTACTTCGCTTAGTGTCGATGATTCCCGAGCTACGCATGCTGGTTAACGCCCTGTTCAAAGCCATCCCGCGCATGGGCTATATCGCCCTACTGATGTTCGTCATCTTCTACATTTACGGCGCTATCGGCAGCATGCTCTTTGGCCATATCAACGACTTCTTATGGGGTGACGTCTCCATTTCCATGCTAACACTGTTTCGCATCTCCACCTTCGAGTCGTGGACGTCTATCATGTACGAGACAATCGCCGTCTACCCCTCCAGTTGGCTCTATTATGTTAGCTTTATCTTCCTTACCGCCTTCATTTTTCTGAATATGATGGTCGGCGCCATCCTCGATGTGATGACACAAGAAACCCAAAAAATGCGCGATGAACAATCTGCCCAGCAGCCACGCAGCGCTAACACTGAGGATATTGATGAGCTGAAGCAGCAAATCGACGAGCTCAAAGAGCTAATCAAGCAAAGTCAGCTTGAGCGACAATAACGATACTCTTTAACGACACTCTCTAACGACAGCCCCTAGCGACAAACTCGTCATATGCACAGAGGGAGTGTTTTACTGTTGCTATCTAACCTACTAGTAGGTTAGGATCTGTCGTATGCAAACTAGACCACACAATCGCAAACAACAGATCGTCGAGCTCGCCATCAGCCTACTGCAGACACGCGGCTTCGATAGCTTCAGCTATCAAGACTTATCGCGTGAATTGGGCATCACTAAGGCCAGTATTCATCATCACTTCCCCAAGAAATCTGACCTGGGTGTCGCCCTCTGCGAAGCAATTCTCGCCTGGCACGAGTGTGAGTTTAATAAGGCACGCCGCCACTCCGGTGGGGCCATGGCACAGCTTACCCTCTATCTCAACGGGCTGATGAGCTATGCCTGCGGTAAGGACAAAATTTGCCCGCTGAGCAGCCTACAGGGCAATATCACCATGCTACCGGAAGAGATGCGCCGTGCCATCAAACGATTGGACGAGCACGAAATAGACTTCATTACCGAGCTGCTGCAGTGTGGCCGAGATAACGGTGAGTTTACCTTCAGCGGTAACACGCGTAGCCAGGCAACGATTGTGGTACTGACCTGTAAGGGCGCACTGCAATACTCCCGCATTCACGGCAGCCAAGTGTTCGATGACACCATGAAGCAGATAAAGATACTACTTAACTAGCCGTAAAAAATTTACCCACACAACCAACCTACTAGTAGGTTGGAGATTACTATTGACAACGTTAGCGGAGCAAAGATGAACAATAACCCCCTATTTTCCCCCATCAAGTTGGGCAAGCTAGAGCTGGCTAATCGCATCGCCATGGCACCGATGACCCGTTCCTTTTCCACGGGTAACGTGCCCAATGACCTTGTTGTTGAGTATTATCGCCGCCGCGCCGCCGGTGGTGTCGGCTTAATCATTACCGAGGGTACCTGCGTCGGCCATAAGGCCGCATCAGGCTATCCCGATGTACCGATGATCGCAGGCGATAAGGCACTGACCGGCTGGAAAAAAGTCGTCGATGCAGTGCATGCCGAGGGTGGAAAAATCGCCCCGCAGTTATGGCACGTCGGCGCTATCCGACAGCCAGGCATCGAACCCGGCGGCGACACTCCAGGTTACGGTCCTTCGGGCATGGCGATGCCTGGTAAGGTCACCGGGCACACGATGACACAACAAGATATTGACGAGATCGTTGCCGCCTTTGCACAAGCGGCAAAAGATGCCAAGGCAATCGGCTTTGACGCGGTCGAAATTCATGGTGCCCACGGTTACTTGATCGATCAATTTTTTTGGCCTGAGACCAATCAACGCGACGACGCCTACGGCGGTGACCTCGCCGCTCGCTCACGTTTCGCTATCGAAGTCATCAAGGCAACCCGTGCAGCTGTGGGGGAGGACTTCCCAATTATCTTCCGCTGGTCGCAGTGGAAGCAGCAGGATTACACCGCTCGCCTGGTCGAGACCCCAGAGGAGCTGAAGGCATTCTTAACGCCCTTAGTTGATGCCGGTGTCGATATCTTCCACTGCTCTACTCGCCGCTTCTGGGAGCCAGAGTTCGCCGACAGCTCGCTCAACTTAGCAGGCTGGAGCAAGAAAGTGAGCGGCGTACCGACAATTACCGTTGGTAGCGTTGGTCTCGATGCCGACTTCCTTCCCATTGATGGCAGCCTACAATTCCGCAGCGCTGCGCCAGCCAGCCTCGACAATATTACCGAGCGACTGATCAATAACGAGTTCGACCTGGTTGCCGTCGGTCGCGCACTGATCGCGAACCCTGAGTGGGCCAACCAAGTTCAAGACGGCCTCACGGACAGCCTTCGCCCCTATAGCGAGGCGTGTTTAAAAGAGCTCGTTTAAAAGGCCTTGATGCGGGTGCTAGCACACTGAGGGCACCCGTTTTTAATCTTAACTCCCTCATCACATAGGACCACCGGATGGATCTCATAAACAGCTATTCCCTCGCCCTCTCCGGGCTCTTCGTCATCCTCAGCACGCTGGTATTACAAACGCTCATCGCCGCCTTCAGCAAGGCTTCACAGCCCGGTGCCGTGCCGGGAAAAATCGACCCTGAGCTTAGTCACGAGTCGTTTGTCTTTAGGGCAAATCGCACCCTTGCCAACTCGCTGGAGAACATACCGGCCATGCTCGGCAGCAGTATCTTAGCCATACTGGTGGGTGTCGATAGTCACTGGTGTGGCATATTAATTTGGATTTTTGCGCTCTCCCGATTGTTACATATGGTGCTCTACTACAGCATCGCCACGGAAAAAAACCCGAGCCCTCGTTCCTATTTCTACCTCTCTGGCCTCGTCGCCAACATTATTTTACTTATTCTTATCGGTAAAATTTTAACAAGTTATTTCCTACGCTAGGAAATAAGACTCTCAACGATTATTTTCAATCGATATGATTCCACCTGATAACGTATAAGAAAATAACTGAAACGAATAAAGCAAGCTGAAATAGCCTAATAAGCTAGTCAAATGCCTTACCGAGAGGTAATCGCCGTGAAGTGTATTTATAATTTTTGGCAAAAAAAAACCGAAGTCTCGACCCTTTCGGGGAGTTACTTCGGCGACAAGACCTTGGATGTTGGAAGAACACAATCATTGTGTACGTGAGCTATTATGAGGTTTTCAGCCGTCATTACCATCCGCACTTGTACGCACTCCGACTGTTGCCTCCCCCTAAACATAGCTCAGCTATAATTTACTGCACGCTCTCCACGAAAAAAACTCATGACTTGCATCAACAACACTGAGCGTTATATCACGCATAAAGAGAGGACTATGCTGTCAGCCTGTACCGGCATGCTATATTCTTTCCCGTTAGCCACGGCGTCGATGGCTTTTTTCTGCACTGTGAGGCTCAACATTGAATAATAAAGCTTGGCTTTATCTTGCCCTAATGACTCCCGCTGTTCTCTCAAGCCAAGCTTTCGCCGAGCCGATAAGCTTAAGTTCCGCCTGGCAGCAACTGCTCAACAGCAATGATAAACTGCACGCCAGCGAACAAAAGGTCGAACAAGCCAAGGGGAACGAAGAGGCAAGTCACGCGCTCAACTACCCCAGTCTCGATATCGGCGCCAACTACAGCTATATGCAAAAGCCGATAGAGCTCGACCTCCGCGACTTGAATCCCATCGCCGAGCTGGATATCGACCTCCCCTTTCCCATCCCCGATGAAATGTTCATCACCCCGTTCACTGAGCGCGATATCTTCACCACCAGTCTCAACGCTATGTGGCCAATCTATGCCGGTGGCAAGATCGATGCTGCCCAGAGCATTCGTGTTGCACAGGTACAAGAGGAGCAGCAACAGCTGATCCTGGATCGACGAGAAATGTTCGTCACCCTTGTCGAGCGTTACTACGGCGTCATCCTCACCCGCGAGCTCGTCGCGACTCAGGGACTACTCAAAGACAGCTTGCAGCAGCATCTGCACCACGCCGAACTCATGGAGCAGCAAGGGCAGATCGCCAAGGTCGAAAGGCTCAGCGCCAAGGTCAGTTATGACAAGGCCGTACTCGACTACAACAAGGCCAAGCGCCGCGCCGCCTTGAGCCAGGTAGCCCTCGATCATCTGCTCAAGTCACAGCAGGCGACGCCCAGTACCGCCATGTTTGTGCTGCCACAGGCACCGGCACTGGCTCAGCTACGCGAGAAAGTACAACTTGATCACCCTGCCCTGCTGTTGCTCGAAGCCAAGCGCAAACAGGCCAAGGGGCTAATCGAGGTCGAGCGCGCCGGTTACAAACCCACAGTCTTCTTATACGGCAACCACACCCTGTACAAAGACGACACCCTGCTCGAACAGATCACCCCCGACTGGGTTGTCGGCGTCGGCCTGAAGATCCCAATCGTTAGCCGCGATGGTCACAGTGGCAAGATTCGCGCCGCCGAGAGTGCCCTGCAGCAGGCCCGCTATATGACCAGCCAGACCGAGCAGGACCTGCAATTACTGCTCGATCAGTCCTACAGTGAAATGTTAACCGCCAGCGATGAGGTCAACAGCCTCAACTCCACGCTGGCACTGGCCACCGAGAACCGACGCCTGCGTGATATCGCCTTCAAGCAAGGACTG
Source organism: Sinobacterium caligoides (assembly GCF_003752585.1). Classification (NCBI taxonomy): domain Bacteria; kingdom Pseudomonadati; phylum Pseudomonadota; class Gammaproteobacteria; order Cellvibrionales; family Spongiibacteraceae; genus Sinobacterium; species Sinobacterium caligoides. Next base: position 965,197 of record NZ_RKHR01000003.1, read on the forward strand.
TCGACCTCCTTGGAACGTGTCGATGCCGAAACCAAGCTCAGTGGCGCGCGCATCAAACAACTACTGGCCAAGTACAACTATCTAGTCGCACTCGCCAAGCTAAGCGCTGTCAGTGGTGAGCTCGATACCTTCTTAGCCGATGCCGACATGAACAACACGCTGTCTCCTCCGGCACGTAATGCTGACACGCCAAACACTTCGACCGACACCTTCCAGCCCGGTGTCATCAGTCCCTTTAACGGAACAGGAAAATAGCCGTGAATCGTAGCCACCACGTCGCCGCCGCCGTTGCCGGCCTTATCATACTCAGCGTCCTTGTGATCGGACTCTTTAAGGCCTATCAACAGCCTCCGTTAATCCTCCAAGGGCAGATCGAGGCCACCGAGCGCAGCGTCTCTTCCAAGCTGACCGGTCGTATTGACAGCCTCGCCGTTCGCCGTGGTGATCGCGTCGAGATCGGCAGCCTGCTCTTCTCTATTCACAGCGCCGTCGTCGAAGCCAAGCGACGTCAGGCCCTCGGTGGTTTCGACGCCGCCAGCGCGCAACAACGACAAGCCGAAACCGGCGCCCGAGTACAGGAAATCAGTGCCGCCAAAGACCAGTGGCTGAAGGCGCAGGCCGCCAATAAGCTGCGCAAGTCGACCTATCAGCGCGTCGAAAACCTCTACCAGGAAGGCGTCGTCTCCGAACAGAAACGTGACGAGGCACGCACCCAATGGCAGGCCGCACAGTACACCGAGCAGGCTGCACTCGCCATGTACCAGATCGCCCAGGAAGGCGCCCGCGATGAAACTAAGGCCGCCGCCCTCGGTCAGCAAGAGATGGCTCAAGGCGCCCTCGATGAGGTCGACGCCTACCTTGCCGACAGCCAAATGACCGCCCCCATCAGCGGCGAAGTCACTGAGGTACTGCTACAACCAGGAGAGCTTGCACCGGCCGGCTTCCCCGTCGTCAGCATGGTCGATATGAACGACAGCTGGGCCGTCTTCCAACTGCGTGAAGACCTGCTGTCACGAGTCAAACAAGGTGACCGCGTGAACCTGCGCATTCCCGCTCTCGACGCCGAATTCCCCTACCGTGTCGCTCACATCTCCGCACTGGGTGATTTCGCCACTTGGCGCGCCACCGAAAGCGGCCACGATTTCGACATGCGCACCTTCGAGGTGGAACTACGCCCAATTAAACCTATTGCTGATCTTAAAGTCGGCATGAGCGTGCTGTTAGATCTCGAGCAGAATGACCTCTAACGCTATGCCTACGACGTCATCGACTGACAAAAGCCCGCGCCAACGGGGGATGCTCGCCCTCAGCCGCCGCCTCTTTCTCGATAGCATAGAGAGCCGTTGGCAGCTTTTCTTGCTCACCGGCGCACCGGTGTTATTGATGACGCTGCTCTACCTGATCTTTAATGTCGGTATCGTCCGAGACCTCGACATCGCCGTCGTCGATCTTGACCACAGTCACAGCAGTCGGCTACTGACACGCTATCTCGAGGCCAGCCCACGGCTGCGCGTCAGTAGTTTCAACAACGCCGAAGAGGCTCGGCGACAGGTACGTCTGGGGCGTTATAGCGCCTTAATTACTCTACCTTACGGTCTGCAGAGCAAACTCGCCAACAGCCGCCAACCGAGCATCGATATCCGTTACAACGGTCAATACCTGCTACTGGGCAAGCAGGCTAACAGCGCCATCAAGCTCGCCCTATCCGCCGGGTTGAAAAAGTTATCCACAAAAGTGTCGCTGCTCAAGGGGCTCAATCGGCAGCAGAGCCAATTCATGCTCTCGCCTATTCAACAGCAACTGACACCGCTCAATAACCCCAATAGCAACTACCTGGCCTTTCTATTGCCAGCCATCACCATCGCTCTCTGGCAGGTCATCAGCGTATTAAGCATCAGCAACAGCTGCTCGCGACTGCTTCTACAACCTGCGCTATTTCAACAGCACAGCACAGCTAAACTGTGGATCGCGCAACTACTGGCAGCGACACTGCCGCTGTGGCTACTGGGTGTCAGCGCTCTCGCGCTGCTGTATGGCATCATAGCGCTACCGTTAGCCGGCAGCCTCGCATTACTCGCCCTCGGGCTGGCGATGATGCTATTGGCACTGTTTTCGGTCATCGCCCTGATCGCTATTATCGTCAAAGACAATGTTCGCGCCATCAGTGTCTGCGCCGCGCTATTTGCCCCCGCCTTTGCTTTCATGGGTGTCACCTTTCCCAGCTCCGATATGCCTGTCGCCGCACAACTATGGCGAGAGGTCATGCCCAGCACCCACTTTATGCAACTACTGCTCGACCAACTCAGCCGTGCAGCCAATATGAGTGACTTATGGAACCTGCTGCACCTCAGCTTATTTAGCTTACTATTACTGCCGCTGGCACTGTTCAGCCGCCACTACCGCAGTAACAGTAGCCGTTATCAGCACACAGGCACTAACGGCGGAGCAACGCGATGAACTTCTGGCGACTGCTACGCTGTGAACTCAAGGCCATTCTCTCGGAGAGTGCGATCGTACTGACTGTCTTCGGCGGCTTGTTATTGTATTCGGTGCTCTATCCACTGCCCTATCTCAACCAGACCACCACGGAGCAACCAACGGTGCTGGTCGATCTTGACCAGAGTAATCTCAGCCGCCGTCTCGGCCGCTACCTCGACGCCACCCCTCAGATCAGCATTAATCATCGCGCCACCAGTCTGAATGAAGCGCAGGCCCTCATCGCCAGCGATCAGAGCCGCGGCGTCGTGGTTATCCCGAAGAACTTCAAACGCGACTTGCTACGCGCCAAGTCACCCACCGTCGCCATCGCCGCTAACGCGAATTATATGTTGGTGTATTCCGCCATCGCCGAAGGAGCGGTGAAAGCCAACTTGGCGATCAGCAAAGAGGTCAAGGGCGCTATCCTGCTCGCCAAAGGAGGCCAGAGCACCGCCGTCGGCATTGCCATCGACCCCATCGAACTGAGCAGCGTCCCCATCTTCAATCTCAACCTCGGCTACCTGGGCTACCTGGTTCCCGCCCTGTTTGTCTTGCTCCTACATCAGACACTCTTGATCGGCACCGGTATCTTGGGCGCCAGCCAGTGGCGCCAGGCGGGCTATTGGCGCGAAGTCAGTGCCTGGCAGTTGGTGCTCGCCCGCTGCTGTGCTTTCGGCCTCATCTACAGTGGCTTCTCGCTGTATTATTTTGGCTGGTGTTTTTACCTCTACGACGTCTCGCGCCTCGCCGGCATCGCCGAGTTACTGCTACTGGTGCTGCCCTGGCTGCTAGCCAGCACCGCCTTCGGCATCTGCCTGAGCAGTGCCTTCCAACGTCGTGACCGCCCCACCCAGTTTTACGTCATCGTTTCCATGCCGATACTCTTCGTCAGTGGCTTCGTCTGGCCCAGCGCGCTGATTCCCGATTGGCTCGTCACCGCCAGCTACGCCATACCGGCGATACCGGCAATACACGCCATGCTCCAGCTCAACCAGATGGGCGGCGCCTGGGTCGACTCCCTACCCTACTGGCTAGGACTGTGGCTGATGTTTGTCATCTATGGCCTAGCGGCCTGTTGGCTGGTCGGACGACGACAATCCATCGCGCCCCCTGAAACGGCGGCGTGAGGCTGACCGTGTCGCCCCCGGCGTCTGCCCTGCCCACTGTCGATAGGCACGAAAAAAGACCCGCCCATCGCTGAAGCCAAGCTGAAGGGCGACTTCTTCCATCGATAAACCACTGCAGGTCAGCCAGTAGTCCGCCATCTCACGGCGCACCTGGTCGAGCAGCTGCTGATAGCTTGCCCCCTCGCGAAGCAGACCTCGCTGTAAACTACGACCACCCAAGCCAAGTTGCTCCGCCACCTGTTCGCGCCGCAACTTACCCTGCGGCATCATCTGGCGCATCACCCTAGCAGCCTGCAACGACAGCTGATCCTCTTCGCCGATATGCTCCAGCCCCAGTCTCGCGCTGGCCTTCAACTGCGCGAGGCGCTGCTGATTGGCCGAGGGCAGTGGTCGAGTCAGATGCTCTCGAGCGATCACCAAGGCGTCTTCATTTTGCGCAAAGTGCACCGCGCAGCCAAACACCTCGCGATATTGCCGACACGCCGCACGACTCGGCTGCGGGCGTTGTAGTCGCACCTCCACCGGGCTCCCCTCGGTATCATCGAGCAATAGACGGGCAAAATTGAGCCAGGAAGCCAACACATTATCGATCAACTCGGGAACCACCAGAGGGTGACTGTACTGGCATCGCCACACCATCTTCAGGCCCTCGGGGTGCTCACGCAGCTCGGTGACCCCCATGTCGCCCACCAAACGCTCGAGCGGCAGCGCCTCTCGTAGAGCCTGACTCAAGTTGACAGCGTTAAGACCGATCTGACCGATGATATAAAAACGATCCGGTTGCACGAAACGCGCGCTGTAGAGCCCAAACAACGGCGCTTCCACCTGCTCGACCAGGTAGGCCAGTAACTGCTGAAAGCGTTCACCATCGAGCCGTGCATCTGCCTCATAGAGTGTGGGAAACGTAATATCAGCATTCTGCAGTGCCTCGCTAAGCACGATATTTCGGTGTCTGGCCGCCTGCAGAAACTGCCACACCGGCGGCATCGACGTCGTGCCGAGGGAAGGTAAAGAGGATAGCTTTTGCCTGTGCATAGATCGCCTTGTCCATATTTGTCACTGACAAACCATAGCGAGCTTGTAGGATAAAGCAATAACTAAACAGACAGGTCAACGGATTATGAGTGCATCACAGCAAGACAATCGGCCGTGGAACGGTTGGGGCGACAAAGACAAGAGTCTGGCACTATCCGCCGACGGCATCGCCTACATCAAGCGCCAAGTCGGCACTGCTCCCCCCTTAGCGAACGCCACGCTCGAGCAAGCCCTTGCTAGTGTCCCCGAATCAAAGCTGGCGCCGAATCCACTCTATAGCCTCGACCGCGAACTCCGCCTGCGCCACGCCCGTGGTCAAAGCCTGCCCGATTGGCTGGCAATGAAGAGCGGTCGCTTCGAGGTCTTCCCCGACGCTGTCGCCTTTCCCCGCAGCAGCGAGGAGATACGTCAACTGATGACGGCGGCCAAACAGCAGGGCTGGCAACTCATCCCCTACGGCGGTGGCACTTCCGTGGTCGGCCACATCACCCCCTGCGCCTCCGACAAGCCCATTGTCACCGTCTCGCTGAGCAAGATTAACCGCCTACTCGACCTCGATAGGGTCGATCAAATCGCCACTTTCGGTGCCGGTGTCAACGGCCCCTTCCTCGAGGCACAACTACAGGCACACGGCTATACTCTAGGCCACTTCCCACAGTCTTTTGAGCTTTCCACCCTGGGCGGCTGGGTCGTCACCCGCTCCAGCGGCCAACAGTCGCTGAAATACGGTCGCATCGAAAACCTGTTTGCCGGCGGTCAGATAGAAACCTTCAACGGCAGCGTCGACATCCCCACCCTGCCAGCATCCTCTGCCGGCCCCGATTGGCGGCAGCTGGTACTCGGCTCCGAGGGCCACCTCGGTATCCTGACGGAGGCCAAGGTCAAGATCAGCCGGCTACCAGAAGAGGAGTTCTTCGGCGTCGCCTTCATGCCCAACTGGCAACAGGGTATCGACTGCGCCCGCGAGATTATCCAACAGCGACTGCCGCTGTCGATGCTGCGTGTCAGCAACACCGTAGAGACCACCACGCAACTCTTCCTATCGGCCAGTGAAAGCCAGCGCCAGTGGTTGAGCCGGCTACTAAAACTACGCGGCGTCGGCGACGATAAGTGTATGCTGGTCTACGGCATCACCGGTGACAAACGTGCCAACCGAGCACACTACCGCCAGCTCAAGCGTTTGCTGCGCCAGTTCGGTGGCGTCAATACTGGCCAACACCTCGGCAAGAAGTGGGCGCAGAAGCGCTTCACCTTCCCCTACCTGCGCGAAACCCTCTGGCAAATGGGCTACGCCATCGACACCCTAGAGACCGCCACCAACTGGTCCAATGTCGCGCCATTGACCGAGAAAATAGAGTCTAGCCTGCGCAGCGGCCTCGAACCCTTCGGCAGCAAGGCCCACGTCTTCACCCACCTCTCCCATCTCTATGGCGACGGCGCCAGCATCTATACCACCTACCTATTCCCCGTTGCCGACAGCTACGACGAGACCTATCGCCGCTGGCAGCGCCTGAAACAGTCAACCTCTCGCCTCATCGTCGATAACAACGCCACCATCAGCCATCAGCACGGTGTCGGCGCCGATCACGCGCCCTATTTACCCCGTGAAAAAGGCGAGCATGTGATCACCTCGCTGCGCCACTGCTTTGACTACTTCGACCCGGAGCAACAACTCAACCCCGGCAAACTATTCAAGGCCCTCGACAACACTCCGCCGTCATCAACAAGCGAGGCCAATACGCACCAGAGCAGTAGCCCTGATGCCTCCGTTCAGCAAGAGCTGCAGCTGACGGAATCGTCGCAATGACCGGTGCCAGAACGCTCAGCCGCAGCGCTAGTGAAGTACGTCGCGCACTAAAACATGAGGCAACGAATCACTACGACTTAGTCGTCATCGGTGGTGGCATCACCGCCGCCGGTGTCTTCCACCTCGCTGCCGCGCAGGGCCTGAAAGTGCTATTACTCGAGCAGCAAGACTTTGCCTGGGGCACCTCCAGTCGCTCGTCAAAAATGGTGCACGGCGGCCTGCGTTACCTAGCCAGCGCTCAGTGGCGGCTGACCCGAGATAGCACTCGGCAGCGCGAACTGCTGCTTCGCGAGCTGCCCGGTCTCGTCGAGCTGATGCCCTTCATGATGATGCACAAGGCCGGAGAATTCCCCCCAGCCCCGCTGTTTCACGGCCTGTTATCGCTGTATGACAAGCTCGCCGGTTGCCGCTACCATCGCCCGCTGAGCTTAGACACCGCCAAGGACTGGCTCGACGGCTTTGCCTTTGATGACATCAACGCCGTCAGCCTGTTCGCCGACGGTGTCACCGACGATGCCAGACTCGTGCTCAGGCTACTGCAGGATGGCGTCTTGGCCGGGGGACAGGCGCTCAACTACGCCAAGGTCAGCTCACTGACCCAGACCGGCGACAATGTCTCCGGTGTTCGTCTACAGCTTGGCGAGCAGGCGTTCAATGTTTCCGCCCACTGTGTCATCAACGCCACCGGCAGCTGGGCGGCACAGTTACACCCTCTCTCCGGCGGACAGTTACGACCGCTGCGCGGTAGCCACCTAGTGTTTCCCTTCGAGCGTCTACCGATTCCGGCCTGCCTGTCCTTCTTCCACCCAAAAGACAAGCGCCCCGTCTTCGCCTACCCCTGGCAGGGCTCCACCGTCATCGGCACCACCGATCTCGATCACCGACAAGACCTTGCCGGCGAACCCGGCATTAGTCGAACAGAAATCGACTACCTGATGCAACTGACACGTGAGTTTTTCCCCGGTCATCAGTTGACGGAGAAAGACGTCATCAGCTGCTGGAGCGGCGTGCGCCCGATCTTCAGTGACGGTGCTCAGCAAAGTCCGTCCAAGGAGTCTCGCGAACACCACATCTGGTCCAAACCCGGTCTCATCTCGGTCACCGGCGGCAAACTCACCAGCTACCATCTGATGGCACAGGAGGTTCTGCAGCAGGTCGGCGAACAGCAACCACAACTGCGTATAAAAGCGGGCCACGCCGCCTTCAGCCGTCCAACACAGGGCTATGCCGAGAAAAGATTGACGGGGTATTTTGGCCACTTTGCCCCCGCCATCTCCGCCATGAGCGGGCAAGAAAAAATTGGTGTCAGTCACTACCAGTGGCGCGAACTGGCCTGGTCGGCCGAACACGAGAGCGTACACCACCTCGACGACTTACTACTGCGTCGCAGCCGTCTCGCACTGCTGTTAGGCAGAGACGTTTTACGCTATCGTCAACAGATACTCTCACTGTGTCGCCGGGCACTATCCTGGTCGGCAGAGCGCGCCGACAGTGAATGGCAGCGCTTCGAGGAGATTTTTGCCCGCCATTATCAACTACCCAGTAAAGAAAGCATTCATGGATAACAATAAATCAACGACAGCCTCAACAGGCGACTGGCTACTGAGCATCGATAACGGCACTCAGAGTGTTAGGGCCTTAGTGTTCGACCTAAAGGGGCAATTAGTGGCCGAGTCGTCAATCAAACTCGTGCCCTACGAATCGCCACAATCAGGCTGGTGCGAGCAGGACGGTGAATACTACTGGCAAAAACTCTGCGAGGCCTGCCAAGCACTCTGGCAGCAGGGCATCGATAAAAACAGAATCAAAGGGGTCGCCGTCACCACTCAACGCGGCACAATGGTACCGTTAGACGAACAAGGTAAGCCATTACACGCGGCGATTCTCTGGCTCGATCAGCGCCGCAGCGATACCAGTAGCCCTCTCGGCGGCCTCTGGGGGGGCCTGTTTACACTGCTCGGGCTCAACGAGACAATCGACACCTTCCGCGGACGAGCGCAACCCAACTGGTTCTATCAGCAAAAACCTGAATTGTGGCAGCAAACCTATAAATTCACCTTCCTGTCCGGTTTCTTCCATCACCGGCTGAGCGGCGAGTGGGTCGACTCGGCCGGTGCACAGGTCGGCTATCTGCCTTTCGATTATCGCCAACATCGCTGGGCTGCATCGTGGGATTGGAAGTGGCGCGCACTGAACATTCGCCCCGATCAACTACTCAAATTGGTCGACCCGGGTACCCTCATCGGGCCCATCACCGCGAGCGCCAGCGCGCAGACCGGTATCCCCGAAGGTCTACCGCTGATCGCCGCCGCCGCCGATAAAGCGTGTGAGGTGTTGGGCTCCGGCGGCCAGAACGACGAGATCGGCTGCCTCAGCTTCGGTACCACCGCGACCATCAACGTTACCATGAAAAAATACGTTGAAGCCGTGCGCTTCCTGCCCCCTTACCCCTCGGCAATCGCCGGTTCCTACTGCAGCGAAGTCATGCTCTACCGCGGTTTCTGGATGGTTAGTTGGTTCAAGGAGCAGTTTGCGCAAACCGAGCAGGTGCAAGCCGAGGCCGAAGGTATCGAGACGGAGAGTTTATTCGATGAGCTAGTCGACAGCGTCCCCCCCGGCTCGATGGGTTTAATGTTACAACCCTATTGGGGGCCAGGTGTAAAACAGCCGGGGCCCGAAGCCAAGGGCTCGGTGATCGGCTTTGGCGATGTACATACCCGTGCCCACCTCTACCGAGCCATCCTCGAAGGCTTAATGTTTGGCTTAAAAGAGGGCTTAGAATTGATCGAACGACGCAGTGGCTGCCGGGTAAAAGAGCTGCGAATCTCCGGCGGCGGTGCGCAGAGTGATGCCGCAATGCAGATCGCCGCCGACATCTTCGGTCTCACCGCCGTTCGCGCCCACACCATCGAGACCTCCGGCCTCGGTGCCGCCATCGATGCGGCTGTCGGCCTCGGCCTGCACCCCGACTTCGATACGGCCATCGCCGCGATGGTGCGTCAGGGGCAACGCTTTGAACCCGACAGCGAACACCAGCAGATGTACCAACGGCTGTACCGCGAAGTCTATCTCAACATCTATAAGAAGCTGCAACCACTCTACAGCAAGATCAGAGACATCACCGGTTACCCTGAGTAGCAGTACTAACACGGCAAGCTATCGACGCCGTGTTAGTCATCAAACTCGCGGCACCTCACCGCATCGCCTTAGCTCACATTTTTTCACATTAGTTCACCAGTGGAGCAGCGTGCTGATCACTCGTCTCGAGCTCTTCCGTCGCCTTCGCCAGCATGGCAAACTCTTCCGCCGCTGTCTTCACGACCAGGTGCTTTCGGGCATAGAGGAAGAAATAGGCCGCTCCCATAGCGTACAACAGCAGCGTGTAATAGAAAGCTCTTGGATCAAAGGCATAAACCCCTGTCAGTGCCACCAATGCCAACAGCAGGGCCACAGAAGAGGTGAAGATACCGCCAGGGGTACGATAGGGGCGTGGCAAGTCTGGCTGTTTCAAACGCAGTAAAATATGACTCAGCGCCATCAGCGCGTAGGACAGCGTGGCACCGACCACCGCCATCGCCAACATCAGATCTCCCTCACCGCTCAACGAGGCAATAAAGCCCAGTACGCCCGGCACAATCAACGCCCAAGTTGGTGCTTTTCGTGTACTGGTTAGCGACAGGAAGGTCGGTAAATAGCCGGCCCGAGAGAGGGCAAACACTAAACGACTATAACCGTAAATAATCGAGAAGAAGGACGCCACCAAGCCCGCCAACCCGAGGAGATTAACCGCCTTGGCCAGGGTATCATTGCCCGCTAACTTTAACGTATCGACTAGCGGAATCGCGCTCTGTGCGATCGCCTCAGCCCCCGCCGAACCAGCCAACAAAAACAGCACCAGCAACGCCGTGAACAACAAGAACAACATCGCGGCAATAATTCCCTTGGGCACATCTTTCGCTGGGTCTTTGGCCTCTTCCGCTGCCAACGGCACCCCTTCCACCGCTAAAAATAACCACATCGCAAACGGTAGCGCCGCCCAAACCCCGTACCAACCATACGGTAACAATGCCGAGCCGCCCTCCACCGCAGGCGCGATATCAAACAACCTGGTACTGTCAAAGTCCGCCAACAGAGCCATCGCAGTCGCTAAAATCGCAAACACCGCCAGCGCCGTAATCGCCATCATCAGTTTCAGCGCCTCCCCGGTGCCGGCCAAGTGCAGCAAAATAAACAAAGCATAAAACGTCGCATAGACGATCGGGCCATTCACCCCGATCAGCTCTTCGACCGCCGCGCCGATGAAGATGACAATCGCCGCCGGTGCCAACACATACTCAATCAAAACAGCGAGGCCGGTGAGAAAACCACCACTGGGGCCCATCACTTGTCGCGCGAAACTGTAACCGCCACCGGCGGCAGGAATCGCCGCCGACATCTCGGCCAGCGATAACACCAGACAAAAATACATCACCGCCATTAACATCGTGGCGATGGCAAAACCACCCCAGCCGGCCTCCGCGAGACCAAAATTCCAGCCGGCAAAATCACCGGAGATAACATAGGACACCCCCAAGCCCGCTAACAACAACCATCCCGCCGTGCCACCGCGCAGCTGTCGCTTCGCCAGATAGTCTCGATCAAATACTGCATTCATTTTCTCGCTCCCATAATTATCTTTTATTTTTTACTAAAAAGTTTCACTAAAAATTTTTCTAAATTATTTTTTCCAAACACTTTCGCCACGTGCCACAGCCAAAAATTATGGCAGTACGATCGACTCCGCCCGCTCTTTTAAATCCACACCTGACAGCTGCCGGCGACGAGACTCGTGCAACAGATAGAGCAACTTGCTCACCGCCTCCCCGTAGCTCAAACCCGCCGCTCTAACGTTAGAAATACAGTTGCGACGCGCGTCGTGCAGCCCAGGTTCTGGCGCCCAAGTCAGGTAGAGCCCCAGGCTATCGGGTGAGCTGAGACCCGGGCGCTCACCAATCAACACCAACACCGCACGCGCGTTCAACAGCGCACCCACCTCATCGCCAACCGCCACCCGTCCCTGCTCGACAATCGTTAGCGGCGCCAACTGCCAGTCTTGTTCATCGACCTGCAGCTGTTCGTATAACGCCTTAATTATCGGCTGCGCATGACGACTCACCGCCAGCGAGGACAGGCCATCTACCACCACCACGGCCAGGTCATGCATCGCTAGAGTATGCGCTTGCAACACCTGCAGTCGCTGCTGCGACTGCGTCGACAAACATCGGCCTAAATCCGGTCGCTGCAGGTACTGATCACGCCCCTCCGCCTGACTGTGCAAAATCATTGGCAATGTTGGTTCTTTGACACCGCAGAGTGTCGACAACTCTGTACCCAGCTTGGCGCAATCCAACGGCAGATGAACGGCATCTTGCGCCTTGGCGTGATCGAGCTGAAAAGCCAACAACGCCTCGGTCGGTACGCTGACACCGGCACGTCCCTGGGCGATACGTGCATCGGTAAATTGACGCAGAGAGCGCCATGAGTTTTTTGTTACTGCCGAAGTTTTCAGCTGCTGTGCCACCTGTTTTTTCTCACTCACGACTCATACCTCGCACTGAGGTCTAATAGGTTGGAAGCGAGCTGAGCCGGCAGCTCTTCCTTGAGCGCGTAACGACCGTCTGCCGAAAAGATCGTCATCTCGGCGAGCCAGCGTTCAAATTCTGGTGCAGGTTTGAGCCCCAACACGCTACGGATATAGAGCGCATCGTGAAACGACGTCGATTGATAGTTCAGCATGATGTCATCGGCACCCGGTATGCCCATGATGAAGCTGCAACCGGCGACGCCAAGTAGCGTCAGCAGGTTATCCATATCGTTCTGATCCGTGTGGGCATGATTGGTATAGCAGATATCGCAGCCCATCGGCAGCCCCAGCAACTTGCCGCAAAAATGATCCTCTAAGCCGGCGCGAATAATCTCTCGGCCGTCGTAAAGGTATTCCGGGCCGATAAAGCCGACCACAGAATTAACCAACAACGGCCTGTACTTTCTCGCCACAGCATAGGCTCTTACCTCACAGCTGAGCTGGTCGAGGCCGTGATGTGCGCCCGCCGAGAGCGCACTGCCTTGGCCGGTCTCAAAGTACATCACATTGTCTCCGATAGTACCTCGGTTCAGTGATAACGCCGCCTGCCGCGCCTCCTCAAGCATCGCTAAATCAACGCCAAAACTGCGGTTCGTCGCCTCGGTACCGCCAATCGATTGAAACACCAGGTCCACCGGTGCTCCCTGCTCGATCAGCTCGAGAGTATTACTGACATGAGTTAACACACAGGATTGCGTCGGTATCTGATAATGCTCGATCACATCGCTGATGAAGTGCAACAACTTACTCGCCTGAGCGACATTATCGGTCGCAGGGTTGATGCCGATAACGGCATCGCCACTGCCGTATAACAAACCATCCAGCAGGCTCGCTGCCACCCCTGCCATATCATCAGTCGGGTGGTTAGGCTGTAGCCGCGTCGACATCCGCCCCTCTAACCCAACCGTCGAACGAAAGGCGGAGACAACGCGGCATTTTTTCGCCACTAGGATGAGATCTTGATTGCGCATTAACTTACACACCGCCGCCACCATCTCCGGGGTCAGCCCCGCACTCACCGAGGCGAGCCGTTCACTGCTCGCCGCGTCGCTCAGTAACCAGTTGCGAAAATCGCCAACGGTGAGGTGGGCAATCGGCGCAAAGGCCTGAGCATCGTGCTCATCGATAATCAGCCTGGTCACTTCATCATCTTCATAGGGCACTAATGGCTCATTGAGAAAGGTCACTAAAGGCAGCTGAGCCAACACCATCTGTGCAACGACCCGCTGCTCTGCCGAGTCCGCAGCGACACCGGCGAGCCGATCACCTGAACGGGCCGGAGAAGCCTTCGCCATCACCTCTGCGAGATTATCGAAGCTATAACAGTTGTGGCCCACTGTATGGCGATACTGAGATGTCATGATCGTGTAGTCCTCTTCAATGAATAACCCGCTAGCAAAAGCGTTAGATCGGGCACGCCTCTTGCTAATCCCTAAGTTAACAAGATAGCAAATAAGCTGTTATCGAATTCCTGCAAAGGAGTGAAATTCGATAAAAAACAATCAGATATTATGAAGGCGAACATATATAACGCCTCCAATGCCTCACAACGGAGCCCAGATGATCACGCCCAACAGCCTCGACGCACCAACAGTGAGCACGGCAACGGCAGAGACAACCGCCAACTCCACTTCACTGCATCGCCGCGAGGCCTTCGATGCCGACCGACACGCCGCCAACCTCAGCAACTGGCAACAGCGCTACGACCAACTCAGCTGTGGCCATTTTTATGGCGACATCGTTGAACGCCCCCTCGACAACATTCAACTGTTCAGAGAGCACACCAGCCAATCCCTACGTCAACGCTGCCAGGTCTGGCCCGACTCAATCTGGCTGGGCATACCTGCCGAAGCTGCCCATGGCAGCCGCATCGATGGCTTAGTAACCGAGACGAACAGCATCCTCTGCCGCCCTGGTGACTGTGAGTTCGAACTGATAACCCCTGCCGCCTTCACTATTTATGGCATTGTCGTCAGCCGTCAACGCCTACTCCAATACGCCCAACAACACGCTGTCGAGATCGATTGGCAGCTGCTGTGTCGCCGCTCTCAACGCGTTATTCCCACCCGCACCCTCGACGCACTACGCTATTTGCTCCAGCGTTTACTCTCCTCCCAACCCCAACACGCTCCTGCCCTGCTCCGTCAGCAGAGTGATATCACCATGATGGCGTTACTCGAAGTACTGCAAATCAGACAGCAGCAGCCGACTGTTGCGCCAAGCTATCGTCGTCGCAGAGCCGTGGTCGACACCGTCTGCGAACTCGTACAACAACAGAGCAATGGCGAGCTCACCATGAGCGAGCTCTGTGCCGCCGCTAACGTCAGTCAGCGCACACTGCAATATAGCTTCAGCAGTATTCTCGGTATGAGCCCAATACAGTTTATTCGCCACAGCCGCCTTAACGGTGCACGACGCGACCTTAGTCGGCCAAATAACGCGACATCGGTAGCCGATGTCGCCGCACACTGGGGCTTTTGGCACCTCAGTCAGTTCTCTAAAGACTACCGACGGCTATTTGCCGAGCGGCCGTCAGAGACGCTCGCACGCTACACATATGCTCACCTCGACAGTTAACCGACGCAACGCCGCTATGATAAAATGTCTAAATAAGACTCCACAATAAATCGCCGCTCAGACAACATTGAGTCGCCAGTCACTAACAAGAGCTAAAATGACCGCAATATACTTCGATAACAACGCTTCAACACCGGTATGCCAGGCAGCGACACAAGCCATGCTCGACTACCTCAACGATCCTGCAGCCATCGGTAACCCCACACAGGCTCACTGGGCAGGCCAAGGCGCCAAACGGTATCTCGACACCGCCAGATCGCAGGTGGCGTCACTGATCAACGCCGCTACCGACGAGATCGTCTTTTCCAGCGGCGGCACCGAATCGAACAATCATGCCCTCTATGGCTGTGCTTTTAAGGCGCTACAAAGCGGTAGCAACAAACGTCATATTATCAGCTCGGTGATCGAACACCCCGCCACGCTCAAACCGCTGCAGGACTTGGTGGAGCTTCATGGTTTCGAGGTAAGCTATGTCGAGGTCGACGCCGAGGGTTTCTTCAACCTTGAAGACATTCAATCGCTCTACCGAGAAGACACCTTGCTGGTTAGTCTCATGCACGCCAACAATGAACTTGGCAGTATTCAACCCATCGCCGAGATCGGTGCGTGGTGCCGCCAGCAGGGGGTGTTATTCCACGTCGATGCCGTCTGCTCTGCCGGCAAGCTCGATATCGATGTCGAGACATTGCAGGCCGACCTACTGTCGTTGAGTGCACATAAGTTCTACGGTCCAAAAGGCGTCGGCGCACTGTATATTCGCGAGGCGATCAATGCAGAGGTCGCTCATTATATCCACGGAGCCGGCCAGCAGCGTCAACGCCGCTCTGGCACGGAGAACGTTATCTTAGCCGTCGGTATGGGGGTCGCTTGCCAGCAGCTACAAGAAAACAACCAGTCACTGCGAAGACAACAGCTCGCACAGCTGCGTGACAGCCTTTATACACAGTTACAACAAACACTGGGGGAGGGTTTACTGTTAAACGGAGCAACCGAGACACAGCGGCGTCTTTGTAACACCTTGAACGTCTCTTTTATCGGCCATAATGGCCAGGCTCTACTACAGGCCATAGGCTCACAGCTCGCCTTCACCGCCAGTAAGAACAGCTCGAAGGCGGTCCATTTACTCGGTAAAGGGCCCGAGGCCGCATTGGGAGCCGTACGCTTTAGTCTCGGCAGTACAAGCACGCAACAGGACGTTGATCGTGCCGTGCAGATACTCCTCTCGGCAATAAAATAAAATAAAATAAAATAAAATAAAATAAAATAAAAATATTAAGAAAGGGTACAAGCCTCGCGTCAATGAAAGCGCGAGGCTAGCTACGCACTATTCTTTGCTAACCACCGAACGGCGGAGCTCTGAGTTTAGTGTAATATCATAGTCAACCAGCAGCTCATAAATTAACAAGTCCAAGCTCGACATCGTATTATGTGCCGTCGTGATGATGTGAATACTGTCATCGAACGGCGCTAATTTATGTTTATGAATAAAGGCCTCACTCGGCCGTGGTGCCACCACGGTGATACTGTTCTTGCTGCGCCAAGCCTTAACGCCATTCTTGTTCAGCTCATCGACCACGTATTGGGCAAGGTCCAACTTATACTTCACCCGCTCTCTCATGCACTCCATACTCATCGCCTTGATAATGTACCAGGCAATTAATGGCGTAAAACCATTTCGGCTACCTGCTACAGTCAGGTCATGAGACTTAATGTAATCAATCTCACAGGAAATATTTTCTAGGTTTTTACGTTTTGCCAACGCGACTGCCGCCGGCATTGGGCTACCAAACCCCTTAGTGAGGCAGACGGTTAAGCTATCAAAGCCATCCTCGAAAGAATACGGTTGTGGGTCATCGACAAAGGGTAAGATAGCGCCCGACAGTGCCTGATCACCGTGAATATAATACTCTTTAACACCGGCCTTTTTCAGCGTGCTAATCACCTCGGACACATCATCCACCGCCCCCCTAGCGGTAGACCCTATCGTCGCGAAGATAATAGCTGGTTTAGAGGTATCTACTTTTTTGGCCAAGTCACTGTAAACCATGACTCCGTATTGATCGATATCGATCGCCTTCGAATCCATTCCCAACATGCGAATATTCTTCGCCGCACTGTAGTGGCTATCCTTCGATAAATACACAATACCTTCTGGGTATTTCTCACGCGCAATCCACATCCCCCATAAATTTCCCTCGGTACCACCGTGAGTCACATAACCATAAATATCTTTTGGCTCACCTTTAAACGCACGGATGAACCAGTCAACCGCCTCTTTTTCGAATTGGAAGGTGTTTAATACGTAGTTACAATAAGCCTCGTGGTCACCACAATTATTCAAGCTGTAATCCAAGAAGTCCTTTAACTCAGAGTAATCAAAGTCAAAGTCCTCCGGGTAACCGACATTGAAATACTTATTGGTCTCACAGAGATTTTTAAAAATAGCGAGCCTATTTTTGTCCGCATAATTCAGCATAATGTTTACTCCGTGCATCGCATTCAGTATCTAATTAAAACCATAAAATCTGTGAAAGGTGGATTAATCTCCTAGTAAAGTTAATCCGCCGATTCAGTAGGCAACGCTTCATCATCACGATTTTTTCTCCATAACACATAGGTATAGAGAGGAATTGTCAGCACAACAAACTCGAGACCGTAAGCGAGACCTTCCACTTCGATCGTCGTCATCACATAGATACAAAACACCAGTGCAATGATAGCGGAAGCTATATCCGCCTTTATTTCAGCGAGCTTACGTTTGTCCCTCAACTGAAAGACGATCAGCGATGATATGGCGAAGATGTAAGGCACGATACTAGTAAACACCGCTAACAGAATCAGTATTTCGAACTGCTTAGCTGCGGTAGGACTAATCGTCGCGAAGATGATAATAGTCATCAATATCGCCGTAATCGTTAAGTTAACCGCCGGTACCTGGTTCTTATTCACCTTACCCATTATCGCTGGCAATAAGCCTTTATCAGCCGCCACTTTCGCCGGCTGCGACTGTAAGACCAACCAACCATTCAAGCTAAAGAAGATAATGATAATTGAAGAAATAGCGACAAAGTTGCCGGCGGCAGTACCCATCACAAAGCGCACGGCATCAGCAAACGGTGCCGAGGAAGCAACCAGCTGATCATAGGGCAGTACCGCATAAATACCGTAGGTCGCGATAATACACAGCACCCAGGCAATGACAAAGCCCGCTATCGTCGCAATCGGTATCGTCCGATTTGGGTTGTCGACAAGGTCACTAGTGACACTGGCCCCCTCTAAGCCGAGGAAGCTCCAGAAGCACGCGGCAATACCAAGCGCAATGGCGTGAGCAGAAGTTTCACCCGACATGTTGTAGGTGGCGGCAAAGACACCGGGCTCATATCTCATCACTCCTAAGATACCCAGTAAAAACACAATACCGATTAATAGCACGGTCGTGACCGACTGCAGCTTACTGGTAAAGTCGGCGCCCACCAGCGCTAACAAGGTGAAAAACCACAACATCACCGCCGCGGCAAAGGCACGCCAGACGGGGTCATTAAGCTCGGGAAAGAAGTAAGCGAGATAGCCCACACCGGCAATAATCAAAGCAATATTACCCACCCAGCAGGTAATCCAATAAGAAATACTGAGCATAAACTCAACATAGGGGCCATAACATCGCCCACTCTGACCAATAATACCTGAAGAGTCAGGCTTTAGAATTGTCAGCCTAGTAAAGACAAAAGCCAAACACATGGTACCGATGCCCGTTAACACCCAACTCCAGATGCTAATACTGCCGATCTTTGCCAGGATTGTCGGCACAAGGAATATGCCGGAACCCAACATATTGGATACCGCCACGAGTGTTAAGGCCACAAGGCCTATCTTTTTTGCATTCATAGCCAAGATCTCCACATCTGCCCGTTCAACAACGCGCTATCAATAACCGACCATCGCTCTTGATACGATCAGTCAATTCTTTGTTGAGCCCGCGTGTCATCAATGACTTAACTCTGCGCAAGCTGTCTCGCAACATGACTCACGATTTCTGCCTCTTTTTAGCCACTCACGGCTATTCGGCTAACCATAGAGGCTAGATATAAGTGCAGTAAACTAGGCTAGATATAGCGATCAATCCTTTGATAAACAACGTGATAAAAAATAGACACACACAAAAACCAAGCCTTGCCATTTAGTATAGACAAATAATTTCGCTTGGTGACATCATTGAAAACTATGCATATAGACAAACTCATTGGCATCATTCACAGCCTTTTATAGCTGCTGAACAACAAAGAGTAAAACACTTACTTTTTCAATAATGATTAAATATAAAAAAACCCCGCTGGTAGAACCAGCGGGGTTTAATCCTATCACTCTATAGCGGTAGCCTTAGGCAGGCTAACCGCTGCAGCAGTCGCTTACTGGCCTGAGCCCGATAGACGATGCTGAGAGTTAGAAGTGATGTCGTAGTCGAGCAACAATTCATAGACCAAGCGATCCAAGCTCGCAATCGAGTTGTGCGCTGTGGTAATGATGTGAATGCTGTTATCGAATGGCGCCAACTTGTGCTTGTGGATGAACGCTTCACTTGGACGCGGTGCAACAACAGTGATGCTGTTCTTAGAGCGCCAAGCGTCAACACCGTTCTTCTTCAGCTCGTCAACCACATACTGAGCAAGGTCGAGCTTGTACTGCACACGCTCTTTCATGGCTTCCATGCTCATCGCCTTGGTGATGTACCAAGCAACCAGCGGTGTGAAGCCGTTACGGCTACCAGCAACAGTCAAGTCATTAGACTTGATGTAGTCAACTTCACAGGCAATGTTTTCAAGGTTCTCACGCTTAGCCAGTGCAATCGCTGCAGGCATTGGGCTACCAAAACCTTTAGTGATACAAACAGTCAAGCTGTCGAAACCATCTTCAAATGAGTATGGCTGTGGATCTTCGACGAAGGGAAGAATAGCACCCGATAGCGCTTGGTCACCGTGGATGTAGTGATCTTTAACACCACTTGTTTTCAGCACGTTAAGGATATCGGTTACGTTATCAACAGCACCACGGGCAGTCGAACCAATGGTCGCGAAGATAATCGCTGGCTTGCTGGTGTCTAGCTTAGCCGCTAGATCATCATAAACCATGACGCCACGGTCATCGATGTCAACAATCACAGAAGTCATACCTAGCATGCGAATATTCTTCGCCGCGCTGTAGTGGCTGTCTTTTGACATGTAGACCAAACCGTCAGGGTACTTCTCACGAGCGATCCAAAGACCCCACATGTTGCCCTCTGAACCACCGTGGGTCACATAACCGTAGATGTCCTTAGGGTCACCCTTAAACAAACGGATGAACCAATCAACAGCTTCTTTTTCAAACTGGAAGGTGTTGAGGATGTAGTTACAGTAGGCTTCGTGATCACCACAGTTGTTTAGGCTGTAATCGAGAAAGTCTTTAAGCTCTGAGTAATCAAAATCGAAATCTTCTGGGTAACCAACGTTGAAGTATTTGTTGGTTTCACATAGTGCTTTGAATATTTCGAGTCTGTTTTTGTCAGCATAATTAAGCATAATATTTACTCCATGCATAAAAATATAAAGGGTTTCGAATAAAAATAAGTAACTATATTGGGTGGTTTTGAGCTAGGCGATTAGCCTGCTTGCTGCTCAAGTTTTCCACCCTTATCTTTGTTCTTTCTCCACAACACATAGGTGTATAGAGGAATAGTCAGTACGACAAACTCAAGACCGTAGGCAAGACCTTCCACTTCGATCGTAGTCATGACATAGACACAGAAGATCAATGCAACGAGTGCTGAGAAGATATCCAGCTTCATATCGAGCAGCTTGATACCATCTTGTAGGCGGAAGACGATCAGCGACGAGACAGCAAAGATGTAAGGCACAATACTGGTGAATACAGCCAATAGGATCAGTACTTCGAACTGCTTCGCCGCCGTTGGGCTGATTGTTGCGAAGATGATCGCAGTCATCAGTACAGCAGTGATGATCAAGTTGATCGCAGGTACCTGGTTCTTGTTTACCTTACCCATGATAGGAGGTAGCAAGCCTTTATCAGCAGCAACCTTTGCAGGCTGTGACTGTAGTACTAACCAGCCGTTCAAGCTGAAGAAGATGATGACGATAGAAGCACCAGCAACGAAGTCACCCGCAGATGGACCCATGACATAACGTGCCGCATCAGCAAAAGGTGCAGAAGAAGAAACGAGTTGATCGTATGGTAGTGCAGCATAGATACCGTAGGTAGCAATAATACAAAGTACCCAAGCAATAACGAAACCGGCAATAGTCGCGATAGGGATAGTGCGCTCTGGGTTTTCAACAAGGTCACCAGTAACACTTGCGCCCTCGAGACCTAGGAAGCTCCAGAAACAAGCAGCAATACCGAGTGCAATCGCATGCATTGAGCTCTCACCAGACATGTTATAAGTCGCGCTGAAAGTACCAGGCTCATACTTATAAACACCCATCACACCAAGTGCAATAACGATACCGATAAGGAGAACTGTGGTGACAGATTGCAGCTTACTGGTAAAGTCGGCACCAACCAACGCTAGCAATGTGAAGAACCACAACATAATAGAGGCAGCGATAGCACGATAGACGGGGTCATTCAAAACAGGGAAGAAGTAAGCGAGATAACCCACACCGGTAATGATTAGTGCGATGTTACCGACCCAGCAGGTGACCCAGTAGGAGATGCTGAGCATGAACTCAACATAGGGGCCGTAGCATCGACCACTCTGGCCAATAATACCTGACGAGTCAGGTTTTAGAATGGTGAGTCTGGTAAAAACAAAAGCCAGACACATGGTGCCAACACCTGTAAAGATCCAGCTCCAAATACTAATACTACCAATCTTGGCCAGAATAGTTGGAACTAGGAAGATGCCGGAACCCAACATGTTGGATACCGCCACTAGCGTTAAGGCCACGAGGCCTATCTTTTTTGCATTCATATAACACGTTCTCCAGTGTATACCTGCGATTTAAGGTTAGAGACAAACTTCTCGGAACGATCCATACACCCTATACAGAATGAACAAACAACCATCGCTTTGTCGTGGCACGGATAGTAACGGTATCAACAACACAACGACATACTGGTATTTATACGGATATTCAAAATCGACTAGCTAAAAACACCTACACAGAAAAAACTAACACAACAAAAACAACAGCTAACAGAAGCACAAAAATGCATGGTTCTCTCAGGGAAACAATGATTTTCTAAACGAAGTAAAATAAATATTCAACATTATTCATTATTTTTTTAACCACTTAACAAACAGTAATAGAACTTACAACAGCCTTCATCACAAACAACACAAAGAGAAAAATAAACAACAAGAGAATAATGCCTGAGATCAATAACACCCACGCAACTATTATAGCTGCATCTAACGCTATCGAAATATTAACTGCTAAAGCATTATATCGGGGCAGACTTTATAAAAAACAAATATAGAATAAATATAAAGCGGCTGAAAGCAACATCAACAAAGATGGGTAAAAGGTCAGAGCAAAGCCGAGAGCACGCGCAGGCGCACCTTTTCGATAGCCTAGAAAGAACAGCAAACGCCCTACTGAGAAGGCGATTGCAGCCAACACCACAACCGACATACAGCGTGCCGGCATCACCACCGACCAAGCCAGATAAGCCGCAAATGCAAGGCAGAACTGTTCTAAGGTATTCTGTAATAAAGACTGCAACACCCTCGCCTGCTCCGTCCCTGGTGATAGGCCGCCACCGTCGATATCCAGTGGCTGAAAAAAACGCTGCTTCGCAAGGCGCCCCACCGATATCGCCAATAACAACGCCGGCAGTAACGCTGCAACAATGGCGAGTTTAAGACGCCCGAAGTCGTTCAGCGTTACATCGATAGCCAATGGGTTAAAAAATGCACCCAATAGAACTAACATCAACGACAGCGTGCCACCTAGCACGATCCCTCGCAGTACGCCGCTCTGCTTTTCTGTCAAGCTCATGACCACTCCTTTAACTACGGACGACACAACGAGGCAACGAGGCAACGAGGCAACGAGGCAACGAGGCAACGAGGCAACGAGGCAACGAGGCAACGAGGCAACGAGGCAACGAGGCAACGAGGCGATAGATTGCGGCCGCTGCTCAACGTTGTTAATAGCCTAAATGCCGCTATTTGTGTGTGATATTGTAGTCAGAAGCGACGCCAGCGCGCCAGCCAAATCAGACGAAAAAAACAACGGAGCTAGATCGCCATCAGCAACGCCAACCATGGCGAGAGCACCACCATACCGATGCCTGTAAAAATCATCGTCAGACTAGCGATCACCCCTTCCTTCTGCCCCAGCTGAGTCGCCTTGGCGGCACCGGCACCATGTGAAGCCGCTGCCAGAGCTGAGCCCTTAGCATGACTCGAGCGAATCTTCGCCCACTTAAACAACGGTTCGCCGATCATCATGCCGACGATCCCCGTTAACAGCACTAAGATAGCACTAATATCAGCAACGCCACCAAACGCTGCTGTCGCATCGAGCGCAAACGGGGTCGACACGGAATGCACCGCCATGCTGTGGGCGACATCACTCGGCAGGGTGAATATATGCACCACGAGCCAGGAAGATACCGCCCCTAGAGTCAAGCCGCAGATCACACCGCAGAGCAATGTCAGCGGATATTGCCCGATTAATTGGCGATGACGATAGATTGGTAGCGCGAAGGCAATCGTTGCAGGGCCCAGCATCGCCATAAGCCAATGGTTATAGGTGAAGTAGATCGGTAACGGGATTCTCGCCAAGACCACGATAGCGGTGATCACCACCGGGGCGAATACGATAGGCGCGAACACCAGCTTATTGGTTCTTTTGTGCAACAGCTTGCTCAGGACGTAACAACCCAGGGTAATGAATAGACTGATGATAGCCAATAAAGAAGCGTTCACTATTCCACCTCCACGTTGACCCGCCGGCTCTCTAGAACAAACACAGCGTCGACAATCCAGGCAGTTCCCAGCATCACCACGAGGCAGCTGGAAACAATGGCGCCGATAATACTCACGCCGTAGTGCTGCACAATTTCGGGATACTTAATCACCGAGACCACCGGGGGGATAAAGAACAACAATAACTCACCGGTCAGCCACGCCGCGCCAAGCTGCAACCAATGTTCAGGAATCACCCGCAGCGCCAATAACAACAACAGTAAAAATAGACCGCAAACACTGGCCGGTAACGGAATAGCCAGCACAGCGACTAACCAGCTCACGCCTGCCGCAAAGAGGCTCAACACCAACACCTGTACTGCCAACTGAGTTAACTTCCCTACGCGTCCAGCCCACATCGCCTTTCTCCCATCTTAAGACTCAACTGCGACAGAGTGTACCCGGCCTCACTAAGTGAATATAATGAATTATATTCTTCAATAGCATTCCAATCTGGACTTAAATATGGATCTCCGGACGATCAGCTACTTTCTTGCCGTCGTCGATGCCGAAGGCTTTGCCAAGGCATCGGCCAACACCTTCATCACCCAGTCCGCGCTATCCAAGTCGGTTCGCCAACTAGAGGCAGAGCTCGATGCACAGCTGCTCGAGCGCGGTAAGCGCGGCACAGCACTTCGCCTTACTCAGGCCGGCGAAATCGTCTACCGGCACGGTAAAGAGCTGCTGCAGGGTAAACGTGCGATGCTAAAAGAGCTGACCAACTTACAGCAGTTAGCCACCGGCGAACTCGCACTTGGCATTGCCCCCCTCGGTGTTGCCGAATTATTTGCCCCCATCATCGCCGACTATCGGCGCCAATACCCCGCTATCGACATGCAGCTAATGATACGTGGCGGCATTGAGCAGGCCGCCGCCCTAGATAAAGGCGAGATCGAACTCGCCACCGGCATCATCGGCGTGGACAACAAATATCAATCAGTACTGATTTATGATGATGAGATGGTCTTAGTCGTTGCCGAACAGCACCCCCTCAGTGGCTGCCAGCAGGTAAGCATGGCACAGCTGGTAAATACACCACAGATTCTCTTTGAGAAGGAGTACGCCCTACACGACCTCATCGAGACAGCCTGCCTGCAAGCCGGGTTCCCCCCCTGCCAAGTCACCCGAGTCAGTCATGTCGACCTGGGTATCGCCCTCGTCGCCGCAGGCACCGGCGTGATGGTGCTGCCGCGCTTTATCGCCACCACCCAACAACGCCCCGGCGTCGTCATCAAGACGCTAGCTGACTGCGACCTCAGTTGGCGACTCTCCCTGTTCTGGAAGCGTGGACACATGCTCTCGCCAGCGGCTCAAGCAATGCTCGACATGATCACGGCACAGTATCAGTAGCGTTTTACCTTACCCAGCTGTGCTCGCTAAGCAAAGCTCCACGTTCTTTTTGCACGAATGAGCCTAGACGGCAAAAACTTTTACACCCCCACTAGACAAATGAGAATGATTATCGTTATTATCAGGCTTCATACTGGGAGGAATAATGATGGAGCTATGGAAAAGCACCGTACTAGAAGGCAACAAAGCATTTGCAGAGGGACGCGATGCCGATGCCATGTATCATTACAAGGCGGCCTGCCAACGCTCGGAGCGCTTATTACCCGATTGGTTTGATACAGAAGCCGCCACTGTCGCCTTCATTGTGAGCTATCAGAACCTCGCCGAGCTTTATTTTCGTCAGGAAAAAAATCAACAGGGCCTTGACGCTTACCGCTACCTTGCTCAACAATTGAAAAAAATCGCCGCCATTAAAAATATTAACAGTACCCGGCAGGCGATCACCAACTGCGCTTGCCGACGCGTGGCGACAGAGCTTGCCTATACTGTCAAGAAGCTGAACATTGAGTCGCCGGAGGCGAGTGCGTTGGTTTACGAGATGTCAAAACATAACTTCACCACCGTCAGCCAACATAACAAGGATTATTTACAATGACTCGACTCAGCCTATCGAACGCCATTCTCCCCACTCTAGTACTGCTCTCGACCGAGGCCAATGCCCACGCTGGGCACGATCATAGCCACTGGTCCAGCCCCGCTATACACAGCTTACTTTTTGTTGCTATCGGCGCAGTGGCATTGACCGCCATTTGGAGCTTTCGACGCCGCCGCAATAAAACATCAAAGACAATAGAAACACAGGAGAAGTAAATTATGTTGCACCGCCTAATCAACTTATATGACAGAGTGATCGGTGTCGATAATGCCGCAGCCCACTGTGATATTCCCTGTAAAATATATGACCCTATCAGTGCACAGCTTGCCACCTTGAGCGTTATTCGCTTTATGGATTTAATTGCTGAGCTGACGAGTAAAGCCCCCCTCTCAGTCGATGCTCAAGCGCAGCTCAATCGCCTCATTGCCGAGAAAGAAACACACGCAGAGAAGGCCAAACACGAGGTTCGAGTGATATGGGGAGACTACTTCAAGCAACCACAGTTTGATCAATTCCCCGGGACTCACGACCTCGTTCACCGCATCATGCTGGCAGGGTCGGCCTGCAAGCAAAACAGTGATCGGGCACAGGGTGAAGCACTGCTCAATTTAATCAATGAATTTGCAGAGACCTTCTGGGCCACCAAGGCTACCCCAACCTACACCGCCAAATGCCCCTACCTGCCCGAAGAAAACGTGGTCTACCCGACACTACAATGAGCAAAATAAAACTCTACAAGGTCACCGGTGAGAGCATGCTGCCGACGTTCCGTTCGGGAGACTATGTTCTCGCCTTAAAGCGACGAAGAATTGCCTTGGACATCGGCGACGTCGTCGTCGTTCAGCACCCGCGCTTTGGCACCATTATCAAGCGGCTAACGGGTATTACCGACGGCTCAACATTACTTATTGCCGGCGACAACCGTCTAGCGAGTACCCCTCAACCCACCCTCGGCTCGATTACCCCCGAACAAGTGATCGGTAAAGTTATTTTTCACATTGCAGGCCAAAAAACCTCTGTAACTCATCACTAGAATAACGTTTGCACTCCATTGCATAACGACAACGGCAATTATCACAACAGCAGTCACGGCTGCAAACGTAGCAATACAACCGGCACCAGCATAAAAATCAACCACCACATTAGAATCATCGCGCCCCTCCCTTCGTTCATTATCCATTATTGTTTTATTTGACTTCCATCAAGTCTGTGTCAAGGCAAAAGACAGTTAAGCTATTACGCAATTATTACACCAATATTGCTGTTTATACCTTTTAAAACACTTAATGAAAAAACAACAAAAAGTGTATTATTCAAACTGTAAACGATAACGACAGCTTTAAAAAAATAACGGTATTTGTTAGAACGAAAAATCAATAATCTGTCCTATAGCGAAATATTGATCCAACCAAACATTATTCCTTTCGTCATATAACGTTAACCTAAAGGCAACATTTTTGTTATGCCTCGCCACTACGCTAGCCGCTCAAAATTTCCTGACTAGGATTGTGGTGAGTTATGCAAAAACCTCTTATTTATTTCGCTTTAGCGCTATCGTTAGCCTCCCTAGCTGGCTGCGATAAAGGCTCAGACTCGAGTAATTCCGATATTACCACCGAAGTGCCATTAACGGTGCTCGAGTGGAATACCTATGTTGGCGACAAGTTAGACGACTGGAAGCAACACCCAGAAGAACAGGCCAAGCTCGACCAAGAACACTTTCAACGCGTCGCCCACGACGTCACCGATTTTGCCCCCGATATTTTTGTGGCGGTTGAAACCTATGGCAAGCGTCACGCTATCCAAGAGGCAATGGCAAAAGCGCATCATATGAGCGCCGATGATATTCATTACCACACTGTTACCTGCCTCGATGAGAACGGTAAGACCACAACCCAGGGCCACTGTGCTGCCGACATCATCCGCCCCACCACGGATAACCTCACCATCTTTTCAAAGTATGAAATACTGGATTACAAAGAGGTGACTGCCGACGAAGAGGCCGATGGTGAAGGCAGCGACGTGAAATGGAACAACTGGTATTTTGGTGCGGTGTTAGTCAATGTCGACGACCCAAAGACCGGCAACAAGCAACCGGTTTGGGTTGTCGCTAGCTGGTTCGAATGGCGCGAAGATAGTGGTGCGCCCTTTAGCCAGCTCTATGAACATAACCGCAACAAGCTCTACGGCCAACAACAAGCCGATGACGATGAAGCGCTGATGAGTGCTGAAGATATAGCCGACCTTGATCGCCATGTTAGAGCCCGACAGGCGCAGAAAATCGTCACCACAATCAGCGACCTGATCAACAACGCCGACAATATTCCCGTCATTGTCGCCGGTGACCACAACGCCATGTCGCACCTCGACTTCACCGAACAGTGGGCTGATCAGCATTATGGGCTAAGCGTCGATTTCCCTGTTTCTAAGGTCTTCACCGATGCCGGTTTTATCGATTCCTATCGTAGGATTCACCCCAACCCAATTATCTATCCGGGCTCATCTTGGTCGCCGATGTGGAAAAATATTGCCGCCCCCGAGCGTATCGATTTCATCTACTATCAGGGCAATAAGCTCGAGCCTATCGCCTCAGCCATGGTCGATAGCCCCTCTGCCGGCTTTAGCGATCAGACGTCGGACCACGGCGCCATGCTGACCAACTTTAACCTGCTCATCCAACCGAACACAGAGGCTAACGGCACATGAAATTCTCCTCGATGATATCGACCGTCGCAGTGACGGTGCTCACCCTGACCACGTTAGCCGCACAAGCTGATAGTTTCAGCGTACTAGAGTGGAACAGCTGGGTCGGCCCTGACGACCCAATCGCCACCCAGGCACACACTGACCGAGTCGCCCACGACGTGGCAACCGTCGCCCCCGATGTATTCCTATCGATAGAGACTTACGGTAAAGGCGAAGCGATTCGCGCTGCCTTTGCCAAGGCCCACGGCATCACCCCTGATGAGGTCTATTATCGCACCCTCAGCTGTCGCGACAAAAACGGGGATGCGACAGATCAGCAGCACTGTGTCGTCGGCAAAGCAGGAGACAACCTCGCCGTCATGTCCGTCTTTCCGATTATTGACGAACGCTTAATCGATTACCCCATCGACTACCCTTTCGTTAACGATTGGAACTTTGGTGCGGTCAAACTCGATGTTCATGGTCAGGGAGTCTGGGTAGTCGACACCTGGTTTGATTCAGGCGAAAGCAACGAGTCTCGTCTCGACCAACTCTACGCCACCGCTCGAGGCGATCAGGACACTGAAACAATAGTGGAAGAGACCAGCCAACAGCAGCAGATCGACGCCATCATCCAGTTTGACCAGATCCGCACCGACCAGGCCAAGGAGATCGTCAACGACTGGATTGCCGACATAATCGCCGATGCCGACGACACCCCAGTAGTCCTCGCCGGTGATCACAATGCCAGCTCGCACCTCGATTGGTCAGAGCGCGATAAAGCCGCACACTACGGCATCGTCATTCCCTATACCGTCTCGAGGGTGTTCGCCGATGCCGGCTTCCGTGACTCTTTCCGCGAGGTGAACCCAAACGTGGTCGCCCACAGTGGCAAGACCTGGTCACCACGCGGCAACGATACCGCACCAAACCGGATCGACTACATCTACTACAAAGGCGATAAGTTACAGGCGATAGACTCGACGAACATGGCCGCTATCGGCGCCGGCGCCAAAGATGCGACTTCTGACCACGCCGCCGTCTACACTCGCTTTAAGCTCTATCAATAACACGGGGCTACCTGTGCCTTTGCTATAAACTCACTCGGCTCGTCAGACCAGAAGGTCTCACGCGTCGAGTGCTACTTTCTACCTGCGTCCAACATGCCACTAAAGTCGCTCTAACTCTCCCGCAACAACTGCATCGGTGCCACGCGTGTCACGCGTCTGGCGGCTACATAACCTGCTAAACCGACGATCGTCACGCCTAACAGTGGTGCTAAATACCAGAGCTCCGGGTGCAGCGTCAGCGGTAGTTTCATTACCCACTGCTGTAGCGCCAGTAACACCAACTCTGCACCGACAGTGGCCAACACGCCGGCCATCAGGCCGATGATGACAAATTCAGCAATCAGGCTGCCGATGATCAATCGCCGGCTGCCACCGAGGGCACGAATCACCGTGTTTTCTTTTTTACGACTATCGAGCGAGTGCTGAACGGTCGCCACCATCACCAAGACCGAACCCAGCACCACAAACAGTAGCACTAGCTGCAAGGCCAATGACACGTGATGAATAATGCTGCGGATCTGCTTAATCACCGTATCCACCTCGATCACCACCGCCGTCGGAATCGCTTTCAGCAGTTGAGCAACTTGCCGGTGTTGCTGATCCGGCAGGTAAAAGCTTGTCATCGACGTCTGCGGCAAACTTTCTAGGCTCGCCCTCGATAACAACATATAAAAGTTCGGCCGCATCCGATCCCACTCCACCTCACGAATATTATTCACCACCGCCTTAACCTCAACCGCGGCAATACGAAAGGTGAGGCGATCGCCCAGCTGGATATTGAGCTTCTCGGCCAACTGCGACTCGACCGATACCTTACCAACGCCGTCGACCAGTTGCTGATCATCGCTACTGAACCACTCGCCGGCGAGCACGGTATTATCCGCCGGCAGTGCTTCCGCCCAGGACAAGTTGAGCTCGCGGTCGGCACCGGAGCGCTTAAAGCTGTCCTTGCTCACCCGCTCGCGTACCGGTTGCGCATTAATCTCAACCAGGCGTCCTCGCACCATCGGATAAATCGCCTCCGTGCTCACCCCCATCTGTCCTAACCACTGGGCCACCGTTGCCACCTGCTGCGGCTGAATGTTAACCAGGAAGAAATTCGGTGTCTCCGCCGGCAGCTGCGACTGCCATTGCTTAAATAAGTTATCGCGCACGCCCAGTAGTACGATTAACAGCATCAAACTGATCGCAAATAACCCCAACTGCAACGCGTTAGCAAACAAGCGTCGGCGCAGATTCGCCAACGCCATCGACCAAACACTATTGGCCCTGGCCCCCACCGCCGGCAGCGATTTCAAGATCAACCGAGCCGGTACAGCAATCACCAGTAACACCAACAACAGCGCCAGCATCAACACCGCACTGAGCAACAGCTGCTCGGTATACAGCAGCAGCAACAACAACAGACCGGCGAAGCCAATGAATAAACTCAGGCGACTGAAACCAAGCATCGACTGACGCGACTGGCGAAAGATCGCCACCGCTGGAATCGCCTGCAACGTCGATAACGCCGGCAGAGTAAACGCTAACAAACTGATCAAGGCTGCCACCACACCAAGTACAAAAGGCATCGCAGCCACCGGTGGTATCGCCACCTCCAACTCCTGCGCCACCTGAGAGAGTAAGCCGTATTGCAGCCCATAGGCCAACAGACAACCAAGCAAGGATACGGTAATAAATAACAGCAATAACAACAGCGAATATAACTGGCGAATATACCCCGACGTCGCGCCGAGGGTTTTCAATACCGCAATATGCTTCACATGGCGCTGGCAATAACGATTACTGGTCATCGCGATAGCGATCACCGCCAGCACAATCACCATACTGCTAGCCAACAAGAAGAAGCTCTTCGCCCGCGTTAACGCCTGCGCGATCGATGGCTGGTTATCCTCCAAACTCAGCCAACGCTGGCTCTCACCCAGCTGCGGCCCCAGCCATCGCTCAAATGTATTGATCGCCGCAGCATCACCGGCAAACAACCAGGCGTAGCTGATACGGCTGCCCTCGCTGATCACCTGCGTCGCCGCCACATCCTGGTAGTGCATCAATACCCGCGGCCCCATGCTGATAAAGCCCGCGCCACGGTCAGGCTCAGACACCAAGACCTTGCTGATAATCAGCTGCGCATCGCCAATATAGACCGGACTACCAAGAGCGAGATCCAATTGTTGTAACAGCCGTCGCTCGACCCAAATCTCGCCCGGCGGCGGGCCACCGTCTACCGCATACTCGGCACTGTACAAGCCGTCTCGAATGTTCACCTTGCCGATCAGTGGATAGTGTCGTGATGCCGCCTTCACGCTGACCAGCATTGGCTCGTCGTCGGCGTACAGCATCGACTGGAAGTTAATCAGCTTAGCCTGCTGCAGCCCCAGCGCACTTGCCTTCTGCAACCACACCGGTGACACCTCGCGCGGCGACTGTAACTGTCGATCCGCCGCTAAAAATTGGCTGCTCTCCCCCGCTAGCATCAGCTCGAGGCGACCAACAAAGCCGGTGAGACCAGCAACGATGGTCACCGCCAATAACAGCGAGACAAACAACAACTGCAACTCACCACTGCGCCAATCGATGCGCAGAAAACGCCACGCCATCTTCAAGCTGTTAGACATCGGTAGCCCCCGGCGAAGTGACCGCCAACTCCGTGAGGTGACCGTTCTCGATCTGGCAGTGGCGCTGGCAGAAACTCGCCAAGCGAGGCTCGTGGGTTACCAGGATTAATGTGGTATTGAGCTGACGGTTCATCGCAAACAATAAGTCGATAATTGTTGCTCCCGTATTCTGATCGAGGTTACCGGTAGGCTCATCGGCAAACAGGTAGCGCGGCTTGGCGGCAAAAGCACGGGCGATCGCCACCCGCTGTTGTTCCCCACCAGACAACTGTGAAGGGTAATGCGTCAATCGATGTGACAGCCCCACCTGCTGTAAAAAATGCACAGCTTCGGCCTCAGAGGCCTCAGCACCTGCTAACTCGAGGGGCAGCAACACGTTCTCGAGCGCCGTTAAGCCATCAAGTAAATGAAACGACTGAAAAATGAAGCCGACATTATTGGCGCGGAACAACGCCCGCTGATCCTCATTCATCGAGGTCAGCACCGCTTCGTCGACAATAATCTCGCCGTTAGTGGGCGTTTCCAAACCCGCTAACATACCCAGTAAGGTTGTTTTACCCGAGCCGGAGCTGCCGGTAATCGCAAGCGACTGGCCGGCCTCAATGGTCAAATTAATATTGTGCAAAATGCTCAGGTGGTCGTCGGCGGTTTGGATATGATGACTGACATCGTTCAACTGTATCATGCAACACCTGCTGTTGATCTACGTGAAACTGGTTGTTATTGTTAAATAATATAGCGTTATAAATCCGTGTATATGGCAGCGAGTTAATCATAAATCATGAAAAAAATCTCCTTTTTGCGCCTGTTATTAGTCGTACTAGTGTTGTCACCAGGTATCAGTTTCGCCAACGAAAAAACCATCCTCGTGTTTGGTGACAGCCTCAGCGCAGCGTATGGCCTGCCCACAGAACAAGGCTGGCCCCACTTACTGCAGCAGAAGATCAGCCAGCAACAACTGCCCTGGCAGATCACTAACCTCAGCATCAGTGGCGAAACCACTAGCGGTGGTAGCCAGCGCATCGACGACGCCCTGCAACAGTATCGCCCCGACATCGTCATTTTAGAGCTGGGTGCCAACGACGGCATGCGCGGGCAATCGCTCAAAACGATGAAGGAAAACCTGCAGCAGATGATCAAGAAAGCCCAAGCCATTGATGCCCAAGTCATCCTCGCCGGCATGCACATCCCACCAAACTACGGTAAACGCTACACCCAAGCCTTCCACCAAAGCTATGTCACCCTCAGTGACGATTACAACACCGTTTTTATTCCCTTTATTCTCGACGGCATCGCCAATCAACCCCAACTAATGCTCTCCGACGGCCTGCACCCCAATGCCGACGGCCAAAAAATCATGCTTACCACGGTGTGGCAATACCTACAGCCGCTGGTGAATGGGGGGAATTAACGCTTGGCAGGTCTACCACAGCACTAAACAAGACTTTATATCGTCGAAATAAAGTAGCAAAAAAGACGTATCGGGAAAATTTTACATCGAGCTGAGATTATTTTTTTGACCCTTTTTTGACCCTTTTTTGACCCTTAGTCACAATCCGTTAGATAGATTAATTTTTTTTGGGGGGGGGTAGTCAGGTAAGGTCAATCGCACAGATAACAAGACATGCACAATGACGCTATCACAGCCGCCCATGCAGTGTTACTCTTGTGCAAAAAAACGCTCTAGGAGAATAGGCTTGAGTGATATAGTTATTCGAGAATATAAAAATAATGACTGGCTAGATGTTAGTAACATTCATGATAAAGCCAGACCCGTTGAGCTTGATGGTTCATGTGATGAAAAAGCGTTTGTTCCGCTAGCCACTGACAAAAAAGACTTAGAAAACTTCACCAGTTCTAAGAAATTTGTCGCCTGTGCGAACAATGAAATTATTGGCTTTGTCGGTCTAATAGAGCATGAAATCACATGGTTGTATGTCGAGCCCGGTGAGTCTAGAAAAGGCATAGGGCGTCTCTTGTTACAATACGCATTAAACATAATGGAGGCCAAGGCAACAACCTACGTTCTCGAGGGTAATAAAGCCGCCCGAAGCCTATACCATAGCGAAGGTTTTAATGTTGAGGGGACGTTTAATTCTACGAATAATGGCTACCCATGCGTAGTGCTGAAGTTAACTCAGTAATATATTAATTTACCCCCTTCACACTTCTGATACCTACCTGTATCCGTCAATGGATTCACGACTAGACTCTGTGATTATTAGCATGAACTTACTTCATGCTAATACGCCCTTAATTAGCACAAGCTATAACAAAACTAAGCACCATTGTCAGAAATACAAATAGGACTTCGCTACAACGGCAAGCAGTGCCATACAACTAACGAGTTAATACCTGTGTTCAAATATCAAGATATTTCTAGTATCTTAGTTAGACGGAGAGCAGGGAGCACTTATCAGATGACAGAATTTTGGGTTATTGATACCAAGGTAAAGGTGTCACCAGAAAGTAGCTACGAACAAGATGGCAGTGAGTGGTATTATGGTCGTTCGGTCGTCCCAGCAAGATCTGTTGAAGAGGCGATACAACTGCTTAGCCGTTCATTAAAAGCCAAACATGTTTATATTGAAAACATTCTTGCGGTTATTAACTATGACCACCAAAACTGGAACTCAGTAGATGATGAACAATATAAAACGACTGAGTCCTACGAGAAATCAAAAGAAAAAAACGACGTCGTAACAGCTGTTTTAGCATCGGGCCTTTACCTTGAAGCAGAATGAAGTGCTCGATATTGCTGTCACGCTAGTCTTGAATAGCGGCGCTATGCATCAGGCCAAAGAATTATTCCACCGCCCTCCTGCACAACCACCAGTCGTCGCAAATAATCAAATTTATCATATGCTTGCAGCTTCACATTACAGCCACATTACGTTACTGTATCCATTAAATAATCAACAATAAAGCTTGGCGACTTAGCATGGACTTGCTTAAGATCCACCCTCTACGATGCACTAAGCCCAACCATAACGGGCCAAGCTAGCTTTAAAATATACCTATTTCAACCAAGAAGCTTGAGCCACTGCTATGAAGACCTATGATTACGTAAAAACAAAACGCGAAGATGTGCAGGAGATCCCATCAAAATGGCTGGGGCTGGCTCGGCGCATGCTAAAAGCGTATTCACGTTTAAATATTTGGGTATATAAAATCAGTAAAGGCCGGCTTATGAACACCTTTCCAGCCAGTGACTGCCCGATTTGCATAGTGACAACAACAGGCGCTAAATCAGGTGTAAAGCGTGAAGTCCCCTTGTTGCATTTACCCTATAAAGATAAAGAGCTGATGATAGCCTCACAAGGCGGCATGGATATCGCGCCAGCTTGGTACTATAACGTCAAGGCACATCCGGAAATTGATTTTCTCGTTATGGGAATTAAGAAAACATACATTGCACGCCAAGTTAGCGATGAAGAAAAGGCGAGGCTATGGCCACATCTTTGCGGCCTCTACCCCGATGTTGATGCCTATCAGGCACGAACGGATAGAAACATCCCGGTTTTTATCTGTGAACTTAAAGGTAACTAAGCAGCACTAGGAAAGATAGAACCGGCAACCTTAACAACCAACTCAACCACCGTTGATTCGTTGCATACATTCTCTCACTGCCGACATAGATACCAAAACCAACACCTTAACGCTCAAGCCAGCTGTAAAGCCCCCCTCCGATGTGCTGGAATAAGGCGGCAACTCATTCGAAACAGCGCCTTTAGCAAGGATTGATCCCGAGCTATGATGTTGATTTGAGCTGGGTCATAAAGCGCCAACCCTAGGCGCGGTAGAATTTGAAGAATCCAAATCAGTTGTGGCCATACAAGGTCCGACTCAGCTTCATGCCCAGCCGACAAAGTAAGCGACCGCTTGCGACGCTAGGCACTCATCACACTCAGCCATCATTAAGTTGATAAAATCTAGGAGAAATATGTCTCTATTCTTCGCAATGTTTTCATTTGCACTGGCAATGTCTATCTCACCCGGCCCGGTCAATATGATCATTCTCTCTTCGGGGGCAAACTATGGCATTCGTAAGACCTTTAGTTTCGTTTCAGGCGCCACGATCGGCCTCACCCTACTACTACTATTCATTGGTCTAGGGTTCGACAAAGTCATTAATTTATACCCAGATTTTCTCAAATACCTAGAGGTTGCCGGCTCTTTATTCATTATTTATATGGGCTATTTAATCGCCTCATCAAAACCGGAACTTGATATACAAAAGCAAAAGCAGCCAACCTTCATCCAAGGTTTTCTATTGCAGTGGCTAAACCCTAAAGCATGGATTGCCTGTGTCGCTGGCGTATCATTGTTTTCAGAGCCCAATAACAACCAAGTATTTTTAACCTTCTCATCAATATATTTTATAGTGTGTTACCTATCTTTGTTTTCTTGGTCTATTTTAGGTGACAAAGTCACTCTGTTTCTCAGCAATGAATTCAGATTAAAGGCTTTCAATATTGCAATGGGTTGCCTGTTAATTATTACCGCTTGTTTTTTACTGTACACGCAGTTTAGTTAATTTATATCTCCCTCATAAACAAATCTAATAGCCACCTACAACGCTGCTGAGATAAGCATGGAAGACTTAACTGGGTAGCCTTGGCCGGACCATTATTACCTCAGCAATTATTAGTTGCTTAGAATGCTCAATGAGATTTTTCTAAGCGCTATTTCGCCCTATTGACTCTCATCATTAGTTCGAGGTAATGGCGATGACGTTGTCATGCATCAATGTAATGATCTGCCATACTGGCAGCTTAAATAGATTGAGCATACGGGCAAACTCGTTCCATTATTAGCCGCCACGTGCGTTTAGCTGACACCCTAAAATTATCTATCCATCATTAACGGTTCAGCGCTGAAATCATAAAAGCATGACACTGCGTAAGACCAAAGGAGTTGTAATGAAAGAACGCCCCATCTCTATAACCATCATTAGTTGGCTGTTCATCATAGGAGGCATAGGCGCTTTCGCAGGCATGGTGTTTATGTATAACCGACCAGCCACTGCAACGGCAAGCCTAAGCGAAGCGTTAACACCGATACAACTAGGACTAGCGCTAGTACTTTCTATAGTAAAGTTTGTCTGCGGCATCTTAATACTTAAGGCGAAACACATTGGTCGTATTGTCTATGCTGCATCTGCTCCTCTAGCATGGCTAATAGGCGCCATCCTCTCTGGCTTCTCAATGACCCTCATACCTTCATTAGTCTTAATTTCAGTTTATATTTTCTTCCTTTTCACACCGAAGGCAAATAAATACTTTTCCGGCGAAGGCGCCCAACAGCCCTCCCCTAAACGCACAGCGACTAGCAGAACCATTCTTAACATCATTGGTATCTGTTGTTTTATCGCCGCAGGGTTCTTTATTAATATGATGGGAATCCTCTCCTTCTTTGCGGCAACAGGCCCTGATGGCGACAAGGCTTCCTTTCTCGGTATTTTCTGCATACCACCACTCATATTCTATTTAGTGGGCCTGGCCTTTTACAGAGGCGCAAACTGGAAGATGACTACCGGCCTAATACTGCTCATCAGTGGCTCGCTCTGCCTGTTAACTGCCACCACCATACTCTTCAGCAAAAACTCAATGAAGGCAGTAGAAACTGTTAGTCATGGTTTCTCTGTTACTTTTGGTGACTACACGTCCGGGTTTACCGTTATCGCGCTATGTATCAGCGTGGGTGCATTACTTTGCCTACTGGGTCGCTCGCCTGATAAGTCGAGCTAATCAGTTAATTTAGCGAACATTAGCCCTGGTAATATAAGTTATTCACACAACACGACAAAGCGACCGCTGTTGTTTCAGGCTAGACATAACCAAAGGGGACAGCTATTGTCACGGTCATCGATCGCTACGTCCCCTGTATTTTTTCTCGTGTTATTTGCATCTCGCTGATAAGCCAATCACGCAGTCTCTCAAAACGCGCGGTTTCGGCAAAGCTTGCTGAACAGACCAGCCAATAACTCGACCGCATCCTGACCGAGCGAGCCACACAGCTAAGGTAGCCCGCCTCAATATCATCCTCGACAAGGAGTGTGCGACCAAGGCCGACCCCCATG
Organism: Sinobacterium caligoides; assembly: GCF_003752585.1. Lineage (NCBI taxonomy): Bacteria > Pseudomonadati > Pseudomonadota > Gammaproteobacteria > Cellvibrionales > Spongiibacteraceae > Sinobacterium > Sinobacterium caligoides. Next base: position 1,003,209 of record NZ_RKHR01000003.1, read on the forward strand.
CCTACCACGGCCCCCTGCAACATCAAGTCAGCACGATCAAATTGCTGGTCCGGGGAGATAACGCCGTTAACACCCGCTATTTTTGAACAATAATAATGCCAACTAAAATCTGTCTTATCAGTTTCACCGCGTTGATCGGCCAAAAAAGTCGTGTTCGGCTCTGATAGCAGCAAAGCATCCGTCGCTCGACCGGCAAGATAGGCGGGGCTGGCTACTGGCCATAGCCAGCAATATGAGAGGTGCGTGCAATGCAGGCCCGGGTATGGGCCTGGGCCAAAGCGAATAGCGGCATCCGCCTCCTTAACCATAAAGTCGACCGTTTCCTCGCTCACCGTCACCGAGATATCCAAGTCTTTCGCCTGCGCTTTCGGCAACGCCGGAATCAACCACTTCATCGCCAGCGACGATGGCAGCGACAAATGGACCGTATTGGTCGAGTGACTACGCGCCAGCTTATCCAGTGCAACACCCCATCGGCCAAGCGTATCGGTGGCGGCATGACACAGAATCTCACCAACTTCGGTCAGCCGCAGCTGGCGCGTGGTGCGATCGAACAGGGTAAGACCCAGCGCCTGCTCCAATGATCGAATGCGATGACTGACGGCCGACTGATCGACACCCAGGCGCTCAGCAGCCTTGGTAAAGCTCAGCTCCTGGCCGATAGCAGCCAGCAGTGGCGAGGCCTGGACAAGCCGATCTATTGTTTCTTTTTTATTCATAACATGAGTATATCTCATGCATATATGAGTTCCCAGCTTCGTAATATCAGAATAAATTAGTATAAAAATCACAACACAGTTTATCTACTCAGGAAGTTATCATGAATAAAACTCAAGCAATGAAAAAATCCATCAGCGCTCAGATCGTCAATGGCTTCGTCACCAACGGCATCGGTGGCAACCCCGCCGGCGTGGTCCTTGATGCCAACCACCTGAGCGACAAGGAGATGCTGAACATTGCGGCCAATATCGGCCTGTCTGAAACCGCGTTCGTATCCAGCTCAGCAACCGAAGGCTTTAAACTGGATTTTTTTACTCCTAACCGCCGTATCGCCCACTGCGGACACGCTACTATCGCGACCTTCTCCTACCTCTCAGAGCTCGGCCGGGTAGCGGAAGGCGACACATCAAAAGAGACCGTTGATGGGCCACGCAAAATAACAATCAGAGACGGCGCAGCCTACATGGAGCAATTAGCGCCTCAGTATCGGGGGCCTGATGATTGGCTAAATTACGGTGTCACGGTAGCCGACCTGCTCCAGTCAATAGGCATCAACGAGGGTAGCCTGGATCCTAGACTAAGCCCTACTCTCGCCAACACCGGCAATAGCTTTATCGTCATCGGCGTGAAAGACCAACAAAGCTTACGTGCACTAACACCAAACTTCGAGCTGATCTCAGCCATCAGCGAAAAACTGAACCTCATTGGCTACTATGTGTTTACCACCGAAACGGCGGATTATGACGCCACCACCCGCATGTTTGCCCCGCGCTACGCCATCGAGGAGGAATCCGCCACGGGCATGGCCGCAGGCCCTCTTGCCTGCGTTTTACATGATTATCTGCACTCACAGAAAACAACATTCTTGATTGAGCAAGGCCGACTGATGGAGCCTGCATCGCCGAGCCTTATCACCGTGGAGCTATCAATGAAAAACAATAGCATTCAAAAATTGATGGCGGGGGGACAGGGCAAGGTGTCGCAGACTCTCAGCATCGATTATTAGCTAGGTAGCGGCGACGGCGGGGAATCGCGCCGCGTCGTTAACTTGTCGCATACGCTCAATCAGCGAATCGACTCAACGTCACGAGTACGTCACGAGTACGTCACGAGTACGTCACGAGTACGTCACGAGTACGTCACGAGTACGTCACGAGTACGTCACGAGTAGCCACAACGGATGAGTCTGGGGCGCCATGCGTTGCATAAGAGCTTGGCGCTAACCGAAAGAAGGTAGCCAACCGATAGAAAAACTGTTTTATTCGTCAACGGAATATTAAACTCAGGCATCTACCGGCAACGGCGGATGAATAGGCCACTCACTTATAGAAAAGAGCTCAAACTATGTTATCTCTTGGTGCGTTATTATATGACAAAATCATGAAGCCGACTGAACAAGCTTGCCTTATTGAATGGAGGGCTGATCTTCTAAAAGGCGTTGATGGCAAAGTGTTAGAGATAGGTGCTGGCACGGGCGCGAGCCTTGCGCTCTACCCAAACAACTCCTCTCTCGAGCTGTATCTTGCTGAGCCTGACCACAACATGCGCTCGCAATTGGCCGAGAAAGTGAACGCTAGCAACTTAAGTAATGTAGCAATTTTAGCTTGCCCTAGCGAGGCAATCGAGAGTGAAGATAATTTTTATGATCATGTTTTCGTCTCATTAGTTTGCTGCTCAGTGAATGATGTCGAAGCTTCTTTACAAGAAATAAAGAGGGTCATGAAACCCGGCGGTCGCTTTATCTTTTTAGAGCATGTGGCAGCAGAAGAAGGCACAAAGCGCAGAAAGTGGCAGGGGCGAGTTAATTTCCTGTGGCGAAAATTAGCCGGCAACTGCCACTTAAACAGAGAGACTGAGAAGCACATTAAGCAAGCGGGCTTTATCATCACCGAGATCAAGCGTGAAAGCATGCGCAAATCGATGCCGCTAGTAAGACCAACAATCAGAGGTATTGCGAGATTAAGTTGAAAGGAATAAGTCGATCGCCATGGCTGCCGCTTACTCCCCCTCCCTTTGTAGCGACTTCACCTTGCGTAAGGATCGAAATAGCAGCTGCTTATCTGACGCCGTCACATACTGCACATTGATAGCGGTGTTAAACTCTTCAAAACTTGCCGACTCAAAAGAACCATGTACATCCAGATAGGCACGCATCTTATCCGTAATCTGATCCCCCAAGTGAATCAAGCATGGGCGGACATCTGTTATTAAGTCTCGAGGAAACTTGCTGCTTGGGTGAGTCAGCATGTCAGCCCTAGAACGGAACCGAATTGCTTTAGCAACATCTATTTGAGCTTTAAAAAAAGCTTCAATATACGCAGGATTAAGCTCATTTCTCTTCGCCGAACGCTTAGAGTTATCAACAGTAATCCTCTCTCTTTCGAGATCTTCAACCGGCCGATGCCTTTTCGACTTATAGATAGCGACATCCTCCATGTAGCTCAAACGTGCATTAATGAGGCTAAACAACTCAGATGAAACCTCATCTGAGTTGGCGGCAGCTGAAACAATAGAAAACAAGAAATATGCAATATATTTCATTTCTGACCAACCTCATTGCCCTTTATGATGCAGGGCTTTACTTAAACCGATACGAGCAGGTGCCCTGCACCGCTGTAGGACGCAAGGCAGCTGCAGCGCCTTCGTTAGCACGTTAGATGTTGCTAGTTAACCGGATCGGTCTCTGTGTAACTCCATACAGGGAACGGGTCATCCAACGTTCTCCAGTATTCCGCACCACGAAGCACCTCCTCTTCACTCAACAGGCAGTTGTCGAGAGCACGAGTCATCCTGTCGGCATCCAGCCCTTGGCCGATGAAAACAAGCTCCTGTCGCATGTCGCCGAACGGCTCAACCCACTGCTGCTCTATGGAGGCGAGATAATCCGGGTCGGTTGGCCAGCTCGATTTCGGCAGCGCTTTCCAAAACATGCCAGCAAAACCATAACGCGCAATACCACCTGCTTGGCTCCATTGTCCGGCAAATTTCGGTCGCGATGCCAACCAGAAATAACCTTTCGAGCGGATGAGTTTGCCATAGCCTTCTGTGTTGTGCAGAAATTGGTGAAACTTCTGCGGATGGAAAGGCCGACGCGCTAAATAGCTAAAGCTACTAATGCCATACTCCTCCGTTTCAGGTACGTGCTCACCGCGCATCTCCTTTAACCAGCCCGGCGCTTGCTCGGCACGTTCGAAATCAAACAAGCCGGTATTCAGAACCGCATCAACATCCACCTGCCCCTGGGTAATCGGCACGATCCTCGCGTGCGTATTCAGGGTTTTTAAGATGGCGGTTAACCGCCTAACCTCATCTCGTTCCGCTAGGTCTACCTTGCTGATCAGAATGACGTCAGCGAACTCCACCTGATCGACCAACAGGTCAGAGACACTCCGCTCGTCGTCTTCACCCAGCGACTCGCCCGTCTCCTGTAAGGCCTGCGCCGCGTCGTAATCACTGAGAAAATTAACCGCATCAACAACCGTCACCATCGTGTCCAGCCTGGCCACATCAGACAGAGAGATGCCCTTCTCATCGGTAAACGTGAAAGTCTCTGCGACGGGTAATGGCTCCGAGATACCGGTCGACTCAATCACTAGATAGTCAAAGCGACCATCTTGAGCGAGCTGAGTCACCTCCTCCAACAAGTCCTCTCTTAAAGTGCAGCAAATACAGCCATTACTCATCTCAACGAGCTTCTCCTCGCTGCGGTTCAGGCTGACTTCTTGCTGTACAATGGCAGAATCAATGTTTATCTCGCTCATATCGTTAACGATCACCGCCACTTTCTTTCCTTGCCTGTTATTCAGGATGTGGCTCAGTACGGTCGTCTTTCCCGCCCCTAAGAAACCTGAAAGAACGGTGACGGGGAGTGCTGCTGTCGCGCTTGCTTGCATAAAGGGGGCCTCATGGGTTATCTCAACTAAACGCGATGTTATAACATAACATAGTGTTTAGTGTATAAGCCTGATTACCTATGCCCCACAAAAACCCTCTGCTAGCGGCCACACATAGAGGCAACTAACCTCAAGCGCACGGTGTTTCATGCAGGTAGAGCCAACGTACTTGCTCTCCGGTGGTATCAATGATGGCTGTTGAGATTCGCTCCGCTGTGAGGGCGGCTTCACGGTGGATCTCACGATAGCGGATTGTCACGACGCCATTATGCTCAGAAAAGGGCACAACATCTTCGATAACGATCGCCAACTCTGGACGCCTACCCAGGCTGGTATTAAACAGCTGGCTGAGCTGAGGTAACTTAATCACAGCGCCTTGTTGGGTCACCATGGTGAACTGTGCATCAAAAGCGGCCAGCAATCGCGGTATAACCGCTCTCCCCTCTCCCGATGCATCGGTAAACACTTGATGAATCCAGTGGTGAAGCGTGTGTATATGCTCTGCCGCGAGCGCTTTTGAATCATTCATAACAGGACCTTTTGTCGTTTATTGATATACAAGAGTGGCAACATGCCAATCAGGACTGCGATTAAATAAGTCAGGTGGTAGGCATCAGCTTTAGGGAGATGCGCCATCACAGAGATAAGCTTGAACAGCATGGTAAAGAAAGCTGCGCCGAGACAGAATGAAACCTGCCTGTTGATATTCCAAATCACGCTGCCCTTGGACATCTGATGCTCATCAAAGTCCATCAAGGCCGTTGTCTGAGCGCAGTTGGCACCCAGCCCCCCACCAAGCCCCATCAACGTATACGCCAGCATGATGACCGTCAGTGGCGAGCCGGGGTGCACCCAGAGCAAAGTGGCAATGCCTGTACTGTGTAGCAGTAAACTAATAATGAATAACTTATGTGGCCCAACACGATTGTAATTTCTGCCGCAGGCGACAATGGCAACAAAAGCACCGACACCATACAGAATCATAAACATACCGGCCTGATCGGCGCTAAAGCCCAATACCTCTTGTAAGAAGAATATATTGAGCAGGTTAACCCCCGTGAACACACCAGGGATCGCGTAATAGATAATGATCGATAGCGTCAGCTTGTTATTCTTGAGCAAACTTAGATGAATAATCGGGTCTTTGTGGTTCTTACCGTGGTTGATATAAAGCAGGATCAACCCTAGCCCTGCGAGCACAGCACTGGTACCCACGACGCCCCCTAGCAGGCCATGCTGACTATTCGCATAGGTTGACATGCCGGCTAACAGAATCGTTAACGCTGCACTGACAATAAGCAAACCGCGAAGATCCGGGCGCTCTACTGCGGCCCGCCTATCATCACGAACCCAGCACCATGCCAGCAAACACACTAAGATCGAGCACGGCGCGCTACTGAAAAACACCCAGCGCCAAGAGCAATGCTCAACAATCAATCCGCCGACCATCGGCGATATTGCCGGGGCAATCAGAGCGACCATCATCACCAGCGTCGACACCTTGGCACGCTGATCGTGTTGAAACAGACTAAACGTTAATGACTGACCGATTGGGATCATCAGCCCACCACCCATTCCCTGAAGAAAGCGCCAGGCGATCAGCTCATGTAATGAGCTAGCGCCGCCGCATAGAATCACCGAGAGGCTAAACAAAGCCATCGAGACACTGAGAACAAGCCTTGAGCCATATTGGCTAGCCAGCCAAGTGCTGATCGGAATGATCAAGGTCATACCGAGGATATAGGCGTTGGCAACCCAGGCGACCGCGGCGGTATCCGTGTGAAATTCTCTGGCAATCGACGGCAGCGCGATTGCCGACATAAAAATATTAATACAATCGAGGAAGAAACCGAGTAAAAAGACCAAGGCTATTTTCTGGCGGTAAGTCACTGGTACGCTCATCTGGGTAAAGGGAGTGTGTCGACAAGACTAGATAGTTCGCAAAAGATGATCAATAATGTAAAAATCACAAGATTAGTGATTAACTATGCATAATGAGGCGGCATGGATCTTTTTAAGGCAATAACGACCTTCCAACAAGTGGTCAAGCATAAAAGCTTCTCTGCAGCAGCCAATGCCATGAACCTAGTCCCCTCTGCCGTCAGCCGACAAGTCAGCGAGCTAGAGAAGTGGCTGGGAGTTCGCTTACTACACCGTACGACGCGCAGCATAGGCTTAACCAGTGAGGGGCGAGCCTATTTGGCGAAAATGGCGTTAATTAGCCAAAACGTGGCAGAGCTAAAAGGTGAGATGTTAAGCACGACAGAACTAGCAGGTGAGTTGAGACTCACTGCGCCACTGATTCTAGGGAAGCACGTATTAACGCCTGTGTTATCGCAATTCTCTGAGCAATATCCAGAGATCGACCTGTCGCTATTTTTAACCAACAGAGTCGTCGATTTAGCAGAAGAGAGTTATGATTTAGCCCTACGAGTCGGTGACTTAGCGGATTCAAGCTTGGTGGCACGCACTTTGGGGGAGTACCAAGTTAAAACCCTTGCCACCCCAGGCTATATTGAGCGTTATGGTAAGCTTGAGACACCAGAACAACTAAAGCACCATCGATGCTTAATCAATAGCGCAAAACACACTCCCCGGCGCTGGCTTTACCAAATTGACGGTAAACCTGTACAAGCAAAAGTCAGGGGGGAGATTGAATCGAACGACCCCGAATGCTTGCTAGCATTTTGCTTACAGAGTCGGGGCATCGTCCAACTGCCCGACTTCCTGGCCAGCCCGCTAGTCAAAAAAGGAGAGCTAGTTGAGCTACTCGGCCAATATACCCCGCCACCACAACCCGTCACGCTACTATTTACCAGCACCAAGCTCATGGGGCCTGCTCATCGCGAGATGATAGATTTTCTAGTGAGTTATTTTCATCAAAGCCCAATTGGCAAGATCAGCTAACAGCACTTACCCCTCAATTATCGCCCTCAACGCTAGTGAATAAAACTCTCAGAATACCTCGGCATTATAATGCCTAAGACCATCTAGCTTTAATTCGAAGCCATAATGCGTTATGGCACGGCATGGTTAACGTTAATTAGCTAATACCGAATTGTTCACCTTACCTAGCCCATGTAAAGCAGAGTAACTCTCTTTAATAGGCAGATCTGAACATCTTTAGCGATCACAGCTTCCTGTGACGATGCCATCTATTCTTATAATTTGCCGTATATCTCCCTATAACCAACCGAGTCATCGCAGCACCTTTACCGCAATATTATGACAACTTTTTAATCTATCTGAGATGCACTGATGGTTATAAAGTTTTCGCCGAGCAAGTATTGAGCTAGCTAGCAGGCTAACAAGGCTGCGAAATCATCATATGAAGCTGGTCAGTGGTTATTAAGCGCCCACATGATGTGAACTCTTATTCGCAAATAAGCCAAGAACTAAAATGCCCAGCACCGGATAGGATCTTGCAATGAATAATTGCTGGCACGGCCCATTACTTGTTGTCAAATTTTATAACGGAATAAGTATAAAAATAAGGGATTTAAATTATGTCCAAGATAAAAACAACTCCTTTTATAGAAAAAAACCTTAAGAAAGAAACGACTGACAAGTATCTCTATACTGCCATGGTCTCTCATCAGGGAAAGCCGATAAGCTTTGCCATGAGAGAGGATGGAAGGATATTTTACAGTGTATTAAATTTATCAAACCTCCAGTCTAACAGCGAAGATATCGCCACTCTCGACAAAAACTATTGGTCGAAGTTAGATCGAGATAAGCATTGTCTGCAATTTCCAAACGAGATCACTCAGGTCGGTTATGCCATAGCTCCCAATCATATGATGGATGATTATGATAGCGAAGGGAAAAGGATCATACAAAGCTATGACTATGATAAAAAAGATAAAAAATGGCATGCAAAAGATAAGCACGGCACCAAGCTATCAGATAACGACCTCAATAAAAACCTCGTCGACCAATACCACTCTAGTACCGCAAGGCTCGGTGCCATAGCACCTTTTCAAGTGATTTCGGATGGCAAGTATGTCTATCTATTTCGTCAATCAATCACCGCAGGAGTCACCACCACTGGCGATACGATCGACACAGACTTACAGAAAAACGAAATTCCTGTGCTGAGGAGCTTTGCAAAGAAAAATAAATTTGGTTATGACGAGTTAATCACTAACATTGAAAAAGTTATTAACAGTAACGAAAAATCTACGACGATCAACAACGTTCTTCAGGCGCATAAACATACCACACTGTCTTATGATGAGTTCAACGATGCAGTATCTATCTATATAAAAAGAAAAACAGCCTCGTTAGTCCATTCGACGTTATTGGTCGATCGTTTTATCTTCAGTGGTTCCAGCCTAAGAAATAGTCGTGAAATCCGCTATCAGCGTAGCCGACATAAGACCACACCTCAATCAAAGAAAGACACACTATCGGCTGTCGATGTTGAGAACAAGCCCTTCTATGAGCCTACGCGCGAGCTAAGCTGTACGAACAATTTGTCCGATGGTAATTTTTCAGTACTGCTTTTACCGGGACAAAATGATGAGAAACGCTGGCAAATATTCAGTCACGACAGCGATAGCAATAAATTAAACAGCTTTAATATTCGCTTTGACAACAGCATTATCTTTGATACCAGCGACTCAAGCGCTACCGTTGATCGCTTCATCGAGAAATACACACTCTATGATCGAACTGTTGAAGATAGCTATTTAATATCTCATGTGCATCAGTACATCAACAACGGCACTACCGATAGTATTACGGCAGCAATATTACGCAATCAAAGCACAAAATATTTCGCCGCCAATGCTAGCGCCAAAGTCTCGGCGTTGAAAATAGGTTCGGATAGCTTGACGCTTTCTCCCGACAATAACTCGCTCAATGTTGCCTTCGGAGATTACTTGCTCATTGGCAACGAGATCGTTGCCGTTAAAGCAGTTAACGATGACGGCATCTTGACTGTCGAGCGGGCAGTAATGGGCAGTAATGCCGCAGTAGTCGATTATAACGCAGGTACTGAAGTTAAAAAGTTCATTCCTATCGATTTACTCACAGAGGTGGTCTACGCCATCATCACGGGGGTAAGTAAGGATGATGTATCACTAGTCTCAAGGTCAGCCTGGGAATTTGGCGCGTTTGATAACAATGCAGAAATAGCATCGGTAAAACAGCAATATACAATTCATAAGGGGATGTCGTCCTGCTACTACTACCTGCAGGACTTAATCGGAAAAGAGCAAGCGCCCTTCAAAACAACACCTGCCGTTATGTTAGCAATGAGTATAAAAGGCCAAGGTGGTGGTCAACATATAGGGATTTTGAATTTTACCGCGACAGCCGATGGCCACATTAGCCGCCTAACGAGCGACCATGCTGATCTACCCGACATTGGTTTTACCGCTATCGGCAGCAAAAATATACAAGATGAGAATCAGAAAAATCTGACACTAATCGATGTTGACTCAGAGGGTCTTTCCACGAGTGGCGGTATCATTAAGTTTTCCTACAGCCGGGTGCAAGACGCGAGCAATAATGTTGATGTCAATATGTATTCCGACGCCGTTGAAGCAACTGCGCCGCACTTGTTCGACGACTCTCTCGGTCGCGTTAACCTTTATTTTAAAGGCGCGAATGATAATTTCTTTGCTCTCTATTTTGATCCAACCGGCAAGCAATCACAGCAGCAGGAAGAAAACACAGAGATAGACCTACCTTCTGGCTGTACAAAACAACAATTAAAGAGCGATATTGCTACGCTAAAAGACAGCGGCGTAACAAAAAACAACGATATTCTCGATGGCTTACTCGCGCTAGATCACTATAACGAAATTAACGAGTATGCCGCCGAGAAAATAAAGCTTGAGGTCGCACTCGATATTATTAGTCCGGCCTTATCATTTGAACTTCGCTTAGAGCGAGATATTAATCTCAACATCGCTGTCACTACTAGCGATGAGCAGAAAAACGTCTGCACGATGACGATGAAAACAGGCAATGCGGTTACCGAGGTATGGGAAGACTTACCTAAATCCTATGAGAATATTGCTAATATTTTCAATGGCGATGGGCAATCCTCATTAGGTGTATTAGATCCTCTAGAGAGTACAGCAAGCGACAGAGTTGCTTATAAAACACTGTCAGAAGGTCGCTCGACAGTCATCGGCCGCTTACAAAAAGAGAGTACAACACTGACCGTTGCCAAAGTCGCAGACTTGGGGATTCAACAAGGTGACTATATTCGCATTGATAGCGAAATAGTGCGTATTGTGGCAATAAACGCTAATACGCTGACCCTGGATCGCGCACAATTTTCCACCTCTGCAGCCGACTATGGCCACGGCACGACCGTCTCCTACCAAGAGAAAAGTCAGCTTAAAGTCCGCACTAGTACCGATAATCAACTTATCTTCAATGAAGAGTCTGGCTTTGCCAGTGGCGCTGTTTCCACACCGACATTTAGTATTGCAACTTTAGCAGCGCTATCACCCTACTTGCACACACACAGGGATATCTACATTGGCGATAAGGCACTTCGCCTACTGGATAGCGCTGTGACGGTTCAATCCGATGTGCTCTATAAAGCTTACTTAATGGCCCTTGTTGAAGGGTCGGCTGATATTATTCAAGATGCTGATAAGCTTTGGGGATACCTTGAAGGGCTCAGCTTAATTAGCGAGCTTGCGGCACCGGCAGCAAGCCCGGCTGAAGCGGTCTATATTCGGGACGGCGGCCAATTTTCAAGTACTGACACCACGCTATCCGTTACCTCTGCTGAGCAACTCAAGGCATCAGAGGGCGACTATATAAACATCAACAGCGAGTTCCTGCGTATTGATGCTATTACCGGCAATGACCTTACCGTGTCTCGTGGTCAGCTATCATCACAGGCAGCAGAACATGCTGATGGTACCCGTGTCACACACAACAAGTGCCTCATTAATGGCTCGTTAGCCGCTGAAGACAGCCTGCTAACAGGCACCTCTATTGCCTCTCTGGGCATTGCCAAGGGCGACTCGATTCAGCTCGGTGAGGAGGTTATGCTGGTTAAGCATGTTGACACTAACAGCAACCAGCTCAACGTTGAACGTGGTCACGCCAACACCATCGCGACCAGCCATAGTAACGGCGCCGCAATAGCTGTTTATCAAAGATCAGATCATCGCATTGAAAAGGCCGAGTTATCAGCCACCCTACTCAGCGCCACCAGCGAGAACTTAAACGCGCTTATTACCACCAAAGCGATCGAAGATTTACTGTTGATGATAGACATCGATAGTGAAGCGGCGAGACTTGAGCGCTTAAAAGCCGATCTCATTGAGTTACTGTTAGCAATAGCTAAGATTCGTGTCGTTACTTTTAGTGTCCAGGATATTAACCCTGTCGCTATTAATCGCTTAAACGCCGGTTTAGCGGTCAATTGCTCATATAATTATGCAACATCGTTTACCTGTTACCCCGGCAAGCTCGCGGGTGTTTCTGCACCGGAGTGGCAGCAGTCACGAAGCTACTTAGTTGATGCTAACTACTCTGCTGCAATTAACACAGAGGCACAGGCGACAGAGGCATTCAATTATACCCTGTATAACCAGCGTAGCCTGGGCCAGTGGCGGAATTGGGAAGCAGGCCTTGCGGTAGAGTTTAACCCCACATCTACGGCCGATGGGGCATTATTATCAACGACCAAGAGCAGCCAACTACAAGCTTTGCAGCCCACCGAGAAAGGCTTGAGTGTAGAGGCTTGGGTAAAACCCTCTGCAGCGATGCCCAAGGCGAGCTCAGGCACTGTACTAAGCTATAAGAATAGCGAGCAACATTACTCACTCTCTATTGAGGAGGAGACTGTAGAAGGTATAGAGGGAGCGGAAGAGGTAAGCAAATACCGCTGTGTCGCCACAATGGGCAACAAGAAATATAAAACAGCGGCGCTGTATAACTTTTTAGGGCAAGACAGCAATCCTGCTTGGAGGCATCTAGCGTTTACTCATAAGAAAATGTGGGGCTACCGATTAGACAGCCATAATCAAATAGCCTGCGGTAGTGATGCCTCGTTGAGTTTAGACGGTGAATTTTCTATTGAAGTCATGGCTGAGATAGCAAAGCCTGGAACGCTGCTAAGAAAGCAAGGTGAATATAAACTCTGGGTGGATAGTAATAAGTCTATCTGTTTTAACTACAGAGGGACTAACTATCAATTCAGCCCTGATCAATTCACTAGCGATAATGCTGACTATATTGACAAATCAACTGACAGTAATATTGAAAACTTAAAACTAAATTTCAATGAGTTCTGTAAGTTAACTCTAATAAGGTCAACTAATCCGCCAACAACAACATCAATAGACAGCGCAAACCTATTTAATGCCGATGACGTCCCCTCTAGTGCTTCGATACTTCAGGACATTAACTTAGATGACAATAGCAACGATTCCGCTAATGCAGATAAGATTATTATTAATGCGGCAAAGAGCTCAAAGAACGCCAAGAGCTCTAAGAATAATCAACAAGACTGGCAGCAATACATGCCAAAAGGCACCGGCGATATAGATCAACTGACCGGCAGCTTTGATGTATCAAGCTACGCAGAAAAAGCTAACCAAAAATATTATTTCACGATGGTGGTTACTACAGCCGATGGCTATATTTTCACCACACCACGGCAAGAAGAGTACGCTGTAGGCAACACGGAGCCAATGCATCAAGACTTTACCCTCGGTGACGATAGCAATAGTGATTTTGACGTCGTATTTTGTGGTACTCGCATATGGGACAGGGCTTTGGGCTTACGTGAAGCAGGGTCGCTTAACAAGCTGAGTAATAAAGCGAGCCTGCTGGCTAATTGGCCGATGATTGAAGGACAGGGGAAGTATCTCTACGATCAATCAGGCAATAGTAATGGCGTATTACCCGGAGAGGGCTGGGTTGAAAGCCCTCAACCTAACCTGAAGGAGCGGCTGCTGTTTTTCATTGATGGTGCTTACGTTGCCCATACGGAGTCTGAGCACAGCTCAGTAGAGCAAGCTGAACAGTTTAGCCTAGGTGGCGTTACTGTACAGGAAGCGACGGCTGATCATTTCTACGGGAGCATAGAAGAGGTTAGGGTCTGGAATCAGCCACGTACCAATGAGCAAATTACTGACAATGCCTTTGGCCGGTTGAAAGGTGAGTGGGACCAACTGCTCGCTAACTATACCTTTGATAAGCCCATCGAAGAAACTGATGGGCTAGTGCAAGACCGCAGCATGACCAGCGCCAACTTAGCTATTGATCTCGGCAATTCCACCAGTCACTTTGTTGAAGTGTTATCTGATGCGCCTGTGTCAACAGAGATCCCACAAGTGCGCATGGCAACAAGCGGCGTGATTACAGCTTACCATGGCCATATTGGCTCTCAGCCTGCTGTTGTCGAGTACGGTGATGTACAAGAAGATACTGACGGTACGATGAGCGGTATTTTAAAACGCTGTTATTCGTTTATCGATGCCAATGGCGCTTGGCACCGTATGACCGGCTACAAAGTCGGCAACTTAGTCAGCCAATGGTTTGCTCAGGCACAATATGATCCGCAGGTGACAGGTTATTTAGAGGGCCCCCCACCCGTGCCAGGCGAAAATTTCACCGACAAAGACTATGGCTCCGCTAGGTTTAACAGCGTTACTTTCAAACAGGCTGAGAATGTCTCTTACAACTACAACACGAGTAAGAAAGCAGGTTGGGGTGTCTCGGTCGAGACAGAGTCGAAACATGAGTTTACAAAGCTGCTGATTAAGCAGGGGTACAATGCGACTCGAACAATTAAGGATTCGTCAGAACTTTCTCCAGGGGTCGTGGCAGCCCCCTTTGGCGCTGGATTAGCCATTAACCCTGCTGAGGTAGCATTGAAGTCCAGCGCAATAGCTCTGGAAAAAGTACTGAACGTTGCTGAAACGACACTATTGACAACCACCGGCAAGTCGACATGGGAAACCTCCGGTAACCGCGCACAAACCTACGCTCGCGGTATCAAAGTAAACACCGACAAGTCACTGACGGCAAGCCTGGCCACACACCCAAGCAGTACAGGCAATACACTTAAAAATAACCGCCTAGGCAATACTGGCTACGCTTTGGTTAAGTCAAAAACTGCTGATATCTATTTGCTACGTCTAGCGCACAATAATGCATTGGTAAGTATCAACTGGCAGCCTAACCCTGATATACCGGAAGACGTTAACATTGTTCCCTTCCCAATTAACCCGCTCTATACCAAGCAGGGGAGTTTAGATGGAAAGTTCGGTGATACTACCGATGACCACTACCCGCAAGCACAGTCTAGCTACGGTCAGTACAGCTATTTCAAACCCAGAGAAGCTTACAAACTGAAGAGGAAAATTGAGCGCGAGCAGCTTGAGTTAGAGAATTATTATCAAGATGTATTTAATGAAACCTCGACAGAAAGTGAGTTTCAGTCTGCTGCAGCTATTACCGGGGCGGCAAATACAGGGCTTGCTGCACTACCCTTCGCCAATACTGTATTTAACTCGACTGTTGGCCAAGCTGCCGTACAAGGCGCTTACCAGACCACTGATTTAAAGAAGCAGCTGGCCAAAGTTGGCTCACAAAGCAACTTGATCAATAACTATGTGTGGACTATGGAAGGAGGGTTTTACGCCGAATCCACCCAGTCTACCAATACCCAGCAAGAGGTATACGCTTCAGACACCAATTTAAAAATGAGTGGCTCCATTGGCCTAAGTTATAAACTATTTGGGATATCACAATCTCCACAGTTTAAAAACAACAGCTCATTGACGGTGACTAAATCGAAAACAAAAGGCTCGAGCGAAACCTTCAGCATTAACGTTGGCATTCGCTTACCCACTAAGCCACGCTATCAATACGATAACCGTTTATTACCAACGCGATCTACTGCTCTTAAGCCAGGAACAGTTGATGCTTATCGTTTCATGACGTTTTATCTCGAACCTAGGGAAGATAACTTTAACGATCTGTTTAATACGGTTATTGATCCTATCTGGTTAGCCGAAAACTCTGACCCGAATGCTCAGGCTCTTCGCCAGGCACAGGGCAATGCGGCAAAGGCGAAGCCCTGTTGGCGAATTATGCACCGGGTCACTTACGTCAGCCGTATTTTACCGGAGTTTACCCCTGAAGCGCCTCAGTCGTTAGAACAGGCAATGAGCGCGAAGGGCATTGAAAGTAATTATATGCTGATTAAGAAGTTTGAGCCTTATATTGCTGGGCTGGATCAGGCTGGCGACTTTTTTAATGCGGTTGATAAAGTCATTCTAGAGCAACTACCTGAATTCATTGGTTATCAGAAAGAAATCAAGCGCTACCTCGCTTCTTACTATGACATAGATGAGTCTTAACCAAGCAGTTAAAGCTAGCAGGTTAATAAAGGTAGATGAGTATCTACCTTACAACAATACTAACGTTAAAATGTAAGGAGGCATATTTGCTTAATACCGACTACTGAAAATAAAAAAATAAAAAGGAGGTGATATTCATGTCATTTATAAACGAGATTAAATTACCTCCCTTCAAAGAAGCAATAAAACCCAATATGCATAATATAAAAGGATTTAATCATGAGTGATTTTTATAATACAAACGAGAAAGAGTCAGGCAGTGTATTCACAGTAACAGATTGGAATGAGTTAGATTCTGCCGTTTCAGGTGGAAAGTCGTTGCAGTTAGCGAAAGATCCCGCTGAGCGGGTTGAGATAGGAAACCTGATAACGAATGAGGAAGCATCAGAAAAGCTAAAAGTTGGCGGTACGGTCACGGCCAAAGCCTTTAGCGGCGACGGCTCTGGATTAACGAACTTAGATCCGGCGAACATGAAGGATGCTGCTTTTAAGAAGTCATCGGTTGACGAAAGTAATCTGCATTTGAACGAGGATTTTAACCGTGTTGGGTTGGGCACTACAAACCCACAAGCAACACTACATGTTAATGGCGACGTAAAAGTTGAGAACAAAGTCACTGTGAGCAGCGACCTAGAAGTTGATGGGAAGCTAAATATTAACGGAGGCTTTACCAGTAATGGTCAGCTACCATTTATTTACACTTATTACTCTGTCGGTGATGATACCGCGGTAAAAACTGCGTTTAAAGCCAGTGATTTTGTTGTGACTATTGCAGGCTTCAATATCACCTCTAAAGAGTCAGGATCTATTGGTGGTACCGAAGTTTATACTTACATAAAGAATGGTTACTGGTACATCCACTCCGACCTGATCAATCGCACAGAGACAATGCAGATCATGCTGCTTGCCATCAGAAAGGAGTTTGTCCGTTTAGATAAAGTGATAAGCAGATAGAAAGCTGATATAGCCCTAGCGAGACTTACCATATGGCACCTATTTCGAAAGAGAGAGGTGCCATTTTATTTTCTATCGCTAAACGGCTTGTAATAGCTGCAGCCATTGGCTGCAGCTGAACACGATACCTCCCCTAACCACTACGGAAGGCTCAACTGCACCTCAATACTTGCTGTATCGCCACGCCCTGCTGTATCGGTGACGGTTATCGAGTATCCAGCTTCCTCGCTATCAATACTCGACGAGAAATCTGCTTGAAAATCATTGCTGGAGTAAAATAACTTATCTGTTTTAACGCCTCCCACAGACACATGGGCAGAATCGCCATCACCAGAGCTAGCCGTCACCGTGCCATCAAAAGAGATTTCGATAGGCGAGCCTCCTGCACTATTTTCAGCGACGACACCGAGCTCGATAGCATTCGCCTCAGCCACATTTTCACCATTGTCAGTGCCCTGCACGATATGGAAACAAGCTATGTCATACTCACTGTTTTCCGGTAATAGCGCTGTCCCAGCCTCCGTGATATAACGAATGGCTAGTTTCCCCAGTTCTAGTGAGTTAGCTGTCTCAGCAATCTTATAGCCCTCCTTTTCCTGTGAGAATGAAGGGCTGCCATCACTCTGTTTTTCATCCGTTAACCAGGAGAGCTTATTCTCTGCGAAAGACAACTCGTTCGTCGTGATCCAATTATAATCGTCCTTATCCGCAACCTTATATTGATTATTTTCTAAGGAAAAAGGGATCGATGTGTGTTTGTCGCCATAAAAATCACAGGTACTTAAGACATAACCAGAATCTTCCTTCTCAATAGTCGCTAACTGATAATAAAATAGTCGATTACTCTTATACTCGCCTTCACTGTTAAACTTTTTCTTCTCGCCTGCTAACAGCCATACACCGGTGATATCCTGTGAGCTATCGATGGCATCACGACTATCTAGACTATAACCACCTTCGAAGGGGGTATATACCTTACCAACAGCACCCTCTTCAGTTTTTGTTTGCTCGCTCCCGGCAGTACTAGCAGAACTCTCTGCCGCTACAGCGTCATTATCGCTCGAGCCTCCACCGCCACACGCAGACAGCATACTTACAACAAACAGTAATCCAATCTTTTTCATTTCAAATCCACCCTTACTCATATTTATTGTTTAAGAAATTATTATCATTAACAGACGAAACCCCTACAAAAAAGACGGACAAACTTAAAGGAGCTCGGCGTAATCTTCAGCATATTCTTCAACTTTTTCGTAGTAGGCAAAATTGGCAACTTTCTCTAGCTGCGGTTTATACTTCACCTTTCCTGACTTCCCAAGCGTTCTACATATCCAAGCATGGTAATCAATAGAAAGCTTACTGCGGTATGTCTTTCTTAAAGCGTCATTTAAATTGTCGCTCAAGGCGTCAAGTAAAGCCTCATTCTTACCATATTCCTTGTATATCTGCCTAACTGCCCTTCGCTGTAGATACACATCCTTAGACACCGTCATGTTGTATAATTGCTGCTGTTTCCAATCAAGGTTGATACCGCTCGGTAGACGGCGATGAATAAACGATGCATACAGCGCTCTTTCTTTCAGCGTATCGACGTTATCTTTAGCGCTTCGCCTAACACCTTCGTCATAGGCACTCTCAGCCACCGTTTCTAACAGCGCCTTAAAATCAACTAACCCTGAATAGGCTATTGTCTTAATCTGTTGCTTTAATTCTTTTTCTTCAGCGCTAGAAAGCTCCTTTAAGTAACGGTCCTCAACCTTCTGCTGCAGGTATTGGTAGATCTCCGAGCTATTAATCCACGCACGCTGCAACTGTTCATATGCCTCTAGACGCACTTTACTATCAGGCGACTTAATAGCGGCCAAGTATCCTGCAACCACATCACTGGGGATATAGCTTACTTGCTCAACACGTTTATTTTCCTGCAACCATCGGTCAATGGATTTAACATCGGGATCAACTTCTTTTGCTGTAAAATCACTGGCAAAACCTGGCGTTGATCTTATTAACCTTTCTGCTGCCGTCTTACCTATGACCATCGAATAAAGCACATCTTTTTCTGCATCGCCTGTAACATGCACACCTGTCAGACTTTGAATCAAACCAGAAAGACCGCCACCGATCAAAATACTCTCGTCACTGCTATAGATTCTCTTTAGCCCTCCTTGCTGAGCATACGCCGCAAGGAAAAAGGTCGGTGGGGCAACGCTATCCAATGGGAAAGGCGTCGCCTCTCCGGTAAATATACGGCGGTAGTCGATATAAACACTAATATCGACCACTCCCTCATCACCGTCTTCAGCGAGTAAGCCCGCATCCTTTAAGGTATTTTCGAATGATTCTCTAACTACTTTCTCTGTCTCAGCAGCGGGCAAATAACCGGCTACATTAAGTCGGTAGACGAGATCAAAGTTAAATTCTGCAATATTATATTTAACGCCTTCAACAAGGTTTGCTCGCTCGACAACAGGCGCCGAGCTACAACCTACCAATATTAAAAAAAACATCATCAAGGTACGTTTAACCATAAAAATCATCCATCTTTTACATATATTATTTTTAAAATTCATTTATATACTAAGAACAAGTTCGACAATATGGCGTCTAAATCTTGCTCTACCACCAAGCCAAACAATACCTGCACAGCAATCAAGTACATCAAAGTGAGCACAGGTATTATGAATAGGTCTTATCCAAGACAATCACTAAAGGTAGGTCGCTTTTCTCATAAAATATATAAAGATAGCCTTAAAATCAACAAGATATTGCATAACCCAGGTGTCATAAATATTTATCAACGTCAAAAATAAACAACAACAATTATTCAGCGCCACTTTGAGTCACCCTAAAGTGACTCCCAGGCTGCATTGCCAACGCCTTTCAGAATAATCCAGCTTTTATTCATCTTTATTTCAACGCAGAAAAAACAAGAAACAGCGGCTATTTAATTGAGTGATACGCGACATTTATTTCCTGGGAAATTATATTTATCGAGATTAGCATGATTGAGTTGTCTACAGCGATGCCCTCACTGCTTATCCAGTATTGATTCTACCGTGCATTATCTACTCCTAAAATTTTCTTCCAGGCCTCCCCTAACAACTTATATTTATGGCGATATGATCAAAAAATGGGGCACCCAACCAAACGTTAGTTGATTCTGTAACCGTTAATTTAGCTGGCGACACTAAGGGTAATAAGTTCAGCATACACTCTATGTGCGTTCATCACTTCGCTTGAGCGGCGTCAATTGACCGAACGATGTACAAAGAACATCATAGCGCCATCTCGTCTTTCCCTGCGACCACCTTATGCCCTCAAATCTCGATCAAGCATTTCTACAAATAGCCCTCGACCTAGGCGTTGATCTACCCTCCGGGCATCGCTATCAACGGCTTATCAGTAGCCTCAACGATGTATTACCCTGCGATGCGAGCGCCCTGTTTATCTTAACCGATGACAAACAACTGCGGCCCGTCGCCGTCGTCGGCCTCTCCGAGGAGGTATTGGGCAAGCGCTTTGACCCCGGCAACCACCCTCGCCTACAGGCCATTCTTGATGCGCGAGAGCCGGTGCGCTTCGCGGCAGATTCAACATTACCCGACCCCTTCGACGGTATTTTGAAGAACGACCCCAGCCTAGCGCTTAACGTTCATGACTGCATGGGCTGTAGCCTTTATGCCGAGCAGCAATTGATCGGCATACTAACTCTCGACGCCCTCCAACCCGGTGCCTTCGATGATATCGATGACGTCACTATCAAAACCTTCACCGCCCTCGCCGCTGCAACAATTCGTAACGCCTCGATGGTCGACGCGCTAAAATCTCGCCATCGCCGACAACAGAGCATCAATAAACTATTGATCGAAGAGGCGCGCAATCGAGGTGGCGAGCTAATCGGCACCACCCCGACGATTGAGCAATTACGCAACAACATACAACTCGTTGCCAACTCCAATTTCGCCGTGCTGATCAGTGGCGAGACTGGCACCGGTAAAGAGTTAGTCGCCCACGCCGTACATGCGCAATCTCCCCGCGCCAATCAACCGATGATCTACGTAAACTGTGCCGCCCTACCGGAATCGATTGCCGAGAGCGAGCTATTTGGTCACGTCAAAGGGGCCTTTACCGGTGCCAGTACTCAACGTACGGGCAAGTTCGAACTCGCTCACAGTGGCACCATTTTCCTCGATGAGGTCGGCGAATTGCCGCTACTATTGCAAGCAAAACTGTTGCGCGTAATCCAACAGGGAGAGGTTCAGCGCGTTGGTGCCGATAGAAACCTACAGGTCGATGTTAGAGTCATCGCCGCCACCAACCGTCAACTCGAAGTCGAAGTACGAGAGGGGCGCTTTCGCTCTGACCTCTACCATCGTCTCAACGTTTTTCCGATCAACGTTCCCCCACTCCGCGAACACAAGGGGGATCTTGCGATTCTCTCCGGCCACATTCTTGACCGCGTTCGACGCCAATTTAATGCACGCAGCCTCCACCTTCACCCACAGGCCTCGCGACACCTTGAACAGCACAGCTGGCCCGGCAATGTGCGTGAACTTGAGCACAGCCTGATGCGCGCCGCCCTTCGCGCTATCCAATCTAACGAGCAATTAATTACCCTCGAACACTTTAACGATGGTGCGGCGATCACACAGCAGCCTGAGCCTATATCGACAAGCGGCAACGATAACCCCGTTGCCCTTCGTCAAGCCGTCGAGGATTTTCAGCGACAACTAATAGACGAGGCCCTCGAACGCAATAATGGTGTCTGGGCACGAGCCGCCAAAGAGCTACAAGTTGATCGCGGCAACCTCTACAAAATTGGCAAACGATTAGGCCTATAAGGCGTCTAAGCACACGGTAGTGATGTGAATCTCACACTCATGGACGATGTTCATTCCACATCGCACCCATAGAATAAAAAAGTAAAGCACTGATAAATAACAACTAAAAAGTTGGCACGCTTTGAGCATAAGGCTGGTATCGGGAACTCTTTTGTCGAATCTACGGTGCGGGCCAATCTCGAACCGACAACGAATGACGACAGTCCCTCCCTACTTATTATCCATCCTTTGATTATTGCCCTACTTTTTGGAGCTCTACATGTTTTGTATTCAATGCGAACAAACAATACGCACCCCTGCTGGCGATGGCTGTGCATACAGCACCGGCATGTGCGGCAAAACCTCCGATGTATCCGACCTGCAAGACGTGCTCATCCTCAACTTACAAGCAATCTCTTACTGGGCAAACCTGGCACGGCAATACGCTATTGTCGACAGCGAAATAGACAACTGGGCACCGAAAGCCTTCTTCTCAACGCTGACCAATGTCAACTTCGATCCCGAACGGATTTATGCTTATACCCGTTTTGCCGAGGATTGCAAAAACTCACTGCGTGACCGCGCTATTGCTGCCGCTGCTGCTGCGGGCGACACATTACCTCCCCTCTCTGCTGCCGCGCAGTTCGAGCTACCCGATACCATCGAAGGGATTCTAGCCTCCGCCGATCAAGCCGCCGTTAACCGTGGCAAGAGCGACGTTCACGAAGATGTCATCGGCTTACGCTTGCTCTGCCTTTACGGTCTCAAAGGCGCAGCCGCCTATTTTG
Source organism: Sinobacterium caligoides (assembly GCF_003752585.1). Lineage (NCBI taxonomy): Bacteria > Pseudomonadati > Pseudomonadota > Gammaproteobacteria > Cellvibrionales > Spongiibacteraceae > Sinobacterium > Sinobacterium caligoides. The sequence goes on from NZ_RKHR01000003.1 coordinate 1,025,735, forward strand.
AGCACGCGCGCGTACTCGGGCAAACCGATCAAGGTGTCGCGACTGAGTACCACCGCATCATGGCTTGGTTAGGTTCCGACCCAAGCGATATCGACGCTTTGCTCAACACATCGATGCAAATAGGCCAGCTAAACTATCGCATCATGGAAATGCTCGACAAGGGCGAAACCGACTCTTTTGGCCACCCAGAGCCCACGCAAGTGAATGTAAAACCTATCGCAGGTAAATGCATCTTAGTCTCTGGCCACGACATGCACGATATCGAGAAAATTCTGCAGCAAACGGCTGGTACCGGCATCAACGTCTACACCCACGGAGAAATGCTTCCGTCACACGCCTACCCTGAGCTGAAGAAGCACAGCAATCTCGTTGGTAACTACGGCACAGCATGGCAAAATCAGCAACAAGAGTTTGCCGATTTCCCCGGCGCTGTCGTCATGACCTCTAACTGTATCATCGACCCTAACGTCGGTCAGTACGCTGACCGAATCTTCACTCGCAGTATCGTCGGTTGGCCTGGCGTCACCCATATCACAGACGACGATTTCAGCGCCGTCATTGACTGCGCCCTGCAGCAAGAAGGTTTCAGCTGTACCGAAATCGAGAAAATGATCACCGTTGGTTTCGGCCGCAACGCACTCATGGGAGCCGCCCCCGCCGTTATCGACCAGGTGAAACAAGGCAATATCAGCCACTTTTTCCTTATCGGCGGCTGTGACGGAGCTGCCGCTGAACGCAGCTACTTCACTGATTTCGCCGTCAATGCCCCTGAGGATTCACTGATTTTAACCTTAGGTTGCGGCAAGTTCCGCTTCAACAATAAGCACTTTGGCGACATCAACGGTATCCCTCGCCTCCTCGATGTAGGCCAGTGTAACGATGCCTATTCAGCTATTCAGCTTGCGCTGGCGCTGTCTGAAGCCTTCGACTGCGACCTTAATGAACTGCCGCTAACCTTGGTGCTATCTTGGTTCGAACAGAAAGCCATTGTTATTTTACTCACGCTATTTTCTCTTGGTGTTAAAGGCATCTACGCCGGCCCAACAACCCCAGCGTTCCTAACAGATAATCTGGTAAAAGTACTGCAAGATAAGTTCGATTACCGAACTATCGGCGATGTTGAGTCTGATATCAAAGACGCTATAGCGGCGGCATAAACTGCCCTCTACGCGCATCTAACGTTTAGTTAGGTGCGCCTCACTCCTATTTTATCTGTTTAACCAAAGGACAGAACATGTCAATTGCCGAAAGCGCAAATCGCTCTGGCGCAGAACAAGCTTACTGGAACCCAAGCAGCAGCCCTCTCATTCTTCAACAGCGCTTAAACCAAACCGCAGACACTGTCAGCTTTGTCTTTACCAACGCCGACAAGCTGCCATTTCAGTTTAAGCCTGGACAGTTTGCTACGCTCACTATCAATATTGACGGCAAGGCATATCACCGCGCCTATTCCATCAGCTCCGTACCTGAGCAACAGCAGCTACAACTGACTATCAAACGCGTCCCCGGTGGTCTCGTCTCGAACTGGCTGATCGACAATCTACTACCAGGCCAACAAATCAATACGACGAGCATTGCCGGCGAATTTAATAGCGTCGATTGTGCGCATGGAAACAAGCTACTGTTTATCAGCGCCGGCTGCGGCATCACCCCTGTCATGTCGATGGCTCGCACCCTATTGCAAGCGAGTAGCGACCACGATATTTGCTTCCTACACTGCGCTCGCGATATGAACAATATTATTTTCGCCAAGGAAATGAAGCAGCTCGCCACACAACACCCCACATTCAAACCTCGCTTATTATTAGAAGACGCGGCAAATAGCACAGAAGCAGAGGGGCTTATTTCACTACCGATGCTCGAGCAGCTATGCCCAGACTTCCGCCAACGCAGCCTCTTCCTTTGCGGACCTACCGGTTTCATGGAGGCCTGCAAAAGTATCGTAGAGAGTGCGGCTTATGATATGAGCCAGTTCTATCAAGAGAGCTTCACCCCTGCCGCTAACGACTCGCAACGCGGAAACAGCGATGCCGATACGCTGGTACAAATTAGTGTGCCGAAACTTAAGTTAAAGCTGGCTGCCAACGCTGGCAGCACATTACTAACTGCGTTAGAGGACAATGAAGTCCCCATCATTGCTGCCTGTCGCAGTGGCGTCTGCGGCTCCTGCAAATGCAAAATTACCGCTGGCGAGGTTGTCTCCACAAGCCAAGGCGCATTAAGCAACGAAGAGGTTGCACAAGGCTTCGTCCTCGCCTGCTCCTCAACCTTGATGAGCGATACCGAAATCGAACTTGCCTAATAGCGACAGAGCATATGCTCGTCGCATCACCTAGAAGCTGTAAAAAGACATCGTAACACCACTCTCAAGCCCTGCTTTAGCATGACTCAGTGAATATACCCGCCCTCTTTAGATGTCTTTGCAGGCTTCACTTTCAATAATAGTCACCGCAGGGCGCTCTTGTTCATTGACGATAAGCTTAAATACATCGGGGCGAGAATAATGCCCTGTAGGATCCATATCATATCGCGCTTTAATAATATCGTTAAGATCTATCTCCGCCGAGAGCAAGCCCTCGCTATTATAGAGTGGGCCAGCAAGCACCTCACCCATTGGCGAAACAATGACGCTGCCACCGCGAATTAATGGCTTATCCTTTGGCCAATCCACATCTTTAACGCTAGCGTCGCCAGGGGGTTGTTGATATTGGCAGGCACTCACTAAAAAATTTCTGCCCTCATAGGCAATATGCTTCATGCTGGACTGCCATATCTCACGGTCATCGACCGTCGGCGCGCACCATATCTCGAGCCCTTTGGCATACATTGCCGAGCGCAATAGAGGCATGTAGTTTTCCCAGCAGATAGCGGCACCAATCCGTCCCGCCGACGTTTCTATAACAGGCATTGTCGAGCCATCACCCTGGCCCCAGATTAGCCGCTCACTTGCCGTCGGCATCAGTTTACGATGCTTCGCCACCTCACCTTGCTCCGTGATGAAGAGAGCCGTGCAGTATAGCGTTGAGCCACCCCGCTCGATAATGCCAAGTACAATCGAGGTATTGCAATCCTTCGCCAACTCAACCAATGCGAGCACTTCGGGGCCGTCGATATCAACAGCTTGCTCCCAGTATTGCAAAAACTCTTCCCGCCCCTGCTCCGTTCGATAGCCCACACGCGTGCCAAAATCAGCACCCTTTGGGTAACCGCCTAACAGAGCCTCAGGCATGACTAATAAGTCACAGTTTGAGTCTTTTATGCGTTCTTTATAGCTTAATATTTTTCGAAGTGTATCAGCAGTCCCCTGTGCCGAGGAGCCGAGCTGTAGTGCTGCAATAATTTTCTTTTTCATATTAGACTCTAAATGTAGTAATTCAATACGCTATTTCGAGAAAAATCGCGTTTCATTGAGACAGAGACAACACACAGCTGCACCGATAAAAAAGTACAAGAACGAAGGTCAGCTGTGACTAAATCAGATTCATTGGCGCCTAAACCTTTGGTACAAATAAAGCGCACCAGAAATCGTCCCAAGTGGAAAGCTAAGCAGGGAAAGTACCGCTAGTGGCAACGCAAACTTGTGCACCCCCTCCCTCTGCTTTAAAAGATAAGCACCAACAATGACTTTCAATAGAGCAAACAAAGTGGTCAGGCCGATCAAGAATAATATCAGTACCTCCTCGGCCTCTAGATCAAAAGTTAAACCCACGAAAAAAACGACCATGCCAATAAACAACAGAATCGAGAGAGCCGTCAGCACACCGTCAATAATGAAAAGTACCGCTGGCACCTTGTACTTATTCTCCATCTCCCCCTCCAACAATAATCATACTAAGGCCTTCGCCAATGAAGTTAAATCATAGCTAACCTAAAGACTTAGGCGGCAATGCAGATCAAATTATGAGCAACTGAGATGGCCGCCACCCGCCATCAGCGCCCCCTTTTGGCTTCTTTTAATGCATTCCTAATACTTTTAGCTGACGTTTATAGGAGAAGGTCTTTGCTATGCTGTTGATCTCGTAGAGTCTTAACAGGTAATACCCTATGGCCAATTATCAGTGGTTCGGCAAGGTCCACACGTTTGTCTATCGCGCCAGCGGCGGCCTTATCGGCCACCATTTAGGCGAACACCCGACAGCACTATTGTATACCGTGGGTGCCAAAAGCGGCCGGTCTCGTATTACGCCCGTTCGCTACTACGCGCTCGATGACCACGGCATTGTTATCATTGCATCCAATAATGGCCAGACCAAGCCACCCGCCTGGTGGTTTAATATCAAGGCGCAGCCTAGTTTTGATATCCGTGTTGGCCGCCAGCGACAGAAGGTGCGAGCAGAGCTTATCAGTGGTGATCGTCGCGAAGTCTTATGGTCACAAATCACCGCCATTAACCCCCGAACGAAAAGCTACATGAAGACGGCTGGTCGCGAGATACCGGTTATCCTATTGAGAAGAATGGCCGACAAATAGTAGACAATGGCGCCCGTCAGCCGATGATTATGGCCAGTTTCATAAATTGGTCCTTAAGTTGATATCATTTGTCCTTTATAGAATAAGGTGCCTCTCATCTGAAATGATACTTTAGCTATCCTTTTAGACGAGAGAGAAGTTCAGTTAATGTATAAGAGAATGACTTTAGCGCTCATCCCGCTGATGCTGTTGGGGTGCGGCGGTGTGGACTCCGCCCCAAATAAACACCCACTAACGAATGTCGACACGCTGATCATCGAACCGTCGAGCCAAACCATCTCAGTAGAACTACCTGGACGCACAAAGGCATTCAAAGAGGCGGAAGTCAGACCTCAAGTTGATGGTATCGTCATCAAAAGGTTGTTTAAAGAAGGGGCCTTTGTCGAAGAAGGGCAGTCGCTCTACCAAATTGACCCCGCTATCTATCAAGCCAATGTGTTAATGGCTAAGTCTAAGTTAGAGGCCGCTCAAGCGACCGTTTATGCCGCGAAGACAAAACTCAATCGCACCAAAAAGCTTGTCGCTCGCGGCGCCGTCAGCGAACAGACACTTGACGATAACCTGGCCAGTTACAAGGTCGCTTTTGCATCTCTGCATGTCGCAGAAGCATCGCTGCATCAAGCGACAATAGACTTAGAATACACCAAAGTTAACGCGCCTATTTCCGGCATTATCAGCCAATCCTATATCTCCGAGGGGGCACTAGTGACCTCGGGGCAAAGCCAAATGTTAGCCAAGATTCAACAGTTAAACCCAATAAACGTCGACTTATCACGCTCGAGTAGTGAAGTGCTGCGCTTGAAACGTGCCTATCAACGTGGCGAACTGATTATGAATTCAACGCCAACAGTAATGCTATCGACAGATACTGGTGACAACGCGACGGAGTATCAAGCACAAGTCAAATTTACCGAAGTCAATGTCGATGCGAACACAGATTCCGTTACGTTGAGAGCAGAATTCCCTAACGACGATCGTCAGCTTCTTCCCGGCATGTATGTGCACACCCGCTTAAATATTGGTCAAGATCCGCACGCTATCTTGATTCCGCAAAAATCGGTATCTAGAAATAGCAAGGGTGAAGCGACGGTGATGCTAGTGAAAAACAATGGTATAGCTGAACAGCGCGTTATTAAAACAGCTGAAGCTTTCGGTAAGCAGTGGCGTGTCGTTTCTGGCCTGCAAGCCAATGATGAGATTATCATTAGCAACCTACAGAGAGTTCGCACAGGCGACAAGGTCAACGTCGTCAAGCCAAGCTCGAAAGAGATTAAAGCCCCCATAAATCGCTCTGCTGCACACGTGATACAACAGTCAGCGGAGGATGCGTAATGGCGAGGTACTTTATTGATAAACCAGTTTTTGCCTGGGTTATCGCTATTCTGATCATGCTTGCGGGTGCTCTGTCTATTGCTAAACTCCCCGTCTCTCAATACCCCAGCATAGCCCCACCCACGGTATTAATAACGACTCGTTATAATGGCGCCAGTGCGAAGACGGTTGAGGACAGCGTTACCCAAGTAATCGAACAGTCTTTGACGGGAATTGACAATCTACGCTATATCTCATCAACCAGCGATAGCACTGGCAATGTTGCGGTCACCGTCACGTTTAATACCGATGCAGACCCTGAAATAGCACAAGTTCAAGTACAGAATAAGCTGCAGTCTGCTCTTCCCATGCTGCCAATGGAGGTGCAACAACAGGGGGTAACGGTCAGTAAGTCGAGTTCAAGTATTCTGCTGATTGTCGGTTTATATTCTAAGGATGGCAAGCTTGATAAAAATGATATTTCCGACTTTGTCATTTCAAAAATCAAAGACCCGCTGAGCCGAGTGGCAGGGGTTGGAGACCTTGAAGTGTTTGGTGCACAGTACGCCATGAGAATTTGGCTTGACCCTCTCAAGCTGGAAAAATACAGCCTGACGAGCGCTGATGCTGCAGCAGCAATAAAGCAGCAAAATGCCCAGGTGTCGGCTGGCCAATTTGGCTCCGGGCCCATGCAACAAGAAACGCAATTAAACGCGACAATATCAGCCCAAAGTCGCCTTAAGACAGCGAAAGAGTTTGAGAATATCATCGTCAAATCGGGCAGCAACGGCGCTGAAGTTTTGCTGAAGGACGTCGCCCGTGTTGAGCTGGGTGCCGATGACTATATCATGACCAACTTTTACAACGGCTACCCCGTGGCCGCCTTGGGCGTTAAGTTAGCTACCGGTGCAAATGCATTAAAGACGGCAGAGGCGGTGAAAAACAAGGTTGAAGAGCTTCGGCCATTTTTCCCCGATGGCGTCGATGTTGTTTACCCCTATGATACCTCGCCTTTTGTGGGCAAATCCATCGAGGGGGTTGTCCACACCTTATTCGAAGCCGTTATACTCGTTTTTCTCATCATGTATCTGTTTTTGCAAAATTTTAGAGCGACGCTGATCCCAACGATTGCCGTTCCCGTTGTGTTATTGGGTACTTTTGCTGTTCTCTACGCCGTTGGCTTATCGATTAATACGCTGACCATGTTTGCGATGGTGCTCGCCATCGGGCTGTTAGTGGATGACGCCATTGTTGTCGTCGAGAATGTTGAACGAATAATGCACACTGAAGGGCTCAGTCCCAGGGAAGCCACCTACAAATCAATGGAGCAAATTTCGAGTGCTTTAGTCGGTATTGCGCTCACCTTATCTGCCGTTTTCGTTCCTATGGCATTCATGTCAGGGTCTACTGGCGTTATTTACAGGCAGTTCTCTATTACGATCATTACCGCAATGGGGCTCTCTGTTGTGGTGGCACTGGTGCTAACACCTGCATTATGCGCGAGCATGCTAAAACCAGTGGACAAGGCTGCCAAACCTAATCGTATGTTCTCTGGCTTTAATCGTATTTTTGATCGTTTTACGCAAAAATACCAAGGCAGTGTTGCCTTCATGTTGAAGCGCCCACTGCGTGTGATGCTCATCTTTGCGGCAATATCAGCAGTGTCTGCGTGGTATTTCACCGCTTTACCAACGGCATTTTTACCCGATGAGGACCAAGGTATTTTCTTCTCGCAAGTCGTTTTGCCTAGCAACTCTACTCAGGGGCAAACAGAAAAGGCGATGGAAAAAGTATCAAACTACTTTCTCGAGCAAGAGTCCGACGTTGTTGAAAATGTCTTTGTTGCTTCAGGCTTTAGCTTTGCGGGCACTGGTAATAACATGGGCATTGCTTTTATCGGCCTAAAAGATTGGCAATATAGACAGGACGCTGGTACTGATGTGAAGGCCGTGTCAGATAGAGCCATGGCGTACTTTTCAGGCATGAGAGAGGCGATAGCCGTTGCTATTGTTCCGCCAGCAGCGATTGAGTTGGGTACCGCCAATGGCTTTAGTTTTTACCTACAAGATCGTGGTTCGCATGGGCACGAGGCACTTACTGCAGCGCGCGATCAGTTAATACGCCTTGCACAATCAAACCCCAACTTAGTTGGAGTTAGGGCCAATGGACAAGAAGACGCGCCGGTTTATCAGCTAGATATAGATCATCGCAAAGTACTCTCCTATGGCCTATCAATGGACGATGTAAACTCCGTGATAAGCGCTGCTTTTGGCGGCCGCTACGTCAATGACTTTCTCGATCAGGGCAGAGTGAAGAAAGTCTATATTCAAGGCGATGACAGCTATCGCTTATCACCGGATAATATCGGCATGTGGTATGCCAGGAATGCTTCTGGGGAGATGATACCTTTGAGCTCCTTTGTCTCTGGCCACTGGGCAAAAGAATCACCTCGACTGGAACGCTTTAATGGCATCTCCTCTGTTAATATCCAAGGCGCGGTTGCCCAGGGTTACAGCACCGGCGAGGCCATGCGAGATATTGAACAGCTCGCAGAGCAACTACCGCAAGGCTTCGGCATTGCCTGGAATGGCTTGTCCTATGAGGAGAGGCAATCTGGCAGCCAAGCGCCGTCTCTGTACGCCTTGTCGGTGTTAATGGTTTTTCTCGTTCTCGCTGCGCTATACGAGAGCTGGACAGTACCGTTAGCCGTCATACTCGTTGTTCCCTTAGGTGTACTGGGAACCTTACTGGCGATAGGAAGCAGAGGCATGTCGAACGATGTCTTTTTCCAAGTCGGCTTACTGACCACCGTCGGCTTGGCGACTAAGAACGCAATCCTAATTATAGAGTTCGCGAAGGAACGTTACAGTAAAGGTGAGTCCGCTATTAATGCAACACTCGAGGCCGTTCGCTCACGAATACGCCCGATTATTATGACCTCGTTGGCGTTTGGACTTGGCGTTTTACCTCTGGCGATAAGTCATGGGGTAGGCTCTGGCGCCAAGAGTGCACTCGGTACTTCCGTGCTCGGTGGCATGATCAGCTCGACCTTCTTAGGTATCTTCTTTATACCGGTGTTCTTTATCGTTGTTGAGCGCTGCTTTAAACGCCGCCCCCGCAATATAAAGCATCAGCAAAAGAGTATTCCGCAACACACATAGTAATAGCTAAGAAAAAGCCCCGGTGTTAACGCCGGGGCTTGCGTTTAGCCTTTACGGTTGGATCAACTTCATCTCAAAGCCTGCCGTATCGTTTCGTCCCATTAAATCAGTTGTTTGGATTGGGGGTTGCCGGGGCGATCAGGTTGGCGTCAGTATCGAGGGGGATAACTTAGAGGAAGGTGCTTTTTCACTGCCTAGAAAGACAAAACCCCAACCGAATGGCTGGGGTTTTGGAGGGGGCTTTTAATAATACATAATGGTGGGTGTCTTGAGTTTCGTTACTTTTATAAATAATTGTGGGTGCCTAGGATTTTCTAGTTCCATTAAAAATTTCAGAATCCCATTCCTGCAAAACATCTGTTAACCCTTGTAGATTCCACTGCCTATTAAGATCGTCTTCAGGTCGCTGTATGAAATCAAAATAGCAATCTTTTAACGCAGGCAAATACTCTTTCCATCCCCTTGAATAAATCTTACTTTTAATAGCTCCAAGATCGATAACCAACTCTTTGGATAATGCAATGATTTTTATTAATGGAGACATTATTCTATTTCTAGCCTCTTCACTCAACTTACCCTCATAACAGTTAGACATAATGTAATCCCTCTCAGTATATCTAACATGGTATTGAAAAAGAGAATCAGCAAATCTTTCATAAGTCGTATCATAATCAGCATGTAATCTATGAGGATCTAAATTACCCAAACAATCAATACGACTGTCAATACAATACTCTAAATAGTCAATTGCTTTTTCTGAGCCCCATGCGGCTAATAGTTTTGCTGATTCAATAGGAACTAGAGAGCTTCTTAAATCTGTAATTGGCGTCAGTAATGCTTCTAACCTAGAAATACTATCTTTAGGGATTTCATCTTCATCACAATAGAAGACGTCTTCCATATCCTCAATCAATTCGCCATTTTTATCATAATGTGTATAAAGCAAATCATAAATCTCTTGCCCCATTAACTCTTGTAATGTTGGCATTACTGGCCTCCCTTAATATAGTTGCTCGGCACACACCCTTTAATTAAGCATTCATTATCTCTTATAGCATGATCAAGGTCACGCTTAGCATCTTGCAACTTATCCGAGTTTCTCTGTGACGGGGTTGCATCATAACGTGCCTGAGCCTTATCAATATTTTTTTGCAGCTCTGCTTGAACACGCTTAGGGGGAAGAATCTCAACGTCTTTTACTTTGCCCGTATCAATATCTTGCTGCAAACGCTTAGTGTCAATTTCTATAGTATTGCTACCGTAATCTTTTGGCCTAGTCTTAGAAACACAAAACATCAGGCACCCATAGTTATTTACACTCAATCTATCACAAAAATAACCTGGCAAACACCTAGATAATTGACTAAAAAATACAGCATAACGATAAATGACGCGCAAACAATGCATCAAAGAAGAATCTAACGTAAGAATCATTTTTTCAGGCAAGCGCTCTCTCAATACAGCGTCACGATCTATATTCTCGAGCTGTTTTAGCCAAACCACTGCTGGCAAAGACTAGCGCTATGCCGTCGCTTACGCTCAAGGTGACCACAATAACTGCCCAGTTCTTGCACCGTACCGACAGGGCCAGTAAATAATTTACCGAAGTCACACGTCATCGTTATCCAATGATCATTGGGAATATTCAGTCGGCTCAGAATATCAGCGGCACGGCCATCTATCGCACCGCGTTTATCGTCACGAATCACTCTGCCACTTTGATCAATCAGCTGTAAATAATCACGAAGATGGAAATGTAAACCATCGGGCTGATGTTCGTGTTCATTACCAACAAATGCTAACAACTCTGCTGGTTGGCGCTGATCATGGACGGCTGCAATACGGCGCTGAATGCTGGTATAGCTCGACTCTTCTGGGGTTTCCGCCATCTTAGCGCGCACTGGGTTAAGGTCGACGTAAGCCATACAGGTCAGTAGCGCAGCCTCATCTAGCAGCGCCTGCGACTTAAATCGCCCCTCCCAAAAACGACCACTACAGTGGTCTTCTTTATTGGCCATTCTGGCAATCGGCTCACTGAGCGAACGCATAAACCAACTGATATCACTCAGCCGCGAGCGGTATTCTGCAATCGTTTCATTCAGCGTATCTAGCTCATAAGACGGTATCAATAAACCCTTGGCAAAACGCTGAGTAAGCAAAGTGCCGTTAAAGAGACGATGCCAGCGCTCAGCAACCTCTAGCGAAGTCCAGCTTTCCGCTAAAACCTCATCAACACGCAACACCACATGCAGGTGGTTACTCATCACCGCATAGGCACAAAGATCGATCGCGTAAACCTCTGCCAGCAACAATAAACGGGACTCCACCCACTCACGACGATGCTCATAATCCTTGCCGTCATAGGGATCAACACCACAGAGAAAGGCACGGCGCACACAACGAGAAACACAGTGATAATACGGCGTATCACTGATACTGACTAAATTCTTACGGGCTGTCGGCATTTTTAGAGCCTCCTCTAAAGTTTGTCACTGTAAAGCTTAGAAGAGGCTCGTAAGTTGGCAAATAATTGTGGGTGTCTAGGGTTTTTCCGGATGGTTTTCTGGTAAGCCACTATTTCACCGCCTCACTGTGGGTTCAATCGCAAAACACGGCAGTAGTAAAATATAGGCCATCGATGGCAAAAAGCCCCCTAGGCAGCTTATACCTCTTGCTCATCGACTCCTACACGTCTTGCTTACAATCATTGAGACATGCCGCTTATGCTAACTCTCCCGATCATAGCGAACCCACAGATCGCCATGGCAATACAAATCAAAAACAAGACGATGGCCAGCCCACTTGAGCGCTACTAGCCCTGACCGCTCTCTTTACTGTAGTCGCCAGCGTACAGGCTACTAATGATGTTGAAGCGGCTTCGGTATCGTGAGGGGTAACCTAAAGGAAGGTGATTTTTGTGCTACTTAGAAAGACAAAACCCCAACCGAATGGCTGGGGTTTTGGGAGGGGGCTTTTAATAATACATAATGGTGGGTGTCTTGAGTTTCTGTTGAGTTTCTGGTGATGTAAATAACTAGCCCCGCAAGTGCGGGGCTAGTTAAAACGTTCGGTATTTTAGATATTAATCAGGAACATCTCCCTTTTTGCTCCAGCATTGAATATCCTCCATAGCTCTTTCTAAATCGTCCATATCATCATCACCTAGACTAGTATCAAACTTTTCTGAAATAAGAGATCTTATATCAGCTAGTTTATGAGTTATTTTCCATTCATCAATAAACCGACAAGTCTCCGATGCATAATCAGATTTAGGTTTATCCGTGTAAGCAGAGCCTATCCGATGCAAAGAAATCAACATTAACTCCACATCTTTCAAAATAGCAACAGCTTCCTCTCCAGATAAAACAATTTTTTCATTTTCTTCCATCATAAAACTATTTTCTTCTCGTTACAGCTGAATTATTAAGAGGAAAAATAATTGTGGGTGTCTAGTGTTTTGTAGGAGGTAACGTTGGCTCCGTACGAGAACCCCCTTCTTTATAACACCTAACTATTAATAATTTTCGCTACTTCAGATTCGTCGATCTCTTCAATGCCAGCTGCACTTAACTCACTTTTAATATTTTCGATTTGATTAACTTTTCCAATAAATTGCAATGCCGCATGCGTATCACCATCTTCATAAACTCTACAAAGTATGATACCTAAATCACCATCAAGAATAGAACTTACGTTTTCTGAAGTAATCCCACTTTCTGCCGTCTGAAAGTTATCTAAAAGGGATTTCTGAGATAAATTCTTGGAGCTAAATATTATCGATAGGTATCTATAGTGAGATAGGGAATCTAGCGGCAAGATTTCAATATGATCTGTCTCATTCTTTATTAAAGAAAATACGCCTGTAGACTCATTCTTTTTTAATAAGTCTCCATCACTGAAGCCTTCTGTTAACTGTTTTTTAAGTTTCAGCTCCTGAACTTTTGAACCAGAAAATGCGCTCCCCGTTGTAAACCACTTAAAAACATTTGGTAAGAAAGTAAGTAAAATAGGAAGAAAACTAAACCAAGTTTTACTTAGGCTATCAATATCACGCTGAATTACAGTGATAGTAGCAACGCTACTATCACCTGTTTTCTTTGATTGCTCCCAAAGATTTATACCTTCATCGTACACCAAAATTGGCTTCATGATTAATCCTGCTTTATATAGGTGTGGGAATCAGCATTTTTCTTCAGTGACTGTTTAATGCCTTGGGCGTTGCGTAGTTCACTATTGAAATGAGAACCATGATTTCCAAGCTCATGACCTAAAGTATGCTCCCGAATCGTAGCTGTACTTCCATCTGCATTCTTAAATTCGTATACACGTCCTTCAACATGACCTTGTTGATCACGTATTTTTTCGTGATACGTATTACTTGGTTGCTGGCTTTTAGGTATTCCTGCTTTTTCTTTGGCTTGTCTAAACGCTGCTTTTCTCGAAAGAGTGCTATCTGCACCCTTTGTAGCACCATCCCGTTCCTGCATCGTACCACTATCAGCACTCGAGTTCGAGCCAGCCTTCTTCCCTGTGCTGCGGCCCACCAAACTAACGCCCAGTATCACATCAACCATGAAGCGTGCGCCGTCAACTACGCTATCGCCTTCGCCATAGGTCATCTGCTGATAGGCGTCCTCCTCCGCAATACCGGCCTTATTCAGGTCGGGTGTGACACCGGCGCTACCGGCGATCGCGATGTCGTCCTTATACTCCTCTATCTGGTCGCCAATCAGCGTCGCCGCTAGCGCGCTGCCAGCAATACCTACAATCGCCTTAGCGGGCCCCATCGAGGCTTGAATCGCCAGCCCCATAATCGCCGCTTCTTCCGTCGGCAATGTACTCACATAATCACCGAGGCCATCGGCCTCTATCAGCAGAGACTCTCCCAGCGTATTACGGCGCCCCGCCACAAAGGTCGTCGATGTTTTATCACCGCTAATTTCACGGCCGTTATCGCTGATCTGCTGCCCCAGCCCCTGCTGCAATTTGTGTTCGCTATCAATCCCAAGCGACTCAGCTTGGGCATCAACCTCCGCATAGGCCTTTGCCGACTGATAAATCGACTGTATTCGTGCCGCGTTATCCGGATCGGCAATAAATTTCGCGGCCGCGTCAGGATCGACACCATTACGCACAAGGTTCTTGGTAATATTGAGCGCCAGCTCTGGCGACAGCGACGTTTCACGTATCGACACAGGCACATCATCCATATCGACTTGCATCGCTTGAATCTCACCCCAAGCGGCACCGGCAATGCGCGACGTGGTTTCGGCTATTTTGCTAAAGTCCTGCTTAATCACCTCGCGCCCTTCTTCCGTCAGCAAACGCGTATCCACCGTCATATCGATATCGCCCTGCTGGCGATCAATATCGACAATGTCTTTGGTGATCGTACTCACATCACGGTTAAGGCGATCTAGATCGTCAGAGTTTTCCTCGTCGCTGACGCTGATATCGCCCTCACCCAGCGTCGCCAAGCTGTTGCTCTTTTGGTAGCTGGAGCTGTTGGCGTACTGGCCGCTAGTGGTGTTGAGGCGGGTCTCATCGTTGTCGCTATTGGGGTTGGGGTTAGCCGGGGCGTTGAGGTTGGCGTCAACCTCCTGGCCCTGGTTACTGTTGCCATTGAGGCCAATACTGCTGCTACCACCGGCACTCTTCTCTTCGCTGTAACGGGTATTGCTGAGGTCGCTGTAGGTCAGCGTCTCGGTACTAAGACTCAGATTACCCAGATCGTTGCCGTCTTCATCAAGGGTGGCAATGATGCCGCCAATGATGGCGGTATTGCCACCGACGGTGATATCGGCAGTGCCACCAGAGGTCAGCGAGCTGACAACGGTCTCTTTTTCTTGATAGCGGCTGCTGTTGCTATAAACGCTGCCGTTAGCACTACTGGCATGGTCAATACCACCTTGTTGACCCTCATTGCTACCGAATGGATTACGAACGGCCGAAGAAGCAGAGCCGCCATCCTTAGCCAGGCTATCTGCGGATTTCTCACTGCTATCGCCAAAGCCAAAGCCGCCACTGATGCCAAAGCCTTTGCTATCGCCACTGGCACGGTTTTGCTGAGATTCGACGGTCAGATCACCGCCGACATTGGCCAGCAACAATTCATCAGCTTGTACATTACCGCCGGCAATGGTGGTATCGCCGGTGGTATCGATGACGACGGTATCGCCGGCGAGCTGGCTATTGGTGTACGTTGTCGATTTATCACCGCCCTTGCTGCGATCATAACTGCCACTAACCGTGGCGCCACCACTGGCACCAAATACCGTCACGCCGACCTGCAGGCTAGCGCTCTCTGTCTCGTGGCTGCTATTGGCTGTATCGCGACTAGCGGTCACATCAAGAGTGCCGGTATCGATGACCAGAGCCTCGTTGGCACGGACGTGACTGCCTGCGATATGGGTGGTGTTATCGCTGGCTTTACCGGTCTGGATCACGACGTTTTGACCACTGACAGTAGAGGCGACCGCCTGCGTCGAGCGCTGCTCGCTCTCGGTCTGGCTGGCACTGATGTCGAGCTGCAAACCGGCGTTAAAGCCAAACGCATAGCTACTGGTACTGGTCGCTGCCGCAGTCGCCTGTTGCGCCAATAACGTCGATGCCGAGGTAAGATCGACGGCTGCGGCTGCAATCCCCGCCTGGTACCAGGTTTCGTCGTCCTCAACCTCTTTCACTAACTCGCGCATCTCCAACAAATCACCCTGGCTGACACCGGGGACTTTATTGGCATAGTCCTGCTCTAATCCGACAAGACCTTCTTTCAGCTGATCCAGCTCCTTTTCATAGCGACGGTAATCTTGCTCGGCCTGCTTCAGCTGGTCTTTGGCCTCCTGCACCTGCTGCGCAGCTTTAACAACTTCTACCGCCTGATGCTGCACCACGAAGCTCGCCTCGGCACTGCCGTGGGTTTCCTTGCTGCTACTCTCCTGGGTATCGGTAACGTGCTTAATCGTGACATCATCAGCGGCCATAATGATGGCATTGCCGCTCCCCGTGCCGTCGTTATCGGCGATCAGATCAGAACCCTCGATCATCACATCGGCCGCACTATCAAGCACCACCGAGTTACCGGCACTAAGGTGACTGCCACGGTGTGACGTTGACGCCGACTCACTCTCGTAGGCATCGTAGGTGGCCTTGCCTATCGAGGCCTTAAATTGCCCATCCTCTACCGCCATCGTCTCGTGTGGCGCCGTTGACGCCGCAACCACATCACCCAACTGCACACTGACCTCACGGCTGTAACTGTCGGCCTGTTGGTTTTCTGCGACGGCGAGTATCTCGATATCACCGATGTCGGTCGTCACATCAATATCATGACCGGCACTAACATCGGAGCCGACCACACGGGCCGAACCGGCATCAATAATGACGTCGTTGCCGGCGCTGACGCTCGCCGCACGCGCACTCTGCTCGCCTTCACCGTTACGCTCAATGCTCTGCTGATAGAAGTCGCCGCCGGTAAAGAAGCCGCCCTCTTCCGACCAGCTCTCACTCTGGCTCTGCTCCATACCGGCAGCAATATTCACCTGCTCAAAGGCGGTCAAGCTGACATCGTTGGCGGCGCTGATATCGCTGCCAATAACGTTGATATCGTTACCCGCATCCAGAATCACATCACCGCCAGCACTGTTCAGTGAGGCCTCGGCCAGCGTCGCCGACTGCGACGCCTCGCCCTCACGGCTGCTACTGAAAGTACTTGAGCTCGACTTATCCACCAGACTGCTGTGATAGTCGACACCGGCAAGCACGTTGATATCTTTAGCCGCGGTCAGCGACACATCACCGTCGGCCGCCACTTGGCTGGCAATCAGATCAATCGTTTGACCACTGTCCACACTGGCATTACCGCCGGCAATGACGCTACTGCCTTGCTGAGTATCACTGCTACGGCTGATCGTCTCGCTGCTACTGCGACCGAAAGATTTTTCTTCCTCTTCATGGAAGAGATAGCTATCCCGATCAGTCACCGAGAGGATATTCACGTCCTTCGCGGCAGACAGCGTTGCATCACCTCCCGCTGCTACGTCACTGCCTTTTAATGTTAACGCAGCCCCTGCCGTAATCGTCACGTCACCGCCACCGGCAACCGTTGCAGCGACATGACGTGTCTTATCAACCACCTCATAGCCATCGCTGAAATAATTACTCTGGCGTTCCCGCGTCTCAAGCGCCTCGATATTAATATCTTGACCGGCCTCCAAGACAACATCGCCACCGGCTTGCGTCTCACTGCCCTGCAGCAGAATATCGTTACCAGCGTTTAGGCTGAGGTTGTCGCGGGCTGCAATCGATGAAGTTGCGCCTAATTTAGTACGGATGGTATCGAATTCGCCCAGTGTCTTGCTGCCCTGGCGAAGTACCTCTAAATCGGTAATGTTGCGAATATCACCTTCACGCGCACGTAAGCTGAGTTCGCCGCCACTGATCTGGCCACCGCGCTGATTAATCAGGTCTCGGCGGGTATCGATGGTCAGTCGATTGCCGTCAATCACACCGCCAAACTCATTGGTTAGGTTTGACTCAGTCATCAACGTCATCTGGTCGGCTCGCAACACCCCTGTATTGAGCAGGTCGCCGTCGGCAATCAGCGACTGCTGAATTTCAGCACTAATCTCACCACTGTTAGTCACACCGCCGTCTGTGCGTAGCGCGACATTCTCACCGGCAATCAACGCGCCGTTTTGACGAAGCTGAACACCGCTGGCGAGATATAATACCGGCACCAAGACTGTTTGCCCTGCAACCTGTTGCTCAACCAGCCAGACAATATCATTGCTTAACCCAGCAACTTGCTCGGCGGTGAGCGCCATACCAAGCCCGAGCCCCAGTGACGCACTCGCCACCAATGCGTTGTCCATTAGCTGTTTATACTGGTCGTAATCAGAGTTATAACTACTGTTTAAATAACGCTGGCCACTGCTATTAAACACACTGTCGCGCAATAGCCGGTTTTCATAGAACCCGTCACCCAGGCGCTTGGTCGTCGTGTTAGCATCAACCCCTAAACGCTCTAACATATAATCAGAGCTGATAAAGTTGGTGTATTCGGTAAACGCTGGGTTCGTTTCTACCAAATAGGGCTGATTGGCTTCAGGTACCACCACAAACAAGCCACCCCCGCTCGGCAAACTGAAGCCCCCGAGGTCGATAGGATTGACCGCATGACCCGCCTCCTCCAGCAGTGCATTATTATCCACCACCTGCGCCGGCAACTCTGCTGGCGAAAGATCACTGCGTTCACTACCGGCACCGATTGATGCTTGTTGAGTCGAATCTATTGGCGCTGCCTGCGAGTCTTGCTCGGTATTTTTATCCACCGTGGCAACTTGTTGCATGGTGCCGGTATTGGCACTGGTATTCGCTGCCTGCTTATCCAACGCATTGGTACTGGCATGGGCAACAATACTGGTGTTATTGATCTGGCCAGTAAAATCCCCGCTGATATTTCCCCGCGCCAAGATACTGCCATAAACTTGTGACGAGGCCGTCACCTGAGTATCTACGGTATGCCAAGAGCCGGCACCTGCCGGCAGGTTGGCCTCCAATGTTTCGATGCTGATTTCGCCACGATTAAACGGCGCAATATAATCACGGTAAAAACGCTTGTGGGTACCGTCAGTTATTTCACCGGTATAAAACTCATTCTCTTCCGTGCGCGTACCGACCGTTAACGATTCATTGCTCAGGCTGCCGCCCGTCATCGTCAAATTACCGTTACTGGCAATTAAGCTAAATTTGTTTTCTATTTTCCCCGCATCCAGACGCATATTGCCACCGGACAACAACATTGCCACCGCCGAATCGGCGGTGATACGCGTGCTATAGGTCTTGATGTAATCATAGTGAAAATAAACATGATCACCACCACAAGTACCACTGTCTTTACAATATGTACCAACATTCGAAACAGTGTCATCAACGCTATAGTTAAAAGTTTTTTTACGATTAACAATTTCATTGGCGAACAACTTAAGACTGCCACCCCAGGCCTCGATCGTGCCCGATAAATTGTTAATCCAGCCCGTTCGTTGCTGATTAGCATTGGCGGCGATCAGCAGATTATTAATCGCAAAGATATCGCCCTCATCATTGGTGACGCCACGCTGCGCATACACTGACAAGTCGTCACCGGCAAACACGGCCCCCTGGTTATTATTCAGCTTTCCGCTTAGCTCTAACGTTAAATCTTTGCCTGCTGCCAGTGCGCCGCGGTTTGTCACATCTTTTCCGCGCAGCAATAAATCATTCGCCGCAGTGAGTGCGCCTGTATTAGTTACCGTGCTGGTAAAAATATAATCACCGTCAGCACCGGCGCTGATCACCCCCTGTTGATTATTGGTCAATGAGCGCCCTTCTAAGCGTAAATCCGCTACAGATGAAAGCTCACCACTGTTGGTTACATTACCTGATGCATCGATCGTCAAGGCGCCGCTGGCCAGCAAACGCGCACCTGCAGCATTGCTAAAACTGCTACCACTGCGCAATCGCAGCAAATTACCCGCGTTTAACTGGCTACCTTTCACCAGCGCGATAATATCCAAGTCGATGAGTAAATTATGACTCGCCTGCATTAATCCGTTTGCATTGAGCAGCTGCTGCGCATTAAGCGTGATGTCGTTTCCGACAATAATGCCATTGGCATTATTGAGTTGTTTCTGCAGCTGCAAAACGAGCATGCCATGATTATGCTGCAGCTTTCCGGCACGGTTATCCAGCCCCTTCGCCGCGATTGTCAGGCTATCTTGCGATAAGATATCGCCACTACGGTTATCAACATCGCCGCCCGCCTCGATGTTCAGCGTGCTATCAGCAACAATTTCACCGCTACGATTAACCAAGCTCGCCGTCAGCAAGTCAAACCCCTGTTGACCGGCGTGCAGTAATCGCCCGCCCACATTGCTCAACTGCTGCGAGGCGCTCAACCATAACGAGGCGGCGCGGCTGTACAGCGTGCCTCCCTCATTATCGAAAGACGTTAATTCAAAACGACTGCTCTGCCCTCCCTTCGCTGAGACCATACCATCACGGTTACTTAACGCTGCGGTCACCACCTCTAAGGCCGCCGCTGCCTCGATGGTACCGCTATTGTTAATAACACTATCTGTCGCCGATAAGCTCAGCGCGTCACCGGCTGCAATGATGCCGCTGCTGTTATCCAGTTGCGTGCCAGTAGCAACACTCAACGCACCGACACTGCGAATATCACCGCCCGTATTATCGATAGCCGAGTCAGCCTGCAGCAGCGCACCGCCACCACCAACATGGTAGATTTTGGCAT
Organism: Sinobacterium caligoides; assembly: GCF_003752585.1. Lineage (NCBI taxonomy): Bacteria > Pseudomonadati > Pseudomonadota > Gammaproteobacteria > Cellvibrionales > Spongiibacteraceae > Sinobacterium > Sinobacterium caligoides. Next base: position 1,045,967 of record NZ_RKHR01000003.1, read on the forward strand.
CGCGGTTATCGATATCCGCCGCTGTAATATTCAGCTGTTGCGCTCTACTCTCAATGCGTCCGCCGACATTCGACAACGCTTCTGATAGCGTTATCGTCGTTGTGCCGACACCAAGATCAAGAATGCTTGCTAGCTGATTATCCAAACTGCCAGCAACTATCTCGAGACCATTGGCCTGCAGACTGCCCTGACGATTGTTTATCGCACCATCAACCAGCACTCGCGTATCACTGCTACTGAGTATCGCGCCGGCGCGGTTATCGAGATTATCGGCACGCAATAACAAGCGACCATGACTGGCAATACTGCCACTCTGATTATCAATCTCCGCCTGTGATTGCAGTGCTAATTCACCCTCGCCTAACAACAGCAGCTCACCACCGTGATTATCGAAACGCGTGACATCCAAGCTCAGGCTCTGACCATGGCTCTGGATTCTACCGTGCTGATTATCCACAGCATCGGCGCTGATCAGCAGGGCTTCTGCGTCAGTCGCATAGCCAGCAATCAAACCGTCTGTGCCATTCGTTAACTGACCCGCAGCCACCAAGCTGAGTCGATCTGCCTCGATTCGCCCCCCAGCATTATCAATAGCTCCGTCGCTAAGCACAGAAACACTACCGGCATTGATATCCCCGCCATTGGTCAGCTGCTCAACCACACCTAACGTAACGGCTTGCTCTGCGACAATGACACCGTCGGCATTATCGAGATGACGACTCTGACTGCTTAGATTTTTCCCCTGCAGTAGCCCTGTCGTGTTATCTATACCTTGATCAATATCGAGTAGGAGGTCTGCCGCTGCTAACATTTCACCCGAGCGGTTATCCAACACGTCGCTCTCGATACGTAGCGTATCACCGCTGAGCACACGTCCACCTTCATTAATCACTGACGTAGCCGTGATACTCAGCTCAACCCCGCTATCGATGAGGCCAGAGCGGTTCGACAACGCCCCCGCATGCAAGTCTGTGCTACCTGCCGAGACTGTCTGCCCCTCATCATTGTTTAGCCAGCCGTTACTGCGCAATACCAAGGGCCTATCGTTGATCGATAAAATCAAGCCCCTCTGATTATCAATATAAAGCCCGGCCTCTAACAATAAACTGTCCGCCGCCGATTGAATGCTGCCCATGCCATTATCAATACCGCTACTGGCCATGAGTTGCGCCTGCCCGGCACGAACGAGGATTTCGCCGCTCTGATTAAGAATATTCTCAGCGTTGATGCTAAGGTCTCCGTTGCTATCAACAACACCCGCATCGTTATCAAAGTCGCCCTGTGTATTGATAGTCACGTTATTAGCAACAATGTCCCCCCCATTGCTCAACGAGGCTTGTGTCTCAATAGTTAGCCCATCAGCGGCGACAATCACCCCCTCCCGATTCACCACTGTCTCGGCCGATAAGTCGGCTTCTGCACCCTGTATGCGGCCCTGGCTATTATCGAGGCGAGCAATATCAAGCTTCAGCGTTTTCTCGCTGGCGATGTTGCCAGCACGATTCGCTAATGCTGCAGCACTAAGATCCAACGTCTTCGCCGCCAGAATTGCACCACTGTTGTTACTCAATGCTTCTACAACACTCACCGCTACCGCATCAGCAACAATAGTGCCACCATCGTTGTTCATCGTTGATGCCGCTAATTCGATATCATCACCGGCTCGAATACGGCCGCTGTTACGCAGCTGCTGCTCTGCCTGTAGCGTCAACCGCCCTGAGCGCGTGACCTCTCCCTGCGCATTGACCCCAGCGATCAGTTGGCCACTGTTATCGATATTATGCGCACCAACAGCAATCGCTTGCGCCGCCATCACCGTGGCATCACTCTGCAAGCCCACATCGCCCTTAGCATTAAGTGTTACGTGGTCCGCTTGCGCGGTGCCAGCCAATGTAACATCACCATCTGCACTCACCGTCAACCGATCCGCCTGTGCGGTGCCAGTCAATGTAACATCACCATCTGCATTCACCGTCAACCGATCCGCCTGTGCGATACCAGTCAATGTGACATCGCTGTCGCTGCTCACTGACAGCGCTTGTGCTGCGCTACTATTAGCCAGCTGAATATTACCCGCCGCTGTCAATTGTAAATCGCCCACACCGGCAACCATATCGCCCGCAAGGCGAACGCCAACACCGGCCTCGGTGCCAATTAAGTGAATACTGTTGGCGTACATGCCCCCCAGCAACGCACTGTCGACGGCAAACTGTGGCTTCTCGCTGCCATCATCGGCCTTCGCCGTCACCTTCAGATTACTGTGCTCAATACGGTTGCGACCGGTAATGATGTTGAGCTCTTTCGCCTGTAAATCACCGTTCACCTTGATCGCACGGCTCAATAAATTAAGACGCGCCACATTGCTAGCGTTAAGGCTATCGATGGCAATATCGCCGCGATTAACATCATAGACTAGACGGCCAGATTGATCGTACTGCGGCACACCCGTGGTCAGCGTCGCCTGCGGCGTATTGATAAAACCGCAACCGTTACAGCTGATACCATTAGGGTTTGCCACCACCACTTGCGCGGCACCACCGACCACCTCGGCGTAGCCGGCCAACACTGAGCGCTGCCGGCTAGTGACCTCATTAAGAATAATGCTCGCCTGGGAGCCCGCTAAGTTGGGGTTACCATCGATGTAACCGGCAAGCTGACTCGAGCGAAGATCGTTGGCGTTGTTGAGAATTAAGCCGCGCTGCTCAATGCTGAAACGCTCATACTGATTATGCGAAACCCCATTGGCACCAGGCTTAGCAATATTGACGATGGGTACACCGTTAGCCGCATGCAACGCCGTCGGCCGCTTACTCGCCGCGGCCCGACTATCGACCACGACACCACCTGCCTGAGCAGTGATTGGCTGAAAAATTAAGCTAAAAGTCAGCAAGCTGGCGACTGAGCGCATCCATTGTCTGTTCAACATCGTGTGGTTCCGTTACGTCTAAAATTCAACTTCATGTAAACTGGCTGCAGAGAGTGATTCGCTACAGGCCGATCTTGTTATATTTTTTTATTCAGCGTTTATAAAAACAGACTAACGCTAAATTCGAACTGCTCTCCGGTGTCGCGCATATAGCGCGGCGCCTTAATCGGCTGCGACCACTGCAACGTTGCCGCCCAATGTTGACCGTTAGCATTCACACCGGTAGCCCAGCCGCTTAATCGTGGGTACTTATCACCATCGATGAAAACGCTACGCACATAGCCCGTATCGAGACCAATAAATGGGCTTAGCCGCGTTAGCCAGGGGCCGCCAAAAGGTGTGGCTATATCGAGGCTGACATCGTTACGCCAATAGCCCCCACTATCACCCGATAAGCTATTCCCTTTATAACCACGCACGGTATATTGACCGCCGATACTGATTTGCTCGCTACCAAACAATTCATCTTCGCTATACTGCCCGACTAAGCGAGTGCGATACTGACCGCCAAGCTCACCGATCCTGAAGGGCTGTCGCCACTCTAGCGAGCCACCATAGCTATCAAACTGTGCCTTTGGCGCATATCGGTCACGGTTATCATCGTCATCAGGGCTATCAAAGGCATCGAGACCACGCTGATAGCTCAAAGCTGACAGCAACAACCCACCGCCAGAAAAGTATTGTTCATGATTAATGCCGAGAGAGGCTATCGCTAAGGTGCGGCTGCTATTTTGCAACAACACCCCCGCCATATAGTTTTTACTGTCTTTACGCTGCAAGCTGCCTTCGACACGCAATTTACTATCACCATCACGAGCCAGTATTCGCTGTACCGTTAGTTGCTGAGAGTTGCTAACACCGGTAGTCGTAAAGGCTCTCACATCGCTGTGCACCACAGAGGAATACTTGAACCGGCTGGCGTCAACTAACACATTCCAATAGCCCAATGGCACATCCCAGTGACCACTAACACTCTTACTCATTTTGCCGCTATTTTTATGCTTATTGTCCCCTTGATAAGACAGATAACCATAGTCATACAAGCCGAGTGGACTGTCCCAACCTAGCATCACCTGCTGTTGTATCTCGCCGGTGGAGGGTTGACCGCTGTTGTTGACCTGGCCTGTCAATTGCCATGGCTTATCTCTATCCTGCTCAATCATTACAACACTGCTGCCAGCCTCATCGCCAGGCAACAGTTGCATTGTCGCTCGATAGGAGCGAAGGCGATTGATTTGTTCCAAATTCTGCTCTAAGTCTCGTAGATTAAGCGGCTGATCGGCAACATGAAAAAACAACCCGGCAAAACCTTCTTCATCGACTTCACTGTCCACAGTATTGTCCGTCGCCCGTTTTACCGACTGCACCACCCCCTCGACAACCTCAATGGTTAGACTACCATCGGCAAGGTTTTGCTGTGGTAAGTAGGCACGACTGGTGACATATCCTTTATTAAAGTAATGCTGTGTTATAGCTTGCAGCAACTGATTCAGCTCTTTACTGCCAAGGCAACGTTGTCTGTAACTTTGCAATAATGATGAAAAGTCGCTAACTGGTAGCAGGCTCACCCCATTAAGGTCGATATCAGAAATATCAAAACAGACGTTGCTCGCCGAGTAGTCAGTCTTTGCTTGTTCTTTTTTCGGTGCCTGACGTGTACGTTCACGCTCAACATCTTGCTGCTGGCGGCGCTGCTCCAGCAAACGCTGCTGCTCCTGCTGCACTATGTGATCTGCCGGTGATGATAACGGCAACAACTCAGCCGCCTGCCCAACAATCGGTACAAGTAAAGCAAAAGCATTTACAGCAGGTAGGCGTATTTTTTTATATATTACCGACAACATAACTTCCGAGTTCATATAATTTTTATTATAAAATATAGAAAAAACGCGACTAGATCAACGACAAAGGAAAATTAGCCCTGCGTTAAAAATACTCAGCAGTGTCGATAAAAAACAACAAGATAGAATGCAAACGCTCAGACTCACCACTCAGTGACCTCAAACACCCATTGCCAACACCTTTTAAAAAAAGCCAGACATTTAAAACCTTTATTTATGACGGGTACAGGCAAAAAAAATACCTATTATTTTCCTGAGTGATAGAACAAAACTTTTTTATCAGAAGGCAAAAGTCGACGCATCAGCATCGACTAACGACAGAGAAATAGCCCAGAGATAACCAGAAAATAGACGACGCCTATGCTTGTAACTGACGTCGCTGTAGAACCCTGGCCAACCACATACCGAGTAGTTTCACAGTACACGCGGTCAGCAGGATAAAGACCGACATGGCCGCTGCCGAGGCCATATTGCCCGATTCATCGAGATGAAGAACCGCTATCGAAGCCGGTATATTACCGCTGTTATAAAGGAAGATAACCGCGCTAGTCGTGATCATTGCACTGACAAATAGATAGACAAATATATCGATTAAAACAGGCAGACTGATCGGCAGTATCACCCGCAGGATCAGCATTGGCCTCGAAATTTTCAACGATGCCGCCGCCCCTTCGAGCTCTACCGGCATGTTTTTGAAACTAGTCACACACATCAAGTGTGCGACGGAATACAGATGCACGATGGTACAGATCACCAGCAGCGCCATAGCACCGTACAAGCCATTGAATGGGTTGCTGGGCGAGGAGAAAAACATCACATAACCGATACCGAGGACCAGTCCCGGTACCGCCAGCGGCAACATCACCAACTGACCGATCAGGGCCTTCAAGAACTTAAAGCCCGCACTTCTCTCGCTCACATAGGCACCGATGAAGACAACAATGGTGCCGAAAAAAGCAGTGCAAAAGGCCAGCTGAATACTGTTAAAAAATGGCGAGAAGCCGTAGCTAGAGACCGCATCAAGATTGTAGTGGTTGAGGGTTAACGTGGTATTGAAGGGCCAAAAACTGACAAATGAGCCGTAGACCGGCATGGCAATAATCGCCAAAATGATAGCCAACACGAACCAGGTGACCACCCCCATAAAGCTGTGCACTAACGGTAACGATTGCGTCGGGGCATTGGTGGCCTGGCTATTGCCCATATTGGTCACCTTGCGCTTCAACCAGGCATCGACACTAAAGGTAATCAGTGCTGGTACTAACAGGGCGATCGCAGCGACGGCGCTCATACCAAAGTTGTGCATGCCGATGGCCAACTTATAGATGTCGGTCGCCAAGACGCTGGTTTTTCCGCCGATAATAATCGCCACACCAAAATCACAGATAGACAGCGTAAAGACGGTAATAAAGGCACTGATAATACCGAACTTTGCGCTCGGTAACGTCACCGTCATGAAGGTCTTAAACGCCGAAGTTCTCATCGCCCTCGCCGCTTCATAGAGACGGCCATCGATCTGTCGTAAGCCGGTCTGCGTCAGCAACAGCGCATGGGGGAAGCAGCAAACCACGAGGCCAATAATAATCCCCGTAGTGCCATAGATACTGGCATCGCCAATAAGTGGTTTGAGAATACCTTGATTGCCAAATAAATAGATGAGACCGATGGCCGGCAGCATCGACGGCGCTAAGATAGGCAGTAAACCAACCACCTTCATCAATCCCTTGCCGGGCAAGCAACTGCGCTGTATCACATAGGCGACGATAAAGGCGAGCGTAACAGTAATGGCGGCCACGCTGAAGCCGATCATCATCGTCGTCATAAATGAGTTAAGCAGCTCCGGTGATTGCGCATACTCGACAAAGTTATCGAGACCGATAAAATTATTACTGTTGTCGAATAAGCTGCGCGACAACAACGCGAGCAGCGGCGACATCAGCATAAATAGGCCGGCAGCGAATAACAGCAGCAGCACGGTTAATGAGAAAGATCGATCGCTGAATAGCTTCGACTTAGCTGTTATCGCAGTAGTGTTCATTATTAAAACGCCCTCAGCTTTTGTGCATCAACACGCAGATGACAGAGCTGACCAATACGCGGCAGCGACGCCAAAGCATCCGCGGCGGTATCGACGTGTAACGGTTGATTGTTATAGTTCAAGCGCAAACGAACTGTACTGCCCATAAACTCGAGGCCAACCAGCTCCGCACTCAAGTCCGCATTGGCAGCTAAGTCGAGCTGCAGGTGTTCAGGACGCAGCAGTAATTTCTTCAGACCTTCCGAATCGGCCTGTTTTATAGCCGACTCAACAACGATCTCGCGGTTGTTAAAATTAACCAGATTATTCTTTGTCGGGGCTGAAATAAAATTCGCCTCACCGATAAAATCAGCGACAAACTCATTATCTGGCTGACAGTATATTTGTTGCGGCGTACCGATCTGCTCAATAACACCGTGGTTCATCACCACGATTCTATCCGCCATCGTTAGCGCCTCTTGTTGGTCATGGGTTACCATGATGGTGGTGATTTTCAGCTCTCGCTGTAACTCTAAAATCTGCCCTCTAAGGCGATGTCGTACCTTGGCATCGAGGGCCGACAGGGGCTCGTCAAGCAACAGCATGCTCGGCGAAAGCGCTAACGCTCTGACTAAAGCTACACGCTGCTGCTGACCGCCGGACATGCTTGCCGGCAGCTTATTACTCACGTGAGACAGACCCACCTTCTCCAACCATTCCGCTGCTTGCTGCAGTGCCAACTTCTTTTTTAGGCCGCTATTGCGCAGGCCAAAGGCGACGTTCTCAATAGCCGTCAGGTTGGGGAATAAGGCATAGTTTTGAAAGACAATACCAAAGTCACGCTGCTCGGCAGGTAACTCTGTGACATCGACACCGTCTTGCAAGATAGAGCCAGTGGTTACCTCTTCGAGGCCAGCTAACATGCGTAGAAACGTTGATTTACCACAACCAGAAGGCCCTATCAGCGCAATAAATTCCCCTTCCTCGACCCTCAGGTCAAGGTTCTTTAGGGCGTTAATATTGCCGTAGTTTTTTCCGAGCTGACGGATATTTAAATATGGTTTCTTGCTCATGTTACTGACTCTACTTCTCGTGAATAAGGATAACGTCTACTAACGAACCAGTACTGGTACTACTGGCTGTAGCGGCTGCCCCACTTTTTGAGAATGCCATCTCGCTCAGACGCCATGACAGAGAAGTCATTATCGAGTTTCTTACCCGATACATCAGGGTAGTTATTAGTCGACGCCTTACCCTTTGTGTTAACGGTCTTGTTACCGACAATGGGGTAGTTCTCGTTATACATCTCGTTGGCCTTCTTGCTCAGCGACCACTCCAGCAAACGCTCACTTGCGGCCTTGTGCTTGCTACTGCTGGTGATGCCCACGGCCTCTAAGTCCCAACCGGCGTTATCAAGAACAATGACATCCAGCGGTGCCCCCTGTGTCTTCAAGATAGCGCCGCGAACAGCCAACGAAATTCCTACGACAACCTCACCGGTTGCTGCCTGTGCACAGGGCTTTGATCCCGAATGCTGATATTGCAAGACGTTCTTGTCCAGCGCATCCATGTAGGCCCAGCCTTTATCTTCACCCATGCTCTGCAACCAAGCCGATACCTGCATATAGCCGGTACCAGAAGAGGCAGGGTTAGGCATTGAAATTAAGCCCTTGTAGACCGGCTTAGTCAGGTCCTGCCAGCTGTGCGGCTCTGGAATGTTATTCTTCTTCGCCAGCGCCTTGTTGAAGCAGACAGCAGCAAACATACCATCATTACCGTACCAGGCAGGGTTCTTACTCTGGTCTTTGTAGGCATCGGTGATTTCATCGGCATTCGCCGGTGTGCTGGTCGCCATCAAACCACGATCTTTCAGCAGCTGTAGCGATGAGGCCGCTAGCCCCCAGACGACATCAGCAGGGCTATTCTTGCCCTCAGCCAGCAAACGTGAGGTGATAACACCGGTGGAGTCACGCACCCAGTGAATATCGATATCAGGATTGTCTTGCTCAAAAGCAGACTTATATTTACTCAGTAGGTCGGTTTCAAAAGCGGTGTAAACAGTTAGATCAGTTTTCGCTTGCGCTAGGCTTGGTAGCGACGTTGCCGCCATGAGTGCCGTCAACGCTAATAATTTAAAAGATTTCATACAGTCTCACTTTTTGGTCTATACCAGTTGAAGTGTGACCTATTATCCAGAGCCAGATGACAAGCAGATGACAGTAATATGAAGATTATGACTCGCCGACTAATGCCTCGAAATTACACCCCGCCCGAAAAGCAAACGGTGATCGCATCGTGACACCACCACTCAAGTTCATAGTCGATCACCTGGCCATCTAGGCCTTTATTGAGCCGCTTAATAAGTAGCGCCGACGCACCCTCCACGGTCAATAGCGCTTCGGCGATCTGCTGATTCAACGCCGTTGGGTAGAGCTGGATATCTATTTTTCCATAGGTTTTATTGAACTGCTGTTGATAGATTTCCGTCATCGAGCCATCGGTATTACAATCGAGTAAGCCGGGCACTTGATCGGCCCTGACATAACTTTCCGCACAGCACACCGCTCGATCATCAATGTAGCGCAAACGCCTTAAATAGAACACCAAGGTGTTTTCATCAACATCGAGCATAGCCGCGATAGTGGCCGTTGCGGGGACAATCCTCTTCTCTAACGTTTGCGTTTTAGGTCGACCACCGGCGGCACTCACCATCTGATGAAAGTTCGGCTCTATCGCCGGCTGATAACGTACCCGAGGTGGTGCGACAAACCAGCCGCGTCGATTAGCCCGGTAGATCAACCCCTGATCCGCGACACGCTGCAAACCATCACGCAGGGTTGCCCGGCTAACGTGGTAGCTCTCAGCCAGGAAGCGCTCACTGGGTAGTTTATCGCCCGGCTTTAACTCACCGCTTCGCAGCTGCTGTGTTAGGTCTAAAAAAATCCGCTGTCCCTGTCCAACTACAGACATCGCTGTTCTCACTGATTGCTTACTGGTTCAGTCCAGATTATATCGTCCTTGATTAAGCTGCAAGCAAAGCGTAATTAGGCGATCAAATTCTCAAGCAGTCACATATTTGACATATTCAGCGGTTATTCTTGTCGGTATTCCAATCTGGTATAGACCAGAATGACTCTAGACTGAGGTTTACGCTGATGAATAACCCCTATTTGCTCCTGACACCCGGCCCCCTGACCACCTCGAAAGCCGTGCGCGAATCGATGATGAAAGATTGGTGCACCTGGGACGATGACTATAACCACGACATCGTGCAACAGATTCGTCGCCAGCTGGTCAGGCTTGCCACCCCGCAGGCAGGTTATACCTCAGTACTCATGCAGGGCTCTGGCACCGCCTCGGTCGAAGCGGTTATCGGCTCGGCACTCAGCGATGAGCACTGCCTATTGATACTCGCCAACGGTACCTACGGCCAACGCATTGCCCAGATTGCCAACATCCTGCACATCCAACACCGACTCGTCGATGTCGGTGAGTGCAACGCCATTAGCCCCGAACACCTCACCAACGCTTTGAACGACTACCCTGAGAGCACCCACGTTGCCTTCGTCCACTGCGAAACCACCACCGGTATACTCAATCCATTAGAAGAGCTAGCCGCCATCAGCAAGCAGGCGGGCAAGACATTAATCGTCGACGCGATGAGCTCCTTCGGCGGTATTCCCCTCGACGTCGCCGCCCTCGATATCGACTTTTTAATCAGCTCGGCGAATAAGTGTATCCAGGGTGTACCCGGCTTTGGCTTTATCATCGCCAAGCAAAGCCAAATTGAAGCCTGTAAAGGCCGCGCCCGCTCACTGAGCCTCGACCTCTACGACCAATGGCAAGCAATGGAGTACGGTGGTGGCAAGTGGCGCTTCACCTCGCCTACTCACACCGTTAGAGCCTTTGCCACTGCGTTAGAAGAGCTTGCTAGCGAGGGCGGTGTCGCGCAGCGCCATCAGCGCTACCAACAAAATCAGCAGCGACTGGTTGCAGGCATGGCCGAGCTTGGCTTTCAAGCGCTAATCAATCGCGAGCAACAGTCGCCAATTATTACCGCCTTCCTATCGCCGACACATGCCGATTATGATTTTAAACTGTTCTATCAGGCACTAAAGAAACAGGGGTTCGTGATCTATCCCGGCAAGGTCTCCGACACCGACTGCTTCCGTATCGGCAACATTGGCGAGGTCTATGCTGACGATATCGAGCAGCTATTGGCAGCAATGAAGAGCGCCCTGTACTGGGAGGAAAACCATGTCGCTTAATCCAGGCTCTGCCCGCCCGCCTGCCGGATCAACGAATAGCAAACCCCTTGTCGCCGAGGGTGATATCAACAACACCGCCGCCCGCCAGCAATGGCGGGAGCAGATCAACGATGCCGGTAGCCAACAGCTGCTCGACGACGATGCCGGAGTCTTCCTGCATCAATCGATGTCCAGCCCCTGCATGAATAGCTTGAGCGGCGCGGACGGTATCTACCTCACCGACGGCGCCGGCAATCGCACCATGGATTTCCACGGCAACAACGTCCATCAGCTCGGTCACGGCCACCCCAACGTGATAAAGGCGATAGAACAACAGATGCAGGCCCTGCCCTTTAGCCCGCGTCGTTTTACCAATCAGACGGCCGTCGATTGCGCCAAGAAGATCATCGATATCTGCCCCGATGAGTTAACGCGGCTACTGTTCGCCCCCGGTGGTACCTCGGCCGTCGGCATGGCGCTAAAGTTAGCACGACTGGTCACCGGCAACGCCAAAGTCATATCACTGTGGGATGGCTTTCACGGCGCCAGCCTCGATGCCATCGCCGTCGGCGGTGAAGCGGGCTTTCGCCAGGGCCTCGGCCCCTTGATGGCCGGTGTCGAGCGCATCCCTCCCTCCTGCCGTTATCGTGGCCCCTTCGTACGTGAAGACGGTGACGACCTACACTACGCCGACTACCTCGAATACGTCATCGAGAAGGAAGGCGGCGTCGGTGCCTTTATCGCCGAAACCGTGCGCAATACCGATGTCCAGGTACCCAGCAAAGCCTACTGGCAGCGTATCCGCGAAATCTGTGACAAGCACGGCGTGATGCTAATCATTGACGAGATCCCCAACGGCATGGGTCGCTCCGGCCACTGGTTTACCTTCGAGGAATTCGGTATCTGCCCCGATATTCTCTGCATCGGTAAAGGCCTCGGTGGCGGCATCATGCCACTCGCGGCAATGATTACCCGTGAGCAGTACAACATTGCCGGCAACGTCTCGCTCGGTCACTACACCCATGAAAAATCACCGGTGAGCTGTGCCGCTGCGTTGGCGACCATTGAGACCATCGAGCAGCAACAACTGCTCAGCAAGGTCAAAGACGACGAGCAGTGGATGCGCCAGCGACTTGCCGAGATGCAGGAACGCTACCCCATCATCGGTGATGTCCGCGGCATCGGCCTACTCTGGGGCATCGAATTAGTGCTCGACCGTGACAGCAAAGAAAAGGCCAGTGCCGAGGCCGAGCGCGTGATGTATCAGTGCATGAAAAACGGCGTCAGCTTTAAAGTCTCCGCGGGCAATGTTCTGCAGCTCTCACCGCCGCTGATCATCGAACGCACACAACTGGCAGAGGCCATCGACATCGTCGAACAGGCGATTGCCTCCGTCTGCCCTCCTCAACAGCAAACTCTCACTCTCTAACTAACGGAAACACCATGAAGACAAATAAGATTGAATTACTCGTGCTCGACTGGGCCGGTACCGTCCTCGACTTTGGTTCGTTCGCCCCCACCACTATTTTTGTCGAAGCGTTTAAGACCGAATACGACTTCGACATCAGCTTAGCCGAGGCTCGCGTGCCGATGGGGCTGAGCAAGATCGACCACATTCGCAGCGTCGGTCAACTTCCCGAAGTAAAGCAACGCTGGATTGAGCGATTTGGCCAAGCGATGAACGAGGAGCAAGCACAGGCTATCTACCAAACCTTTATGCCACTACAGATCGCCAAGGTCGCCGACCACGCCGAACTGATTCCCGGCACCCTGGAAACCATCAAGTGGGCGAGAGACAACGGCATAAAAATCGGCAGCTGCTCTGGCTACCCTCAGGTTGTCATGGACAAACTGATTCCCGTGGCCGCTGCTAATGGCTATCAGCCCGACTGCATCGTCGCCAGCGACAACTTAGCGGCCGGTGCCAGGCCGGGGCCGTTTATGGCACTGGAAAACGTAATCAAGCTCGGCGTTAGCAACGTCAGCCACTGCGTTAAAATTGACGACTCAGCACCGGGTATTAGCGAGGGACTTAACGCCGGCATGTGGACCGTCGGCCTGACGCTATCGGGCAATGAAGCCGGTCTCACCCGCCAACAGTTTGAACAGGCCAGCAGCGAAGAACTTGCTGCCGCCCGAGAGCTGGCAAAAGGCAAGCTAGAACAGGCAGGCAGCCACTACCTGATCGATACCATTGCTGACTTACCTAGCGTGTTAGAAGATATCGATAGACGCTTGAGCAACGGCGAAAAGCCTTAACAAACCACTCAACGCTTAAGCAACCGACTCATATAGCCAGTTGATAATCTGCTCCTCGCTGAAACTGGCTATATCGGGGACGTCTTGCACAAAAGCCTGTCCCAGCTTTCTACTGAGCAAGTAGGATTGCTGGGCAGTGTCGGCCTGCTGCGACGACCACTCATCCAGTGCCGCCTCAATATCATCCGTCTGAGCAAGCATCTCCGCTAACGATAAGGCATTATCCACTCCTTTCATCACGCCACTGCCGGCATGCGGACGCGCCAGCGTCGCCGCATCCCCGATCAAACACACACGCTGCTGCCGATAATCAGGAAGGCAGACATCGTAGATCGGCTGCATGAAAGTATGCTCACTACTGTTAATAATACGCGCATAATAATCCGGTAGCTCTGCCGTCACCCTCTGTTTTAGCGCTTCCTCGGCCGCATTAGACATTAGCCCCGGAGGCAACGAGGCGACCTGATCATGGTCCGATTGATCACTCAGATAGTGTGACCATTGCTCCTTATCCACAGGCATATAGACCACCCAATTCACCCATCGCTCGCCAACACCGACACCCCCTTTAGGGCTAGGAACAAAGTAGAAGATACTCTGCCCCTCCCTGCGCCACACCAACGCTGTGCCCTTTTCCAGTGGCTCACTTGTCGTCAGATAACGCTCTTCGAGCACACCTCGCCAGGCAACATAGCCCGCGTAGTTTAACGGCTGCGAGGGAAACAATAGCTGACGAGCCATTGAGCGGTAGCCGTCGGCGAAGATCACCAAGTCAAACCGCTGCGAGCTATTGTCGCTAAAGACAACCTCAGAGTAATCGTCGTTATTACGAATTTCTATGCAACATTGACTATCAAAGTAGCTATTTTCAGGCACTCGGCTGCGTAGAGCCCGCCATAAATCAGACCAGTTGAACTGTTTAAAGCGAGTCTCAGGCTGCATCACATAGGGACTTCTACCGTACTCCGGCGAGGCTGAATCCTGCACATGGTACGACAACTGCTCCGTCTCAAAGCATGGGAAATCATCATCGATTAACTGTTTCTCCTTCAGCGAGTCGATCACTGTCGAGGGGATTGTGATGCCGACACCGCGGCTCTCGAGTCGCCCTGCTGATCGCTCAAAAACCTGCACATCATGCCCGGCTCGACCGAGAGCAACCGCGGCAGCACAGCCAGCGATCGAACCACCAATAATACCGATACTTAATTTTACCATGCAGAACCGCTACTCCATTGACCACCGTCTTAGCCGCCCTTCTGATATTCAATCCCAGCTACTCGAACTGAACCCCATGCTATAGGCGGCCAACGTTATTGTTTGATTATTGTGCGAGACACGATAGCGCATCAAAATAACAAAGAACAGCACACCTCCTCCTACTTATGTGTGTGCTCTCAGCGTCTCTACGGCTCCTCTCTAGAGCTGTCCCTCTCTAGAACTGCCCCTCTCTAGAACAGTAGAGCCCCACTCCCACTACAACCAAAGCTGTTTAAATCGAGTGCTCTGCTCACCACTACAGCCATAGTTTGCTATTGGTGAAGCTAACGTTGATCCAGTACCTTTTATTCATTTCTTTCACCGCTATCGCAATGAGAACCCGCATCTCATCCATTTCACTCACACTCAACGGCCGATCAACAGCCAGCAGAAAATTCACCTCAATAGTGAGCTCCCTGCCCACCGATATCATGCGTAACTTATACTCTGCGTCGTAATCATTAGCGATCGACTGGGCGATATTATCGATGGGCACCATGAACTCATCATCGACTTGGCAGAATATCATCTCTCTTGCCGCCTCAAAAAAACTGCGCAACGGGAACAGGATAAAGAAGCTCGAGGCGATCACCACCATTCCGGGGTCGGTATAGGGCACCAACCAGGCAAACTCACCGCCCGCAATCATGTAGGAAACCGTAAAGCCCAACAACACACCGAGACTTAACAAAGAGTCGCCTAACCACTGATTCTTCTCTGCCTCTAATAAGCCCGAGGCAACGCAACGACTCTTACGCTGAATGTAGCCCGTGACGACGAAGCAGCCTATCGTGGCAATCAACGCATAGATGATGGCTGGCCCCGCAGAGATTTCACGTCCACCTGCCAAGATATCGGCAACGGCAATGGTGGCTGAGAATAAACACATGCCGATTAAGGCTAACGATTTAAAGATAATCAGTAGCGGCTCAAAGTGAGCCTTGCCAAAGGGAAAGTTCAGGTCGTCCTTGTGGCACTCGATCTGCTTTTGTACCAACAGTGACAGGAAGCTTAGACCAACACAAATCAACGAATAGATACCATCGAAGATGATCATGCTCGACTCTGAAACAATGCCAAACACTACACCCAACAAGGCGAAGAACAGGGTCGCCCATATAGAGATTAACAAGACCTTTCTTTCTAACATAACGCGTTCCGTATAATCAAAGAGAGCCACCGACAGGGGATATCCGGCAGTATTGCTAGTAGTAACGATGAAAGGGGGACTAAGCCAGCTAACCGAAGGCCGCAACCCGGGCCTCCAGCAGTTTTACAACGACAATACTGCTAAAACACTACTCAGGTGAAGGTGAGGGGCCGTAATCATTGTCTTCCGCGCTCTCTTGAATGAAGAAGACAGTCAAAATAATAAAACCTATTAATGGAATAAGGGCGATCAGCTGCCACCAACCGGTCCGACCAGTATCATGCAACCGTCGCGCTGAGATACTGATATACGGCAAAAAAGTGACCAGCATATATATACCCGATAGCAGTACCGTCCCCATCAGCCAATCAATAACACAAGCCACTAAGTAGAAAATATAGTAGAACAGGATAAACATCCAAAACTCTTGACGCCGAGCCCTGCCGGTAAAGTCTGCGTACTTATTAAATGCCGCTGTGAAATACTCCACATATCCCCCTAAGTTGATTGAAATGTAATGCGATAAAAACAAACAAAAGCGCTTCTATCTATTGCCTGCTTGAGTCTTAACTAGACAGTAGTTCATTTGCACGCCAGTAGAAAGCTGCAAGCTACTGTTTATTTGTTGACATCAAGTTTATTTTAACCGACAGGGCAGATTTTCACATGAGAATAGTCAACGGCTTCCTAGGTAAGATACACTTACTTCAATAACAGGCTAACACTCATCGCAATACACACCGCCACCGTCATGTAGCGCACAAACGTTACACCTTTCTTCACAGCAAAGGCAGCACCTAGATGAGACCCAACTATTTGTCCTAGGGCCATCACCAAAGCAATCTTCCAAACGACCATGCCAGTCACAATAAACACCAACAAGGCGACTGTATTTGTCGTGAAGTTAAGTAATTTAGCATGCGCCGTGGCACGCAGTAGATCCATTGCACGTAGCTTACAATAGCTCAAGGTAAAAAAAGTGCCGGCGCCGGGACCAAAGAATCCATCATAGAAGCCCACGCCTGATACCAACAAGCCATTAAATGATTTTTCTGACAGCGTTGCCTTAGCCTTTACCTGGTCGAAGCTCTTGCTGAACAACAAATAGACTGCGATAAGAATCAGCCCATAAGGCAGGACGATCATTAGCAATTTTGCATCAAATAGCTGTAAGGCAAGCGCCCCCAAAGTAGCCCCAAGGGTAGCGGCAATAATGCCCCAAGTTTGCTGTTTGACTGATACCAAATCACGCTTAATAAAAAAACGAGTAGCGGCGAAGCCCCCGAAGCAGGCGGAGAATTTCGTCGTAGCAATAGCCTGTACTGGGCTAACGCCCGCAAACAATAGCGCAGGCAGTGTTAACAAGCCCCCACCACCCGCAATCGCATCAATAAACCCAGCAACAAAAGCAATAGCTGCCAGTATGGCAAGAATGTCCAACGTGATATCCATATAGTAACGCCTTAACAATAAAAAGTGGCGCATTATATCCGAATATAAGAAAACAATTCTCTTTTTATCTTAGGAATAAAATAGTAAAAGCACTCAATAGAAGGGAATAAAATAACCTAGCCTTCTCTTTTGATAAAGAGGATGCTTGCCCCCATCCCCACAAACAAGCCACCGCTGATACGGTGAAACCACTTTGCGTTATTGATATTTGACATCAGACCATTAGCTCGCTGTGCCAAATAACCGTAAGTTGACAGCGACAAGAATGAAAAAGTCATAAAGATAACAGTCATCAGCATAAATTGCGTAAGTACTGGGCTAGAGGTATCTAAAAACTGTGGGAAAAGAGCCGTAAAGAAAATAATTGGCTTTGGGTTTGTTGCCGCGACGAAAAAACCTTCCTTAAAGTAAGAGTCTAATGATCGATTAGCCTCCTCCGTAAGCTCAGTATTATTGAGCGTTGTTTTATTAACAGACCGAAGCTGGCGCACCCCTAAATAAATAAGATAGGCAGCACCGGTGAACTTCACCAGCGAAAATAAAGTGGACGAAGCCAAAAGAAGCGCACTGAGCCCGCCAGCAGATAATATGGACAGGAACATTAAGCCAATAATATTCCCTAAAGCAGACACCACAACGACCTTGCTGCCATTCACCGCACCATTATAAATGGCCAAGAAAACAGCAGGACCAGGGCTGATGACACAAAGAAAACAAACGAAAACATAAGCAAACAATACGTCCGCACTCATAAATACCTCGACAGGAAACTAAGCTTTCATTATTTTAATGCGCCACATCATACAGTAAAAACAAGCCAGCTAGGGAAAAAACTAAAAAAGCTTATTTTTGCTGTCAAAAGCAGAGATATTATCTATCGGCATATCAACAAGACCAACATGACTAACATCTAATCTATGCTCTGTTTTTTTTCCCTTTATTTTTACCCAGTAAATAACCAATATAGAAGGGTACAAAGAACAGAACTAAAATCAGCAACAGTAGTGCCGCCACCACGATGACAATGAGGCTTTTTAACTCTTCAATCGTGGTGCGAATCAGCCTGTCAGAGATAGCCTCGGCATCGGTTAAAATTTGCGCTCGCTCTTCGCTGACCATCACGCCCAAGGCCTGACGCTGCTCTGTAAGCAACTCTGCTAACGCCAACCGCTCCTCGGTCAGCTCGGCAGTAAACTCTGCCATAATTGGCGAGAATTCTTCGCCAAAAGTCTCTGCGATACGCTTTACGCGCTCAGGGTTGTCTTCCGTTAAGTCAGCCAACTGGGCAGCCGTTTTCTGAATACTCCCCAACAACTGCGAGAGCTGTCCATCCTTCAAACCAGAGCGCAAATTGAGCATCTCTAGCTTCCAAGCGATGCTCTTCGAGGCCTGGGCGGTGCTCAGATCAACTCGATCAGAGATGTCCGACATCACCTGTGGCAGCGTCCCGACATTGGAATTAGCATCAGCGAGCGACAGGCCCTGGTACTGATACCATTGCGCAATAATACTGCCGCGCTTGAAACTCATGTTTTCCGGCTCATCTTGGCTCAGCTGTTGATCGATAAAGCCCGACGCCTTGCTGTATTCCTTCTCGGTTAAAATCGCCTTCGAGAGCGCCTTAAACTGCGTCAACAGCTCCGTAACCGCCGGGGTAATGTCCTGCTCTGTCCCCTTGAAGAACTCATTGGCCGCGTCCGAGCTAAAGTACAGTTTCTGCTCGGCAATCAACAACCACATATCAATAATCACGATCATCGGATCCGACTGCAGGGCCGCAGAAACTGCCGCCTGATCACTCGACAGCTTCCAGTACAGAACTGACACCTTCACATCGATATCATCAGTGCCTTCGACGATCTCATCAGCCACCTGCTCAATTGTCTCTGAGTAGATTGGCAGGAAGTCTCGCGTCAGCTTGCGCATGTTCATCTGTTGATCGGTCAACGGCTCCGCTGGATTCTCAATCTTTACGTCCAGCAGCGAGCAGGCACTCAACGTCGTCAGCAGGGCAAAAACTAAGAGGGTTTGAGTCAGTGTACGCATGGGAGTCCCTGATATATTGTTGGTGATACAGCCTGTAACAGCCCGACAATATAAACCTTACGATAACGCCTGAATAGCCGCAATACAGAATAATCAGCCGCAATATAATCATCGTCAACTTTATTGTTGATTGACCACGCTTAAGGCTCGGCCAAAGAGCAAGCATAGCACTCGCTCACTCTAACCGGCAGCAACCTCCCCAACATTGCCGCCCGTGCAGCCCACACACTCAACTGACAGCTTTTTGCTGTTACTATATCTTTTCTCGAAGCACATCGATCAGCTTGCTTTCGGCGTAATCGCCAAAACCACTATCGACAACAGCCTGAAAACCTTCGACAGCCACCGGCCCAAGCTTCGCCTCCTGCCTATCGATAGCGCCTTATTGACCGTCAGACTATGCCTCGCCACTAGTGAATATGCAGTAAAAGATAGCTCTCTACCGGTGAATATCGACTCGTTACTGTGACGATAAAACGCTACTTTCTACTCGACATTGACATTATTTTTATCGAACAAAAAAACTCCGGAATAAGCAACATCCAGCTAATACGCACCGCCTTACATTAAGCGTTCAAAACGATTGCCACAAAAAACAACAATAACGGTAACGTGATAAAGGCCTTCCTGGCCTCTCGACACCGAGAACTTTTAACCGCGAGAAAATAACGCCAACTTAAGCGGTACTGGCTCGCCGAGCCACTGCGCATGCTCGGTGTGATCGGCAAGTTCATCCTGTGTCAGCGGATGCACAAGAATAGATAGACCCGCACGGTTGAGCTCAAGCCATGTAGTAAATTCCGCAAAATCCTGTCGCTGAAAAATGATTTGGCAGCTCCACTTAAGATGAGGGCCGACCAATTTCTCATGAAACCTGCCGACCTTCAGAGCGAAACGCCGCCCCACCTCCTCGCACAACGCCCTCGCACTTTCCCGCGTCGCTTGATCAAAGTAGATATGCGCATGATAGTGCTGATGCGTATTCATCAATCCCAGAATCTCACTCATCTTTTATCGCTCGCAGTGTTCTTTATTATTCGATAGCACACTTCACCAGCAACACCGACTATACGACGGGCTCAGCACTGGCATAGCGCGCCAAAGTCTCGAGACAGGCTAACGCCCTCTCGGCATCCTGCGCCGGCACGAAGATATGGTCGTGGTAGAAGGCCGCCACCACATTAGCACTAATATTTTCCTCAGCGAGACTAGTCGCCACTGCCGCCGTCAACCCTACGGCCTCAAGACTCGAGTGTACCGTTAGGCTAAGACACTTAAAGACACCGGTGTATTCGACATCATGCTGATCCGCCTTACGACGAGGAATCACCACTGTCAGCCCTTCTTGCTCCTGAAAGGTGGCAATGGGCTGCAAGCAGAGCACGACCTCCAGATCGGCATCGAACAACGAGCCAAAGACAAACTCCTCTTCGACCAGCTCTGGCGTCATCGTTGCGATAAGCTTATTAATATTCTTTTCACCCGACACACACACCCCCTGCTACATGAGCAATACTTCAATAGACTACGGCATCGCACCGACTAATAAATCACTTATGCGAGCAGCGCTGTCAATCGCCCATTAACGACAACAGCCCTGCTCAGCTCTATTTAACCAGGTGTATCCCATCTTTCTCGATGGTGATTATGCGCTGTTTGTACAGACCGCCGATTGCCTTCTTAAACGCCGCCTTACTCATACCAAACAAGGCGGATATTTCCTGTGGTGACGACTTATCGTGCACCGGCAAAAAACCATTGCGCTTCTCTAGCTCGCGCATAATAGTGCGGGCATACTTGTCACGTGTTTCCTGACCACCGGCAAGCGTCAAGTTAATACGACCGTCGGGACGGATCTCCTTGATAAAGGCGACTTTTCGGTCACCGAAGCTCAATCGTTCGAAAACATCACTACTGTGCAGGACACCCCAGATATGATTGTTGACGATCGCACGATGGCCAAGATCGGTGCTATTGGCGACGATGATATTGACCTTCTGCTTCGGCTTGTAGCGGTGTGACTGATCATCGACGATGTACTTCTCAATCTTCGACGAGGCACTAATACGGCCACTGTTATCAAGGTAGAGGTAGACTAAATAAGAACCGCCCACTTGCATCGGCTTGTGTTGTTCACCGAAGGGCACCAACACATCTTTATCCACCCCCCAATCAAGAAACGCCCCAACCTCGGTGCAATCGACCACTTTCAGATAGGCAAACTCACCCACCTGCGCTCTCGGCTTCTGCGTCGTCGCCACATAGCGATCCTGTGAGTCAAGGTAGATGAACACCTTCAACTCATCACCGACCTTAACGTTTTCACGCAGGTAACGGCGCGGCACGAGTACTTCGCCTAGGTCTTTAGCATCGACATAGGCGCCAAAATCGACCAGTTTGACGACTTCGAGCGTATAAGAACGGCCAACTTTAATCATGCAACAACCTCAGCGGTGGGGATCGGAAAACAGAGCGCGGGATTATACACCGCTGGCGAAGGCTTAGCGATAAGGCCTCACCACAGCATAGCCTGTTCTATCACAAGAAGGCGACAGACAGGCTATATTGCCGTGTGGTGGAACGCTATTAGAGCTGAACAGTCGGAATCAAATCACTATTACGACTGACCTTACGGGCATGGCGCAGCAGGGCGTAATAACCACCCGCCAAGGCAAGCAACATCGCCGCCACCCAGGCCAAAGACTCCTCTGGTCGACTGCCGACGCGTGCCAGCTGATAAAAAATAACCGCAATAGTATAGGCCGACAGCGTATTCCAGGCCGCACTGTAAGCCGCCCAATAACCGCCGGCCTCCTTATAAATCGCACCCAGTGTTGCCACGCAAGGCATGTACAGCAAGACAAACAATAGGTAAGCGAAGGCTGCGGCCTGGCCATCGAACATCTGGCGCATCAACACCAGCGTCGACAACTCGACTTCCTGCTCCTCTGCCGCCGCCGCCTGATCACTCACATCGCCGACACTGAGGCCCAGAGGGTCACCAAGGTTATCCATCACATCGACGAGATTGCTGCCAATACTTGCCACCGCTTCACCGAACTGAGCTGGGCCATCGAAGGGCTCCGCCTCAACCGCCGCACCACCGGCCTGCTGTCGTGCTACTTCGCCGTACAGTGTATCCAAAGTACCGACGACCACCTCTTTGGCAAAGACGCCGGTAAATACACCAACCGCCGCAGGCCAGTTATCCTCTTTCATGCCCATCGGTTCGAACAGCGGCACGATGGATTTACCGATCGCCGACAGCGCCGATTGCTCCGTATCTTGGTTGCCGAAGCTGCCATCAGTGCCGATCGAGTTGACGAAGTTGAGACAGACCACCACGATAACGATCGCCTTACCCGCCCGCATCACAAAACCCTTCAAGCGCTGCCAAGTCAGTATGCAAATCCCCTTCATGGTCGGCATATGGTAGGCCGGCAGCTCCATAATAAACGGCGCACGCTCACCGGACAGCAGGTGCTTGCGTAACAACAAGCCGCACACCACAGCCAGCGCCATACCAATAAAATAGAGGCCAAAGGCGATATTCTGGCCATTTTGGGGGAAAAAGGCCGCCGCAAACAACGCATAGACGGTCAGGCGAGCACCACAGGACATGAACGGTGCCATCAACGTCGTCAGTAGTCGATCACTGGCACTATCGAGCGTTCGTGCCGACATCACCGAGGGGACGTTGCAACCAAAACCAACGATCAACGGCACGAAGGCCTTTCCTGGCAAGCCCAAACGCTGCATCAGCCGGTCGACGATAAATGCCGCCCGCGCCATATAACCAAAGTCCTCGAGAAACGACAGGCAGAAAAACAGCATGGCGATAAGGGGAATAAACGAAGCCACGAGCTGCATACCGCCGCCGACGCCATCGGCTAAGATTGCAATCAACCAAGCCGGTAAACCGACCGCTGTCATCGCCATACGAGGGTATTCAACAAATAAGGCGTTGGCACTGATATCAAAGAAATCGATGAAGGCACTGCCGACGTTGATCGTCAGCGTGAACATCAGGTACATCACCCCGAGAAAGAGCGGGAAGGCCAGCCACTTATTCAACAATACATCATCGAATCGCTCGGAATAGGTCTTCTTCGGTGGCTCAAGCCGCACCGACTGCTCGGCGATAGTGGTAATCGTCGCGTAGCGCGCCTTGATCACCGCAAGGCTGATGTCTCCCTCCATCACTCGACGACAGTCAGCCAGTAATACTTGCCCTCGCTCGCCGGTTAGAGACAGATAACGCTGTTCCGCCTGGGCATCGCCCTCCATCATCGCGCCGATTAGCAACCGGTTACGACTGCGGCGCTGTACCTCTGTTTGTGGCTCACTGGCTGCATTGTCCTGTGCCGACTCAGTAAGGGGTGCCGCTAAGAGCGCCATCTGCTCTTCGACCAGTGCACCGAGATGAAAGCTCCCCTCCTCACCGCGCTCGAGGTAATGCTGCATCACATCTAACAGCCCATCTATACCGTCGTTACGACTAGCGATGACAGGCACCACGGGGCAGCCTAAGTTTTTACTGAGCGCAATAGGATCGATGTGCACGCCATGCTTATCGGCCACATCCATCATATTCAGTGCCACCACCACCGGGATGCCGCTGTTCATCAGCTGCGTCGTCATATACAGCCCACGCTCAATGCTCGAGGCGTCAACGATGTTCAGCAGTAGATCGGCCTCACCGGAGTGCACGTATTGCTGCGCGACTTGCTCATCGAGTGAATCGACATCGGCACCCGCATGCAGTGAGTATGTGCCGGGAAGGTCGACGAGGGTGAAGTCGGTACCGGCATGATTAAAACGTCCCTCTTTTTTCTCGACGGTGACACCGGGCCAATTACCCACACGTTGACGCGTACCGGTCAACGCATTAAACAGTGTCGTCTTACCGCTATTGGGGTTACCGACGAGGGCGATGGTAGCCTGCTGCATTCTTACTTCTCCACCGCTTCAATTCGCTCAACTTTCACCACTGCGGCCTCATCGCGACGCAAACTCAGGCTAAAGCCTCGTACCCGTATCTCAATAGGATCTCCAAGGGGCGCGCTGCGCACCACGCGAAACTCGCAACCGGGGGTGAGTCCCAAGCACATGAGTTTGCGACGATAAGACACTGCATCCTGGTCATAACCAACGATACGACCCAAGTTGCCCACCGCCAACTCAGCGAGTGGTATAGTTTGTAGTGATATAGCGGCATTCATAATCAATCTCCGACAGCAAACAGATATTGGCGATAATGGTAATGATTCTCATCCTCGTTATACAGCGCTACATCAAACATCCGTCTTCTTTACTAGAAATTAATTTTTAGAACAGGTTCGGATAATTTTGCCAGTAATTCTGGTAGCGGTCACTTTGCCAGTGGCGATAGACGTAATCCCAGTCAAGCGACTCAATACGCCAACCGTGGTGCGGCTCTAAGTTGGTAAAGAAAACAGGGGCACCATAATCACAAAAACGCGTATCGATACTAAGCCGCGCCGCGCTCTCCGCCGTGTTCGGTTCCGCCTTATGTACACAACAAGAATGAAAGATAATGACATCGCCTTGCTGCATATTCGATACATGCCAGGTGGTCTCATGATCATAAACTTCGCACTGTACACCACCCACACCCTGTGCTTCGAAAACCGGGCGCACGCCATCAAGGTGTGAATAGGGCAACATCTTCAACCGCCCCATCTCTTCCGTCATATCGTGTAACGCTACCCAGATCCCCGCCATCGTCGGACCAGCATGATGGGAATGGGCGTCTTGATGTGGTGGAGTCTCATACCCTTGCTTACGCGGTGTCGCCATCCGCGCCATCTTCATCGGGTAGACGAAAACCTCGCCACCACTGACCACCCGCATCAAATCAGTAATGTCATCCTCGTGGAAAAAGCTGTGGAAAGATTCCAGCGCTTGAATTTTAGGATAAACCTCATCCCAGACAGGGTCTGTTTCAAAGAAAGGCTCGCCCATTAACGCCGGTAACTTAGTTTTTTTATCGCACACAATATGCGGTGACAACACCTCTAGAAACTGCTCCATCAAACGCTGACACTTCTCATCGGCGACGTATTTTTTAAAATGCAAATACCCGTACTCTTGAAAGCGAGCACGCAATACCACCGGATCCTCGCCCCACAAAGAAACCACCAAAGGCTTGTTATTAGTCAATTTTCTCACCCTTTATCGAGACCAGAACACCATTAACGGTGCCCAACGTTTATTGTTCGCCGGCTAAAATACCGCTTCAAAGTCAAAAAAACCACCTCGCAGACAAACAATAATTTTAGATACCTAAAGATTTAAGATATTTAGGCACTTTAAAAACGCTCATTCCAGGAAAAAATTGACCATACGCAAAAACCACAACATCACCACGTAACATCCCTTGCTATACTTAATAAAATGTATACATTGCCCCTACCTTTCATCCTCCCTTCGCCCCATGGCGACTTACTTCACGAGGAAAGCTCTCATGATTTCACTGCTATTCACCCTGTTTTTTATTGCCCAAGTGCTGACACTTAAAGGCAAAGAAAAAGCCGCGTTATACACCTCCTTTTTCGCTCTCGTTATCAGCTTATTCTGGCTAATACATCATTCAACAGATCAACTCAGCATTCTGCTTTAAAGGAGTAAGTGCTATGCCAAATATTTACCGTCAGTTAAACGCTATCGGCCTACTCGCCGTCACTGCAATTCTCGGCTTCGCCTTCATCGCTCAATTTGTTGATCACGAACTTCCCTGCCCGCTTTGTCTATTACAACGTGTTGGTTTTGTCGGTGTTATGGCCGGCTTATTCATGAACGTCAGCCTGGGCAACAAACCTGTGCACTACAGCCTAGCAACTCTCGCCGCCATCTTTGGCGCTGTTGCCGCGCTGCGTCAAACCAGCCTACACGTCCTACCGGGCACACCTGCTTACGGCTCTGACTTCTTCAGCCTGCACTTTTACACTTGGGCATTCATCTGCTTCATGATTATCATCTTCGGCCTCGCGATCGTCAGTGCTTGCCGAGCGCAATACGATAATATCGAAGGCTTCATTCCCTTTAAGCAGCAGAGCACACTTGCCAAGATCGCACTGATCGCAGCCGTCGCTGTCGTACTGCTCAACGCTCTCGCCACCTTCGCAGAGTGTGGACCGCTACAGTGCCCAGATAACCCAATACAATATTGGTTGTTTAACCTGTAGACTAGCGCTTTAACGGCTTTAACGGCTTTAACGGTCGTACAACGCACTAAAAAGCCCTGCGGCAGTGATGCCCCAGGGCTTTCTTATAATAAGACAAGAGAAACTATGGGCCCGATCG
This sequence comes from Sinobacterium caligoides, assembly GCF_003752585.1. Lineage (NCBI taxonomy): Bacteria > Pseudomonadati > Pseudomonadota > Gammaproteobacteria > Cellvibrionales > Spongiibacteraceae > Sinobacterium > Sinobacterium caligoides. The sequence continues at coordinate 1,072,491 of NZ_RKHR01000003.1, forward strand.
TCACTCAACTTGCTCACCGAAAGCTCGCTATTGCCACACAGATTCAGCCATTAATGCGACGTGCCTATCTACATGAAGCCAAGATCATTGGCGTCGAAGACTTCCCGCCTCTGCACAGAACTGTCAGCGATATTCAGCAAGCCGACACACTCTTCTACGGCGCCTGGCAGCAACAACAATTAGCCGCCGTCATCGAGTTCGAAGAGACAGAGCAACAGCTCAATATTGACAGTCTAGTCGTCGAGCCAGATTGTTTCCGCCAAGGCCTCGCCAGCCAGTTACTGACACTGAGCCGACAGCTCGCCGGCGGTCGCCCCCTACATGTTGAGACCTCCGCCAACAATATACCGGCGATCGCACTCTATCAAAGGCATGGATTCACACGCTATCGACAGTGGTCTATGAGCCCGCAGATCGATTTAGTCGCACTCACTACCGAGCCAATAGCACAGCCAGCGCTAGCCTAAGTGGATACAACTAAGCGTCCGATGCGATCTGCTGTTGCATAAACGTCACCACCTCGGTCGTCAACGCCGCCTTTGAAAGATAGTGTTTAACGCCATCTTTCTGCTCGAGTAGCACCCCCCTGTTCGTCTCCAATACGCGCTGCAGCTCCGACCAAGCCACGCTCTGCTCAACGTGAGACGAATGTATATGTACCCCGTTATCATCAACGGTCAACGATACTGTACTCCCTGCAGATCGCCCGAGCATCTGCCGCGCCACCCACCAACCGCGCCGATAATACACACTGGCAGCCTCCAGAGCTGCTAACGACAATACAATAGCCACCACATACCCGTCGACACCGATCATCATCATCACCACTGCCACCAGCAGAAACAGCGCCGCTTTGAGGTAATTATTTTTTTGGCTAACGCCAGCATTTGACTCTTCAAAACATTCGGTAAAATGTGCCTTGTCGAGAACAAAGCTCGCTTGGTAATCCATGATTAATCGACAGCCTATTGTGTAGATGCAGTTAAATAGAAACAGGGGCGTAAATACAACGGCGCTATACCAGTATATTAACGCAGCTGAATATAGCAGTTATTCAAGGGAATCGCGCTATTATTGTCGCCGGCTAACGGCGCTATCGTCGTAATATTCTCATGCTTTGCGCCATCAGCGTATTCAGTCGCTCACTGCGAGGTTACTATACTGGCTTTAGTGACCTCTCAATCGTTAACACAGGAACTGCAGCCGTGGATTACCGTCATCAAGCTCTGTGCAAAATCAGAACCATTACCACCTTCATCAGCCTCGACAAGCACCGTGAGCAATGGCAGGAAGAGATTCGTAAGGCATCACAATTTTGTGCACAGCTCTCTCGCCAATTTGACCAACATGGCTACACCGTTCAATCCGTGAGAATCGTTACCAACCCCTTTGGCGATTACCTCGACACCCGCAACGTCGACAGTGCTCGCGCCGACCTACGCGAACTCAGCAACCTACTCAGCGCCAACGATGAGTCAGGGCTACGTATCCGCTTCGCCATCGGCGAGGCACGCAACGCCGCTGAGATCGCCTTACTGCCAACACTGATCGAGGAGTTTGGCGATCTCTGTAACGTCTGCGTCAACGTAGCTACCAATGATTTCGGCCTGCTCGATAATGAGCTCATCTTACGCTCTGCCGAGGCCGTCCGCGCTATCAGCCAAGTGACCCCACGCGGGGAGGGCAACTTTAACTTTACGGTCAACTTTAACTGCCAACCACTGATCCCCTACTTCCCTGCCAGCTACCACAAATCATCACTTGGTAATCGCTTTGTTATCGGTCTAGAAACGCCCGACCTACTGGTCAACGTACTCAAAACCTTCAACCAACAACACACAAGCGGCGAGCACAGCGCACTCACTCGGGGCCGCTTCCAGGTGATACAGCAGGCGCTGCAGCATCATATAACGCAGATTCACACACTGATCGACAAGGCCGAGCTCGGCAATGACTTCACCTTCTCCGGCTTTGACAGCTCTGCCGCGCCTTCTAAGGATTGCGCAAGCATGGCCGAGATCTATCAACTATTGGGTGTCGATCACTTTGGTGCCGCCGGTAGTGTTGAGGCCTCCGCGTTACTCACCCGCGTCTTCAAATCAATACAGGGTGTCGAGCTTGTCGGCTTCTCCGGCTTAATGCTAGCCTTAACGGAGGATCTCGGCCTCGCGCAGGGCAGCCTCGCTGATCACTTCGATATTCGCGCTCTACTCACCTACAGCGCAGTCTGTGGCATCGGCCTCGATACCGTACCCATTCCTGGTAACACTTCAGTAGAAAAGATTGCCGCCCTCATGCGTGACACCGGCACCCTCGCCTTCCGCCTTAACAAGCCACTCACCGTCCGCGTCTTCCCCGTCCCTGGTCTCGTTGCCGGCGACATCACCGCCTTCGAGAGTGACGACCTGTGCAACTGTGCCGTGCTAGCCGTGCCCTAGTTCGCAACCTAGCTGCGCCGTAGGCGATCAAAAACACCGCCTGCGACGCAATGATTGTTGTTTTTTACAGCATCGACGCAATATTCTACGACCGCCGTCACTAGGCGCGCTCATCCTTCGCTGACTCCATCACCATATAAGTCGAAATCGAACTGACCTGTGCTATCGAGCCGATCACGTCAGTATGCAGTTTCTTGTAGCTAATTAAGTCTTCGGTCTCGACACGCAACAGGTATTCAAACGCGCCCGTGACGTTGTGGCATTCACGGATCTCATCGACGTCCAACACCGCCTGCTCGAAGGCCTTCTGCGCTTGTTTCGTATGCTCAGATAAACCAATGGCAACATAAGCCGTACAGCCCACATTGACTTTAGCCGGATCAATCACGGCTCGATAACCGGTAATCACTCCGCTGCGCTCTAACTCTTGCACACGGCGCAAGCAGGCTGAAGCGGACAAGCCCACACGCTTTGCCAGCTCAACATTACTGATCCGGGCATCCGTTTTCATTAGGCGCAATATTCGTTCGTTTATTTTATCCATAGCGACACATAGTTGTGAAATAAGATTTTTATACACACTAATAGAACGATAATTCGAAGTAAAAGTACATATAATTTTAATCACAAACACAGAGAAAGATGAGACCACGATGACCGCTTCCGCCCTACTCCTGCTAACCGGCTACGCTTTTATCTCGATCGCCACACCGGGCCCCAACAACTTAATGCTAATGGCCTCCGGCGCTAACTTCGGCTGCCGACGCACGGTAGCGCACATGCTAGGCATCAGCATCGGCATGGTCAGCATGCTGCTATTAACAGGGTTTGGTATCAGCCAACTCTTCGCCGCAGTACCGGCCAGCTACGACATTTTAAGGGTACTCAGCGTCAGCTACATGCTCTACCTCGCCTACAAAATCCTCAACATTGGCTCCTTTGACGCCGACAACCGCAACAATCAGCCGATGAGCATTATTCAAGCCGCCGCCTTTCAGTGGGTCAACCCCAAAGCCTGGGCCATGGCTCTCACCGCTATCAGTGTCTACCTGCCGAATACCGAACTATCGTCGATAGTCATTGCCGCCATCGTGTTTGGCTTAGTCTGCCTGCCCTCCAATCTCGCCTGGACACTACTCGGCGAGAAAATAAAACAGCTACTGAGCAGTATTCACCGTCGCCGGTTATTCAATTACACCATGGCAGGGCTGTTACTACTCTCGCTATACCCGATATTGTTCAGCCAATAATCACAGCGAGGCTACAACCAATGGCTAACGAATTGGCTGTTTAGAGATGAAAGGTAGTCACGTTCAATACGCCTGCTTTGATAAAAGGCCACCTATAGCTCATAACAACAAAGTTTGTTGTAAAGTTTATCTGAATGACTTGCGCCTCTAGCGACAAAGGATGAGACTAAGCCAAACTCGAGAAGGAACTCTCCCATGTTAACAACCTATTATTCTACTAAAAGAATTGCCGCACTTACTGGGCTATTATTCATCATACCGACAAGCTTTGCCGCTACCGTTATGACAAACGAGCTCCCTGCGAGCTTCACCGGCAGCCTCACAAGCCCGCAAAGCAGCTACGAAGTCGATGGTAAAATGGCCGCCTACAACATTACCGACAGTAATGGTGACGCCGGCTTTTTAATTAACTATACCGTCTCTGACGATTCCAACAGCCTGTCGGGGGAGAGCATCAATGGCAACTTATGGGTACAACTATCCTCCCGCTATAATTTAACCGGCAACAATAGTCACGCTCATAAGCTCAGTTTCTTTTTTGATCACCTTAACACCCCCCCTGTCGGCAGCAGCTGGTACGGCGGCGAGCCTTCCCACAGCGTCTACCTCAGTGACCAAGCACTACTATCTAGCCAAGGTTGGGCGCAGGTTAACTGCTGCAGCACACCAGCTCCCGTTGAGAGCAACACTATGCAGGCTCATATTCAACCCTGCTTTGATGAAGGCTGTATCGCGGCTCTGATGGTCAACCTGCCTTTCATTAGCGCAATCATTGAAGACGATGAGGCACTCATCGCATTCAACAATCTGGAGCCATCGGATCAACGCATCTACCATGCCGATAATATTTATACAGATCCGCAAGAAGGGTATTTCCAGGTAGCCACGCTCTCAGTGAGCGAGGTCCCTTTGCCCACCACTGCATGGCTGCTAGGTACCGCACTGCTCGGGCTTTCCGGACTTAAACGAAAAAAATAATCACTTTATTTAAAACACAAAAAAGCCGCTCAAAGGAGCGGCTTTTTCAGTGGAGAGTAACCTATTCTTTACAGCATCAAGCGACGGATATCGCTCAGCAACTGATTGAAGTAAGTTAGGAAGCGTCCCGCATCACCACCATTAATGGCACGGTGATCATAAGACAGTGCCACAGGCAGCATCTTACGAGGTGCGAACTCACTGCCATTCCAAACCGGCTTAACCGTCATCTTAGAGACACCGAGAATACCCACCTCTGGCGCATTCACAATCGGTGTAAAGCCTGTACCACCCAAGCCACCGAGGCTCGAGATAGTAAAGCAGGCACCCTGCATCTCAGCGGGCTTAAGCTTACGGTTCTTGGCCTTGTCGGCTAGTTCGGCAAGTTCTGTCGAGATCTGATAGATGCTCTTCTGATCGACGTTACGCAGTACCGGCACCATCAGACCAGCCGGAGTATCGACAGCCATACCAATGTGTACATACTTCTTGTAGACGATGTGCTCGCCATCGGCATCGAGAGAGGCACAGAACTTCGGATTAGCCTTCAGCGCGTGAGCCAAAGCCTTCACCATAAACGGCAGCGGTGTCAGCTTGACGCCGCTCTTCTCAGCCTCAGCCTTCATGCCCTTACGGAAGTCTTCCAGATCGGTAATATCAATATCATCGAACTGCGTCACGTGGGGAACGTTGAGCCAGTTACGCTGCATATTGGCAGCAGTAACACGAGCAATCTTCGACAGTTTCTCTTTTTCAATGTCACCGAACTTAGAGAAGTCCTGCGCCGGAATAGCGGGAATACCACTACCCGAAGCAGCCGCTGCAGCAGGCTTCTTCGCCGCCTCAACGAGAGCGTTCTTCACATAGCTTTGTACATCTTCTTTGACGATACGCCCCTTAGGACCACTGCCGGCGACAAGGCCAAGATCGACACCAAACTCTCGTGCCAACATGCGCACTGCCGGTCCTGCGTAGACCTTACCGCTAGGACGCTCAGTAACACGCTGTGCTACAGGCTCATCCTTAGGGGCTGGCACAGCCGCAGGCTGCGGTTGACGCGCCTCGACTGCCGGGCTCGGCTGAGCAGCCGGAGCGGCGGCCTGACCTGCGGCCATCACCACACAAATAGCGTGACCTTCGCTGACTTGGTCGCCCTCTTTAACAGCAATAGATAGCACCTTACCGCCTTCACGGGCCGGTACTTCCATCGAAGCCTTATCGGTTTCTAAAACAATCAGCGAATCACCCTCGGCAACCTCGTCACCTACGGCGATACATACTTCGATGATTTCAGCCGCATCGGTACCTAAATCAGGAACCGCTAAAGTTTGCTCGCTGGCCGCAGCAACAGGTGCTGGAGCGGCAACAGGCGCGGGTGCAGCAGCAGGCGCAGGAGCCGCTTCAGCGGCAGGAGCCGCAGCAACAGGAGCCGCACCACTCGCGATGACACAAACTTCTGTACCCTCGCTGACACTATCACCTTCTTTGACACTGAAAGAGACGATGGTACCTGCGAAAGGCGCAGGCATCTCCATCGACGCCTTGTCAGATTCAAGCACGATAAGAGAGTCACCCTCTTCCACGCTATCCCCTACAGCGACACAAAACTCGATGACTTCTGCAGAATCAGAGCCGATATCGGGGGCATTGACGACCTGCTCCGACACACTGGCTGCAGGTGCAGCAGGCGCTGCTGCAGTCGGCGCGGCCGCGGCGACGGGAGCCGCCTCTACGACAGGCGCTGCCACTGGTTGTGCCGCTTCGCCTGCGACATCCACTTCGACAACCACGTCGCCTTCGTTGATATTATCGCCTTCTTTGACGACGATGGCAGTAATCACCCCGGCGACGTCACTCGGTACTTCCATCGAAGCCTTATCTGACTCGAGTACGACTAGCGAGTCTTCGACGGCGACGGTATCGCCCACGGCCACACAGATCTCAATAACTTCTGCTTCGCCGGCACCTTCCGGTACTTTAACCGTTGTAATGCTCATATATACCTTCTTTATTCAAAATTCGATCGATGATTTTTCATCGCAAGAGGCTTACTCAAGCCTCTTGCACAACTGCTATCAAGGCGTAATTAACAGCTTGTTGGATCGATTTTTTCAGGGTCAATACCGTACTTCTTAATCGCCTTAGTCACGACTGAACGCTTAATCGCGCCCTCATCAGCTAGGGCCTTAAGTGCCTTGATTACCACAAACTCACGATTCACTTCGAAGAAGTGGCGTAGCTTCTGGCGTGTGTCAGAGCGACCGAAGCCGTCGGTACCCAGCTGGGCGAAGCGACGTGGCATAAAGGGTAGCAGCTGGTTCAAATAGGACTTCATGTAATCGGTAGCACCGATAATTGGCCCCTCTGTTGCCGCTAGCTGCTCAGTAATGTAAGGCACGCGCTCATCACTTTCTGGGTGCAGCATGTTCCAACGCTCACAAGCTAGACCATCGCGGCGTAGCATATTAGCAGAGGTCACGCTCCAGACATCGGCGTCGACATCCCAATCTGCAGCGAGTAGTTCGGCAGCAGCTTCCACTTCACGCAAGATAGTGCCTGAGCCCATCAGCTGAACGCGTAGCTTGTTCTTGCCATCGCTTTCCTTCAGCTTGTAGATACCCTTGATAATGCCCTCTTCACTGCCCGCGATCATCTCTGGGTGAGTGTAGTTCTCGTTCATCACGGTCAAGTAGTAGAAGACGTTCTCCTTGTCCTGGTACATGCGCTTGAGACCGTCTTGCATAATGACTGCAAGCTCGTGTGCGTAAGTCGGATCATAGGAAATACAGTTCGGAATCATGTTCGCCATCAGATGGCTATGGCCATCCTGATGCTGTAGGCCTTCACCATTCAACGTGGTGCGACCTGCCGTAGCGCCGATAAGGAAACCGCGCGCCTGAGAGTCGCCCGCCGCCCAGATCAGATCCATGACACGCTGGAAGCCAAACATGGAGTAGAAAACATAGTAAGGCACCATCGGGTAGTTCGAGGTGCTGTAAGATGTCGCCGCCGCCAACCAAGCTGAGGTCGCGCCCGCTTCGTTGATACCTTCTTCTAGGATCTGACCCGTCTCATCTTCCTTGTAGAACATGATCTGATCGTGATCGTGTGGCGTGTACTTCTGGCCGACTGACGAGTAGATACCCAACTGACGGAACATGCCTTCCATACCGAAGGTACGCGCCTCATCAGGAACGATAGGCACAATACGCTGACCGATGTTCTTATCCTTGGTCAAAGTCGACAAGTTACGAACGAAGGACATGGTCGTAGAGATTTCACGCTTACCAGAACCCTTCAATTGTGCTTTGAATGCATCAAGGCTAGGTACCTTAAGTGCTTCGAAGTCTGGGTTACGCGCAGGAATCTGGCCGCCTAGCTCTTCACGACGCTTGCGCATGTAGACCATCTCTGGGCTATCTGGCGCAGGACGGTAGTAAGGGACGTTGACTAACTCATCATCACTTAGCGGAATATTAAAGCGCGTACGGAAGCCCTTCAACGACTCCATATCCAGCTTCTTCAGCGAGTGCGTCTCGTTCTGTGCTTCGCCTGATGGGCCAGTACCGTAGCCTTTGACCGTCTGCGCCAAGACAACGGTTGGCTGCCCCTTGTGCTCAGTGGCGTTAGCATAGGCCGCGTAAACTTTATAAGGATCGTGACCACCGCGATTCAAATACATGATATCGTCGTCGGTTAGGTCCTTCACTAGTTCGAGTAGCTCAGGGTACTTACCGAAGAAGTGCTGACGGGTATAAGCACCGCCGTTGGCCTTATAGTTCTGCAACTCACCGTCACACACTTCGTCCATGCGCTTCTGCAGCAGGCCGGTAGTATCTTTCTCTAGCAGTGCATCCCAGTGACGTCCCCAGACGACCTTGATGACATTCCATCCTGCACCGCGGAAGACACCCTCTAGTTCCTGCATGATCTTGCCGTTACCGCGCACAGGGCCGTCGAGGCGCTGTAGGTTACAGTTCACTACAAAAATCAGATTATCGAGTTTTTCACGGCCCGCAAGAGAGATAGCGCCAAGCGATTCTGGCTCGTCACACTCGCCGTCACCTAGGAAAGCCCAAACCTTACGATCTGTTTGGTCAACCAAGCCACGCTTATCTTGGTACTTCATAACGTGGGCTTGATAGATCGCCTGAATCGGACCCAAACCCATAGATACGGTTGGGAACTGCCAGTAATCAGGCATCAACCAAGGGTGTGGGTATGAAGAGAGACCCTCGCCATCAACTTCACGACGGAAGTTATCTAGCTGGTCCTCGCTGATGCGACCCTCTAAGTATGAGCGTGCATAAACACCAGGGGCAGTATGGCCCTGATAGAACACAAGGTCGGCCTTCTCGCCACCCTTGAAGAAATAGTTGAAGCCTACATCGTACAACGTCGCAGAAGAAGAGAAGCTAGAGATGTGTCCACCCAGCCCTTCATCGTTGTCGTTGGCACGCATTACCATGGCCAGAGCATTCCAGCGAATCATTGAGCGGATGCGTCGCTCGACGAACAAGTCTCCCGGCATGCGCTTCTCTGCAGTCGGCAAGATAGTATTACGGTAAGGCGTGGTGATCGCTGAAGGAAGCTGAACACCAACATCCGAAGCGCGCTCTGATAATTGATTCAGAAGAAATGACGTTCGCTCGTTGCCGGCGTTATCAATTACTGAGTCGAGAGCATCTAGCCACTCGCGCGTTTCGATAGGATCATGATCCTGCATGTAAAACCCCTAAAATATATTGGATGGTGATCGCAATGAGGGGTCGCCTCTGTCCCGATCACTAATGATAAGCCAGCCCCTGATAACGGGCCGCCTAAGAGCATTTAGATTCACCTAGTATTAAGCCGCCTATAAAACTGGTTTTCTCATTATAGGCGTGAACGCTAAATTCTGTTGAATCAGCGGCCCTCTAACCTTCCTTGAGGCGAGCTCAAACTTGCACACGACAGCCCCAGAAAAAAAACAGCTGATTCACGACAGTATTGTAAGAGACAAAACTCACAGAAGAATTTAGCAGACTGTAAAATTTTTACATATTCCCTCCCCATAATCAATATCTGAGAGCGTTTACTATGTCCTAAACCCCTTGTATCACCGTAACTTAAGGTCACTAAACAAACGTTTAAGAGTTGTTAGTGAGACTTTCGAGACGAAAGTTTTCGGCTAAAACATCGTGCGAGTAAACTTATTTTTCAAACGTTTAATCAGATAATGAAGGTTTGATGTAACCCCCTACGCCTTATCTGTAGTATTACTACAGCGCACGCAACAGCTGTTGAATCAGTAAACAGCTGTATGGATGGCCGAGTTGTAATTTAGCCCGATTGGTTTAATTGACCATGACCCGGGACAGGAAAAACGCTATTGCCACAAGCTTTACGGCAAAGAAGACGGAGAGAAATTATTTTATCGCGCGACACCGGACGATGTCGCGCACAACCACTTAACGGTAATGAAACTGACGCTGTTGCGACTTGAAGCGATCGATATCAACAATGGGCTTAGCCTGCAGTAACGGCGCCTGCTGTGACTTTGTCTGCAACCAGAGGCTGCGCTCAATGCTGCCACCAAAACGCTGACGATAGAATGCCAGCCAATCGTCAAGCTGCACGCCCTCGATTGCCTTAATCAACTGCTCTCGCGTATCGAATGCGCTATTACCTAGCTCTATCTGCTGCCAATAGATTTGTGCCTGCTCAGATAGATTTTCCGGCGCCTTAGCTACCGCGGATACTAGCGCCTGACGCTGTCGCTCGAAAGCTGACACACCCTCTGCAGCCACTCGATCAGCAAAGCCCTGAAGAAACTTCACCGTCTCCACTTCGATCTTGCTCGGGCTGACGGAGGGTGACTGCACCAACAGCAGTAAACCAGGGACTTTCACCGTCACCTTCGGCGCGCCATAAACAATATAGCCGAGCTGCTGCTCAGTACGCAGCGAACTGTAAAACGGTGATTTCAGCAACTGTGCCGTCACCCCCATTAACGCCCGCTCCTGATAGCTATCATTGCGCCCCTGTAGATACAGTAGGCCCGCTGCATCGTTGTGCTTCACCTCGACGTCACGGTACCAATTCTTCCCTTCAGGCAGTTCTGTAACCGCCAGTTCACCCCGCGCGCCCGGCTTGACCGCTAAGCGGTCGGCGATCATGTTGGCGTACCCTTCCGCCTGATCAGCGGTATAGTTGCCATAGGCAAAGACTTCCAGGTTCACCCTGGAGAGAAACTGCTGTCGATAGTGAATGACATCGGCGAGCTTAATTTGACCCAATGCTGCCAATAACTGCTGCTCACTCCAATTGGTTGCCAACAAGCTACGATTAAGCTCCGACACCAAACGTCGATACGGTGGCTGATGCGCCACATTCAACCAACCTCGGCGCAACTCATCCTTGACGTCGGCAAAGCGCTGCTCATCGTAAGAGTCGGCCGTCAGCCCATCTAGCACCTCGCCGAGTAACAATGACTGCTTATCGGTATAGCCGCTCACTGACAAATCTAGGCCACGATTACTCGCAGCAACGGAGAACTGCAGACCGGCCAATGCCGCAGGATAGCTATAGCTGTTCAACGACTCCTCAGTCATCGCCGCCAATAATAACAGCTTCACTACCGCTGCCGGTGACTGCTGCACCGACTCGCTCTTCATCGTCGCCCTGAGCACCCCTTTCGGAATACGGAACTCCTGATCGACACCGAACCAAAGCTGATAGCGCGGGTCATCTCCGATCAAGCGCGGTGGCTGCGCCGCTGCCTTAGCGTTGAGTAAGGTAAAGTCCTCAGCAATAAATTGGTTCTTAGCGGGTAACGTAATCGCTTGATTAGTGCCGGCCTGCTGCCAGCTCTGCAAGGTTGCAGCATCAATTTTCTGATAGCTGTAAGGGGTGTCATAGAGCACCGTCACCTTATCCGTTTTGGCCGACTTACTGGTCAACGTCAACAACGCCTTCTCCGGACGGAGATAGTCCAACAGCTCAGCGGTACGGCGCGGTTTAAACTCATCTAGCAGGTAACTACCCGCCAAGATATCCGACGGTGCGTACAGCTGCATCAGACCTGCCAAGCTACTCACTGTCGACATCGCCCCCCGCTTCTCCTGGAAACGAAAACGTATATCCATCAAACGCTGCTGCTCTTCAAAGGCTGCCTTGGTGACCTCTTCAGCGCGCATGCCGTTAATCGTCTGATAGACCGCCTTCGCCACCAACGGCCACTGCTGCTCGCCCTTGGCTGTGAGGCTAACATTGATGTTGAATAACGCGCCGCCGTTATAATCCATGCCACTGCCAGCACTCAAACCCTCGGCTAGCCCCTGCTGTTTCAAATACTGCAACAGGCTACCCTCACCCTCGTGTCCCAAAACATCGCCAATAAATAGCTCAGGCTTACTGTGATAATGATCACGTTGGCTCGGCATCGCGAAGGCAAAGCTCAAGCTGCGGACGTCTCGCAACGGCTCGATCTGTAACAAGCCGGGCAGTTTACCTTTGGCAAACAGTGGCTGCTCAATCTTATTGCTCGGCACCTTCCGGCTGGGGACTTCAGCAAAGCGCTGTCGCACCATCTGCTCCAACTGATCGAGATTCTCTCGCCCCAAAACAGCCAGTGTCATCACATTCGCAGAGTAGTGCTGAGCGTAAAACTTCAACAAATCATCACGAACCTTGTCTTCCCCACCATCGGCCGTCTTGCGATCGGCGAGAGTCTTTAGGTCGCCGACAGAGAATTTTGCCATCGGGTGCTCAGGGTTCAGCTCCTGCTTGAAAACGTCGTAGCCTCGGCGAAACTCATTTTTGAGCTTGGCCTTATACTCCGAATAGACCGCGTTTTTCTCACGCTCTACGTAGGCCTCAGTGAATAATGGTGCAACAAAGAAACGAGAGAAACGATCGAGGGCGCCCGGAAGGTAATCCGGTTCCACATCGAAAAAGTAATTGGTATTCTCAAACGCGGTAAAGGCATTATGACTGCCACCGTGGGCACTGATATAGGCTTGATAAGCTTCCGGTTTCGGGTACTTATCCGTTCCGAGAAACAGCATGTGCTCCAAAAAGTGCGCCAGCCCCTCTCGATCTTTCGGATCTTGTGCCGAGCCCACTTCCACATCGAGTGCAGCCGCCGATTTATCCGTTGTTGGGTCCGAAATCAGTAAGACTTTAAGCCCATTATCGAGCTGCAGGTAACGGTAGTCACGGCTATCGTTAGGGCTTTTTACAACCTCAACACTGCCGCCACCGAGGCCATTGGAGCCACAAGCTACTAATAAAAAAGTCGTCAGTATCAATGTTACCCACGTCGTCACCGCCGTGTTCAATCGCTTTACAGCCATAAACCATTCTCTTTCAGATAATTAAGATGATAAATTTGGACTCTCGCAAGGAGTCTTAGCGCGCGGCCAGGCATTAATCAACGCCTTCACCAAAGTCGCCAGCGGGATGGCAAAAAACACGCCCCACAGGCCCCAGAAGCTACCAAAGAACAGCACCGCGAGAATTATTGCCACGGGATGCAGGTTCACGGCCTCGGAAAATAGTAACGGAACCAAGATATTGCCATCGAGCGCCTGGATAATGGCATAGACAACAAACAACCAGATAAATTCACTGGTTGGGCCCCACTGTAGATAGGCAATAATGGTCACCGGCACTGTCACCACCGCCGCGCCAATATAGGGGATCAATACCGACAACCCCACCAACAGAGCCAACAAAGCAGCATAGTTCAGCCCCATAATGGAGAAGGCAATAAATGTCACTCCGCCCACGACCACAATTTCAATTACTTTACCGCGGATGTAATTGGCGACTTGCTCATCCATCTCTTCCCATATACGTCGCATCATCGGCCTGTTTTCAGGCAGAAAGCCCGCAAACCAGCCCAACAACATCCTCTTATCCTTGAGCATAAAGAATATCAAGATCGGCACCAGCACTGCGTATACTGATAGCGCCACTATATTCAGTAAGTTACTCAGTGAAAAAGAGAGCAACAACTGCCCAAGCCCGGTCAGTTCACTAGCGACACTAGAGACAACGCTGTGGAACTGCTCCTCGGTAATCAGCTCTGGGTAGCGCTGGTGCAACTCCGTCAACAGTAACTGCCCCTTGCCAACCATATGTGGCAGCTCCTGGAATAATGATACCGCCTGCTTCCAGACCATCGGCATGATGACTAGAGTAAGCGCTGCACAGGCCGCCAAAAACAAACTAAAGGCAATGACCAGAGCTGGCCCCGCAGGCACCCGCCACGCACGCAACTTTACGATCAAGCCATCCAGCAAATAAGCTAGCACGACACTGGTAATGACCGGCGCCAATATATGGCTCAAGCCCACAATCAACGCCAACGCACCAGCGATAATTAGAAGGAGTAGTATCGCCTCCTCATCGGCAAACAATGAATCAAGCCATTTGGTAAAAACACTAAACATGGTATTCGTCCCTAACATCCCGCATCAGCAGGTTTAATCTGGGCAACAGAGCTGTAACAACCTCGCGTCGCCTGCGCTACTTCTTTTCTATAACGTAGGTAAACTCACCGCCCTCATCGAAGGCGCTAATTAGACGATGACCGCTCTGCTCTGTAAACGCAGCAAAGTCACGCCATGAACCTGCATCGGTACTGCGAACTTTCACCCGCTCACCGCTGTCAATACTATTGAGCCCCTTCTTCGCCTTGAGTAAAGGCATTGGACAAGCCAACCCCCTAGCGTCTATTTCTAACATCGATAACTCCATGAACAAGATGCACTATCGCGAGGCACTCTAAATATAGATAAATAAAACAACCGCATGCTAGCATAGAAAAGCTGTGTCTCAGTCGTCACGGTCAACAATTTAGTCGTTTACAGGCTGCCATCCTTGATTTAACCGGTTACGGCAACCTATAGGGACTCTGCTAGAGTCACTTAAGTCTATCTGTCGAACAGTCAAAAGAAGCATTATGCATAGATTCTCATTGAAAAAAATCACAGCGGCAAGCACCTGCATCACACTACTCGCCTGCTTGAGCCTCGACGTGAGAGCACAACCTATCGACCTCAATCTACCGACACTGGGCGGGGCGAGCGGCACAATGCTCTCCGATGACTACAAGTACGAGCTGGGGCATGCCTGGTTAATGGCCTACCGTGCCCAAGTGCCAACGGTCGATGACCCTATCATCTTCGATTACCTGGAGCACCTCACCTACCGCTTAGCGCAGCACAGCCAGCTCAGTGATCGACGCATTCAACTAATCGTAGTCAGCAACCCTACACTCAACGCCTTCGCCCTGACTGGCGGCGTCGTTGGCGTACAAGACGGCATTTTCCTCAGCGCCAAGAATGAGGCGCAGCTGGCCTCGATCCTCAGTCACGAACTAGCTCACTTGAGCCAGCACCACTTCGAGCGCGGCATCGAGTCACAGAAAAACGCCACCATCCCAACCATGGCGGGACTACTAGCCGGGCTGGTGCTCGCCGCGACCACCGGCAGCGATGCAGGTATCGCGGCCATGGCCGCGACCCAGGCCGCGTCCATACAAAACCAACTGCGCTTCTCTCGCCAGAATGAGCAAGAGGCCGACCGTATTGGCATGAAGACCATGGTCGGCGCCGGTCTAGACCCCCGCCAATCATCGAGAATGTTTGAGGAGATGCAGCGCGCCAGCCGTTACTACGGCAGCCATATGCCCGAGTTCTTACTGACTCACCCACTGACCGAATCACGTATTGCCGACGCCAAAATGCGTGCCGACCGCTATCCAAAAGGAGGCGAAGTCAACTCTCTCGATTACGCCATCGTGCAAGCGAGGGTGAAAATTCGCTATGAGAAGAATCCACAGACAGCCATTAAAAACTTTCAGGCTGCGCTGGAGAGCAGCAAAGGAACCATGCAGCAAGCCAACCGTTACGGCCTCGCTATAGCGCAAACAGACGCGGGCCTTTACTCACAGGCAGAACAGACACTGCAGCCACTACTCGATCAACACCCCAACAACATCCCTTTTCAGCTCGCCAAAACTAAGTTACTCAGCGCTCGAGGGCAGACAGCAAAGGCAAAGAGCCTGCTAGAGGACCTGCTGAAAACAAACCCCGATAACTACCCGCTGATGCAAAGCTACGCCAAGCTATTGCAGAAGACGAAGGATATCAAAGGTGCGCGTGCAATTTGGCTGAAGCTATCCGAGTTACGTCCCAACCAGCCCAGCATTTGGTTTCAGCTTGCCGAGGTCGACGGCCTAGTCGGCGACATCAAATCGGTACACACTGCTCGCGCCGAATACTTCCTGCTATCGGGCAACCCTGAGGCCGCCGTCCGCCATCTGCACTATGCTTTAAAATTAGTCGAAGGCGATTACCTACAGACCGAGATCATCCAGCAGCGCCTGCGCGACATCGAAGCCTGGAAACAACGTCTGAAGCTTAAATAGTCATTATACAGCTGACGCCGCCGCCGATATGCCCCGCCAAACCTGGCGACACAAGCCAGGCTTGGTAATCAACAGTCAGTACCATCGCAAACAAAAACTGACCGTGTCGTTAGGTTTTTCTGGTCAGCCACTAACAGCTATGTATAATCACCTACAAAGGGCGAAGATACAGGCATTATTCATGCAGTCTATAGCGCGCATCAGAGGCATCACGCTTCTAAATGGTGAGCTGCAAGAATAAAATAATCGCTAACCTCGCCAATGATTAAACCGAGCTTACCGTTATCACTGCGCCGTAATCGCACTACATTTTTAAGAAGGTCAAACTATGTCGGAACGTATCCAAAAAGGCGGGCTACAAATAGCCCAAGAAATCTATCAGCTTGTTGCTGACGACATCGTTGCAGGTACCGGCATCGACGTCGATACCTTCTGGAGCGAGTTTGAATCTGTCCTCAATGATCTAGCCCCTAAGAATCGTGCACTACTTGCCAAGCGCGACCAGCTACAGCAGCAGATCGACCAGTGGCACCAGCAACAAGGGGTCAACAACATCGACCCCGCCAACTATAAGCGCTTCCTTACCGAAATCGGCTACTTGGTCGAAGAAGGGCCGGAGTTCACCATCAACACCAGCAGTGTCGAGCCCGAGATTGCCGTGCAGGCCGGACCACAGCTGGTGGTACCGATTATGAACGCCCGCTTCGCACTGAATGCCGCCAACGCGCGCTGGGGTAGCCTCTACGACGCGCTCTATGGTACCGACGTCCTCTCCGAGGCCGATGGCGCTGAAAAAACGAAAGCCTACAACCCGGTTCGCGGCGCCAAAGCCATCGCCTATGGCCGAGACTTACTCGACCAGAGCGCACCTCTTGCCAACGGTTCCCACGCCGACGTCACTGCCTACCGAGTGGCCGATGGTAAGCTCATCGTCGAGCTTGGTGACAAACAGAGTGAACTGGCAGATCCCCGCTTATTCGTTGGCTACCAAGGCGACGCCTCTACACCCAGTGCTATCCTCATCAAGCACCACAATTTGCATCTCGAGATCCAGATCAACGCTGCAACCCCCATCGGCCAGGCCGATAGAGCGGGTGTAAGCGACATCTTGGTCGAGTCAGCCATCACCACCATCATGGATTGTGAAGACTCTGTCGCCGCCGTCGATGCCGAAGACAAGGCACTTGCCTACCGTAACTGGCTCGGCCTAATGCAGGGCAACTTAACCGAAACGGTCAACAAGGGTGGAAAGTCTATTACCCGCAGCCTCAATGCCGATCGCCAATACACGGCTGCGGACGGCAGTGATCTCAGCCTCAAGGGGCGGAGCATGCTATTTATCCGTAACGTTGGTCACTTAATGACCAACCCCGCGATACTCGACAAAGACGGTCGCGAGGTACCTGAAGGCATCATGGATGCCATGATCACCTGCCTCATCGCGCTACACGACCTCAAAGGAACCGGCCCGCTGCGTAACTCCACCGCCGCCTCCATCAACATCGTCAAACCCAAAATGCACGGCCCGGAAGAGGTTGCCTTCGCCAACGAGCTCTTCGGGCGCGTCGAAGATGCACTTAAGCTACCCCGCTTCACCATCAAGATGGGCATCATGGATGAGGAGCGACGCACCTCGGTCAACCTTAAGGAGTGCATCCGTGCCGCCAAGGATCGCGTTGTCTTTATCAACACCGGCTTCCTCGACCGCACTGGCGACGAAATTCACACCTCGATGGAAGCAGGTCCGTTTGCCCCTAAAGGTCAGCTGAAGACCATGACCTGGATTGGCGCCTACGAAGATCAAAACGTCGATCTCGGGCTCGCCTGCGGCCTACAAGGTCGCGCACAGATAGGCAAAGGCATGTGGCCCGTTCCCGATAACATGGCCGACATGATGCAAGCCAAGATCGGCCACCCGCTTGCTGGCGCCAACACCGCTTGGGTCCCCTCGCCAACAGCCGCGACATTGCACGCACTGCACTACCATCAGGTAGATGTACCGAGTCGCCAGGAAGAACTCAAGCAACGCCAACGCGCCAGCGTCGATGATATCCTCACGATCCCGCTACTTGGCGACCAAGAGCTCTCGAGCAACAACATCATCACCGAGCTTGAAAACAACGCCCAGGGTATTCTCGGCTACGTCGTACGCTGGGTTAATCAGGGCGTCGGCTGCTCAAAGGTCCCGGACATCAACAACGTCGGACTGATGGAAGATCGCGCCACACTACGCATCTCTAGCCAGCATATTGCCAACTGGCTGCACCACGGCCTCTGCACCGAGGAGCAGGTGATGTCGGTTATGCGCCGGATGGCCGCCGTTGTCGATGGGCAAAATGCCAACGACGACGATTACATCAATATGGCGCCAGAGTACGACAAGAGCATTGCCTTTGCCGCAGCTGTCGAACTAGTGCTACAAGGCCGCGCGCAACCCAGCGGCTATACCGAGCCCGTGCTGCACAAAAAGCGCCAAGAGCTTAAAGCCAGCCTCGCGCAATAGCGCTTTATAAGCCGAAGATAAAAAACCCAGCGAGATGCTGGGTTTTTTATACCTGTGCCTAATGGGCTATTGCAAACAACTAAAACCGCTCGATACTCATCACCCAACCCCGCTTTCGACACTGTGCCGCGACTGCACGTGTCATCTCTTCCGGACCACAGACGAAACAATGAGGTCGTTCTAACTCTTCAGAGACATCGCTAAAGAGGCGCTCAAGATCCGGCCGGTGCTGATAAAACACCACCCTATCACCATGAACATCTTGCTGCTGCAACCAAGCCGGTAATGCATCAGCCCCTTCATCCTGAGTTAAAAACAGATGAATCCGGCCGCCAGCAATAAGCGGTGAGCTTAAGAAAGGCTCTAGCCACTCAAGCAACTTGCCATCACGTAGTACCCAGACCAAATGGAACGGCCGCCTCTTCACCGAGTCAAACAGCATCGTATACAACAAGCCCAAGAACGGTGTTATACCGATCCCCCCCGCCACCATCAGGATAGGCTCCCTGCGCCTCGTTGGACGCGCTGCCGGGCTCGCGAACGGCCCCCTGATATCGACATCCAGCTCTGCACGCCCATCATTGCCTAACTGGTCATAAAGCGCGTCGCTCCAATCACCCTGGGCCTTGATTTTCAGCACGATCACATCGTCACCTTCGCGACCGCCCGTCAACGAGAAGTCATGCCATTCATAGCGCCCTAGTTTCGGCACACGTAATTGCAAATAGTGACCAGGCTCGATAACAAAGCCATCTGGCCGCTGCATCTCAAGGCGCAGCATCCCCTCACTGACTCTCACCATACGAGCATGGCAGCCTCGATAAATGCGCACATAGTGTGATAAGAAGTATTCCAGCGCCAAAATAATAGCCGGCACCAACAACCAGTTGTACCGGGGGATATGTAGCAGCGCCAACACCACCATCAGATAGCCTAGTCGATGGATGTTTTGAAAGACATGATGTTGGCGCCGACGCATCACCGCTAACGAAGTGAACCACAGCGGTAGCAACATCAGCAGCATCAATAAGCCGCAGACGTTGATGCGGAATTGTCGCGAATAGATACCGCGCTGACTCAGCGCCACAACATCGTCAAAGTAACTGAGTGGCAATGAGGGAATAGCGTAGGTCATAGTCGAACTCGCACTGTGACACTTAGTACAATCCTCCTTCATAATTGGCCGAATTACATCGTGAAACATCTGCTCCGGCCGCCCTTGATCAATCCAATCAATCACATCATCAATGCTCTCATCCTCACTGACAAACTCGTACATAGTCGTTCGCATAGACCGTACGACGTCCGACTCAGTACCGAATAACACATCCATGAAGGGCGCATCCAGTGTGTTGAAATACAGCAAATAGCAAGCACCGTGCACCATGGCGCCCGCCATCATCAAATGCCCCAGCCAACGATGGACATTTTTTGCCTGCTCCAGCGGTAGCCATGACGCCCACCTTGAGCGCCATAGCGCCGCCAAACCATGCCGCATCACCGGCAGCCACAACAGGCACAATACTAATAGTAAGGTATATGAACAGCCGCGAGCCAACTGAAGGTAGATGTTAGTTGTGTCGTTCGAGTTATATCTATAGCCAAGATAGAACTGGCTCAACAACGCCACAGCCAATAGCAACAACCAGGGAAAGGCTAACCAAGGGCGGTATTTCTGCCCTAAATAAAACAATGTTAAACGGGTCTGCAAGCCCAGAGAAGAGAGACCGCCTCTCGGCGTCTTCTCTTGCAGCTCTAACGACTCTTTCACGAGCCTTGCTTAAACGTTAGTTTAATAGACTTCTTATGATAGAGGTGATTAATCTGACTGTTATCAAAGGCTGTTACACCAAAATAATAAGGCTTTGCCAAGTCATTAAACTGTATATCTTGACGAGCACTATTTTTATAATTGGTGATACGCTTACGCTTTACCTCCAGCTGCCAGTGATCATCTTTCCAGACGCCTTTAGCGTTGACGTCGGCGCGTGATGCAGTGTGTGGCGCGGTCACAACGCCGCCAATACGATCACCGGGCTGAAAGGTGTCGACAAAGGCCTGCTTAGCTGCCTCCATCACCCAGTAAGGTGCGGGCTCTTTCGTCTCACCGTTCACCCAAGCCGGGAACTCTGTGTCGTTGGTGTTGTTATAATAACCACCACCTGCACTATCATCTGGATGACGCCCCCACTTGCCATTAGTCTCATGCTCATTATCTACAAAGCCATCGTCCATCTGATAATTCGGGTTAGTACGAATACCCTTCCACTGCCATTCATCCAGCGTCTCAGTATCTTTTAGTGTGTAGTGACGACCTGCCGAGGTATCTTTTACCCCCTCCAGCAAGCCATCCTCCACCATATGACAGGATTTATCGCAGCCTTTCTTGATAAATCCACGTTGATTAATATCCCAATAAACTGAAAGCTTATCTTCATAATAAGTATTTTCATGCAACGTACTATCTTTATTTTCGAGGTGCTTCCAGCTGCCATCCGCAGCCTTTTCCCACGGAAAACGAGCCAAGCTCTCCGTCGGATCGTACCAGCGATAAAGAAAATAAATATACTCCTCATCATACAAACTTCGCACCTCAAGTTCGGTTTCCATCAAGCCCTTATAGCCATTGTTCGGCTCGTAAGGAAGCTCATTCAACACGACCTTTAAAGGTGTAGCCAGTGCCCACTGCTTATCCTCTACACCGTCTACCACGACAGGTGCTGGAGTAAGAACACTTTCCACCGCCATACCTGACGCCGCATTAGCCACTGAAAAAGCACAATTTAATCCCGTAATAAAAACAACACCACGCAACCACTGTCGTCCTAAAATAACATTATTCCCTTTTATTTTTTTCATAACAATCTCCCTATCCATCATTAGCACATAGAAACAACAACCAACCAAAAAAAACAAAAAACCAAACCAAACCAAACCAAACCAAACCAAACCAAACCAAATAAAATATACCTCACACTTTAAGCTCATACGATAAAGCTAAAAAAACACTAACTAATCGCCTACTTTATTAACGCAAAAAAAAGACGAAATGGGCTCTCAATTTAAAAGCTGTGCTTTAACCCGACGGCCAAGTAACGAGTCTCATACTCTCTTTCATCTGCTTTACGATCTGCATAATAAGTGTAAAGGACGGATCGTTCACCAAGCTGATGATCTAACGCAACAGAGAACTGGCTTGAGTCACTCATACGAGCCGAGCGATCACTGACAATATACTGCACCTTAACGCTGTTTTTCCTTAACGCATAAACAGCACTGCCACCATAGGCGTCGGCTTCATCTTTTCCGTCAATATAACGAAAATCGTCATCATGGCCTTTCGAATGTTGATAGAGCGCTCCGACACTAAATAAGCCCTCTCCCAGAGCCCCCCAGTGCCAAGTAGTCACTAGCCGCAACTGATCCTGCTGCTTGATATTATTATTAACAGCCAGTGCTAAATATAACTGTTCTCGCTTATACACAAGCGATGCTGAGGCAGCGTCCGCCGCATCATCCTCATCACCCTCTCCTTCACCGGGAATTACAGCCAGCTTAGCAACGAGACCAGTGAGTAACTCTGGACTGGCATATTGCAAGGTGTTGCTAAGACGGTTTTCACCGTCGATGATTTTGCCTAATTCACCTTGTAAGTCATTAAAGCGATCAAAATCACCTTTGGCCTGCTTAAATGGTATCGTCAAGCGTCCCGCTTTTAGCTGCCCCCAGCTTCCTTCAAGACCAAGAAAAATGTCGCGTTGAGAAAACGTGTCACCATCCTTTTCACCATCATCAACTTCGACCCCAAACTCGAGCTGATAGAGAATATTAAGTCCGCTATCAATAGCTGTTTCACCTTTAAAGCCAAGTCGAGAAGAATTATTTTCTAACTTCCAGACCCCATCACTATCTGCATTATCCTCATACTGGTAGGTTACATTCAAACGACCATATACCTTCCCATCTATCGGACCTAGCGCGTTTGCTGTAGCCGATAAAAATAGACAAGATAAAGTCGTAGCGGCAATCGCCCCTGATACACGCGGCATAGCACCCTCCATTGCACTCTAAACCAATAAGGCTCAACCGAGCCCCTTCCTTATTGGGACGGCATACTACATGCGAATGATAATGATAACAACTCTCGTTTAATCGATTTTATGTCGGACGACTCATTCCAGACCTCTCTCCGATATCATTTCTTCCGATGATTATAAAAAGCAGAGGCGACGCAAAAATACATTTAAAAAATATTACAAAAACGACAAATCAGTAACTAAAACCAATAAATACAACATAAAACAACACAATAAGATCAAAACAAAGGCGGAAAAAACACCTGTTTAAAAAAATCAAACACAACGCCGATATAGATATTATCCCCATCAAAAACAATACACCCACCAAAACTAAGATAGCGCCTATTTTCGACAACAACTTGTTATCAAAAATTATCAGAGCGGAATCTATACGGTTTCAATAACCCTGTTACCAACGATAGCTTAACCAGCGCAGTCGGCGATGACGGCGATGACGGCACTGAGTTCATCAATGACGCCAGCAACTTCCTAACAATTACCGCCGACTTTGATGCTAATAACCTGCTGCTAAACATAACCTCAAATTTTGATGGTGCCAACAGCACCGTTCGCTTTGACTACCTCTTCAACGACTCAACTATGGCAGTGATATTACAGGGCTTTCCATCATCAATAACGGCTGGGACGGCGACGTTGATTATAGCTTCACTGCCGATAGCATCGAGCTACACTTCTTAAGCGGTCAGTCACTCGCCGCTTTCGAAAGTAAGGACTTCCTACTTCAAGTTGAGACCTCTGAAGTACCGCTACCTGCTTCTGCTTGGATGTTTGGCTCTGCACTGCTTGCATTATCAAGCCTGAAAAAGCGCCGTAATGCCTAAGTATCACTTATAGCTGCGCTTAGAGGGGCGGGCCAATTCCGCTCGCTGATCCTTTTTACCGCCTACTTCAAAGCAACAATAGAGGTACGCGAAGGCAGTGAACGATCAATGACATCGTCAACGCGCATATAGGACACACTAGAACATGATCAGGTGAAAGAGGATAAACCGTCGATACGATAATTTTAGGTCACACCCAATCCATGGTACGACCCAAAATGGAAACGCTAATTACTCGCCTGCAGGCTTGAGGCTTTCCAGTTTCTTGCTCGCCTCATCAGATTTTTCAGCTGCAGATTCCTTTGCCTGCTCTAGCTTAGCAGCAGCCGAATCCTTAGCGTCTCCAGCAGCATCTTTCGTCGCATCAACGGCATTCTGAGTACTTTCAACAACAGAGTCTTTCGCATCACCTGCAGCTTCTTTGGCGCTGTCATAGGCATCGCCAGCGTGGTCTGCTGCCGTATCCGCAGCATCACCGACTTTATCAGCAGTAGCGCTTGCTGCATCACTGACTTCAGCAGCGGTCGTTTTAGCCGCCTCCTTCACGTCGTCAACAGCGTTATCATCGCTTGAACAGGCACTCAGCCCTAAAGCAGTACTAATAATAGCAACGGCGATTAGATTTTTTTTCAAGCTCATAACTTCTTACCTTAATTCTATCGATTATAAGGACTGAGGGTTTCCCCAGCGCTTGCCCAATTTATACCAATGAGTACATAAAGAGCGAGTCGTGGCATACACAACTGATTAACAAAAGTACATAAATGCAGCCTTAATTAATAGCTTATAAATCAAACGACAGCAACCAATAAAGGCAATATGTGCGAACACAGCAACAAATAGTAGACTGAGACGTTAATTATAGCCAACAGTGTTCTCTAATACTTAGGCAGATAGCGTCCCTTCCCTACACTTCAGGTACTTTTAAGAACCCGCCACCCCCTCGGATATCCGCTACAGACTGCATTCTAGAGCTCTGTTAATCTACCGAAAGGCACCACGAACTCCAGGCGCCGTCACTTCCTACGACACCTTTTTGACCACAACGCACTAGGCTTACGATGCAAACATCTCGCACTGGTAATTTTCTCGCCGCGCTTTCCTTTCTTGTTTGGGGGTTGCTGCCGCTGTATTACCATCAACTACCACAGGCCGATGTCAACGAACTACTCGCGCTGCGTATTATTTTTTCTATTCCTTGTATGCTGCTATTCATGGGACTGTTGCGCCGCCCGCTGCCCCCCATCGCAACCATCTTGGCCGATAAGCGCTCATTAATAATTTGCTGTCTCGCCAGCCTACTTATGTGTGTTTCTTGGTACTCCTTCATCTGGGCAACGACACATGGCGAAGTCTTGGCTGCCAGCCTTGGCTTCTTTATTAACCCATTGATATCTATTGCTCTAGGCGTTCTGTTTTTGAAAGAGCAACTTTCCTCGCTACAACGTTTAGCCGTCGCCCTTGCCATCGCTGGCATCGGCTACCAAGTCTATCATTACGGGCAATTTCCCTGGCTATCGCTCTGCATGGGCAGTTTCTTTGCGCTCTACAGCTTATGTAAGAAACACATTCGTTACGACGCCCTGACCTCCGTCACCATCGAGGCTGCGGTCTTACTTCCTTTCGCCTTAATTTTTATGGTTTGGCAGTACGTGAGTCAGCAAAGTGTCGCCTTGTCATCAGGACTCTCTACCTTTCTATTCTACGTCGGGGCCGCTCCCGCCACATTGGTACCGCTCATTATTTTTGCCCTCGCCATTAGCCGTACTAGCCTGAGCATGGTTGGCCTTATGCAATACATCGAGCCTAGTCTGCAGTTTATTCTCGCTGTCTACGTCTTTGGCGAGCTATTCGACAGTGTCAAAATGATCAGCTTTAGTCTCATCTGGATAGGGCTATTGCTCTGCTCACTCGAAGCAATAGCACGACCATTAAGACGTCGCCTGCGGCCTATATAGTTGACCTGCGAATACAAAAACCACTTATTACCTGACTTTACGGTCCATAAAGTTTTACTCTGGGCCGAGATATAGATCAAATTTTTAGAAATTAAACATTTTGTATATAAAGCTTCACTGCACATATCACCTATATTACCGCCGAGAAATGAATACACGATAACTAAAATGGAGCGTATACAATTGAGCGATCTATTAATTACCCTATTACCCTACATCTTATACATCGCCATTATCGCCACCCTAGCCTATTTCGCCTACCGGCGAACCAGTAGTCACGCAGATTATATGCTCGGTGGGCGCAGCCTTGGTGGTGCCGTCGGTGCTCTGACCGTCGGCGCCTCTGACATGAGTAGCTGGCTATTACTCGCTCTTCCTGGCGCCTTTTATATTAACGGTATCAATCAATTATGGCTCCCCTTAGGCCTTGCTATCGGCCAGTTCCTCAACTGGACCCTGATTGCCCCACGGCTGAGGGTCTTCACAGAGCAGTTCAAAGACTCACTCACTATTCCCTCCTATTTTCATAACCGCTTTAAAGATCAAAAAGGCTGGCTACGCATTGCCACCGCCGTCGTCATCTTAATCTTCTATGCCGTTTATACCGCCTCCGGTTTCGTCGCCATGGCCGTTGCCCTAGAGGCGGCCTTCAAACAATATGGCATAGACTATACCGATGGCCTAATAATGGGCGGCCTCATCGTTGTGCTTTATTCTGTTATTGGCGGCTTTCTCGCCGTCGCTTGGATCGACTTTTTCCAGGGCTGCCTGATGTTTGTTGCCATCCTCCTTGTCCCCTTTGCCGCCATCTCAAGTATGGGCGGCTACTCTGAGACTATGGCGCTCGCAGAGCAGTACAACCCAGACAGTCTCAATATTTTTGCTGGCATGACCGCTATGGGCGTCATCTCACTGATGGCCTGGGGATTAGGCTACTGTGGACAGCCCCACGTGATCATCCGTTTTATGGCACTAAAGTCAGTACGAGAGGTGCCTAAGGCACGCTTCATCTGTATGAGCTGGATGATCCTCGCCATGTACGGTGCGATGCTAACGGGCCTCGCCGCACTGGCCTATTTCCAGTCGCATGGGGCACCGCTTGAGCGAGCCTCAACGTCACTGCTAGCACTGAGTAATGCCCTGCTTCATCCCTTCGTCACCGGTGGCATCGTCGCTGCAGTACTCTCTGCGTCAATGAGCACCATCTCATCACAGCTTCTCGTCGCTGCCAGCTCGTTAGCCGAGGATGTTTACCACGGTCTATTGCGCCCTAACGCAACCTCTAAGGAACTGCTATGGGTCGGCCGCTTAGTACTTATCGCTGTCGCCGGTGTTGCCTTAATCATTGCCTTCGATCCAAAGAGCTCCATCTTAGCACTCGTTGCTAACGCTTGGGCTGGGTTGGGCGCCGCCTTCGGCAGTGTCATCATCGGCTCATTATTCTGGCGTAACATGACTCGCAACGGTGCCCTCGCCGGCATGATCAGTGGGGCTGCAACGGTAATTATCTGGACCAACCTCAGCAACCTAGGCGGTATCTTTGCTCTGTACTCCATCGTTCCCGGCTTTATTGTCAGTGGACTCTGCATCGTGATCTTCTCGAAATTCGGTAACGGTAACAGTCTCGACGAGCTCCACTTAGAGTACGACGCTGCCCTCAACGCCTGCCATAAAAAATAAACAATAATTGCCTTGACGACAGCCTGAGTGACGACTTAAATGTGCCGCCACTCAGGCCGTCTCCATCCGTTAATTCGCTATTCTAGGTACCCTGTATGCCTTCCTTCGATACCCAATTTGATAACAAGTTTTCCACACTAGAGCAGTACTTCCACATCGACGAGAATATCATTGTCGAACAGCTACTCAGTGTCGCCGACCACCAAACGATCAGCCTGAATCAGGTCGATCAGTGGACCGTTGAATTAGTAAAACATATTCGTAGCGAAGCCAAGGGCAAGATCGGCGTCGAGAATATGATGCACGAATATGCCCTAACAGAACCTGAGGGTGTGTTACTCATGTGTACTGCCGAGGCCTTGTTGCGAGTACCCGACAGCCATACCGCCGATGCCCTGATTGCCGATAAACTCGCCCGCGGTGAGTGGGAAGATTATGTCGGCAAGAGTGAGGCTTGGCTAATGAATGCCTCTGCCTGGGGGCTGTTAATGACCGGGCGTATTCTCAAGCTCGGACGCCGCGACGTAGAGAAAGCGAAGCTTGGGCTCGGTTCGGCAATTCGCCGCACCGGTGAGCCACTGATTCGCTCTGCCGTCAAGATCGCCATGCAAGTCATGGGCAAGCAGTTCGTCCTCGGGGAAACACTCGCCGAAGCATTGAAGAAATCTGCCAAATGGGAGAAGCAAGGCTACCAATACTCCTACGATATGCTTGGCGAGGGCGCTCGTACCCAGAGGGATGCCGATCATTACTATCAGCTCTACTACGATGCTATTGAGGCTGTTGGTAACAACAACGCCAACGGTAAACCGGAGCACACGGCCGGCGTCTCTATCAAGCTCTCGGCACTGCATCCACGCTACCAATTCAGTCAACGTGACCGCGTCTTTGGCGAATTGCAGCAGCGAGTTAACACCCTCGCGCAACTGGCCTGCAAGCACAACATCAACCTCACTATCGATGCTGAAGAGGCTGACAGGCTAGAGATTTCGCTGCAGATGCTCGAACTGTTGATGGCCGATCCCAGTCTCGCAGAGTGGCAGGGCTTAGGCCTCGCCGTGCAAGCCTATCAGCGCCGCGCTCCAATCGTCATCGGCTGGCTCGCCGAGCGTGCCGAGCACTATCAGCGTCGCCTCATGGTACGCCTAGTCAAAGGCGCCTACTGGGATACCGAGATTAAAATCAGCCAAACGGCCGGACACCACGACTTCCCCGTCTATACTCGCAAGCAGGCTACAGACCTCAGTTATCGTGTCTGTGCCGGCAAACTACTCGACGCTCGTCAGTGGCTCTACCCACAGTTCGCCACACACAATGCCTACACCGTCGCGACGATCCTCGCCCTTACTGAAGATCACAGTGGCTTTGAGTTTCAGCGTTTACATGGCATGGGCGAGAGCCTCTATGAGGGGCTGAAAGAACAAAATATTTACACTGGCCCCACCCGTATTTATGCCCCAGTCGGCGAACACGAGTCATTATTGGCCTACTTGGTGCGGCGACTACTCGAGAACGGCGCCAATACCTCTTTCGTCAACAAGATCATCGACCCACGCTTCGCGCCAGAAGACCTGCTACAAGACCCTGTCGAATTCATGCGTAACGTCGACAGCATTCCGCACCCGAAAATTCGTGCACCTATGTCGTTGTACTCAGATCGCCAGGTCTCTATGGGGCTCGATCTAGAAAGTCCTGCTGCCGAACAATTCTTCCTCGATGGTCTAGCCCAGGCTGAGCAACGCCTACCTGAGCTTGCCGCTAGCTTGCAGCACGGCGATCGCGACTACCCCGTACTATCGCCCTTTAACTTGAAGCCACTCAGCCAGGGCATCAAGCTATGGGACAAGCCTCAAGTGTTAACGGCCCTGGCAAGAGCAGAGGCTGCACAGCCAAGCTGGCAAGCCAAGGGTGTCGAGCAACGTGCCGTCATCGCTGAGCGCTTCGCTGAACTGTTGCAGCAACATAAAGCTGAGTTGATGGGCTTGTGCTGCCTAGAAGCCGGCAAAGGCGCCACGGATACCGATGCGGAGATTCGTGAAGCCATCGATTTCTGTCGCTACTACGCCCTGCACGCGAGACGGAGCATCGGCAACCAGCAAGCGCTTGGCACCCTATTCTGTGTCAGCCCTTGGAATTTCCCGCTGGCAATCTTTGTCGGCCAAGTGATCGCCGGCCTCGTCACTGGCAACACTGTGCTAGCTAAGCCCTCGGAGCAAACCATACTCATCGCCGCCCGCGCCGTCGAACTACTCCACCAGGCGGGCGTCGATCACGATGCCGTTATCCTACTACCGACTGATGGCCCTACCGCTGGCGACAGCTTACTCTCCGAGCCCGCTATCAAAGGGGTCATGTTCACCGGATCAACCAACACCGCCCAGCACATTTACCAGCAGTTGGCGACCCGTGGTGGCGAGCTACCGGTATTAATTGCAGAAACCGGCGGCCAGAATGCATTGATTGTCGACTCCACCGCCCTACCCGAACAGGTCGTTGATGACGTTATCAGCTCCGGCTTCCAAAGCGCAGGCCAACGCTGCTCAGCGCTACGTGTTCTCTTCGTGCAGGAAGATATCGCCGACAAGCTCAGCGAGATGATCGTCGGCGCCATGAAAGAGATGCGTATCGGCCTCCCCACCAACCCCAGCACCGACGTCGGCCCTGTTATCGACCACAAGGCATTAGAGCGCCTAGAGCAACACGCGGAATACATGCAGCAGGGACACGGTAAACTCATCTACCGCCACGAAGTCCCCAGTGAATGTGACGCAGGCTACTACTTCCCACCCAGCCTCTATGAGATCGACAACATCAACGCACTGCGTGAAGAGGTCTTTGGCCCTGTCGTACACTTAGTGCGTTTCAAGGCAGGCACGCTCGACCGTGTCGTTGCCGACATTAACAGTACCGGCTTCGGCCTCACTATGGGAATCCACTCCCGAGTACAACGTCACGTCGATCAAGTCGTCGCCGCCTCTAACGCTGGCAACATCTACGTCAACCGCAACATCATTGGTGCAGTCGTAGGTGTACAGCCCTTCGGGGGCTGTGGCCTCTCAGGCACAGGACCAAAGGCTGGTGGTCCCGACTACCTCAAACGCCTACTCTCCTACACCGCCATCGAACAAGCCGAAACAACGCCTTACCAAAGCGGTGTTAGCGCCGACTTCAACACCTTACGTCAGCGTCAACAAGCATGGCAATTAAGTGGCTTCGAGGAGCGTCTTAGCCTCATCCGTCACAACCTCGGTGAGCGCTTCGCTCGTGGTTGTGCCGAGTTTGCTGCACAGCTCTGTGGTCCACGCATGCTAGAGGGGCCGACCGGTGAAGATAACAGTCTCAATATCGAGCCACGGGGACTGGTCTGGTTTGACCCATCTATCGCCATGGATATGGAACAGCTCTCACAGCTCGTCGCCCTCGCTATCGTCAGCGGTAACGCCGTCGTTAGCACCAGCCAAATGATCGAGCAACTCCCCCACAGCGGGAGTTTGATTGCTGCCGGCGTGCTAGCGGTTCACGATATCAGTGATGCTACTTGCCACCAGCAGTTCATCTGCAGTAATAGTGTCGATGTACTCGTACTGCCAGCTGCTGCCGAGCAATTGCTCGTAGCCACAACGCAGCAACAGGGTCCACTACCGGTGATACTGAACCAGCAAGAAACACAGGCAGCCATGCTCCGCTTTGTTCACGAGAAGACACTAAGCAATAACATCTCTGCCGCAGGCGGTAACGCCAAGCTAATGGCCGAGATGGATTAACAGGCAAAGGCTGTACGTTATAAAGTGTCAGAAAAAAGGCCGCCCCGATAAGGTGCGGCCTTTTTTCATGGCTACTCGCTATCAACAGAATAAATCATCCATCAAAGACAAATTTTTAACATAAAAAAAGTGGTCAGGTAATAAACTCACGATAAAAAACCAACGGAGCAATAGACAAGATAGCGCTATACAAGCGCTTTATTATCGACTCGTCCCTGACTAAGCACAGCAGTAAAGCCACTGAAACAACAAAAACAAAAAGTAGCGCTATACTTAAATTAGCCTCCATTCGATAGAGTCTTTAAGGAGTCAGCATGCAGCAATGTCCCAGATGCGGTCATCACTTTGGCTATTGGAAAATGCTCACCACCTTACTCAAACTAACTTGCCCGCTATGCGGTAGTCTTTATCGCATAATACCTAAGCGACGAACACTGCACTGGATGATGATTTTAGCCACTATTAGCCTCATCATGCTATTACAGCAGCTGTTGCCCAGTAGCGTCGACTGGCTCTCTTATCTTACCTTACTCTGCTTATTGCTCGTCGCCCCCTTCAATCAACGTATTGATAGGGTCGGCTAAGTTAGCCAACTCAACGCGAATAGTCGTTGCGTCTTTAATCATTGAGGATAGAAAAGCGCTGAAAAACAGTGCTAAGATGGGCTTATCGGCTCGCGCCAGTAAAAGGTCGCGCCCAAGGCCTCGCGCCTAGGAACTAAACAGATGATTGAGAGCACTATGAGCGAACCCTTATTCCGAACCCGTAAGATTATCTCCTACCCTGACCTCAACGCTGCTGGCAAGCTTTTCGGTGGCACCGCGCTCGCTTGGATTGACGAGGAATCCGCTATATTTGCCTCCTGCGTACTCGGTAATTCACACCTAGTCACCGTGCATATGTCGGAAATTAACTTTAAGAGCCCCGGCGAACTCGGTGAAATCGTAGAGATCGGCACCAAACTGGTAAAAGTAGGTAAAACCTCCATTACAGTTTCTTGTCAGATCCGCCACAAAGCGACCAAACAAGACATCATCACTGTCGATAAGGTCGTCTTTGTCAGCATTGATGATAAAGGCAACCCGCTAGAACATGGTTATCAAGGCGAATAAATACGAACCATCAGCTACATTAAAGAAATTGCCAGTGCTCAAATGTCGCCGCCTGCCCTACGTAATTGCCGGCGGCATCCCTCACATTCCACACCACTGCCTGCTCAATTCTAAACCGCCGTCCACTACTCGCAATACGCACCCCCTGATAGTTTTCGATAAAGCCATTAGCGGTCACCTCCGCCAGTAATCTCGCTCGCTCGGCGCGATTAGGCTGCTCTGCAGAAAAACGTGACGGCAACTGCGTGATTGAGGGCCAATTCAGCTCAAATAGTGACATTGCCTGTTCATTAGCATAATTAAAGATCGGATCGTCACCGCCAGCATGGGAGAGAATCACTGCTTTCGAGCGGAACAGCTGCTCTGCACAGTCTTCGTCAGTCAACGCCACACCACAGAGTAAGCACCCGGTATAATGCTGGAAGCAACGCGCCAACATCAGTAAGTGATCACGATAAAAGGCATTATCGAGCGATGGGGGGTGAACAGTATTGAGCATAACAGACCTCCAATAGCAGCCATCAAGAGCTGTGATGATACTTCAGCTCGTCGACTTCTGCCCTATATAAAATATTCATGCCAGCGTATTAGTTTGAGAGATAAATTTTGCCGTCGTCTGCCACATCATGCTGGCTCAGCCACTCCTCGGCCTGCCACTCATAATCAAGCTTACACTCATCATCAGGTTCACTGCGTCGGTCGGTCTCCCTAGAACAAAAAAGCCAGATCTTCGCACCTTCTAACTGGGCACTAAAACACCAACAACGCTGCTCCACACAAAAGCTAAAATCGTCATTAAAGATCAACTGCTGGTTCATATCCTGAGCAACTCCCTAACAGGTTAAATTAACCGTATTAATAAGGCATTCATCATCCCATATCGCCAGTATTGCGTGCTCTGGCTCTTCACGCTCATGTTCATCAATGAGTTGCCGTAACCCCTCGCAAAAGTAATCATTGCAGATATCAGCACGGTATGACGACGGTAATACACAGCCCTCATCACTCTGGAAAATACAGCCATTCTGCACTGCCACCGCAGGAATCAAAGCGCTGTAAAACTCGACAATACCGTCGACACCTATTTCAGGTTCAAGCTCCAAGATCCGTGCGATCGTCGAGTGATCGATGAAGGCATGATACTCTCGGCCATTAAGGCAACAATGGCCGCGACACCCCGTACAAGCTGCCGTCAGTACCTCATCTAGGTGCTCAATACCGGTTGGTGGCTCATATTCAGAAACATGCTCCGCCTCCGTCTCACCCTCGTAGCTCTCCACTAATGCTTGTAGATGTGCTTGAAAAGCCTCTATCACCTCATAACCAAGAGCAGTAGTAGAGTGCGAATTATAAGGAACCTGTACGATATACAGTTCCTCCTCTGCTACTTCTAGCTCCGCCGCCGCCCTCACACGCAACTCAGCCTCCAACACATCACGTTGCAGCTCATTCTTTCTCGTTACTTGCGTCCCGATAGAATGGTTATATTGTTGACGGCAAGCTAACGACTCACAAAAGCCCTGAGCCTTCCACCTCGCCTCAGAAATCGCCAACTGGCAAAAACGGCATTGAAAATTTATGTTTAATGACGGCACGATAGTTCTCTTCAAGCAGCAATCAAAAGGTTGATAGTATTAACTGTAATAGCTTTCTCTATCGACAAGCTTGTTGTGCAAAGCACATAGAAGGTATAAGTTTACCAGTAACGTTTATATTACTGAATATTAACCAGCAATGTTCTAGCTAAGCTATAACAGCTGACATATTCTGAATGAGCTTACAGAAAGAATAATAATAAAATAACAAAGTATTGATAAGGAGGTCCGGCTTGAACCCGCCTGCCGTTGATATCGAAATCACCCTTGGTGTTACTGTGCTCACGACATTTGTTCTGATCTACAGCGCCGAACTGTTCTCTGGTCATATCCGCCGTGCACAACGACCGCTCCGGGATGCTGTGTTTTCACTGTTCGGTCTCATCGGGCAGCCGATGGTTTCCGGCGTAATCGTCGGCGGCATCGCTGGACACCTCGCCGCACAATGGTTCCCGAGCCATAGTAATAGCTTACAAGGTATTTCATTCTGGCTGCTCTGCCCGTTGCTCTTTGTCGGTATGGAGCTCGCCCATTACACCATACACCGCTACGCCCATGAATGGCGTTGGCTCTGGAAAATTCACCGCACTCACCACAGCGGGCTCGACATGAATAGCGGTTTACTTTATCGCTACAACCTCTTTTGGATTTTCCTCCTGCCACAACCATGGGTCGGTGCCTTCGCCAGCTACAGCGGCTGTTACGAATCCTTCGCCATCGCAGTATTTATCACTTACATCATCAATGTGTTGACTCATACCGCCTTCCGCTGGGACCTTTATCTCCGCACCAAGGCGCCGTGGAGTGAGCCGCTATGGTGGGTCCTTGAACGCACTATAACCCTGCCCGACACCCATCATGCGCACCACTCATACGGTCGCAATGCCCACCCTAATGGTAACTATGCTGTTAGCCTCTTCCTTTTTGATGTCGTTTTTGGCACCGCCAAGATCCCCAACACTCGCCAGAAGCTATTTGGCCTTCCTATCGCCCGCCGGCTGCATTGGGCCGAAGAAATATTTTGGCCTGTCGTACGTAAGCCTTTACTACCAAAAGCTGAGCCACCGCAGCAGAGTTGATCGATACTCGCCTAGACTGTCATGTTGACTTACAATGACAGTCTTCTCGATCATTATAGGCCGCTAACCTTGTCAAATATTCTCGCTGCTATCCTCGCGCTACTACTCATCGGCTGGGGCATCTACCGTGCCATCAACAACGCCAAAACAGCCGCTAATAACCTCGCTAAAGCACAGCAATTCCTGCGTGACAACGCAACACGCGAGGGGGTGTATAGCACTGACTCCGGGCTTCAATACCTCGTATTAACACGTGGCGACAGCCAACACCGCCCTATGGCTGATAGCCGAGTCACCGTACACTATCACGGCACATTGAGTGACGGCACTGTCTTCGACAGTTCGATTCAACGTGGTGAGCCGATCAGCTTTACCCTCAACCAAGTGATCAAAGGCTGGACTGAAGGTTTGCAACTGATGTCTCCCGGTGATAAGTACCGCTTATTTATCCCGCCCCAGCTCGCCTACGGTCGTCGTAGCATGGGAGCTATTGCCGCTAACTCAGCCCTCATCTTTGATGTTGAATTACTTTCCTACGAATAAAGCGACTTTTTTGCCTACCCCCCCAAAACTGGGGAAAGACAAAGGTACAGCATCCGGTAATAATTAGTCCCGTACTCACCGACAAGCAGGACGCTGGAATCGGTGTTTATTTGAGACGACGGCAAACCCAAAGCAAAGGATTGCAGGGCGTCGTTCTCGCTGATGCTGAATAGCCTCCCCTTCCTAACTTGGCTGCTTTATCAGATAAAAAACCCGCTAGTGGCACCTACTAGCGGGTTTTTCTGTATTTTCAGTTCCCTTAATCACCCCCTCAATCTGACAGCAACCTCAGCAAGCTTATAATTGAGGCAACGAATCGTTGACGGAACCAGCACTCCAGCCACCATCGGCGACAAACTCTGAGCCAGTACTATAAGTCGCCTCATCCGATGCCAAGAAAATAGTCACATTGGCGACCTCATGCGATAAACCCACCCGAGGTAGCGCCTGTTTTGTATAGAACTCACTGGCCTGCTCCTCACTGATAAAATCAGCCCCATGCATCGCGGTATAAATACCACCGGGATGTACGCTGTTAACACGAATTCCATGTTTACCCATCTCGATCGCCGCCGACTTCGTCATACCGCGCACCGCCCACTTTGTTGAACTATAGGCGCACAGACTATTCTGAGACTGTAAACCATCGATCGAAGAGACATTAATGATGGAGCCGCCACCATTGGCCTTCATTGCCTCGAAAACGGACTGCATGCCTAGAAACACACCCAGCTGATTAATACTTACAATTTTCAAGAAGTCTTCTTCTGTCGTCTCCATGATAGTCTTGTGAAACAAAATTGCCGCATTGTTAACTAAGACATTCAAGCGACCTAAACGCTCAGCTACCGCTACAGCCTCTTCCCAGTCCCCTTTATTGGTCACATCGGTCTTCACAAACACCGCTACATCAGCACCGAGTTCTGCCGCGAGGGCCTGCCCTTCTGCCTCCAACACGTCAGCAATAACGACCTTAGCCCCCTGCGCCACCAAACCGCGAACCGTCGCCTCACCCATACCGCGAGCACCACCTGTGACGATAGCTGTCTTACCTTCTAAACGACTCATGTTAATTACCCTTTTATGAAGACTGCGCGTCAAATTATTCACTTAACGCATACTGTTATAAATTATTTCAGCCTAACAAGTCACTTTAGTAAGCACTATTAAACATGGCTGTGACGATTATTTTAACACTTTTACTAAGGACGAAAATGGGCTTTTAGTAGCATCAGCATTAAAGCTTAGCCTAAAGAGATGAGGCGGCGACCGCTTTCAAAGTAACCCATTGAGGATATAAAATAGACAAAAAAGCAATAGCTTAAATTTAAAATAGCTCAACGATAAGAACAGAGTGCGGCAAAACGTTCGTCCAGCCCTGCTATTTGTTTTAGCGCCTGCTTATAGCTTCGCCGAAGATGTTTCTTCAAGTGACGCGTCGCCTCGGATGCCGGTATTTCTTTTAGTTGGCAGTATAAGGCCAGGGAGAAAACCACCTCATTCTCCGACAGCGTTGCCTGCCGATTAGCTGCGGCGTTATAGCAACTCCCGCAACCACCTCTGAATGTGTAGGCCGAATTGGCAAACATGACGCCAAATCCCATAAACACCGCTAACACCTCTGTCGCCTCAAGAAAATAATCCTTTCCCCCGGGTGGCAGCTGCCCCGACTGCGCCACCAAATGCTGAGCTAATAAGTGAGCATAGTTAGATGACATATCTTCAGCTTTCAAGGTTTGCTGAGGGTTATAACTGACATAGAGAGGGATATCGCTATGCAGAGCTGGCAACGCCGCTGACACAGAATCACGCTGCACCTGCAGCAGGTTCAGCGACTGCGCGGGGGTATTCTGAAATAGCTCGGGGGCCTGCAACTGCACGGGCCAATGCTGTAAGCCACTGTAGCGTAATGTATGCTGAAAAATATTTTCTGCCTTTTCATGCACACTACTTACCCTGCCAGCAAAGAACTCATTGGTCGGCTGAACCAACCGGCTGCGAGTAAAAAACTCCCTGCTATCAAAGTTCTTGAGTGCCCAATCGAATGTACTAAAAATCCACTCAGCACTCTGTTCCGCTAGCAACGGTTGCGTCTTTAAAAGTCCAAACATAGTTTCTTTGCCAATCACTCATCCTGTCAATATGCTACTAGCTTAACAAACTGACTCAACCGAGGGCTATCGACTTCTTGGCAAGTTTACTGGTCATCAGCTCCACGACACAACGTCGCTAAACACTAGAGGCGGGGCACTCATGTTACAATGCCGTTTTCTATTCGACAGTGAGCAACGAGCATGAAACAGCCCTCATCGACGGCGAGCCAAGAGGCCGCCGAAAAAATCACTCGCGCCACACAGCGCCCCGGTCAGACCAAGGCGCAGAGTAAACTCATCGCCCAGGGTATTGAAAAGGGTATTGCCGAATACAAAAAACAACAGAAGGCTAAAGCCAGAGAAAAAGATAGGCAACGTAAACAAGTATTAAAAGCGAAGGCGAGTCAGGGCAACGACGATGTGGTCGAAGAAGCACCGATAAGCCGCTCGTCCGCTCCACTCGCTTGGGGACTGCTTGCCTGTAGCTGGCTGGGCTTCGCCCTCGTCTACTTCCTCTAATTACCACGGCTGACAGTGCTATCCTCAGCCGTGGTGCAAGCACCAAACTTGCTAAGGTGTAGCTTACTTTCTTACACTAGACATTCGTTTTCAACATCAGTTTTTTCAGTGCGATACTGTTATGGTTACTGCTGTCGCGCTCTGGCTCCTCAGCTAACTCGATATTAGGGAAGCGCTCGAATAGCTTAGTGATGGTGAGAAACAATTGACGCTTGGCCATTGCTGCCCCGATGCAGTAACGAGGACCATAGCCAAATTGCACGTCAGGATCG
Organism: Sinobacterium caligoides; assembly: GCF_003752585.1. Taxonomy (NCBI): domain Bacteria; kingdom Pseudomonadati; phylum Pseudomonadota; class Gammaproteobacteria; order Cellvibrionales; family Spongiibacteraceae; genus Sinobacterium; species Sinobacterium caligoides. The sequence goes on from NZ_RKHR01000003.1 coordinate 1,110,615, forward strand.
AAGTTACGCTTAACATCCAATACTTCAGGGTTAGGATACTTAACAGGGTCCATTCTGCAGAGGTGCGGCATCAATAACACCAGCTGTCCTTTACGCACCCGCTGGCCCAGCACATCCATATCTTCTGGCGCATAGCGGGCAAAGCCCATCTTCGAGTTGAGACTCCAGCGCATTATTTCGCTAAAGGCGTTAGAAAAGGTTTCAGCTGACTCGAGAGCTGGTTGGCGCTGATCAGGATGCTTAGTCAGCGCATACACCGACCACTGCTGTGCCATCAACGTCGTATCGGCACCGGCACCAATCAACGCTAGTACAAGCGTGATAATATCCCACTCAGTAAACTTCTCATTCTTTGCCTCAATATCCAGCATGGTGCTCAAGAAGTCATCCTGCTGAGGCGACTGGCGACGCTCCTCGATCACCACCTTAATCATATCGATGCCACGATTACACTGCTGGCGAACCTCTTCTCGCCTCTCCTCGGAGATAGTCGGGTTCCAGGTCTCCGTAAAGTTCTCTAACAGCGGCTTAATCTCATCCCAGTACTTCTCCGGTACACCGATTAAACGCGTAATAGTGATAAAGGGAATATGTTCGGCCACCTCAGTAATATAATCAAAACTCTTCGGGCTGCCCATCGCATCAAATAGCTTATCAATATCAGGCTCAATACGACGCTGAATTTCATCGACAACATTACGCGAAAAAGCCGGAGAAACCACCTTACGAATCAGGCGATGATGGTCGTGGTCGCTAACAAGACTATGGCCGATCAGCGCCTTTTCGAAGTTACCCCAATCATCTTCATGAGGTCGCGGCGGTGCGAACTCCCAATCATAGAAATCTGAGGAGAGGTACTCTTTACGCCAACACTCCATGATGTCGCCAATATCCGTCATCACCCAGGCCTGCCACGGCTCATAAAAGACGAAAGGCCCCCTCTCCATCAGCGCCATACACTGTTTAATCGGGTTGTTACAGTATTCATCCGAAGAGGGGTCAAAAACCTCCTCTAGCTTGGGCAGTTGTTCTAGTACCGCGTCGTCCGTACTCATAGCCTATACCTTGTTATTTTTATAGGGGCCTAACCATCGTAGTTAAGTCTCCGTGGGCAGCATGCCGTTACTGTCAATATACGGAAAAAATCCCCTTTGACTAGCACCGTCGAGCATTTCTATTCCCCCGTTAAGGCGACCCCTCAGCAACGCCATGGCCGAACGTACAACTCACCAACCATGCTGAATCTTCGGTAACGACCAACCGTCAATGAGTTACCTGCGCTCTTTCGCTCTAACTAGCCCCCAACTCAGAGTCGTCACGGGATTTGTAACGACGGTCGACAAGCACCATAAACAGTAACGTCACCACGCCAATCAGCACACCCACCGGTTTTGTCCACTCGATCGGCATACCAAAGCCGATACTGGCGTTAAGAATATACGATAACGTGACACTGGTGCCAATGCAGGCCGGTATACTCACTATCCAATGGAACGTACCCCGGTCGAGTAAAAACTTCGTCGCCAGCCACAGCACACTGGTGGAAAGCAGCATATTGGAGAAGGCGAAGTAGCGCCAGATCAACGAGAAATCGATGAAGGTAATCAAGTAGGCGATAAAGAGTATCGGCACCGCAAGCATCAACCGATGCCCCATCGATTGCGAGATATTAAACGCATCGACAAGGGTCAAGCGCAGAGAGCGAAACGCCGTATCACCGGAGGTGATAGGAAACACTGCGACGGCGATAATAGCCATAATGCCACCAAAAACACCCAGGTAGCCCGTCGCCACATGATTGACCACGAGACCAGGCCCCCCCTGGTCGAGCAGAGCCTTGAGCTCGACATAACCGCCAGGGAAGGCGGCTATACCGGCCAGCGCCCAGACACAGGCGACAACCCCCTCGGACATCATCGCACCGTAATACACCGGGCGAACGTATTTTTCGTTAGTCAGGCAGCGCGCCATGATCGGCGCTTGCGTGGAGTGGAAACCACTAATTGCACCGCAGGTAATTGTCATAAAGAGCAGCGGCCAAACCGGTAAACCATCAGGGTTCGGCTCGAGCAAGACATGATGGCCGTGTTCAAAATAGGCGAACAGATCACCCCATACTGGCAGATGCGGTGCCTCCACTAATAACGCCACCGCGATTGAGGTCGTCATCACAATCATTAATAGACCGAACAGCGGGTAGAGCTTAGTAATAATTTTATCGATCGGTAACAGTGTCGCCAGAAAGTAATAAGCTAGGATTGCCAGTACCCAAAAGGTATTACTCGCAAGCGGAGTGCCCTCAAAATACTCTAAATTACTCAGCAAGCCCGCCGGACTCATGATGAACACCACACCGACAAAGAACAGTAGCATAGCGGTGAACAGCAGCATCACGCCCTTGAAGTAGACGTTAAAGTATTTATCAGCGATCTCCGGTAGGCTTTTGCCATCATCTTTGATACTCAGCACGCCGGAAAAATAATCGTGTACCGCGCCACCAAAAACATTACCAAAAATAATCCACACTAACGCCACCGGGCCGTAAAGGGCTCCTAAAATAGGGCCAAAGATAGGCCCCACACCGGCAATGTTAAGGAACTGAATCAGATACGCTTTCACCGGGTGTACCGCCACATAGTCGACCCCCTCCTCAAAACGAGCCTGCGGTGTCTGCACAGTAGGGTCAATCCCCGCCTGCTTTTCAATAAACGGGCTATAGAACTTATAACCGAGAAATAGGATGGCGAGACAGACGAAGAATATAATCATAATGGTTTTTTCTTGCGGCGGAATTGGGCTGTTACGATGCAGGAAAACAACGCAATCAATACCTACGCTATTCTCTCCTCTCCATTATTGTATAGACCGTTTTCGCACTGTTGTCGCCTTGCCGACGATAGCGGAAGGCGACCAAGCAAAAAAAACCACCGCTCAAAGCGGTGGCTTTTTCAGCTAAAACAAATAAAGTTCAGCACAGCTGTAGCGATAATACTGCTTCTGCATCATTTCAGCAGAGTCACATACTACTCAACCTTAACGGAGACATGTCCATTCTTGCCATCAAAGAGAATGTTCACATCGACGCTACCCGGAGCGATAGCGGTTGCCAGCCCCTCTTCACCGGGCTGATCGGAAAACCTCAATAGGCCTGCAGGGTTATCCATGAATTTCGCTACCGCCGTGCAGTCGTAAGTGCTGGTACCATTGGTCAAGTGCAGTAAACAAGAACACTGCGTGGTTTCACCGACAGCAACCGTAGATGGCGAGCAGCTCGGCGTCACATAGCTACCCGGAATATGGGTGACCGTCAGTTGAGTCGAATCATTCATCGGGCCATAGTCAGCGCTAATTGTCGCCTCACCGGAGGTTTTGCTATAAGCCTCACCTTCATGACCAGTGACATTACTGATAGTTGCCACGGTACCATCGGTATCGCTCCTGGCTGACCAAACGACGAGATCGGTGATATCGGCCTCAGTATTGTTATCGTAGTGGCCCGTAGCCTTGTAGTTAAAGGTAATCTGTACGGGTATATGAATGTCAACGGGGCTAATCGTCAACGACACTAAACTCGGTTGATCAACAATTAACTCTGCATCATCGCTCAGACCGAGAAAACTTGCCGTAATCGTCGACGAGCCGGCACTAATAGCATGCACCACACCATAGTCACGCGTATCGATAATTGCAGCATCCTCATCACCACTAGTCCATTGCACCACCTGGGTAATATCTTGGCTGGTGCCATCAGAGAAATGGCCGGTGGCAGTATATGCTTGTCGACGTTTTTCAGGTACTTCCGCCGTCTCTGGCAACACGGTAATACTCTCTAAGCTAGGTGCTCTCACCATCGATGTCACGGTATCACTCTGTCCATCGAGGGCCGCAGTAATTTGAGTCTCACCTGCATTCACCGCATAAGCCTGACCACCATTGGCACCGTTGGCCGTAATCGTTCCAACCTCTGGCTTAGATGATGACCAGATCACCTGGGTCGTGATGTCATCAGTGCTGCCATCATTATACTCCCCCATGGCGACGAAATGACCATAGGTACCGCGAACGACGTCGACATCATCCGGGCTCACGGTGATGTCTGTTAACTCCAGTGCGTTAACGGTTAGTGCAGCGGTGGCTGCAATACTCTGGTCGGCATACGCTAGTAGCGCCTTGACCTCTGTCTCCCCCGTATTCAAGGCACGTAAGCCTCCCTTAAAAGCGGCATCGTTACTGATCTCGGCTATGCTGTCCGACGCAACCGACCAAGTAACATCATTGGTAACATCAACCTTATGCACCGGCGTGGTGTCTAGTAAGATGCTAGCGTGATACCGCTGCTGAGTATGATTGACCATCTCGTTAGGGTTGGGAGCGATTTCCATCGACGTCACCGCGGCGTCGGAGACAACAATCTCGCCACTGCCAGACAGGCCGCTGAAGTCCGCTGTAATATCGACCGGCCCGCCCTCGGCAACGCCAGTAACCAGACCTGTCACAGCATCTACGTCAGCAAGGCTGCTATCCTCCGATTGCCAGCTGGCATCATTGGTGATGTCTTGATTGCTGCCATCAGAGAAGTTCAGCGTCGCGTGATACTGTCGAGTTAACCCCACCAACGTTATTGCCTCGGACGGAAGTACGGTAATCGAGACCATCGGCTTATCGACGACCTGCAACTGTACGCTGCTGCTTAAGCCGTCAAGCTCAGCCGTCACCTCGACAGCCCCCTCAGATACACCAGTGGCCACACCGTTACTGTCGATACTGGCTAGCTGCTTATCACTGCTACTCCAATCTACAGTATCCGTGACATCACTCTGGCGGCCATCTTTCTCCACCATAATTGCTTGATAACGCAGTGTCGTCTCTACGTTGATAGTCGCCTGCAGTGGCGTAACCATCAGTTGCTTACCCTCTATCGGGTCATCATTGATATACAGCGCATCGTCTTTCGAACAGCCGCCAAGCAGCAGCAACGCCACCACCACCAAGGCACTACTAATTAACCTTGTCTTCATTACTGACCTTCCTCTAGACGATAAAATTCAACGGCGATACGCCTATTCTTAAAGCGCCCCTGTGCCGAGTCGTTGCTCGCCAGAGGCTCGTCTTCACCACGCCCTAGCGCATCGATACGCTCAGCAGCGATACCTTTTTCAACAAGGAAGTCTCTCGCCTTCGCCGCACGCTGCTCAGAGAGACGTTGATTGAAGGCAGCCGAACCGACACTATCGGTATGACCGATAATGCGCACGTGGTAGTCAGGATGCTTGGTGAGAAAGGCGACGCTATCGAAGCTCGGGCCATCCATTAGCTGTGCTACCTCGAACTGGGCCGTCTGATAATGCAGCGCAATCTCAAAACGGTGCAGCGGACAGCCCGCCTCATTAACGGGCACCTTATCTTGAGTATCCGGGCAGCGATCAGCTGAACCAAAGACACCGTCGTGATCGAGATCTTGTTCAGGCTCTACCACCTCGACGGCTTTTGGCGCACTGCCAAAGCGATAGACCAAACCCGCCAACACACTGAGCGAGCCATTATCGTCAATAGAGGTAACACGATTGTTCTCGACGACATTGGTGCCGACATGGTAACCGTCATAACGTAGTGTCATATCGAAGGCTAGATTGTCAGTGAAGTAATAATCAAAACCAGTCTGCGCAGTAAAGGTCACACTCTCGGCCGTATCATCAATCTTCTCTATACCGGGGGCGGGAGATTCACGCCATTTCGCATAGTTATAGCCAACACCTAGAGAGTAAAAAGGCTCGAAATTTGAGTCTTCAAGTTCGAAGTCATGACGCAGGCCAATACCGGGAATGACAAAACGACGATCACCTTGCTGCAGCACAGCTATGTCGACATAGGGCTTGAAGAAGTTGCTGTATTCAGTGCGAAAAACGATCGATGCAGCCCCCCCAAAACCATTGTGTTCAATATCTTTGACTGCTGCCACACCGCCGTTGGTTTTGTCCTTATCAAAGACGGCATAGGAATACCCGCCTTTCAACGACACAGTATCTACTGCGTTTTGCGATGCGGTGTCGGCGAACAATAAGCCGGGCTGGAGTAACAATAAGGCGAAAACGGATCGAGAAAGAGTCATCTACCATGCATCCTTTATATAGACTTTATTAATAATCGTTAACGAAGTGCGGCGCAATATAGAGTATTTGCGGAATATTTCCATATCCTAAATCATTTAACGAGACACTCTATAAAAGCATTTTTCGTATTAACTGAGGGTTCTAGCGATTCATTTTTTAGGTAGCCGAAATAGTAGCAGTAATGGTACAGCGAGTAAAAAACCGATAAAGATCAGGCCAAAGACGTGCACAAAGGCCACCAGCTGTGACTGCTCTGCTAACTGCGCCTGTAACACCATCAATGCCTGTGGACTCTGGCTCCCCAGGCCACTTGCCTGTCCCCAGTGTTGCAAACTATCACTATACGGATTGATTCCTTGGCCCAGTTCGTTCCACGCCTGCTGTGCCTGCCTAAACTGGTACGTCGTCACAATCGAAATACCGATAGAGCTGCCAATGGTGCGAAACAGATTAAAGATGCTCGCCGCCGCCACCGCATCTTTCTTATCGACGGTGGTATAGGCGACGCTCGACAGTGACGCAAATACCAGCCCAAGGCCTGTTCCCTGAATGATCGACGGCATGATGATCCAATAGAAGTCGATATTCAGTGAGTAACTCATCATCAGATAAGTCCCCAAAGCACAACAACAGAGCCCCAGCGCTATTTTTAGTCGCGGCCCCAGAGGTGGGTCCAGTTTAATAATCACCAACAGCATCGTCGCCGCAGCGATGCCTCTCGGCGCCATCAACATTCCGGTGGTCGCCGCGGGGTAATGCAGCAGCCCCTCTAGCATCATCGGCTGCTGCGAGACCACACCAAATAACAACATAGTCACCATCGCCATCATCACCGAAGAGACCAGTAGGTTACGGTCCCTCGCCACCCACAACGGCGCCACATCGCTGCGCGTCTTGAAGCTGCGATAAACCCAACCAGCCATGCCCAAGACAGCAAGCGCGAGAGCGACTTGGATAACACGGGATTCCAGCCAATCTTTCTCGTTACCCATATCGAGAAAAAACTGCAGCGAGGCAACACCGAGTGCCATCATCGCCACCACCCCCCAATCGATAGAGGAACTATCATCTTCCTCTGCTAAATGAAGGTAACGATAAATCATTCCCAGACACAGTAAGCCTATCGGTAGATTAATATAAAAAATCCATCGCCAGTCTAAATGCTCTGTAATTACCCCGCCGAGAACAGGGCCGATGATGGGACCCAATAGGATGCCAATAGAGAAGATCGCCATCGCCTTGTCGCGCTGCTGCTCCGAATACACCCGCACTAACGTCGACTGCGCCAAGGGAATCATAAAGGCGCCAAAGGCCCCCTGAATGATACGAAAAAACACCATTTCTTCGATCGTTTGCGCCTGGCCACACAGCATGCTGGCCACGACAAAGCCAATAATAGAAATAAGAAAAAGCTTACGTGTACCCAGCTTAGCGACGAAGAAGCTGGTCATCGGAATGAAGATCGCCTCCGCCATACTGTAGGCGGTCAACACCCAAGTGATCTGATCCGAGGTTGCGCCCAGCGCGCCCATCATATGAGGCAGAGAGACATTGGCGATGGTCATATCGATCAATACCATCACCGCAGATATCATCACTGCCAGTGTAATCAGCCCACGGTTAATGGGCCTCGCTTCAGCCTCCGCTGCACTGATCATCACTTCTGCGTAGTATCAACAGTAACAATGGCGCTAGCACCAATACGCAACGGCGGCGCATCGTCGTTCGGCTCAAGACGAATTTTTACTGGAAAGCGCTGCTTAATTTTCACCCAATTACCGGTGGCGTTCTCCGGCGGCAGCAGTGAAAAAGCATTGCCACTGGCTGGGGAAATTTTATCAACCCGGCCTTGCCACTCGTAACCGGGGTACATGTCCACCTCTACCCGCGCAGGCTGTCCCTCTTGCAGCCGTGCCATATCAGTCTCTTTATAGTTCGCCTGTACCCAATAACTACCGTCTTTCACCAGTGGAAAGAGCTGCTGACCAACACCGACGACAGCATTCTGTTGCGTTGTTACCTCACCGAGAAAGCCATCGAAGGGAGCCGTTAATTCGGTATAACTCAGGTCGAGTTCAGCTTGCCCCAAGCGTGCCGCTGCCTGCTGAACAACCGCTGCATCGAGGCCATCGGCACCACGGCTACTGATCGCACTCTGTAGCGAGGCACGACTCTCGTCGAGCTTCGACTGCGCCTGTGCCAATTGATTCTTAAAGGTGTCACCGGTCTGAGCCGCCGCCAAATTGCGCCTTACCAACTCGATTTGTCGATCATATTCCAACTGCGCCTCGGTTAACTGCGCCCGCGCCGCCTCAACCGCCGCAACGGCAACGGCCACTTGTGAATCTTCCATCTGATGTTGCTGTAGCGCCAGCTGGTAGGCTGCCTGTGCCTGTTTCAACGCCAGTGTATAAGCCTGGGGATCGATACGTAATAGTAGGTCGCCTCGATTAACATGCTGGAAATCATCTACATGTACCGATAGCACCTGCCCTGCCACCTGCGGCGCCACCGATAGTACCTCGGCATGAATATAGGCATCATCAGTGCTCGGCCGCAAATCTGAATAATGCCAGTAGAGCAGTGTCGCCACCACCAACACGGCGATAACACAGGCCGCCAATAACACGGTCTTCCTCGATGATGCCTGGTGAGGGGCAGAGTCGTTAGCGCTCATAGTGCAGTTATCCCGTTTAGTCTATTCATGATAGACGAAGCCAACCATTGTTTCTCTTCGCCCCAAATCATCAGGCAAACAGCCCCAGCAAGCCGGGTATTTTAATGTACTAAGAGATTATATTCCATCAAAGAAAACCCGTATAAAAGACTACTCGTACCTTAATCCGCTGTACTATCAAGATCCTAAAATAAGACATATTGCAGAAAAAAGCGGCTAAAAACACGGAATTCCAAAACTAGCCCGTAAAGGTTAAATTACTGTTAGGTATGAGTATTTTTCGTAGATTTGTGGCAAAGATCATATATTTAATATATTTTTCCTACAGTGTTCTCTATAAACTGTGAGCCATGCATAAAAATAACGACCGCTCGTGCTAGCCATAGGTAAAAACACGATAACGCATTGCCCTATCGCAAACCGTGTCGTGCTCGACCTGCTAGCTCAACGCTCCTAACCCGACCCAGAGGTATCTCAACGTGTTTAGTTTTATCAGCGACTATTTTAAAAATAAGCGAGACAAACAGCCGCCACAAGAGACGACCTCACCTGCGCCGTCACAAAGTAAGAGCATCCAATACGACCCAAATCTAATCAACGAGTTAGAGAGGGATCATGCCGACCTTGTCACGCTATTTGGACGCATCTGGCAAGAGGGGTTCGAGCAAAAGGATTATCTCAAGACCGCTTCTCTAATAAGAGAATTTAAAAGTCAATTTCAAGCACACCTACTAACTGAAAACGTCAAATTTTATGTCTATCTAGAACAGTCGCTCAGTAACGACCCCTACAACCTCAAGATCGTTAAGGAGTTCCGTTACGACATGAATAATATCGCCACCGCGGCGGTCAAGTTCTGTAAAAAGTATCAAGGACATTTTAATGCCGATAGAATTGTTGAATTCGAAGGCGACTACGGCGCGGTCGGTGAGGTTTTGACCCGTCGCGTTTCGCTGGAAGAAAAATCACTCTACGTGCTCTATCAAGCTCGCTAAGACAGCAGCACTCACCAGCCGTCGCGCCTGAAGACCTTCAGCCGCGGCGCACGCTGAGCCCAACAAAAAGCAAATCATCCCCCGCGTAAACCGATCGATTAGTTAAACCTACCCACACCTGATAGCAAACGCCAAAAAAACTACAAGCCAACACCGTTTAGGCCCATAATATAGCTTCCGAACAATCGTGGCCGGCAACTCTCCAGCCGTCCGAGGAAGACAGCCCATGCCCTCACCTCTCACCATCAAAGAACCGGATGAACCTAAACGGACCAAGATGAAGCTCAATGCCGATGGCAGTCTACGCCCCGCCGAACCCGAGCCATTATCAAAGTCACGTCAATTATTACGCCAGCCACTGTTAGACCTCGCCTTTCGGCCCGGCTTCTTGCTCGCCTCCCTCGCGTCGATTTTCAGTTTAACCCTGTGGCTACTTTATCTACACGGGCTGCTTCCTCAGTTGCAGCACAACACCCTCAGCCCACTCGCCTGGCACATTCATGAGATGCTCTTCGCCTTCGCTGCCACCGTCGCCGTCGCCTTCCTACTCACTGCCGCACAAACCTGGACCAACCAACGGAGCCTCCACGGCGGCGGGCTGCTCATTTTTTGCCTACTATGGCTGAGCGTACAGCTGCTGCTACTCACGGGTAATAGCCCCACTGTAGTCATTGCAACCATCACCGCACAAACCCTCTGGTGGTCGATCGCCATCGGCTGTCTCGCCAGAATGGTATTCAAGGCACGCAGCCGTCGTAACTATCAATTTGTTGTCATTCTTTTTCTCATGATGGCACTCAACCTCGGCATCTTCGCCGCTGACATCGCCGGCAACTACGCCCTCACCATCCACCTAGCCATCAGTGCCATCCTTGTCTTCAGCCTCCTGGCCGGCATCATGGGTGGCCGAGTCATTCCCTTCTTCACGCGTCGCGGCGCTCCCGAGGCGGCCGTCACCGATACGCCGCGTCTCAACAGACTCTGTCCGCCCGTCGCCGTCGTCGCCATCGTCATCTACTTCGCCAGCTATTTTACCAGCTATTTCAGCACAGCAATAAGCGGCTCCCTGCTGATCGTCGCTGGTACTCTCTATCTACTTCAGTTAAGTCATTGGCACAGTTGGGCAACACGCAAGGTGCCATTATTATGGTCACTACACGCCAGCTATTTTGCCCTTGGCCTCGGGCTGATATTGGTCGGGGTCAGTACTTTTAAAAACTACTTCCCCCTTGCCGACGCCCTACACGTCATCACAATAGGGGCTATTGGCGCGATGATTTTAGCGATGATTGCTCGAGTCTCCCTCGGGCATACCGGCCGACCACTACAGCCGCACCCAGTGATGGCTATTGCTTTTGCCCTAACGTTCTTGGCCGCGCTACTGCGCTTTGTGCTACCCCAGCTCGGCCTACCAATCTTAGCCTGGGATATCAGTGCTAGCCTATGGGGTATCGCCTTCGGCTGCTTCCTCTGGCACTACACCCCAATCTTATTCAAACCTCGCCAGTCATAAGCTTACCGCCACGCGAAGCAAACAGTATCGCACTAACTGCGCCCTCCCTCTTATCCCTCGGCGGTGAGCATGCTCACCGCCCTGCGCTGTCCCTTCGGATACCGGCTCCAAGCTAATGGCAAGAGAAGAAAAGCCACTGACAGCGCAACCAACCAAACCAGGCTCACACTACCTGTCAGCGACCATTGCTGCTGCTGACCGATATTGTAAATCATTCCTGCCACTCCTGCGGCCAAACCTCCCGCCAAAGCATCTAAGACCCCCTTCGCACTTGCAGTACTCCCCTCCTGTCCGGGCTGGGTAAACTCCATCGCACAAGCACGGCCAGCCGCCTTCAATTGGCCGAGACAAGCCCCCATATACCCCCAAGCGAGATAGATCCACAGGTGCGACCAGCCCAGCCAAGCTTGTAGCAGCAACAAAAAGAGCCCGCCAATCATTGCTATCGAGCCCGCACTGACGCAGAAACGGTAAGAATATCGCTGAATCAACCAAGCCTGTAATGCCCCACCGATGGGCCAAGTAACGGCAGCCATAGTCAACGCAAAGCCAGCGCTTGTCGCTGATAACTGATACGCCTCCGTCAACAGCAGCGGAATAAAGATCTCTGATAGATAGAAAACAAAAGTCGTCAACGCCAAACCACACAAGCTAGCTGCCAAGCCATAATGAGCACTCAACGTGCCGGGGGGTAATAAACGCTGCAACGCCTTGAAGAGCAACATAAAGGCCAGCGGCAACAGCAGTAATAACGGCGATACCTCAGCTTGATTGAGCAGTAATAGAATCAACGCAGATGCAAATACCAGTTGCAGCGTCGGTGTCAGCGAAAAGTTTACCTGTGATGACGAGCTCGGCTTATATTGTCGAACCAATGGCAGGAAGAAATAGCCTATTACGAGCAAAATCGGCAACTGCAACCAAAAAATATAACGCCAGCCAATGCCCTCGACCAAAAAACCTCCAACACCTGGCGCTAATAGCGCCGGCACCATCCACGCTGTATTTAACAGTGCGATAATGCGCGGCCTTTGTTCGCGGTCATAGGCGGCATTAATCAACGCATTAGCCGCCGTTGTTAACACCCCGCCGCCCAACCCCTGTATGCCACGCGCAACGATAAAAACAAAGAAGTTTTCCGCCAGCGCCGCTACAATCAATCCTAAAGAGAAACACGCAAAGCCACGCAGTAGAGCATAGTGCGCCCCCCGACTATCAACACTCGAACCAGACCAAACAACCCCGACCAGACTAGCCAAAATAAAGACACCAAAGCCAATGCTATACCAAGCCTGGCCATCGAGATCATTCGCCACCGATGGCATCGCGATCGCCAACACCATCGTATCAAATGCATAAATAGCCTCTATTAAAATAAGGCCTATGAGTAATGGCTGTATTCGCTTCATCGTTTTTATACTTCCTATACAGATTTAAAGTAACAAAACAGCCTGTTTTAATTCTATTTCTTATAACAGTCAGCTCATATCTTTTCGACGACGAGGCAACTTCCATCAGAAAATTTAACACCACCAGGCTATTCGAAACGCAGCATACAAGTTAAAGTTAACTTTAAGTCAATAACTAATTAGGCTGCGAGTCGATCATCACCAGTGGGGAGAGAGAAACAATGGCCAAGAACGCGAAATTACTCACTGTCGGTGAGACTGCGGAACGCAGTGGTGTAGCGGCCTCTGCGCTGCGCTTTTACGAGAGTAAATCGCTGATAAAATCGCTGCGAACCACGGGTAACCAAAGACGCTATCACCCCGCCATGCTACGCCGCATCGCGCTCATTCAGGTCGCTCAGCTCGTCGGCTTTACTCTAGAGGAGATTGGCTATGAACTCGCTGAATTACCACTCGATCGTCCCCCCAGTCAGCAAGACTGGAACATCATCGCCCGAAAATGGGAACACGACCTTGAACAGCGCATGCTGTTAATAGAAAAGCTCAAAGACAACCTCAGCGGTTGTATTGGCTGCGGCTGTTTAAGCCTGAAGAAGTGTCAACTACTGAACCCAGAGGACACTGTCGGTCATCAAGGGCAAGGGCCTCGCCGTATTCTCAACACACATAAAGCTTAAACTGACAGCAAGCTTTTTGATGAGAGCCGTTAGCGCTAAGGCCGTTTATACCACTCGAATAAGCCCGTCTCATCATTACCCTGTTGAGTACCCAGAGCCTCTTGCTGTTGCTCGGCAATCGGCTGGTCAGAGGCGTCATCAACAGGCTGAGAATGTTCTACCTCTGCCACCTCCTCGTTCGATGCTTGTGCTGATTCATCGTTATTCGACTGATGTAACTGAGGCTCTGTACCCATCGCCTCCGGCACATGATCAAGCCCCGCATGCACCCCAAAGGGCAATACCACACTTAATAGGGTAATCAAGACCAGCGAATACATAACAAATCTCCTGTGAGTCGAACAATAGCCCAGTAATTTTAACTGATAGTCAATGTTCACGAGCGGCTTACATCAACTTTGATTAACTTTTGCCAACCTTCACTTACCAATACCCTCTGCAGCTGCGCTGTTATAGAATGAAGCAAAATAATCATAGGCGCGACAACGGCCTCAGTCAGCACCATCATGCGAAAAACCATGCTCAGCGTACAATTTATCGACTCGATGTCCGACATTAGCCGCCAGGACTGGAACGAGATTGCCGGCACCAACTTTCCATTCACTCGTCATGAGTTTCTGCAAGCCCTTGAAGACAGCGCCGCCGTGACGGCACGCACTGGCTGGCAGCCACATCACGCACTGATCTATGACGACCAAGCCCTAGTCGCCGCACTTCCTCTGTATCTGAAAAGTCACAGCTACGGTGAGTACGTCTTCGATTTTCAATGGGCCAATGCCTACCAGCAACAGCGCTTAGATTACTACCCAAAGTTAGTCTCCAGCATCCCCTTCACCCCTGTTACGGGCCCACGCCTCTGCCTCAAGGCTGGATACGACGAACAGCTGATCGTACAAAATTTACTAAAGGCCATTCAACAACTGGCCACAGAAAACAGCTTGTCGGGTTGGCACTTGCTATTCCCCAACGCAGCACTTTCTAGGCAACTACTCCGGCTCGGTGCACCACGCCGCCGCGCAGTACATTTTCGCTGGCAGAACAACAACTTTCACAGCTTCGATGATTTTCTCGCCACCTTCAGTTCACGCAAACGCAAAAACCTGCGCCGCGAACGCCAGAAAATTGTAGAGCAAGACATCAGCATCGAAACCCTCACCGGACACCAGATCACGCCAGCACATTGGCGACAATTCGCCCTCTTCTATCGGCAGACCTACGCCAAAAAAAGTGGCCATGCCGGCTATCTCGACCACGCCTTCTTCTTGCAAGTAGGCGAGACCATGAGTGAACATACCGTCTTAATGCTGGCCAAGTGCGGCGACCGTTATGTCGCTGGCGCACTAAGCTTCCAAGACGCTGAGCACCTCTACGGTCGCTACTGGGGCTGCAGCGAGGAGTTCGACAGCCTACATTTTGAGCTTTGTTACTATCAGGGGATTGATTACTGCATCACCCATGGCCTCAAGCAGTTCGATCCTGGTGTACAGGGTGAGCATAAGATACAGCGAGGCTTCCAGCCCTACTACAGCTACTCGAATCACTGGCTGAAGCACCCTGGTTTTCACGACGCGATCACACGCTTTATCGATCAAGAAGACGCTCACATTGATCGATACAAAGCTGAAGCCACAGCGCTGCTGCCCTTCAAATCAAACAGTCGCTCGCCTTAACACACCTCCAATACTGCGAACTTCTTCAGCACTCGCTCGAGCTCTACGAGTCGCACAGGCTTAGTAAGCACCTCATTCATACCCGCTTCATAGCAACGCAGAATATTATCGTCCATGACATTCGCAGTAATAGCTATAATCGGTATGGCGGGCAGGTCGTCACGCTGCTCAAGCTGTCGAATCTCCCGTGTTGCAGCGTAACCGTCCTTATGAGGCATTTCTAGATCCATGATTACCGCTTTCAAAACAGGCGATTGTCGCTGATATTGCTCCAGCGCCTGCTGTCCATCATCAACCATCGTCGGCACAACCCCTAACTTATTCAGCATAGCGATAATGACTTGTTGATTGACCGGGTTATCCTCGGCAACTAACAGCTTAATCTCCGCGCCTTCGCCCGCCTCAGTAGACAGAGAACTCTGTGTCGAGCCACGATAAAGCGCCTCCTGCCCTCGATAGGCAACGCGATCACTCACTAGCTGAAAGCTGGCTGTAAACCAGAATTCGGATCCTCTGCCCAGCTCGCTATTAACACCAATCTTACCCCCCATCATACGCACTAGGCGCTGACTAATAGAGAGCCCTAGCCCCGTTCCACCATAGGTTCTCGTCGTCGATCGGTCGGCCTGTACGAAGGCATCAAACAACTGTGACTGCATAGGCTTCGCAATACCGATACCCGTATCGAAGATGCTGAAAATGAGCATGACTCTATCCTCCTGACGGCTCAGCAACCCCATATAGACGTTAATTTTGCCCCGCTCGGTGAACTTGAAGGCATTACTAAGCAGGTTGTTCAGAACCTGCTGCAAGCGTATCGTATCGCCACACAAATCGACGGGGCAGTCGTCGGCAAGGTGCACGGTAAACTCAATCGACTTACTCAGTGACTGACTGGTAAAAATAGTTTCGGTGTAATCGGCCACAGCACGCAGGTTAAACGGCTCATGCTCCAGCTCCATCTTTCCCGCCTCGATCTTAGAAAAGTCGAGGATGTCACTAATCACTGCCAATAACATATTGCCTGAATTCAAAATTACGCGAGTAAAATGCGCCTGTTGCACCGACTGCTGGGTTGACTCCAGCATCTGCGCCATCCCCAATACCCCGTTGACCGGTGTGCGTATTTCATGGCTCATGGTAGCCAACAAATCACTTTTTTCTTGGCTTGCGGCCTTGGCGATGGCCACTTCCTGGGCAAGCTTTAACGCTCGCTCTTTCTCCACTGACGCCATCACCGCAATAGTCCAGCAGACGATGATCGATTGAATAATAATACCGAAGCCGACGCTATGACGAATCAACGGGCTGTAGGGTAGATAACCATATGAGGCAAAAATGGCATAGGAACAGCTACAGAAATAGATCACCATTGCAAATAGGAATCGCCCCGCATTCGGGTAACCCTGGTAGATCTTTAACACTGAGGTAAATATCAATAAAACATAGACACTAAAGATCATCACCACCATCAGGCGGATCATTGTCTCGTAGCCACCGAGCCAGTAGTAACAGCTGATCGTGATGAGAACAGTGGCCGACATTGACAGATAGCAGCCATGTAGCCATCGATTCAACTGATAGACTCTGAAAAAGAGGTTAACCATCGCCATCATGCTAATAAAATTTAACCCCAACAACACGATCATAAGAAACTTATGCCATTCGGGACTATCGTCCAGCAAATACTGAAAGACCCCCGAGAAACCCATGATCGTCAGTATCGATAACACCAGGTAGACAAGAAAACCATAGGCTTGCGCATTAGGCATGGCAATAGGCACGAATATCGCCATGAAAATACAGATGCCAAAGCCGACCCCCAGAAACAACAGGCTGATGATCAATGACTTCGAGGTATTAACAGCAAACTCCGTGGTCGAGCTAATCACCGGGTAGATAAGCGGCGTATTGGTTGTATAGATTTTAAAATACAGCTCAATGCTGTCACCAGCGGCAATCGTCAGCGGCATAGCCACAAATTGGTGCTGTATCGGCCACTGGGAAAACGCGTAGTTTAAGCCCGCCCGCTGCTGCACAAGTTCACCTTGGAGGAGATAATTTAGCTCCAACTCTTCGAACAAAACATCATTAAAGTTAATGATGTAGTCCTGCTGATTTTCCTCCGTATTCTGTAGCGATACGCGAAACCAGACCACCTCTTTAGTCGCCGGGGTAGCGAAATCCAACAGTGGACGGAAGTTCAGTAAAGTAGGGTCAGTATAGAGCTGCTGTGCCGTCACTGCGCCACTGCTATCGACACTGTATTCCAGCTCGGGTGAGAGCACGTAGCTCTGCCCATCCTCAAGCGCTATAACACCGGCGTGACTAAAAACGCCGAACAGCGACAGCAATAGGGTGATGATCGTATAAAACGTTTTGCACATAGCCCCTAACTTTATATTTTTATTCTTGCCTATTCCAAACAGCTTATTGAGCATGCCGCAATGACAGACCTTAAACAACACTCCTTGTCGCTGTTAACAAGCCAATGTTCTATAGATAACTCTATCGCCTAACGCTCCGACTCAAAGGTCAACGATACCGAATCAGCAAAGCGCAGTGCATGGGGCTTATCAACGGTCACCCGGGCAAAATTAACGCTGCTATGCTCCATACAGATCGCCAATAGATCGCCGACCAGCTTTTCCAACAATAAAAAACGTCCTTCCTCGACATGCTTAATAAGGCTCTTGGTTATCGTCTTATAGTTGAGTGCCGACTCGACGACATCGCTCTGTAGTGCATCACAGGTGGGGTAGTGAATTTCCACGTTGATGACAATATCCTGCTGTTTCTGTCGCTCCTCTTCGTTGAAACCAATAAAGGTTCGTAGTCGCAAATTGGTGATCTTAATAATGGCGTTACTAATCTGCATTGATCATTATCCTTAAGGCTTGCATGCCCATTTTATATACTATGTAAGCAATAATGTGGAGGCTTATCTTGCTGCTTTTGACATTATTCACCTCTCCTCACCACTGCTTTGACGCAACAAACAACAGTATCAATTGCCCCTTATCAAAGGCTCAATTTCAACAGCGTGTTATCGTGTCAGATCTGCTTATATTGACAAGCTGTCACATCCATTGCCACGAGGCTCATTATGTTACGTAATAAAATTGCTTTATCCACCTGCTGTCTGCTCGCCCTCGCCGCCTGTAGCAGCCAAAGCCCTGCAACGAGTCAGCCTACAAGCCCAGCGAAAGACCTCCCCAGCTGTGAAGCAATGAAGGGCATGATGGGTGGTTGGCGAGATAGCAAAGTCACACCCACCGCACAAGCCGCCCTCGACAGCGTCTTGAGCCAAATGAACACCACGCTCAAACTGAAAAAGATTACCAAGGTACGCTCTCAGGTCGTTGCAGGCATGAACTATGCTATCGAGTTTGAGTTCGACAATGGCGAAGTTTGGCACACGACGGTCTATCACTCGCTAGCCGACGAATTTACCATGACCCAGGCCGCGGCGCCCGGCCCATTACCCGCTATCTGCCGTTAAGCCTTCTCGGCACAAAGCCACTTAACAGCCTGTTGTTCGCCGGGCTGTTAAGCTCACCTCTGCCACTCCCTGCTCTAAACCAATACCTGCATGGTTGCACTAACTCAACTGCTGCATACACTGCTGTAAGTCGAAATAGTCTCGCCAGTGCATAATTCGGCCATCAACAATTTCAAATATGCCCATGACCTTAAAGCTGACCCACTGGCCACGCACTTGATAACGGTCGCTGCGCTCAGTAAAAACACAACCCCCTTCACCACTGCCAATATGATGCAACTGCCAATCAATCGCGCTCGCCAAGCTGTGAATGATGGATAGCTCCTGCCAAATTTCCTCTCGCCCTTGGCGCGGCTCCATCGGTATGTTGTGGTAGCAGGCTTGCTCGGCAAAAAAGGCCAGTATTTCGGCCTTCTCGTTGCGCATGATTGCCGCAATAAAGTCTTTAACCAAGGCAATATTTTCCACGCATTCGGGGGCTTTAACACGGTCAATCATACGGTTCCCTGTATCGCTGTAATGGACTGCACCCGCCAGAGATCACTCCCGCCACTTAGCCCACGGGTCGACTTTACTATTGGCGCTGCTAGTGTCTTTTTCTTTAGTGGAGCTGGAATCTTTCTCTCCAGTGGAGTCTTTCTCGCTCATAAAACCTTTATCGCTGCCTCGCGCTCGATCAACGGGCTTCTGCTCCTCGGCAAGATTATCCCGACGATACACCTTGGGAGCAACAGAAGGCTGTGATCGACGCTCCGACCGCCCCTCTACGCTAAATACCATCGGTTTTCCCGGGCGCTGATTGAGAGGAATAATTCGATCGCGCGGTGGAATGGTAAACTCCTCATCGCTCGGTCTCGGCAGGCGCTTAAACTTATAAAGGTAAAAGTTTTCGGTTTTCTCCCGCGCCCACGTCGTTTTACGAAGGAATTTCAGGCTCGACTTAATACTAGGGTTACTGCTGAAACAGTGCATCTTCAGCACCGATGCCAACACTTCCCAACCATAATGATCGACCAGCTCTGTTAACAACACCTCCAGTTTCAAACCGTGTAGAGGATTGTTTTTTTGTACTTCTATCTCGCTCATGAGGATATCTGACTCTCGATTAGCTACGACTCCACTGGCTAAAACTACCAGTAAGTGGCAACAGCGCAAAGATTACCTGCCTGCTACCAAGTCTCTCAGTATAACAGCTGGCAGACAGACATCGCGAATTAACTCCCCTGATCCCCTCTTTCACTCTCATCACCTCCGTCGCAAGCCACCCCGGTGCCTGTCTACCGCTTCTCACGCTACTGTTGCTTGGCTAGACAACAAGGAACCGGCGAGGCCAGAACGTTCAAGACCACAACGCTAACCAAGCCTATCGCCGAGATCACCATGATGGTTAACAATAACAAAGACAGGACGTCGAGATGAAGCCCACCCACCCCAGCCAAGCCAAGCCAAGCCAAGCCAAGCCAGTATCCGCCCATGCCAATCGATCGGCTTTAGCGCCAAACAGCGACAAGCTCCCACGTTATCCATCAACTATAAATACTGGGAGATGAGATGATGCCTTTATCATTACAGCGCAGTATCAACCAGTCCATCGTGATCAACGGCGACATCATCATCACCGTTCGGCAGTCACTGTTCGAAGGCAGTGTCGAGCTACAGGTTTCCGCCCCCAACAACATGCGTATCGATCGTGCCGAGATTCATAAGCGACGCGAGGCGGAAAAAGGCCGAAGCTGGCGACTACCTAGGCTTCACCGCAACCCGCCGATGAACGATCGCTACCTTGCGGCAGATAAACCTGCAGCGAACAAGGCTACGACGCTATTCAAAGGGACGACGATCAGCTTTAGGCGTCGGCGCAGCCAGGAATCATCAACAAGCCTTAGCGAAAACTGTAGTACGCCGTAACAAGCGCCACAGAGTTGCTGCGCAGAATTCGATATTTGAAACGATACCGCTATGCTAATATCGCCATAACAGTCAACGACTCAGATTGATCTTCTAGCAACTCCGTGCAGAGCAGAGAAATGAAAGAATTAGTGGTAACAGACACAGTAATAGGGCAAGGCAAAGAAGTCGTCAAAGGGGCACTCATCACCACAGAGTATCGCGGCTATCTCACCGATGGCAGCACCTTCGACTCTTCCTACGAACGCGGCAAGCCGTTGCAGTGTGTCATCGGAACCGGGCGCATGATTAAGGGCTGGGATCAAGGGCTCATGGGCATGAGGGTCGGCGGAAAACGACAGCTGTTTGTCCCCTCACACTTGGCCTACGGTGAAAGGAAGATGGGCGACGCCATCCCTGCCAACGCCGATCTAAATTTTGAAATCGAGTTACTGGAAGTACTCACCCGTGACGACTAACTTCTAGCCAATGTCAGTCATCACAGGGTAAAAGCTAGCGCCTGCTATAGCGAATACGGCAGGGGCTTTCCGGCCACTTAGTCTCCAGCCCCTTCTTTGGCTGTGGATCTTTATCGACCAGTGTAATATTGTAGTTTTGCAGTAACTTAACCATGATCAGCTTCATCTCTAAATTGGCAAAGTTCACCCCTGCACAGCGATGTACTCCGCCCCCGAAACCAATGAGACTGAATTTTTTCTTATCTTCTAGGCGATCGGGCGAGAACCTCAGCGGGTCATATTTATGCGGCTCACGAAACACCTCTGGTATATTATGTGCGGTCTCCGGGGCGACAAATACCATCGTGCCCTCTTTCACCTCATAGCCATCAAACTCCATATCATCTCGAACGCCACGCATAATCACATGCGCCACCGGGTGCATTCTTTCTGACTCCTTAATCGCCCAGTCAATACTCTTCAGCTGCTTCAACTCAGCAGACTGATAGCTCTGCCGATCACCCACGACCTCGTCGATATCGCGCCTCACACGAGCAAGATATTCCTCGTTCTGCAACAAGCCGATCAGCGTCCAGCTGGTATGCCCCACCGTCGTTTCATGGGCCGCCCAAGGAATAAACAGCAACATACTAATCAATAGCTTATCTGGCACTGGACGACCGCCGTAGTAAGTTGACTCAATCAACTCCTGGAACAAGTCCTTCGGCTCAAGGGGGTTCTTGCGTCGCTCCTGCATCAAGTTATAAATCATCTCCTCAACCTTTACCTTGGCCTGCTTGCTGCGTCTAAACTTTGGCAGCGGCAGCCAGGAAGGCAGGATGACATCGGCACCTTGGGAAAACTCGCGATACACCTGGAAATACTCCTCACCCAGCTGATAGCGGAAATTCTCACCGAAGAAGGCGTGTGCACCGATGTGCATAACCAGCGGGCCAAATGCCTCCACTAGATCGATCTCACCCTCATCACCCAAGGTATTGGCCATGAAGTCGTCGATCTCAGTGACCATCAGCTCGATAAAGCGATCATTATTCTTCAATAAAGGCAAAATCACCTTCATCTGCTCTTGCGATTCCGTCAAGTGGGCAAAGGTGAATAATCGTTTGTCGAACATTTTCAATAGCGTTTCATAGCCCTGACGCATGGAGAAAATGCCATCTGTCTCCTTGAAGAAGAATTGATGGTAATCAGGCCCCAACATCACGACGCCTTTTTTTAAGCCCAAGTCGAGGGAGAAGATCATACCGTGCTCCTCGTAACCACGGCGAATCACCTTATGAGGATCCCGCAAAAACTCCAGACCATGGCCTATTAACGGCAACCGCCCACTCACCATTGGTGGCGCACAGCGTGTCTCTTCGAGCTCGTTCAACAGCGGTTTGTTCATCTTCATATCCTTGTTATTATTTGTAGCAAGCCCGCCTGCTTAAACGAGAGAAACGCCGCAGCAGACACCTCTAAAGCCTCTTCGAGATAGCTCATGAGTCAACTGAAAGTGCTTATATTATTAACAAACTATGCTCGCAAAATTAAGAGGGAACCGCAATTGCAGCTCCCCCCTCTGGCTGCCTAATATACGAGAAGAGGGCAAAGTACCACGAGAAAAGGTGATGCCGATGTATTCAGCTAAAAGGCTAAAAATTGAATAACGCTTAAGACACCCTGATTACGACCAGCAAAAGAGTCGAGCAAGCCAATTAACTGCCCGAGACCTCCTCTCTGACCAATTGAAAACCTCTGGCGATATAGTTTTTCAAGGCCGCCTCATGATCCAGTGAACAGGTGTTGACCTCAATACGCGTTGTCCCCTCTATAGCCCACGCCTGTTTAATGGCCTGCGATAGTAAGTAACCACCATAACCTCGACCAATAAAAGCAGGGGCCAAACCGAAGTAGGCGATCTCAGTACACCCTTCACCATCAGATTTCAGCTCAAAGTAGCCTGCGATAGTCCCACGATAGTAGGCGACCCAGGTTTTTAATGCTGGCGACTCAACGTAGGCCTTCCAGGCATCGTCAGATTGATGCTGTTTATCTTGCCACTGCCACTGCTCGCCGACCAACTGGTAAAGGTATTTATTGAGCCGGTACTCGTCGATTTCAGCCTCTATCACCGAGAGCCCTTTTGCTTCAACTTTCTCAACCAGCTGATTTGGGCTGGTCATTGATAAATAATAAATTGAGACAGCGCTCACAGTTTAACCTCCAGAATGACTGCCCTTTAATGTCGCAAAATGGGCACCGTAAATGTGCGACGTCAACACCACGCCTTGCTAGCAATAAATAGTCAAAGTGATCCACCTAAACAAATAACAGCTGCAACAGCGCAATAATCGCAGCCATCTTAACAGCTAAAACTCTCCCCTCAAATGGTGTTTTTGTCCTACAAGCAAGATGACCGTTCAGCTTCGCTGAGGTTAACTCTCTCCGTAGCCCAAAATTCGCTGTAGTGATCTCACCGTAACACGGCGCCTATATAGAACGACGGACTCATCACCTCCGCGCATCGATTTCAGCCGCTCAAGCAACAACAACACGCACCATTTTATCGCAGAAAAAAACCAACAATAATTGAAAAATACGATACAAAAAAACCGAATTATAAAAACAAAACCACCATAGGTATTTTTGCTTATAGAAAGCTTTAAGGCCCTGTGAGACTAATAATAACAACACGGTAACAATGAAATTATTTCTTCTTATTGACGCTTAACAGAATCATTAATTAATAGTAATTTCAACGTACCAAAAAAGACATACAAGCCTGGTTAGATAAGCCGGTGCGTAGAAAAATAAAGCTCAATAAAACTTTTAACCGAATACAAGGAATTATTATTTATGTCGTCACTCCACCTCATGCCATACGCCACAACACTTCGTGTACCTCAGTATTGCCGCTTCGACATCGACTCGGCTGAGTCAATTGACTATGAGCCGTATAAGTATGCCTTGCTCAAAAAGGGCATCGCTATTATCAACCTGAACTTTGCCGACAATGCTGCCAAGATTATGAATGATATTGTCAACGAAATCGGCCTTGTCCATGAACACGACTCGATGGGAAGGACCGTCTGGGATGTCAAAGTAGGCGGCGAAACTGGCAAGGAGAGCCTCGCCATCTCCCATGGTGATCAAGAATTCAGCCTGCATAATGACGGCGCTTTTGAAAAGGAGATGCCAGGCTACTTTGGTCTCTATGTGGTCAGAGCAGACAAGTTTGGCGGCGGTATCAATGTACTCATCAATACTGACAAAATTATTGAGAGCCTATCTGAAGCCAGCTTTGACATTTTATCGACCCATAAATTTAAGCTCCGTGTACCAGAGGAGTTCCATAAGGATGAGGAGTTTATTCATGCTCCCCTGATCGATGAGAACCATGGTTTCCGATACCGTCATGACATTATCGAGCGAGACTGCTGCTCACAAGCCGAACTCGAAGCATTAGCCGAATTAGAGCTTCAGCTCTCACTGCCGCAAAATATGCTGAAGGTCTGCCTACAAGATCAGCAGATACTGTTACTGGATAACCGTCGCTTCTTGCACGCTAGAACACAGGTTAAGGACAAGAAAAGGCACTTGAAGCGTATTCGCTTTAATATGCCGCCGCTTTCTAAAGTGAGTTAAGCATGACAATCGAACTGCTCATCATTGGCCTGCTATTAATCTTAATAGCAGGGTCCGTTCACGGCGCACTGGGGTTTGGCTTCCCCATGCTATCAACTCCCGTGCTCGCCCTTGCTTACGATCTGAAGACGGCCGTAGTGTTGACGATTATCCCCTCTCTCGTGGTGATAATCGCCAGCCTGCTCAACTGTCGCGATCTAATAGCGACCATTCGGCGCTACAGCTTAATTATCTCTACCGTCGCCGCAGCAAGCTTGCTGGGCGCCTGGGTACTTACCTGGGCCAACCCCAACATACTCAAGCTGTTGCTCGCCCTGTCAATTTTTCTCTACCTATTTTCAAATAACATTAAACAGTACTCATCGCACCTTGCGGGTCATCCCGTGCTATTTGCACTCGTGATGGGCAGCCTTGCCGGCAGTATTGGCGGCGCAACTAATGCCGTCGCCCCCATTCTGATGATCTATTTACTGGAGGTCAGTAAGTCGACGAAAGAGATTATCATTGTCTCGAACACTTGCTTTTTACTCAGTAAATTAATGCAAATTGCAATACTTGCGACACACTTAACCACAGATGATATACAGCCCTCCGCGCTCGTGATGATTTCACTTGCCGCCTGTATCGGTTTAATGGTCGGTTTTAGCATCAAGAATAAAATTAATGCTGAGAGCTATAAAGTCATCATTCGCTATGTCTTATCACTGTTTATGTGTGTGCTGGGCTATCAAGGCATTAGTAATCTAGCGCTCTCGCTATAATCTCGGTTTCATCACATTAAGCCAGTCAAAACTATCAATCATGCCAAAACAAAAAGTCCGCTAAAAAAGTATAGTTTTCACCATAGAAAAACAAACAACTATTGCGATAAATTATAAAAAACAAACCAACAAATCATTTTATTAAATATTAATGAAAATCATCGTCACCAATACTCCATCCACACATTCCTGTGTATGATGTCATCGTTGCCTGGCTTAATCGCCACCGTGCAATGCTAATAAATTAAGGATGAACGAACATATAAGGAATATATGATGGCGTTATATCAAGTAGAAAATCAGTGGGGCGGCAACTCAGCCCCCTGGCATGAGGGCGGTAAATGGATTATAGGTTCGCGTGATAATCAAAATCCTATTGCCGTTGACCTGCAATCATTTGATGGTGGTAAGACACTCAAGGGCACGATGAGTTATGAAGGCGAGGGGGTTATCTCAGTCAGGGCAACACGCCATGGCTGCAACAACTATCGCGTCGAAAACCAGTGGGGCGGTAGTGATGCTCAGTGGCATGATGCAGGCCAATGGATACTCGGCTTTCGCGCTGATCAAAGTATTATTGCCTTAAGTGTCAAATCTACGGATGGTGGCAACACGCTTTCAGGTACGACCACCTATGAATCCGAAGGTGCTATTGGCTTTAACGCGAGCCGAGCACCCGGCGAAGCATTTACGGTCGTCAATCAGTGGGGCGGCAGCCAGGAGCCCTGGCGCGAAGGAGGCACCTGGGTGCTTGGTTCTCGCCTAGACCAAGCCGTCATTGCGATCGACGTTCAGTCCAACGACAACGGTAAGACACTGACCGGCACGATGACCTACGCGAACGAGGGGGCTATCGGCTTCAAGGCGAGCTTAATTGGCGCCAATAACTACAAAGTGCAAAATCAATGGGGCGGTAGTAGTGCTCCATGGCAGCCCGCAGGGATCTGGGTCATTGGTTATCGTAATAACCAACCAGTAACCGCGTTATCCCTGCTGACGGATGATCAAGGCGAGACCTTAAGCGGCGAAATGACCTACCTCAACGAGGGTAGCATTGCTATATCCGCATCGGTAGTCGGCGAAACCGAGCCCGCCTAAACTGAGTCGCCTTGCTGGTGACCATCACCGGCAAGGCTTGCCGCAAGCGTCCCCTTATCTTCTTACCTTCTATTCTCTTCCCTACCCTCTCCCACTCCCTGTCTCTTCAGCTTTACTATTCATCGGGATAATCATTAACACACCGTGTTGCGCCCTATTTTCATTACTGTAGCGTTATCGTCATAAAAAATTAGCATTCGCTTGTTATCGTTGTGCCATATTCAGGAGGTATGATGATCAATAATAATAAATCGCTTTGGGCCGTATTACACCTTGTTGCAATCACATGTATTTTGATCAGCTTGCTGACCGGCTTACGTATCGCAATTTTAGACCATGACTATCTATTAGCTATCAGCGATTGGCTGCCACAGGGGGAGATGCACAGCTGGCACTTTCTCTCAGGCCTAGTCTTTAGCTTGACCGCAGTAGTATACGCCTACTTACGCTATAGCAAGCGGCTGATCAGCCGCCCAAGCAATAGCTCAGCAACAACGTTAGAGAAGTACCACAAACTGATTAACCGTTTACTGTACATCATCTGCGTGCTCAGCATCATCAGTGGCAGCCTGCTGTATAGCGAAAACATCGCACTGGCCTCTATTGACCTGCTATTGATTCATTATCTATTAGCCTTAGCTTTTATCGGCTATATCTTCGCCCACGGCGTCGTGTATCTGCTCACCTTTGGCTGCTCCACGCTACAGCACATACTGTCACCCTTGATGCAGCTGAGAAAAAAACAAGTCATTATTTTGTCCGTGATGACACTCACCATCATCGCTGTCAGCTATACCTTGAAAGCAACATCGGCACACTCCTTAGTATTTAAACGCATTGCTGAGGATGTCGCAATCACCATCGATGGCAAGGCCGACGAGGCCATCTGGCAGCAGGCGAAAAGCTTAACCGTCTATAGCCATGGTAGTAGAGGCGCGAGCACAACTCCTATCACCGTGAAGGCCCTGCACAATGGCCAAGATGCCTTCTTTCTTATCCAATGGCCAGACACCACGGAGAGCCTACAACACCTCCCCCTGGAAAAGACAGCACAGGGCTGGCAGGTAAAAGAAAACGGCTTCCAACACTTCGATGAGCAGCAGTACTACGAAGATAAGCTGGCCATGATGATAGCCAACAACTGCGACTTTGCCGCCGCAGGCTCTGCGCATTTAGGGCCGAAGCCACTCGAAGACAAGCCACAAAATTGGTCGGGCAAAGGTTATCACTATGTCGAAAAAGGTCTTGTCGACCTGTGGCATTGGAAGGCGGTACGTAGTAACAATATGCGTTTGATGGACGACAACTATATCGGCCCCCCCGACATCCTACGCGCCGGACTCCGTCGCTACACCGCGGGCTATCATCCCGACGCCAGTGAGTCGGGGGTCTATCGGATGAATTGGCAATGGTATAGCCCAGAGGGAATCACCCCCAAACGGCTGCCTATCGCCACAGCAAATAGCGCGAGCGAGCAAGAAACCGTTATGCGTTGGTACGACAGTCGCCCCTATCAGGCAGAAAACGACCAATACCCCGTCGGCAGTATTTTGCCCTCTGTTTTATACACCTCCAACCAGATTGAAGGGGATCGCGCCAACGTTCGCGCCTTTGGCGTCTGGCAAGATGGTCAATGGTCTCTAGAGGTGTTCCGACCACTGAACACCGGCTCCTCTCACGACCTTGCAATTAACGATGGCGTTTGTCTCTGGCTCGCAGCCTTCGACCATGTGCAAATAGCCCATAGCCGACATAACCGCCCCATACGCGCGAGACTCGAGAAATGACCCCTTTGCTACGAACGTTTATATTATTGTTACTGATCACCATCGCTCTCTCTTGTGCTTATCAGCTAGAGCCACAAAGTCCTATCGACAGTCGCTACACCAAACTCGACACCCAGGGGCAAGCTATCGCAGCATGGCAAGGGCCGTGGTCTTGCATTGTCGATAGCCAAACTGGATTGGTGTGGGAAAACAAGACCGATGACGAGTCCGTTCACGATGCCCTATGGACATTCTCTTGGTATCAGCAGGGCCTCGGCGTCGAGAACGCAGGCGACTGTTACTTCGAAAAAGATCGCTGTGATACTGCCGACCTTATACGCCGAGTCAACGAACAACAGCTCTGTGGCTATAGTAGTTGGCGGCTACCAACCTCAGCTGAGTTGTTAAGCCTGGTGCAGCAGAGGCCGCAGACCGGAAAAGCAAAAATTGCCAATGATTTTTTTAGCTACACCAAGCGCGGCGATTACTGGACCGCCGATGCCAACATCCCCCTCCAAGGTGTTTATGCTCACTTACATCAAGGGGCGCGAAGCATCGACTTTATTGAAGGTAAGGTGCGCGACATCCCCTACCGAAATGCTGCCTTTGTCCGTCTCGTCACAGCGAAAGAGTCATTAAATTAAAATCGTCATAATTTCTTATTCGCTACGCCTTAATGATGTAACAAAGAACGATTACTTTAGCGCTTCAATAACACCAAACAACAAAACCAATAACTTTAAAATAATTTAAATATTGTCAAGGATGTTTCAATGAACAAAAAAGTCTTGTCGCTTGCTGTCGCAGGCTTAATCACCGCTTCAACATCTGTCTTGGCCGACAGCCAATGGGTACGCCTAGGCTGGGCAAACAATGCCAGCAACGAAGCAACTGTTAGCTTCACTGCCAAAGGGGAAAACAATAACCCCTACCTCAAATACGGCTATAGCACCAACGAGTCCGACTGGCTCACTGAAGCCGTCACCTTCAATACCACCATGGCTTCCATCACCAGCAAGCATGTTCGCCTAAGCAACTTGCAAGCTGATGCCTCTGTTTATTTCCGCGTCTGTGATGACAGTGGTTGTGGTGATCGTTTTTGGTTTAAGACCGCCGCCGACGATAACTCTCCCTTTGTCTTTGTCGCCGGTGGCGATACTCGCAGCGGCACCAGCGATCGTCAAGCCGGTAACCGACTCGTCGCCAAGGTTAGACCGCTATTTGTTATGCACGGTGGGGACTTCACCAACTCCAACAATAACTCACAATGGCAACAGTGGCTGACTGACTGGGAGCTAACCTACTCAAAAGACGTCATTAACAACATCGACTACAAGCGTATTTACCCGCTCGTCAGCACGCACGGCAACCATGAAGATGGCGATATCTCTACCATTTGTAAAATGTTAGGTGTCGACCCTAACCACAGCAATGACTGTTCCGCAAAAGACACCTATTACGCCACATCGATATCGCCATTACTGCGCGTTTATACCTTGAACTCACAGTTCATGAGCCAAAGTACTAGCCTAAAAAATGCACAAAATGACTGGCTTAAAAACGATCTAGCAGAAAATGGTAGTAGTGCATCATGGCGTTTTGCGCAATATCACAAGCCAATGTTCCCGCACTATACAGGTAAGAGTGATAATAAGACCCTATTTGACTGGTGGGCAAAAGTCTTCTTTGACTACGCCGTCAACGTGGTTGTTGAGTCAGACACACACTTAACCAAGATTACCGAGATACTTGAGCCCCAAGGCGATGGCTTTGCCGGTGTCGATGAAGGCGTCAGTGCCGGCACCATTTATGTCGGCGAAGGTAGCTGGGGAGCCCCTGCCCGCTCCGCCAACGATGCTAAATCCTGGACCATTGATCTCGCCAGCATCCAGCAGTTCAAAGTGATCAGCGTCAGCGAAGACACGGTATCGGTACGCACGGCACAATTTGATAGCTCAGCAAGTACACTAACCAAAGCAGAGAGGGATGCCGACGCCACAGCACTACCTGCTAATATCAACTGGTGGCAGCCCAACCAAGTCGGCGAAGTATTAGCACTCAAAAGAAACGCGCTACAGAAAACTGTCATGGCTAATGGCGACGGAGGCGATAATGGCGCAACCACAATAAGCTTACTGGCCACAGCAGATACCTTCATCTCGAGCAAGAAGTCGACCAGTAACTACGGCAGCTCCGATGAGCAGCTACTCAGCGACGGTTCCGATAGCAGCTACGGCATCATGGACACCTTGATTAAGTGGGACTTGAGCAGCGTACCCAGTTGTGCTGAAGTTATCAGTGCCAAGGTAGAGCTCAACGTCTTTAACTCATCGTCTGGCACCTACGGACTGTATGCCGGTGTCAATAGCTGGGAAGAGAGCTCCGCCACATGGTCTCTCGTCAACGGCGAAGCGCAACAAGGGGCAGGTATTGGCTCCTTTACCCCGTCATCTAAGGGCCACTATAGCGTTAACTTGAACAGTAATGGCGTAGGATTAGCCGAAGGCTGGATAGAGGGCGACAACAACGGCATCGTCATCTCATCCACAGGAACCACTAACGGCATCGACTTCAATGACCGTGAGAGCGGCAACGGGCCGAAGCTGACTATCAGCTATAACGCGGATCAATGCACCAGCGAGTAGTGCCATCGAGCTCGAGCAGTAGCCGCATCTGCTAGCTGACGCCCAGTCAGTTAGCGAAACATACAGACTGACATTCGATGACAGCCTGTATGCTTCACAACCTTTTACATTAGGCGCGATATGCCCGTTTTTTCTTGCTCGGTAAACGCTTGGCAGCGCTTAAGCGGAATGACAACGATAACGCTGAGCTATTAATATTTTCACCTCGCTATAACCTTCTTATTCTCCAGAAAGCTGACCACCCAACAGCTAACCATGTAGTCACCATGTTCAGCAAAATACAAAAGAGAATTTTTTAGCTCATCGAGCATGTCCTCATTATAATCTGGATGAAGAGTTGTGTGCCCCTGTTCATCACTAGACCAAAGTAGGTTAGACGCTGACTGGCCGTGAGAAAAAACGGCATCCATTAGGCTAGGCTCACTGTCAGGTGTATACACCTCGTGATCAGCAAACTGCTGAAAACTAAAACTACTATTACGCACCTCATAGCGTGTCATGGGCCTCACATAGCGCCCGATTGACTCCGACCAAACCGAGTCGATATCTTTCGTGCATTTTTCTAATAACCTGATGGGTTTAATACAGTTTTCATCGCCACCAAAGCGGAAGTTTGAGGCCTCCATATCTCTTGAAATAATGTATTGGCTATAGGTTGATGCGTCGCACAGGAACTGTGCCGTTTTTTCATCCGACAGATACATGATCGCTGCATGTCCATGAATGACATTGACCGAGGCGACACCGAAGTTGTCTTGTAACAACGATATCACCGTAGCCTTATCAAGCATGTTCACCTTAGCAATCGTTAGCAAGTTAGGGTAATCCCTGACTAATGGCGCCCAGTCATCTCCATATTGATCCTCGATATCCAAATCAACGCCAATAAACTTTGCTTTCGGGTAACGCTGCAGCCACTCGGTGAACAGGCTTCCGCAGGCGCAGCCGAACTCTAAGTGCGTGAACACACCATCAGGATAGAGTTCATCAATAATAGAAAACTGCTTTGCTAACTGCTTGCGATCCCTAGATTTCAAAATCGCATCAATATCAGACTTGTGGTAACTGACTGTACTCATATATTCACATCCTTGCGTATATTTAAAGTAAGGGGTCAAGTTAACATGAGCAATCAGCCCCTGTCGAGCTACCTATTCGCCGCCTTAATACACGAGCAACGGCGTGCATGACCGGGACAACAGGGCATTTAAATATAAGGAGACACGACCGCCAAACTGTGCTCGACTGTGGATTCTTTTTCTCCGACTGGAGCAACATAGTTAATCGCAGATTCAGCTGCCTCTTTACCGGCAAGCCTGGCAATTATCCAAGTTGCCAAATATTGCGATGACAGGCACCCGCCAGCTGTGGCTATATTACCTTGAGCAAAAAAGGCTTGATTCAGAACCTCAATACCTGACTCTACGACCCATGGCTTTGTTGTTAAGTCAGTACAGGCGGGGCGGCCAGCTAATAAACCCAGAACAGACAATAAAAGCGTTCCCGAACATTGGGAGCATATCAACTGCTTATTGGGCTGCAAGTTCAACCGGCCGAGTATATTACTGTCTTTGGCGATATCACGCGTATATATACCGCTACCGACAAGTACAACGTCAGCACTGTTGGCAAACTCCAAAGGTTGTTGAGCTGCGACTTTAACCCCGTTCATTGAGGTTACGTATTCAGAGGGGCATGTAATCTGGACATTCCAGCCCGCCTCCTTCATTCGATTCAATATCCCTAACGCTATAAACGAGTCAAGCTCATTAAACCCCTCGAAAGTTAAAATTGCAATATCCATTATCTCATCCTATTAATTATTATTCGTTTAAAGCTAACAACAGCCACTACCAGTGGTCGTCGCCCAGATTACTTGTAAATACCACTATGCCTTGCATAGCAACGCTAAATACAACTTCGATCGTTTTCAAGGAGTCTCATGATCACTACCGCTAACCCTAGTTGTTATTTATTTTAGGGGTAAAGTAGCCTAGCGGAAGTCAGATTCGAGATAAAAAGCAATTGATAGCTGTAAATTGACAGTCGATTATCGCCAATGCTTCGTGTAAGTCAACAAACTAACAAATGATTAACAATAGCTGGCGAACTAAACACCACAAGCAACTACTGTTGGGACGACACTGGTATTTTTGTGATTATTTTAGCGAACAAACATAAATGGATAGTAAGCTGTCAGATTGACTTATTTTGTTATCCATAACTTTCTACAAATGCAAATTTATGATCGATTCCCCACAACCAATCCGACGTTGAACGATACCCTCTTAACCAAAAAAAATCGCTATGATGACTTAAATAAAAACCATTGGGATAACGGTCATCGTTTCTTGTTTTGAGTGAGGCAATTGTTAAATATGAGCCTTCTTCTTGATTAAGGTACTGAATTCTAAATTGTGGTGCAAGTTCAAGAGGACATAGCTTCAAACTCAACCTCTCTGTAGCTGCAACAATATCCAGATATTACGCCCCCGTTTTAAAGCCCAAAGCCCCTACACTTGTTTCAACAACCTCTGCAGTCATATTCGTGGGAGATAGTCGAACTTATCATCCATGAATAATTGAGTGGCATAAGAATTCATACATATATTTTTTTCAGAAAGTAGTAAAAGTATCTCCTCTTTACAAAGCCCACCAAATTCAATTGTCCACTTATTCGTTATAACCATTTGAGACTCCGATGCTTTGCGTAACGCCAAAATAACTGGCAAAATTGCGCGCCAGCGAGATTAAACCCAGTGCGCACCGCGTGGCGGTGTTTGCGCACGAAACTGATTACTTTGTTAGCACTTGAATTATAAGTCGAGAGCATACTCATTTATCTTCTCTTCGACCCCGTTCGCTAATAAATGAGTGCTAGTAGCTATTGATCGAAAGTTTAATTTTTCTAAGACTAAGGAGCTTGCTTCATTCCATTCAGCAGATCCAGCCCATAATCTACTGCTATAGCCGGCTTGCTTGATTTGATCAATTAGGCTTACACATGCTTCTGTTGCTAAACCATTAGACCAACTCTCAGGATTCACCCAATATGCCAATGCATAATCAGACTCACGCAGGAAAAGTGATATCTGACCAATCACTATGCCTGTAGGTTTAAACTCCATGCTCCATACAAAGCCTGCACCCATATCCCAATCTTTGATACGATCATCAATCCAACTTCGCACTTTGCTCTCAGTGTTAAGTCTAGAAAGTGGTAGTCGTGCAGGGAACTCCTTCGAGTTAAATGCATCTAGCAATGCACTCCAATCCCTAACTTTAACTTTTCTAATAGTTAATCGTGAATTAGTTATTTTCTACTAACCAGTAGAATTGAATATACAACAGGTAATTTTCAATAATTATTTAGAGGTTGCTTCTCTATAACTTTTGCGAGGTACCGCTTTCTTCTCTATAGCACTCTGCCCAATATAGTAAAATTGGAACTAACAATAACCCCAACAAAAAAGAGACTAATAGGCCTGCTCCTAATGAAATACCCAAAGGCTGCATAATATTACCGTTACTACCCAAACCCATCGCAATGGGTACCATTCCAAGAACTGTCGATGTAGACGTCACAAACATGGCTCTTAGTCTTGATGTAGCAGCTCTAACAATTGCAACTTTCAACGAAATATCTTCACTTTCTAATATCAGTTTAAACTTATGCGTAATTAAAATGGCATTATTTATTGAAAGACCAGTAAGAATTAACAGCCCTATCAAAGAATTAACAGACAGTGTGGAGTTAAATACGTAAAGCGCGATTGTTGCACCAACAAATCCCATAGGAATTGTTGTTAAAGAAACAAGGGTATAGGTTATCGAATTATTTGAAATTAACAGTACGACTACGACTAAAGCTATAGCCGTCACCAACGCAATTACCAGAGAGCGAATACTCTGCCATATTTCACCCTGTGTATCTTGCACAATAAATTTAACACCATCAACTTTATGCTTTTTAAACTGCTGATCTAAAAATGACACGATTTCGTCGGCCCTTGACAGATTAAACCAGATCTCAATCAAAAATATATCTTGACCATTTCTGGAGTAATAGTCACTCCACTCCTGGGATTCTTCAATTTTCACCAAATTCCTGAGTGCATAGACTTGATTATTGATCGATATCGGGATGTTTTTTAATGAATTGATATCATGTTGCTCATCAAATAGAACAAATAGTGGTCGCTCACCATCCTCAAACTTCACATCAAATAACTTCTGAGGCTCAAGTGCATGATTAATGATACCTAAAGCCTCAGTTCTGAGTGATTCAGCCGGAATTGGCATACCTATCGTTTGAACCAGCGATTGATTTGGTAACACATGGAACTCAGATTTTAAGTTCGATTTAGGGCTAAATTTAACTCGTTTAACCTCACTCATATTTTTCAAATCAAATACCAGGCTTTTATGAACATCTCGCACATTTGACTCGTTTAAGCCATATACGAGTATTCTGTAGTCGGGTATTTTAGGGGCAGTTAATTTAGCACTAACCCAAGGTGTCACGTGAACGTTATAGTATTTAGTGTCTTTTAGAGACGCTTTGAGATCTTCCATTACCTGATTAGCTAGGCGATAATCTTTTAAGTGCAATGATATATACGCTACACCTGGTCGCATATCTGTAAATACATACCTTACTTGACTTTGAGTGAGATTGACAACTTGCTGACGAATAGGTAACAGCAAGCTTTCTCTGAACTCCTGATTATAGTGTTTACTAAAAAAACTTAATTCAACATCGATTATATTTGGATGAGGCTCAGCAACGATTTCTTTTCGAATATTGTTATTTAGCAGGCTAACCGAGTAACCACAAAGGATTACAAATATTCCTACCAATAAAAGCTGAAGTGATTTTGAACGTAGTATACTATTCAGTAATAAGCTATATACCCTATTCGATATGGATATTGAAGACTCCGACTTAGTCAGGAATATTTCCCAGCGCCCTGTAAAGTAAGCAAAAGATAAAACAATTGAAGGTAAAAAAAATAGAGAGAGGATAATAGAGAATATTATGACAGCCACAACAACAAGTGATAGCTCTCCAATTAGCGAGTAAACAACTGGGTGGGTAAATGCAAGAGGGAGAAATACGACTAAAGTAGTCATAGAAGCAGAGATTACAGCTTTACTGCTCTCCTTAACAGAAGAAAGCACACAGTTTACAAAGTCATTTTTGGTAAGTGGATTTAATTCTCTTGCCTTTTGACAAATGGAGTCAACAACAACAACTGCGTTATCAATAACCAGCCCACAGGAGACACTCATAGCCGCTAATGAAACTATATTTAGCCCAACATTAAAAATCTGTAGCAACAATACGGAAGCGAGCAGAGAACAAGGAATGATGCAACTTATCAACATCACCAAGCTCATTGAACGAAATGCTAACAGCACAGAAACAGCACAAAACAGCATACTCAACAACACGGCAAAAAAAACTTTCTTTAAACTTTCGTTAATGTATAAAAGTGGATCATTTAAAATGACAACATCGCCAATTCCACGCAACTCTTCTGCTATTATTGTTTGAAACTCTTTAGAAAACTCATAAAGGTTAGTATTTGGTCTAGGCCAAGCAGCTAAAGCCACTACGGCACGTTCATCTACATAATATGAGCGCCCATTCTCAGCAACAGCCAACTTAATATCTGCTACGTCCTGCAAACGAATCACATCATCATTATCCTTGCCAACGACTAATGATTTTAGTTGCTCTATAGACTTTACAGACTGAAGATAAAAGACTTCTTTATCAGGGCGAGTTTGATTGCCTCTTATAGTGCCCAAACTAACATTAAAGCGTGCATTGTTAAGGACTTCTAATAACTCGCTAAATTTTATGCCATGCCTGATTAACGCGTACGGATTTATTTCAACCCGTACTTCTTCTCTATTAACTTTTGATATAAAGCTTTTATGCAAGCCTTTAATATTTGATAGAACTGGCTTTAATTTAGACTCTACCAATACACTCAAGTCATTAGCGCTCATAACGTCAGATTTGATAGCAACATAATTTTCGATACCAGAGTCAATATAATCAACTTTTATTTTTGGCAAATAATCTGGAAGATGAGTTTGGAAAAAAGAAACTACCGCAGTAGTTTCATTTAAAGCCACATTTGCTGGCTTGTTCCAGGAAAACTTTAGAATATATTTAGCTACCCCAGAGCTATACATAGCATCAACTTGCTCTATATCCTCAATATTTAACAACGAGCTTTCTATTTTTCGCCCCAAATCATTTTTAAGCTCCAATACATCCATATCATGTGGAACCGTGACCCTTATTGTAGGCTTTGTACTTTTTGGAAAAAGTGAAATAGGAAGGTGTGAGACCTGGGAAAAACCGAAAAAGAACAACAGAACACACAATGCAATTATTGCTTTTCTATAATTAAAAATGAAATTCATCGTCTACATTGAAACCTTGATTTAAATTTATCTACTATATCGAGACAATAGCCAGTCGCAGGGAATTATTAATATTTAACCCTCCCTGCTAACTGCCATGCCACCATTAATCATAGCCGCATTAGTTAATCAAACTTAAGGCTATAAATAAGAATAATAGGTTAATTTAAGTTCGTTAATTTGTCCCGGGTAGTAATTCGTTTTTCTATATGTTTTGGTACAACGATTTTTGCGAAAGAACCAGACAAGTCATCACCTGGGCAACCCAAATCAGCACTACAGTCAATCCTCACTTCAAAATGGTGAAAAGTACTGTTAGCTGCTGGAGCTTCAGAATACACTAGTGATAACGAAACTTCCTTTTCCTCATCTGTACCGGGAAATAAATACCCTCTTAGCCTGCCTTCTTTAATATATTTTAGCTCATAGGGAGGAACGGAAAATGCGACAACAAAGTAAGGTTGAACTGTGACTTGCATTAGAACCTGCTGCGCTTTTACAAATGAGCCATTCTCTACGAACTTACGATACAAGCTCGCCTTTTCTAACCTAGTGAATATATTCACCTCAATGTAGGAAGGGTCGATTGGGCTGATTCGCATAATAGGCCTATCAGACTTGACCTCTGATATATTGCTAGAGAGCCCGGAAACAATACCACTAGAGGGGGCAACGATGTCATAAATACCTTTTGACTTTACAACCCCAAAGAAATGCAGCTGTTCCTTGTGTTTTTGAGACACCACTGACTCCACAACAACTTTAGAGTTTGTTGCATGTAATTGGGCCGAATAGGCTGCTAGAAAGAGCAATGCAAGCAATTGAGGCTTAAGCCTATTTTCAACTATATATAACACCATAACTTTAATAACTTTAATAACTTTAATTAAAAAATTGGGAGAAACATCCTATATTTACAAATAAGCTAAACGTGATTAGTTTGAGACATCAATCGTCAGTCGGTTATGCACTGACTTTATGATTTCTTCACATTGAGCTAAAGAATCTGAATAGGCAATAATATGACCTAAGCGATCATATGAAGATTTTGTATTAGTAATTTTACTGCCAACAGGCTTATATATTTTTACTTCCATGACTCCTGGCATTGTACGAACACTATCAACCCCACAAATCTTATCAATGCGCCCCTGCTCCGCAAAAATGAAGTCGATTACCGCACACCCCTTCATTGAGTCACCCGCTTGGACATCAGCTCTCCTACCGATCGGCCAACCAACCAATTCTCTGTATAAATTAAATCCACTCACCAATTCAAGTAAATTAGCAATGTCGTCACCAGCTACCCTGTTATGCGTTTCAATGAAATAAACTTGACCATCTTCCACTTTTAGCTCGGTATGCGATGGACCATTCTTTATACCAATCACAGTCAAAAACTGGCTGATTGCCTGTTCAATTTTCTGCTCTTGGTCAGCGGGTAAAGGCGCAGGAATTACATGGCGCTTTTCCACTAAGTTTTTCTCGTCGACCTGTTTTTCCGTGATCCCCAAAACTCTGTGCTCTCCGTTATAGCTAAATCCTTCAACAGAGTATTCTTTACCACCGATAAACCTTTCAACCAATAAAGGATAACCCTTTATAGCATCTAGTTTTCCAA
Source organism: Sinobacterium caligoides (assembly GCF_003752585.1). NCBI lineage: Bacteria > Pseudomonadati > Pseudomonadota > Gammaproteobacteria > Cellvibrionales > Spongiibacteraceae > Sinobacterium > Sinobacterium caligoides. The sequence goes on from NZ_RKHR01000003.1 coordinate 1,149,493, forward strand.
GATTATCGCTAGTCAACTTGTACACATTTAGACTACCGACACCATCTTGAGGCTTAGCAATCACAGTACCGTGTTGATCTATAAACTTCTGTAACTCTCTTGGAGACTCTACCAACTCACAAGCAACGCTGTTCAATGGGCTTTGCTCTAGAACTTGGCGCATTTTCCATTTGTCTTTAATAAACTCAATATTTTCACAAGTGCGATAAGGCAAATCAAATTTCTCGGCGACCTTGGCAGCCAGGCTCAGTGCAGGCTCGGTAGATGTTAAACAAGCCACAATGTTTCTTTTATTACAAAGGGCTTCAATATAATCCCAAACCCCTTCGTCATTCTCGTAGTCTATTAACACAACTTGTTTTGCACTACCAGAAACGTAGATTCCCGGCTTTTGAATCAATGTGTAGGCGACATCGTAATATTCGCACCAATCGATGATCCATTGACCTGCACCGATCAAGAGTAGTTCTGATTTCATGATAAATCCCCTTGTATTTCAATATTTCTTTTTGAGGAATCTTTGTAGTTAAAGATTAAAAAGCTAAGAACATTAATAGTCGTGATGGCGATACAAGCTACAACAGCTATGGAAAAGCCCATTTCATGTAAAAATGAAACAACGATAGAGCAAACACCAATATAAATCGATGAAATTAAATTCCTTGCTCCTGCCAAAGAGCCTTTAAATTCAGCAGGAAAGTTTCGCTGTAACATGGTATTCCAAAATACCGTAGACAAACTCAATGACACACCAAATGCAAAAGTACAGATCAACAAAGAGTACTTGATGTTCGGAAACAAAAGGATGAAAAGACAACCCAGGAAAAAGACCTGAGTTCGTATCGAGTCAAAGATACTACTGCAGCGTAGTTTCTTTGCAACCAGCATACCACCTAATAAAGCAGCAATGGCAAAGGCACCATCAAGTATCGACAACCACTTGGGGTCATTGTCGAACAGGTTGGCTACAGTGGCCGCAAGCAACAGGTTAAACATAGCAACTACTGAAAAATCCAGATTACTAATTAGCAACAGCGGAGCAAATTTTCGACTGACTTTGAACTGCTCATTGATAGTGCCAAAGATACTTTCCCGTGGATTGACATCTATTGCTTGCTGAACTTTATGCTGCAATCCACACGTCGACAAGGTATAGCAGACCCAAGCAAACAAGAAGAATACGCTGCTCACTGCAAAAACTAACGATTGTGAGCCATGAGTCAACAAGAATGCCGCAAGGACCATTCCAAGTAGTTGACCACCTTGAAGTGCGGATGCCAACCAACCGTTGTTCTTTTCCAGATTTTTATCATCAGATAATTCAGGCGTCAATGAAAACACCGAGAGTTTCAAAACCAGCTTCACTATGCTCAATACCATTGAAGCTAACAACAAAACCACAACGGATATTTGGCTGTCAGTGACCATCAGTGCATAACTCAAGCAGATAAGAAGATTGGCAGCACTGGCAAAGCGTAAAATGTCCTTGACACCTTTAGTATCTATGACGCGCCCTGCCATCATTGGCACGAAAAGTGCCAGCACCATTTCAATGATAAATGCAAATGAAAACGCCCATAGCTGACCTGTTTCATCATAAAGAAATTTGGCAAACGCCAACAGCAAAATGGCATTACCTATATTGGTAAAAAACTCACCTAAAGCTAGATGTCTCATGTTGGCTCCTAATGACTAAAATCGATTAAACTTAACGCCTCGCTGGAAGTAGCTAAGGCCTCATCAGCACTACCCGCTACTGCAATGGCCAATCCTGCTCGATCAAAGCTGTGCTTCACCTGTGGTAGGGTATCACCGGCTTTATAGCGCATTTGCACTTTTTCTATCCCATTTAATTGCTCTGCTCGCTCGACACCATTTACTGCTGTGATTGGTGCCCCTACCGCATCTTGCAAGATAAACTGGATACTAGCGTGACGTGACTTTTCAGAAACTTGCTTAACGCGAGAGTCGAGCGGCTGACCAAGTAACTGCTGTGCAGTCAGCTTATAAAGGTCAATACCGGTCACCAACTCAACCAACAGAGGAATATAGTCCCCACCTACTCTCGTATGAGTTTCAATGAAAAATATTGTTTCATCATTAACGATAATTTCTGAGTGGGAAGGACCGCTTGTTACACCCAAAGCCGTCAGACAGTTTTTTACATACTGAATCACTTTCCGTTCGGTTTTATCTTTCAGTCTTGCAGGAACCAGATGACCACTCTCTATAAAGGTGGTTTCGTCTTTAAACTTTTCAGTTATGGCAATCGTATGATGCTCGCCATTTTCACTGAAGGACTCGACGCTGTATTCATTACCTTGCACGAAGGTTTCCATCAAGCTCGGATATTGTGGACGATTATTATCAATATCAGCAAGTTGCTCACAAGAGAAGCATGAAACGCCTAGACTACCGGTGCCATCGACAGGCTTGGCAATAAATTTTTGGGCTTTGCTGTTATTTTCCAGGAATGTGGCGACTTGGCTATCATCTGCAACAATGGCAGAGCTGGCAGGACATAATCCGGCTTCGGACAACACTTTTCGCATCAGGTACTTGTTAGTAGTGTACTCAAGAGTCTTCATTTGATAATCAAATGGCAAACCTAAAGCTTCGGCAATTGCAATTGCCTTAGGCTGAGCGGCATCATGAAAAGCGCCGATGTGATCAAAGGGCGTTACACTATGGATCCCTTTGGCTATTTCAGTAAGCAGCTCAATTGATGTATCCGACGAAAATGAAAGCATTTGCTGATAAGGCCTACTTTGATCTTCCGCCATCATGGTATCTTTTTGGACAAACCAAGTGATTTTTACGTTTTCCTGTAACAACTGATCTTGGGTTTCACGAATACCGCCAATAACCAAAATATGTTTGCATTGAGCCATTATAATTTTAACCTCTTTCTTATGTCTTTGTTCCTAACGCCACCTTACTCAATAACGATTTCGATTTGCGCCTCTATCATATTTTTCAGATCGGTAACCACCTGATGACTGTCGCCTTTAACCATAAAGTGTCCTATCCTGTCGGCAGAGCTGGTCGGTTGGTAAACCTCATCTCCTTCTCTGACATAAAGTTCCAGCTCAACGATACCCCGATGCTCTGCAAGGGCATTAGGGATATTGATCTTGCTGACTTTACCGCTTTCCCCTGACGTCATAAAGAAAACGGCAGCGACTTTATTGTCACATACCGGCTTTTTTGGTAGCTTTTCACCCAGCATTTTAAAATGTAATTCGTAAAGGTCGATGTTGTGACTCAAAGGAATCAAGTGCGATGCAATTTTGTCGCCTGCCGGACGAGGATTAACTTCTACAATACGAGGACCGCTACTTGTGTTGATCAGCTCAACATGAAACACACCGGTAGATAGCCCCAAAGCCACACAAGCAGCAATAGAAACTTCAATCAGACTTTCGCTTAACTTAGTGTCGATTACTGCTGGGCTTATATGCCCAAGCTCTACAAAGTAAGGTAACTCGGTTTTCAGTTTTTCTGTCACACTTTGATAGAAAGCATTACCTTCTTTAAGTGCCAGCTCAACACTGAACTCATCCCCTTGCAGCAACTCTTCAACCATAAACAGCTGACGGTTAGTAAAACCCATAAATGAAGTATCTACCTCCTTCAGTGCATCAAAGCGCTGTTGCAACTGTTCTGAACTGTCTATCATTTCAACCGCTTTACTGGAAGAAGAGGCTACAGGCTTCAGTACCATAGGAAATGGAACTTTCTCTGCGATATTGGCCATATCCGTTTGCTCATCAATCAAAGTAAATTTGGCCGAAGGTACATTGTTTTTCTGATATGCAGTCCGGGCAAAATCTTTGTTGACGCCGAGTGAGGCAGATTGCTCATTTAAGCCTGGTAATGAGAAACGCTCACCAATAATACCTGCGATCGATGTAGCCAACTGGCTGCCAGGTAACACGGCACTGACATTATGACGACTCAACAAGCAATCGACTTTATAAAATACTTTGTCTTGATCATTTAGGTCAACCACACAAATTTCTGCACAATGCTCTCTATAGCCGAAAGTATCCGAATTGCTTAGATCATTAGTTAAAACAATCAATTCGATATTCAATTTATTTGCAGCAGTGAAATATCCCATACCAAAAAAGGAGGGTTCTATTAATATAATCTTCATAATTTCTACCTAAATCGTGTTGTACTAAAAGGTGTCATATCTACTGTCGGACTGTTGCTTGTAATCAAGTCAGTAACCAACTGTCCAGTAACAGGGCCCAGTGTCATACCTATATGTTGGTGCCCTGTCGCCACCAGAATATTCTGGTGTTTTGGAATACTGCCAATCATCGGCAAGCCATCCGGTAAAGATGGGCGATTGCCGGTCCAGCATTCAATTTCTTCTACTTTACTCAAATCAATCAACCCCCCAAGAGCCTGACGCATATAACTGAATATTTCTTCGCTGGGTGAATTCTCTCGTGCATTTACCGGTGATTCCAGTTGCACTACGCCAGTTATTCTGAAGCCTTCATCTGTCGGTGAAATTGAAAGATGCCTATCTTTAATCAAGGTATGCTTATCGACTACCGGTGTTTGAGTCTTAAAGCTTATAGCGTAGCCAGTTTCTGAAACCAACGGAATCGTTAGCCCCAATGGCTTAATCAATTGATGATTGGCTACACCAGCACATAAAGCAACGTTATTGGCGCTTAAAACTCTATCGTCATCCAATACTACTTTGGCTTGCGAACCTTCGCTAGTGACGTTTTTTACTTTCTGGTAGATAAACTTCACGCCTAAACTATTTAGGCTTTGGTGAAATTTGTTCAGTAGTTTAACCGGTGACGGCACATAATAAATATCATCGATTTGGGCGACTTGATACAGTAGTTTTTGATGCTGTAAAAATGGGAAGTCTTTTCCATCGTGAAATCTAAAGTCAATATTCTGAAGACTTCTGTCTGCCCAAATTCCATTATCAGAGGCAAAGGACGCTTCACTTAAATAAGCATAATATCGCCCTTGCTTACGCAACAGCTTGGCATCCGCAACAAACTCATCGATATAAGACCATGCCGATTCCGCTCGCATCGCCAAGTCTGTCATGATTTTTTTTATTTCGCTACATTGTTTAGGCCCCATACAGTTATAGAGCTTCAATAACCATGGCATGGTATGTGGCATGTGCTTTGGTGGAACCCAAAGCGCCGGGTAATCACCGAACAACAACCGAGGTAAATGTTTCAACAGCGCTCGATTGATCATCGGGTGCAAATGATCAGTGGCAATGACGCCACCATTACCATACGAACAACCATAAGCCGGTGCAGGATCGACAACTGTAACATCCTCGCCTTGTCGAGCAAGGAAAAACGCCGCTGAAAGCCCTACAATTCCTCCGCCTACGATTATTACCGACATATATTTCTACCTTTCCTTGAAAAATTTCGCTTTAGCAAGAGACGACGATAAAACTCAGTCGCCGACGTCAAGCCTTCAGTCGACACCCTTTCATCTACCCCGTGAATCAGACCTACTTCGCCAAGGGATAGGTTAAATGGAATAAAGCGATATAGGTTCTCGGCAACATCTAGGTAATGAGCAGCATCAGAAGACGCAATCATAGTCCCGCTAGTGACTCGGGCCTCTGGAAACACTTCACTCATAGCCTCTTCCATATCGGTATAGGCACTACAATTGGTGTCGGATACACGTGAAGGCTCACTACAAGACATCACTTCTACATGCTCCTTTTCACCACTACAAAAACTTTCAAGCTCTTTTAAGATGCCATCAACGCTCTGACCGTCGACAATACGGAAATGAAAAACCGCCTCTGCCGAATTCGGTAGTACATTTTGCCTTACACCTCCGTCAAGTACAGTAACCGTCAATGTAGTTGCCGCTTGGGCGCAGAAAAACGGATGGTGACGAAACAAACTATCAACCAGTGATGTGCTCGCATCAGCAGTCATGTTTTGCGCCACCATAGCTTTAACATCATGGTAGATTTTAAGTTTTTCAATATCTGACTGGGCCACTTCACCATTGAAATGGATTTTAATTTTACCGACCAACTCACAAAGACGTTCAATACAATTTTGCATCGGCGGCATGGCGGCATGACCTTGCGTGCCGATAACTCGAATCCTGGCATTTAAAAAACCTTTTTCAGCCGTCGATATTAGACCAATCGACTGCGGGGCTTGTTCGGCCAACTCTCTTAGTATCGGCATGCCTTCATCGTATAAACATCTGAAATTAAGACTTTTCTCCTTAAAGTACATAGAAATATACGCTGCGCCTCTATGCCCACCCGTTTCTTCATCATGACCGATAGCAATAGTTAGTGGCTTTTCAAGCTCTAAGTTGTCCCGCAACAAATTTTCCAAGGCGGAAAAAAAGGCGATAAGCGGCCCTTTATTGTCCAAAGCCCCACGACCCCAGACATACCCACGTGCAATTTCACCGCTAAATGGCGGATATGTCCATTGAGCGATTGACGATTGCTCTACCGGAACCACATCTGAATGAAATACAAACAAGTCTGGATCTTCGCTGCTATCTTTGCCTTTTAGCGTTAAGACCTTCGAGTATTCATTAACAGTGATTATGTCACTTAAGCCAAATACTCTAGGGTAGCATTGTTCAAGAAACTCAAATAAAGCATTAAAAGTTTGGTGCGATTGTTCGTTAGATTGTCTGGTCGTAGTGTCCAGAGCCAGTACTGCGGACAACTGTTCCGCCAGCGTAAGTTCGGTAGTCAATCCTCTACTCCTTTAGAGTTTCTGCAATTGCTTACTAACCACTGTTGAATACAGTAAAGGTACTGCAACCTCAGTCGGGAAGTTATCGAAGATATACATAATTTTCCCATCAACTTTATTCCCATTAGCATAGGAAATGACTAGCTCATGAAGCATTTGTGCAATATAGGCTGCGATAGTGTTGGATGAATCCAACGGCAAAGAACCATATGCTCCGGCAACATCAATAACAGCGGCCTTGGCCACTGTATAAAGTTGCTCAAATGTCGCTGTCTTGATAGTTTCGTAACTACCTTTACGGTCAATCGGTGTAAATACATTTTCTTGACGTGGCGTTTTCCCCATGACTTCATCAACGATAATTTGTGCAATCAGTGGCGCCATTAGTATGCCAGTGCGACCTGTGCCGGTTGCCAAGAATAACCCTGGCTGATTAGTTTGACCGATAAAAGGCTTGCCATCCGCAGTAAATGGACGATAGGCCGCTAAGGTTCCAAGCAATGCACTGTTAGCAAACTGGTTATTGATTTGGTTGATAATACCGTCGAACAAGAAGTTGATCTCTCCGGCGGTTGCACCACCATTATTGGTAGGATCAAGACTTGGCCTGTTAGTCGCACCAACGTATAAACCATTCTTACGAGGCACAGCATGGGTGCCGCAAGCACCATGACGGTTAGGTGTACGAATTACAGTATTAATATCAAGAGTATTTTCCATCAACAAGGCAACACCTTTACCACCATACATCGGCGGTAGTGCCAATTCACTATATAGGCTTTCACCCAACAATTTCTCGGCTTGGGCACCAGCTGAAATTATCACAGAGTCAAACTCGTGAGTTTCTCCGTTTGTGGTAGTGACAGCCCAACACTCTCCTTTAGTTACCGGGGTGATATCGGTAACACTATCAGCAACAACATTAGCTTTTGGGTAGGCTTTAATCGCACCAAATAATGACTCATGTAAAGTCTCGGCATCAAATCCTGCTTCACTTGGAATGTAGATGGCTTTTTCGACTTCACAATGTGAGCTTGGCTTCATGAATGGAATATCGCTCGGCATCAGGTTTTCATATGTATCACCCTGCTCTTGGATTTTCTTGATCATCACATTTATGGCTTCTTTGTCGCCGATGCCGCCGATGCTGTTGGCAAAAACAATTGAGCCTTGATGCAAATATACTTCAATACCACTATCGTTTTCTATTTGCTTCAACCAGCTTCTGAACACCTTGTGTGAATCAAGGCAAAATTTTATTTGCTTGGAATCCTGATTATCTTCGGTTATTTCAGAATAACTGCCCTGCATACCACCAGCAACTCTTGAAGCAGAATGACTTGCTCCGCCTTGTGGATCAAACAAAGTACAGTTATAACCTTCTGTTAAAAATTGGTAGGTAATGGCTTTACCTACGGCTCCAGCGCCAACTACTGCTATACGTTTTGTCACAACTATTTTCCTGGCTCGATTGAAATTTTTCTTAAATAATCTGTGGTTTGATACATATAGGAACCACCAACATCTTCTCCGTTAACTTTGGCATATCCTGGCAAGACACCCCACTCGATGAACCCCATTCGCTTCCATAGAGCCTCTGCTGGGGTACCGATCCTGGCATCTAGCAACAAAATAGAACTACCTTTTTCCTCACATTTCTCACACACATAATGCAGTGCTTTTTGAATGATTTTTTTGCCACGAAATTCCGGGGCGACAATAGCTTTGGAGGCATAGGCCAAATGTTTATTGTTCGGATCGGCTTTGAAGCTGATGAGTACATGGAAGATAATCTTCCCCTCAAACCGAGCCACGAAGAATCCTTCGCTCGATTTACCAAGCAAACCTTTAATACCGTTGATGTAGGATTGTGCCTGCTCTTCGTTTAACGTGGAGGCGAAACCGACAGTCTTTTCTTTTTTCGCCACAGTATTGGCCATGTACACCAACTGCTTCTCATCTTCAGGATTTAAAAAATCAACCCATTGAAAATTCATTTTAATGTCCTATTATTTGAGGGTTATATTGCTATATTATTTTCAGTTAACCAAGTAGGGTTGTATATAGTACTGAGGTACTTGATCCCCCCATCAGCCAGCAACATGACAATGTTCTTAGGTGTATCGAATGAATTCCCTACTTCAATAGCAGCATGAATAAGCGCACCGGAAGAACTACCAAGCAACAAGCCGAAATCTTTGGCACAACGGTTTACCTGCATAAACGCATCCTGGTCGGAAACACGAATTTTGTGATCAATCAGACCATTATCAAAATTACCTGGAGTAAAACTCAATCCCGTGCCGTTTTGCAAAAATGGTTTATATTTACCACCGAATATAGTGGAGCCTAAAGGCTCTACTGCCACAATTTCGATATCAGGTTTTTGTGACTTTAGGTAGCTAGCCGTACCGCATAAACTACCACCTGTACTGACTGCACCCACTAAAATATCGATATTTCCATCCAGTTGACGGAAGATTTCTTTACCGGTAGTAGCCGCATGATATTCATTGGAAGATGGGTTTTCGTATTGATCTAAGTTCAATATATGTTCATTTTCTTCCGCCAACTCACGTGCCTTTTCGATTCTTGGTTTTTGATAACCGCCATGTTCATCTGTCTCAGTTACGATACAAACTTCTCCACCAAAAGCCCGTACCAGATCGATATTGGCCTTAGGTGTTTTCGGGTCCATGATGCATAGTAATTTGTAACCCATGTGGGCGCACAACATCGCCAAGGAGTGCCCCAGGTTGCCTGAGGAAGACTCTACCAAAGTCATACCTTTTTTCAGCCTACCACTTTCAACCGCCTTATAAATCAAGCCAATAGCAGTTCTGTCTTTGACACTACCCGACGGATTAAAAAACTCCAACTTACCAATAAAATTATGTTTATTATTACTTAAATACTCCATATTTATTATAGGCGTGTTACCAATTAGCTGGTCAATTCCACTACTAATCACCATATTTTTCACGAGTTTTTCCCCTTAGCTGAAGATAGCTATCTATAATTAAAAAACCTAGACTTAGAGTTTATTACCGTTAGTTCGCCACTCCATATCATTGGCTATATTCTATATACTCTTCGAATACCTGACCTTCAGCAAACACCTATATCTGCGTCACACCAAAAACATTCAAACCGAGAGTAATACCCTCACTGCTTGAAAAAATATCAGCCATTTTCGGGGCTAGACTTAGAGTAACACCCTCCATTTACCACTCGACACAACTCCACATACTGGGTAAATGGTGCTAAGCACCACTGTTATTAATCAGATTAACGCGTTAATAACGCGGAAAATGATGACACCGACTATTGCACCAAGAAATATAAAACCATGATGAGATAATTCTTCGAGGGTTAATCAATAGCATAATTCTTATAAAAACATCTAACGCATTAGCTAAGACACCTAAAACACGGATTTGATATTATGATAATCTCACTTCGCCCTTAGACATCCAATTGCCCACTCCACAATCATCAAGGGTTTTCACTTGATTGATTGGAGTTGCGCTTCCGAGGATCTGGCTGCCGTATTCTTATTCCGTGCAACTATAAAGAAGTTATTTTATATGTCAATATAGAATAATAAATAAATGCTAACGATTTTCTATTAGCGCAAAATAATTGATTAATAAATCAGCAGCGATATAAACAAGTGATATATATTGTTATTTCAGGCCAACAAACTTTTATCTTAAGATAGCTCAGAATGAACCGCTAACATGTAAGAATATTAACTAGTATAAAATCAGTTATTGTGATTAGTGGTTGGCGCCCCAGCTTAGTGTGGGGCGGTTGTTATCTTGAGCTTCCTTTTACTCGATCACGCAGTTTTTTGCTCTTGACAGAATCAGCGTATGACCCATAAGAAAGTCGGTTTACCGTAACAATTCAAGCTTAGCGAGATAGCGTCATCGCACTACAGCAGGTCGAACTCATAACATGTACGTTAATTAGATCATGATCAATCCTCACTTGCGCTAATTCGTTTGATTTCTCTTAGTACGGACTACCTTGTTAACCTAAACATTTCTTTGCAGAAAATAAGCCTAGCGCTCTCCTGGCGCCAACACAAAAACAGTTTCAAATTGCTTTGCTTTACATAGAGTAAATATTATTCTTGGACTGACTTAGCAAATACAAAGCTAAGCTAATTAAAATAATGCTAATAAGTTGAATAATATTTCCATGTCATTTCACATAACGCCAAAAGAAGCGGCAGTGAAATCGCCCCCTGATTGCATTGCCTGAAACAACACACCTCGTCAAACGTAAAGATATTAGCTTGCAGCTGCATATCGGGAAGCTTATTTAGCAAACCTGGAGATACAATTACTAACGATTGGATTTTGTTTATGGACGGAACTGATACCCAACACGTCTTGCAAAAGGATTTAGAGAACTCTCGCGAAGGGTGCTCGTAGTTAGTAAAGTTGTTTTTACCACTAAGTCAGTCGATGTTATCCGGACCTGTGAATATATTAGATGCGAAGGCAGATCCAGTAAGCTGCTGACATTGTTTACAGTGACATAGATAAAAAGCTTTAAATCTATCCGCTACGGAGAATTTTACTGTGCCACACAAGCATTTTCCAATTAAATAAACCTCCATGTGTCTTTGTACTCCTAATTTTTAACGGTTAGCACAACAGTCAGATGTAGCCGGCTGATCTTGCACGCTTTTCACACAAATCGTGACAATTTCCAGAGGTCGGCTTGCTGCTGCTTGTTATGCATACTCTTCTATAAATGCAACCTTACTTTTTTCTTCCCATAACCAATCTTCACTCGAAACATAGCCTCTAAGCCATGAAATATCATTGAACTTTTGTAAATAAAAACCTTGAGGGAAGTCTAAATGCGCGTCAATACGCGGTGAAGCTAATGTTAGGCAAGGTCCTTCCTCTTGATTTTCATAGCAGAGCCTTAGATAGGGAGGCAATTCCAAGGGCATAGTTGTAAGCCTAGCGTTCTAGCTGAATGAACGATATCTTGAAATACTGCATCACCTTGAAGACCTAAATCTTTAACACTTACATCTATTACTTTTGCTATTTTAATAGCATTAGACGTTTGTAATTTATTGCTCATGAATAGCATAGATGCATAAGTATTAATCCCAATCTTTCCCTTCGAGAGAGACATAAGGATTTGATCTTTAGAAGCACTACCAAAACGTACTTCCCATCGATTTATAAACACTAAACTTCACTCCCCCTTGCATAACGCCGGATTTAGCAGTCGCATAAGTGGAGCTTGATTTTGGCATAAAATGGTGCAAAACGACATGCCAAAAACAAGCGGAGCTTATAGGGTCTGATAGAATGCTTTGTTAGCCTTGGATTTGCTTTAAAAAAGCTTCTTCATCCCTAACTCCAACCCTATTACCATCTGGGTCGAAGAAATTCACAGTTTTACCCCATGGATTTATCAATAGATTGGATTCAATGCCATATTTCTTTAGATTGCCTACTACCAACTCGACATCTGAAACGTTGAACAGTAATTTACTAGGGCAAATTTCGATAGATTTACCCTCTAGGGAGGAAAACCCGTCTGTTTCTATCATTAAATACCCATCGCCAAATTTTAAGCATGTAAGCTTGAAATCGCCGTCTTCTTCAGAAAACAAAACTTTTAAATTAAAAACATTTTTGTAGAAATCTACACAATCATTAAAGTTCTCTACATTAAGAATTATACCAAACCTTTGAATATCCATAGAACTTTAACCTGGGTAAGGCTAACGCCCGCATTTTTTGGTGGTTTGGAGCGCAGCGGAAAACCATTCTGACAACATGCGCTTGTTATGTTTAGTTACTTTCATATTGCGACCAAATATTTTCATAGGCTAAGGACGCTTGATATGTATCTACATTATCATCTTCCTCAAGAACCATAAAGCTTAAAAGGTTCGCTATAACTCTCTTTCGTTTACTTGATAAAAACTCCCATTCTCGTTGATTTGCTAAACAATAGATAATTGAATCTATCGAAGAAGATGCATAAGAATCGAAGTACCTCACTGGGAATCTCATATAAACTGGTATACAAAAACGCAACCCTTCTTCATCCATAAATGATAAAACAGAGTAGTGTTGATCAATCACATCATCAGAAATGAGCTTACAATCTTCTCGAATATCTCTATTTCTCTGCTTGCATCGTTCTTCTTCTGATGCGTAATCATCAATTGTATTGGCTTCATATATGCCTACTCCATTGCAAAGAGTTACATTTCTAAATGCATCTTCTATCTGATTTACTAGCTGATCTCTATCCATAGTAGGCATAACGCCACTAACAGTGGCTGAGCGTAGCGAAGTCCAGCCAGCTTTGCTAGCGATACTGCTTGGCCTTGTTATAGCTGGGTTTGGTAGACAGGTGCTGATTGTGAAGTAAGCCCATGCTAACTGCCGCTAAGCCGTATTGTTAATTATTTGAAGGATACAGTACCGCACTAATCACAGTATGGAAAGTTACAAGTGGATAATAGCTACAAGGATTTACCGCTATTAAGAACAGCGGTGGTCGTGGAGAGAAAACCTAATGTGAGTATTTTAAGAGAAGCTTGTAAAAAACCCAACTTCATTGCTCTCTTAAGGCACACAAAGTGAATGCATACATCAAAATAACGATTGGTGTCTTAGTAATTTTTAGTAGCTTTATAGTAATTTAAATTCTCTAAAGGATTCCGCAAATGAAGTAGTGAGAAAACAGGTTAGCGGAAAGTAGAGCTATCATGAATTTCATAAGATTATAACACACAGTACATAGGCTGATAACTGATTGCGGCTTTTGCGGTAAAGTGGTGAAGCCACCACAAAAGCCGCAAACAGTTCACAGTTATCTTGAGCAATAGAACTATTCTTTTAAATGACGGATACTATTTTCTATGCCAATCACCCCTGAGCTAACCACTTCTAAAACATGTTCTTTACCTATATAATCGATACAGCTGGAGATTTCGGAGTTTGTAGAAGATAGTTGCAAGATAATATATCCTGTTTTTTCATTTGATTTCACGATACTTGCGTTAAAATTAGCTATTACTGAAGCGAGTTTAATACCACTAATATCTGCTGCTTTAAGCTTCACTAAAGATAGTTGTTTTTCTGTATGATCCAATGACGTAATATCAACAACATCAATTACGTTTAACAATTTTTCTAATTGCTTTTTTATTTGGCTTATAACACTTGGTGAACCAGAGGTTATTAGAGTTAGCCTCGATATTTCTATATTGTTCGTTTGAGAAACCGATAACGCATTTATGTTATAGCCCCTTTGCGAAAACAATCCAACCACCCTTGATAAAGCACCAAATTCATTTTCCATAAGAACAGACAATATTATTCTCATGATGCCAGCTCACCCTTGTTAATTTTCATGTCTCTCATTGAGCCATTGGGTAAAACTTGCATTGGATAGACGTGTTCGTCGTCAGCTACCAATATATCAATAAACACCACTTGTTCTTTTAAAGAAAATGCGTATTGAAGTTTACTTTCAAGATCTGATTGCTGGCTTATTCTTATACCAACATGCCCGTAGGACTCAGCAAGCTTCACAAAATCCGGAAGTGAATCCTCATAGGTTATCTCTGAGTATCTACTATCATAATTAATATCTTGCCACTGCTTAACCATGCCAAGATTACCATTATTTAGGCAAATAATTTTAATGGGGAGATTGTATTGAGTACATGTACTTAACTCTTGAATACACATCTGAATACTTCCTTCGCCTGTAATACAAACAACCGTTTCATCAGGATGTGCAATTTTAACTCCCATGGCTGCAGGTAACCCAAAGCCCATAGTTCCTAACCCACCCGAATTGATCCAACGTCGTGGTTTATTAAATATGTAGTGTTGAGCCGCAAACATTTGATGCTGCCCTACATCACTTGTGATAAATGCATCGCCTCGTGTTACTTCATAAACTGCTCGAACAGCGTGTTGAGGCTTGATTGTATAGAGGTCTTCGTGCGCAATAGAGTAGTCATTTGTGTTATAGGTTTCTTTCCACAAATTAATGGTTTTCCACCAAGGTGTTAAATCTTCTTTTTCTTGGTTGGAATGTATGATTTCTGTATTTAATTGTTGCAATACCGTTTTAACTGATCCGACAATAGGAATATCGGCTTGAATTATTTTGGAAATACTGGTGGGGTCAATGTCAACATGTATGATCTTCGCATTAGGGCAGAAGTTTGATATTTTATTTGTTACTCTGTCATCGAACCTAACGCCTAATGCAATAATTAGATCACTGTCATGCATTGCATAGTTAGCCACTACACTGCCATGCATTCCAAGCATTCCTAAAAATTGATGATCGTCGCCAGGAAAGCAGCCAAGCCCCATCAGAGTTAACGTGACTGGACATTTAGTACGGCTGGCAAACTCCTGTAATTCTTTGCTGGCATTTCCAAGGTTAACTCCGCCACCTGCATAAATAACAGGTTTGCATGATTTATAAATCAACTTAATCGCTTGATCAATGCTATTTTTATCACCTTCATTGTAAAGTTTATATGAACGAAGATTAATTGAGTCAGGACGATTATAACTATAAATCTCTTCTGGCCCAGTTATATTTTTCGGGAGATCAATAACAACAGGGCCAGGCCTGCCTGTATTCGCTATATGGAATGCTTTCTTTACTAAATCGGGTATATCTAACGGGTCTTTGACCAAATAGCTATGTTTAACTATTGGCCTTGATATTCCTATCATATCTGTTTCTTGAAAGGCATCTTCACCAATTTTATCAAGGTGAACTTGACCAGAAATAACGATCATTGGAATTGAATCCATAAATGCTGTTGCTATTCCTGTTATAGCATTGGTTGCGCCAGGACCAGATGTTACTATGACTACACCAGTTTTCCCCGTTGATCTTGAATAAGCATCAGCAGCATGTGTTGCTGCCTGCTCATGCCGTACCAATATATGTTGAATAGTTTTTTGTCTATAAATGGCATCATAAATATGAAGGGCTGATCCACCGGGATATCCAAAAATAGTATCAACATTTTCATCTTGTAATGCCGACATGAGAAGATCAGCACCTGTTTTATTATTCATTGCTTTACCCTATAATTATAATCTTAAATTTTTTATCATTGTTTTTCGTGAGAATAATGACCACCATGGCATAAAGTTTCTGAAGCCGCTTGAAACCAAAGCCTTGATACGAGGTTATCGAACCCTCCATGCTTGATAGTGTTTCTAGATATCATTCGCCACCCGATAATCCAATGGCCATTTTTAAGTATTTAGTTAGTAAGTCTCTAGCTACCCACCTACCTCTATAGCCTATAATTACAAAAGAACGTTTCTTGCTCAGGTGTACCCAGATAAATGTAAACTCACTAAAGCAACATCCATAGATAATTGATGAGCCAACTAATTCAACCACTAGCCCTATGACCAGTCGCGTATGGAAAAATCAATTTTCTAATGACTAATCGGTAGATCAACAGCCGAAAAAATATCGCCAAATATCCTACCAACTTTGACGATTTGTTTGCCGCGCAATAATTTTCCTCAGTAAAACCGGCTGATATGATACGGCTGTTAAATCAGAAACTTTCAAACACTTGAGACGCCATATACTCTTCGACATTTAACACCTTCAACCTATGCTTCTGTATTTTTCCTGTCGCTGTTTTTGGAAGTAATGTTTTTACAATAAGTGTCGGTACTTGATATTCACCTAAGTTACTTTTGCAAAACTCTCTTATTTCACTTTGATACGAGGTAGTGCTATCTGTTTCAACAAAGGCAACGAGTATATTTGAGCCTGATGACGGATCGACGAGGCCGACTACCGCTATATCATTAACGCAATCGCATTGCGAAATAACTCGTTCAACTTCAAGCGTCGATACATTGAGCCAGCCATCCGCAGTTTCAATAAAGAAAGTGTCTTTAATTCGATCTTTTAGTACGATCGATCCACTCTTATCCATGACAGCCAGATCCCCTGTTCTAAACCATCCCCCAAGATAAGATTTCGATGTTTCTTTTTCATTACCGTAATAGCCTTCTGATATCGTGTTTCCTCTTAACCATATTTCCCCAACACTTTCAGCGTCTCTTTCTACATCTTTTCCTTCATCATTGACCACTCTTAAGCCGTAACCTGCGTGTATTGCTGGTATACCTTGCTTTGATAAGGCATGGACTTTTTCATTCAGATCATAACTTTGCCAATTATCATCTTTTTCTGTCACAGTAAAAGTTGCGCAGGATTCATTGAGCCCATATTGTTGAATGAGTTCAATGCCATGATATTCCATGTTTTCAATGAGTTCTGACGTGGGGGCTGCTCCTCCTGTCATTACTGTCATGCCCTTTAGTTGATTTCCAGGGGTACCTTCAAATAGTTTAGAAAGAAGCCTTGGTGACCCTGCACAATGCGTAACGCTGTGCTTTATTAAATCATCGACAAGGGAAGATGAGCTGATTTTTGTAAATAATATTTGCTTAGCACCAACCGCTATATTTGCCCATATATGGAACCATCCATTTCCATGAAACAAGGGGAGCATACAATAATATATTGAGTGGCGATCGAGCTTCATCAATAGGCACTGCCCCATAGCCTGCAAATACGCTGCTCTATGAGTAAAAACTACTGCTTTTGGATTACCCGTTGTGCCGGAGGTAAAATTAATGCCGATAGGTGATAGCTCACTATTGATTAACCCATCAAGTGAGGCAATATTGCTTACCCAGTTGATCATTGTACTGTAATTAAATAGCTGTTCATTTTCCTCCTGATGATCATCGGAATCACTGTATATAACAAATGTTATATCGTTACCCTCCCGCAATTCATTCAATTCCTCTTGATAAAGCCTATAAAATTTATCAGTGGTAATAACGAACCTAGATTTAGAAAAAACGACTTGATAAAGTATTTCTGAGATTGAGAG
The DNA here is from genome assembly GCF_003752585.1 of Sinobacterium caligoides. Taxonomy (NCBI): domain Bacteria; kingdom Pseudomonadati; phylum Pseudomonadota; class Gammaproteobacteria; order Cellvibrionales; family Spongiibacteraceae; genus Sinobacterium; species Sinobacterium caligoides. Next base: position 1,167,208 of record NZ_RKHR01000003.1, read on the forward strand.
AGTTGGGTTTATTGTTACTAATACCGCCTGCGACGCAGGAACAAAAAAATGCGATTCAATTACAGCAATATTATTGGTAGATATTAGTGAAATTTTTGTTCCATCCTCAACGCCTTTATCTATTAAAAACTGCGCCGCCGACTTACAGCGCGCCAACATCTTTTCGAAAGAGATAAGGTTCCCATTAAAATTAACAGCTGTCCGCTCTCCATAAAAACGACCACACCTTTCTAGAAAAGTAACAGGAGTTAACGGAGGTGGTAATTGCTCGGTCATACTATATGCCCCTCTTTATATAGGAGTTCAACCAGCTGATCTGTACTGTTAATAACGCCAGTTATCAATGGTGTAGTTATATAACTCTCTTCTACTTCTCGATTGATTAGTAACGAATGACACCCCACATTGATTGACGCATTAACATCTTTAACTACATTATCACCAATCATAATAGTTCTTTTAGGGGATGAATTTAATGAGCTCAATAACTTTAAATAAGGCTCTGGGCTTGGCTTTCCTTTACCAAAATCAGATGAAATTAATACTTGGTCGAAATACCTTCCTAATTTTGATGCTGATATCTTTTTACTTTGCAACTCACTTAACCCATTAGTCAGCAACCCTATTTTTATCTTCCCATGTAAAGTTGATAGAGTGCTAATAACTTCATCAAAAGCTATAATTTCTTTATTTCTCTGCGCCAAATAAACTCCAGACACATATTCAACCCGCTCATCCGAGAAATCATTGTATTTTTTTAATAATTCTCCCCATACGGAATATTTAAAACCACAAGCCCAAGAATAGAAATCAGTGTTATCATTCCAAGCATCATCAACCCACATTAGTTCCAATGCGCTAATCCCAATACCATCACAATATTCTCTGAACGGTGAACTTCGTAACATCTCATCAGCTATCAATTTCAATTCTTCACCGAGCTTATCAGCGTTAATAGCTAGACTAGCTTTAATGGCTAAGTGAGTAGAATGTATGGCCGCGTCTGTTGCTTTTGATTCAACAACAAGCGTTTCATCTAGATCGAATATCACAGTATCAATTGTTGAATGTGCGTCTTTATTCACGGGTATGCCTGCTTAGTCGGCCTAATAGTCATTTCACTAATGTTGATATGACTGGGAAGGCTGATAATAGTGCTTATCGTTTCTGCTAGCTCATCGGGAGAAATTAAAGGCCCAAAATCATTCTCGAAGGAATCAATTAAATTATCATCATAACCCGCATTTTCTTGGAAATTGGATTTAACAACGCCAGGAATAATCAAAGAAACCCTAATACCTTCGGGTGCCAACTCACGTCTTAACGCCTCAGCCGCCCAATGAATTGCAATTTTGCTGGTGCCATAAGCAGAGCTAAAAGGGGAAATATTAGATCCTGCTACCGAACCGATAACAACGATATCTTTTGAGTCACTATTTATATTCTTCAATACATTTGCTGACTTTTGAAGAAGCTTTATAGTGGACAAGTAATTAAGATCCATTACTTCTTCAAACTCCTGCATATTAACCGTCGATACTGAGCCTTTAATTCCTCTGCCCGCATTAGCTATAATTAGGTCTGGCTCGCAATTAAATACTTTTTTTGCGGTAAAAAATACATTATCAACACTGCCTTCTTCTACTAAATCTACGGCTAAATACTCAAACCTCTTACCAAGCTTGCTTTTTAGTTGCGCCAAAATGTCTTCATTCCGAGAAACCCCAAAAACACGATAACCTTGAGCGACAAAATTTACGGCTAGCGAACGACCTATTCCTGTAGAAACCCCTGTTATAATTGCTGTTCTCATAGTGTTAATAATCACCTTAGTTAGAAGTTTCGAAAACAAAAGAACCGGACAATAGAGTTTCTTTTGAAATATTCAGAAGCTCTTCTTTATCTTTATCAGACACATAATAGGTCCAATGATGAGCACTTGGGCCGAGAAATCTATAGATAATTTGAATAGCTAAATGGACGGCAATATCTTTTTCGTAAGACATCTGATTAACGTCCTTAAATATACTGGCATAGGTGCTTACAAACAGATCTATTTTTTCTTTAAGAGAATTTTTATTATGGACATAAAAAGATATAAAGATTTCGCTTAGGATATAAGCAACATCATAAGATGGCGACCCCAAATGCGATTGTTCAAAATCAATGACAGACACACCTTTTTTTCCAACTAGAATGTTCCTGGAGTTTATATCACCATGAAGCACACATTGTTGCGTTTTTTGATGCTTTTCTTTACATTTTAATACTACAGAAGCTTCTTTTTCTGTTAGCAACTCTGCAATGTCGTCATATTGCAGTGACAATTTAAAATCTCGAAACTCAACATTACTAAGCGATTCCTCATCGCTGTAAATGTTATAAGTAGTTTTATGAAAGTAAGCCAAAAAAGACGAAACTTTAGTTAATTGGACGTCGGATAAGCCCCCTTGCTCTAAAACCTCAATCAGCGGCTGCGATGTATTCGCCTCCTCCATGAGAAAAGCATTACTCTCATGGTCAACATAAACTATCTCTGGAACCGGGTTATGTGGTTCATTGTAGTTGCATTGACCAGAAATTAATTGCACCTTAATTGCTAGCTCTGCCCTTTCTGAGGCATCAATATCTGGAAGATTGTAAGTTAAGTTCTCTACATCATTTAGGTATTGTTTATAATAGAAAGTTTCCTTAAAAGTCTCTACTTTAAGTATTGAATTAAATAACCCTCCGTGCTGTACTGACACTTCTTTTATGTCATCTCTTTTAATACCAGGGATGCCTTTATCTAAAGCTGAATTAAATGAACCTAATGTAATGCCTTCTTTTTCTTCGATATTAATCATAATTATTTCCAAGCTAGAATATATCTTCAGTACTAATTCCGACATTTTCACAAAAACGTTTAATTCGTACGAAGCTTCGATTTAATGGGATTGTATTTGAAATAGAGCTGTCATTAATGACGTCTTTTATTATTTGCTCTGAATCTTTAACGCCTGAAATTCGAAGAACATCCTGCCATATAACCCAATCAACAGCGGAAAAGGCACTGAGACCGTAAGGCAAGCAAGCTTCAAAACAGGATTTCTGCTCTTCAGATAAATATTGGTAATTATCCTCCATCACCGCTTGTATTAGGCTGGCGTGTACAGCTTCATCTCTTTCATGCAAACCCACTAATGAACGACTCGCGGGTTGAACAGTTTCATCTTTTGAGACAAACGTTAAGAACTCATAAATACTAAGCTCCCCTATCACACACCAAACTAACAATGCTATGTCTTTTTGCCATTGCTCAGGGAGATCACTAGCGACTTCTTGATAGCGCCTATATAACAAAGCGGGTTTATCCAATTGCTCTACATCTTCTTGAGATAGAGAGCGATTTTCAATGGTTATACCCACCGCTATATCATGCATATGTGAATGAAAGTATTCATCGACAATAGCCTGACGAATCGCCATTTTAGGGATACCCTTCAACGTTATGTCGGTTTTGTTGGCAATTAGACAGGCTAGTGCAGGGCCTATAATAAGCTCCTCTGTATCAACAACGCGTTTATTCCATGCAATCCATGCAAATGATCCAATTCTAGATTTTATTCTGTCATCTAAAGCTTCATAGGCAGGATGACCTATAAAAGGAAGTAGATTATCTGGATAATCAGTTAAATTTTCATCGAACAATTCATCTGGTGATTCTTTAAACCGACCACTTCTCACTATCGATTTATTTTTCCAATCAGAAAAGTGAAGATTTACTTTTGATGCATTTTGCATTTATTTATACACCCATTATTTAGTGAAATCGATACCAAAAAGTACTTTATCTATAATATCTAAGCCTTTTAACAAGTCATGACGCTCTATTATTAGCGGCGGACATATAAACAAATAATTCCCTGACGTAAGTACTGACACCCCCTTCCTCATACATTCTTTTGTAAACTCACTGATAGGACAGCTGGCACTTTTCTTCAGCCCATAAGCAACGACAGGCTCTTTTGTTTCTCTATTTTTTACTAGCTCCAAAACCCAAAATAGGCCCAAACCCCTAATCTCACCGACACATTGATGATTGTTTTTTATGTCTTGTAATTTTGGATACACAACTTCTTCGCCATCTAACCTTACTTTAGAAAGTAAGTTATCACTTTCGAAAATGTTTATTGAAGCGACTGCTGTTGAACATGCTAAAGGGTGACCATAATAAGTTCCGCCACCGGGGAAATACTCATCATCAAAATGGCCAGCTATTTTTTCGGAAATAGCGACACCACCAAGTGGTACATAGCCAGAGTTAACCCCTTTTGCAAATGTGATAATATCAGGACATACATCCCAGAAATCCACGGCAAACCAATATCCAGTTCTGCCAAACCCAGACATAACTTCGTCGCATATCATTACAATCCCATGCTTATCACAAATATCACGAATTTTTTGTAAATAGCCAGAAGGGGGAACCAAAACACCGTTTGAACCAACAATAGACTCAATTAAAATGGCAGCAATATGCTTTGGATTTTCATATTTAATTATTTCTTCTAAGTGCTCTATTGCTCTTTCGCATTCTTCTTGTTCATTTTTTGAATGAAAAGCACTACGGTATAAATGAGGACCAAAAAATCTAACTACGCCTGGTATTCCTGGTTCAGAAAACCACCTTCTCTGATCGCCAGTTAAACTGAGTGATCCCGCCGTTGCACCATGGTAACTCTTATGCATAGTCAGCACTTTGCTTCGGCCCGTCGATATCTTTGCTATCCTGACAGCATGTTCTACCGCATCAGATCCTGCGTTGGTAAAAAAGACTTTATTTAAATCACCTGGCGTTCTATCTGCGATCAGCTTAGCTGCATTAGTTCTTGGCTCGGTTGAAAATATTTGAGCGCAAGTTGTCAGAGAATCTAATTGAGTCTTCATAGCCTCGATCATTTTTGGGTGTTGGTGCCCCAAGTTAAGGTTGATTCGTTGGCTTGAAAAATCTAGATATTTATTGCCTTTATCATCCCAAAAATACGCGCCATTACCACCAGCTATTATCATTGGGTTTGCTTTGTTTTGTTCTGTCCATGATCTGAAAACAAACTTTTTATCGTTAGTTAAAATTGAATCTGACATTATCATACTCATAATGATTATAGGGGGGGGTTAAGTGGCCTGCAGTTTTATTGCAGACCAGATACTCAACTACCCTTGAACCACGTAGTTACTTCCAGAAAGCATATTTTTACGGTGTGGTTCAATGGATGTGACATTTACTGTCTTCATTGTCCATCGATTCCACGCAAGATCTGGCTGAGTAAGATTGCCAACTTCTTTACCGTGCACAGAAAAATTGTTGGCAACCCCAATAAAATCACCATCAATCATTTGAACTCTTTTTTTCATTTCATGGAGTCGTGATTTCATTTTCTCAACGAGCTGATTAGATTTGTCATCCAGACCTACAGTACGATTTTCAAAGTAACGGATGTCATAACCATCACTAATGATTGGGTGATGATCAGCTTCACCAACATTATAGCTACCTGCTTTTGTCGTTAAATCGTCAAAAGGGGTATAAAAGTTAGGCTTTTCAAAACCTTCTATTTCTTCTTCGCTGAATGAAGAAAGTACGTCTATGTTTTTTACGAATGTAGTAAAAATCTCATTCTCGTTATTCGAACGCATCGAAATCATATTTACATAGTCTGGTCGAACGAAGTGATTGGCTAAATCTTTATGGAAATATATCGGACCTAATGCCTTTTGAGATTGCGTATCCTTGAGCTTTTGTTGTGGATAAATATCTTGAAATACATCACCACCATTGACATTGATGTAGCCAATGGGAACTTGGTTAAGTAAGTGACCAATCAAATATAGGCAACCTTCACCAACAAATGTTTTTTTCAGCTCGTACTTCGAAATCACTGGGTTTTCATTATCAAAAACAGGGACATTTTCATCAATTGGAAGATTTCGAACGAAAATAAACGGATCTTCTTTTTTATTTTTAAGAGAGCATTCTGTTAATGACTTTATAAGATTCTGAGGAATTTTATCATTTCGCAACAGCTCAATTATCTGATAACAAAATGATTCATACTGCCTATATGGATTTGCTAGCACCGTAGATAAAGCTTCTCTTAGCTGCAAATGTTCTTCTTTGGACAATATATAGTCTGGTGTCAATTCACATATGGGTGACATACCAATATCCTTATAATCGTAAATAATTGTTAAAAAATTTGTTAAAGATGTCCTGGCAAAATAATTGTTGATCCAGATACATCATAAGATAACTAACTGTAACTTAATACAGACAACCATCTATAACACTTCTAATTTATCTCATTAGCTTTTCAACTTTGTGACAGAAGAGTTTCCATCACCTCGGCCTACAGCAAAATCGATACATTGAAACCAAGGTACCTGCAACGATTGTTAAACAAACGACCATCGAGATGAATACAAAACCCACTCAATTAAACGGAGAGAAAACGCCCTTGTGGCTGTGATACTGTGTGGGTTAGCACAAGCATCTGTATTTACATCTTCGGTAATCATCCACGAATTGTTGCTGAATTTTACTATATTTTTACCTGCTGATTTTTTTTAGGTTCCTATCCATAAGATTGCTTCCTTCTCTGCAACCACCTTCGTTTGTTAGAGGTGTTACCGCTATCATTGCACTTATTATCAAAAGTCTCATCCAAGATATTTCCTCTTATATTATTATTTCATTAGTTGAAGTATGCGAGCACTATGCTCATTTCGATGTCGCATTTATCTTATCTTACAGCACCATTAAAAAGATCGAACCAAGGGATTAGCTTAGACATTGTTATTATTTTGCCGAATAAATTCGTTTTTCTGTACTGCGATAATGATGATAAATGCCGAAACCGAACGCATAAATAGCTCCCCTTGTCGGCCTAATTAATTTATCACTAAACTTTTACAGCGTTAGTTAACTATCCGTAACTCATGACGCATAACGTCTAATGATTCCTCGCATTTATACAAAACTAGCAACTTTTTTGTTTTTATTTATTTTTATTTCTTAGAAAGTACCTCAAGATGGCTTTTACTGGAGATGAATATAAGAGCGTTTATAGAATCTTATTGCTTCATCATCAGCAATAAATAAAATAACAATCAGTGTTAGTAATTCAGTGCTTGAACAATATTTACCATGGGGTGATTATTGAGATTCCAGCTCATATCAATCTCTTGACTATCCAACGAACGACTCAAGGATTGATAAGTATATTTTTAATACTATGGGAAATTTCGCCAATACGGCTACCTTTAACAAACATTGCAGACAGAACATGACAACTATTATCTAACATCTATACATTTAACTGCCTCGCTTAGCCCTAATCAAACAACCAAAGCAAGATATAACGCCCATTGAGTAGGATAAATTTAATCTTAGTTGTTGACCCATTGCTTATTGTTTGTTAATTTCTTGGCAATTAAAAAATTACTGAAACTCAAACATACAATGAAACTCGCTACTCAGGATTTAACCACTCAATTACTATACTTCGTCTCTGTCGTAGTCTTAGTCGTGGTTAACGTTTCGTCGTAGCGGGTTAACAGATAGCAACCCCCTTCGGCGAAAGCCAAAGGGGGTTTTTTTTGCTCCAAATAACCTATAAGGATAGTCAGTTATGAAAATCAGTGGTGCACAATTAATCATCAAGTTGTTAGAAAGGCAGGGAATAACACAAATAGCAGGCATGCCAGGCGGCGCCAATTTGCCTATGTATGACGCACTGCTGGACAGCGATATAAAACACGTATTAGTAAGACACGAGCAGTCGGCAGGTTTTATTGCTCAAGGAATTGCCAGAGCCACCGCCAAGGCTGCCGTTTGCTTTGCCAGCTCAGGGCCAGCCGCCACAAACCTGATCACCGCTATAGCCGATGCCAAGCTGGATTCTATTCCGGTAGTTGCTATTACCGGTCAAGTTTCCTCGGCGATGCTTGGCACTGATGCCTTTCAGGAAATTGACACTTTCGGCCTGATGCTGCCAGTCACTAAACACAACTACTTAGTGCGCTCTATCGAAGAGTTGTTAGAGGTAATTCCAGAGGCATTCAGAATCGCCTTGTCCGGGCGCCCAGGCCCAGTAGCAATCGATATCCCAAAAGATATACAAAACCAGATGATTGACATTGAGCAGTGGCCTGAACCGGGTGTTGCTGCACCTTTAGCACAACCCTCCACTACCGAGATGGAACAGATAAAACTAATGATCGAATCTGCACAACGGCCGATGTTGATGGTCGGTGCTGGGGTCATTAATGCCGCTGCCAGCGAGCAGTTAGTGCAGCTGGCCGAGCAAATAGATATTCCCGCTGTCACCACCTTTTTAGGCTTGAGCGTATTTCCCCATAGTCATCCGCTAAATCTAGGTATGTTAGGCATGCATGGCACTAAAGCCACCAGCATTGCCTTGGAAGAGTGTGATTTGTTAATCGGTGCCGGAGTTAGATTCGATGACCGTGCCACTGGTAAAATAAGTGAATTCTGCCCGAAGGCCAGCGTTATTCACATCGATATAGACAAAAGCGAAATTGGCAAACTTAAAACCCCTACCTTGGCTGTTAATGCTGATATTGGTGCAGCCCTGAGCAAACTACTGCAAACGATGCCCCCATGCAACCGCATAGAGTGGCATTCACGAATTCAAGACTTAAAAGCGAAACACGCCATCATCACCCCAGAGCACGGCCGGCTTTCTAATCCATATTGTCTATTGCAAAAAGTAGCAGAGTTAGTAGGAGAAAACACCAATGTGCATACCGATGTTGGTCAGCATCAAATGTGGACTGCACAAGTCTACCCTTTCAGCCGTCCGCGTCAGTGGAGCAGCTCGGGAGGCTTAGGCACTATGGGTTATGGCTTACCAGCAGCGATTGGTTCGGCACTAGCTGATCCAGGACGCATGGCTTTATTGTTTAGCGGCGATGGCAGCATTTTGATCAATATCCAGGAGCTGGACACAGCCGTCGAGCACAACCTGAATTTGAAAATTGTATTACTCAACAACCGCAGCCTCGGATTAGTACGCCAACAGCAAACCTTATTTTTCAAAGGAAATCTCAGCGCCGTCAATAATCTAAATGCCGTCGACTACGCGGCCGTAGCAAAAGCTATGGGTGCCAGCGGCTTCGATCTTGCCGACGCCACCGATCCACATGCCACCTTAAAGCAGGCCTTAAACACACCCGGTGTGGTGCTAATAAACGTACCTATTGATGCAAATGAAATGGTATTTCCTATGGTTCCCCCAGGGGCGGCCAACAAAGATTTAATTGATCAGAAATCTTGCTAAGCGCATGCAGACGTACAATCAAGTAAATCTAACAACTTAAAATAAAGGGACAACATTATGAGTAAACGTGCTGTTTTAGAGCTAAAGGTAAGGAACCACCCTGGTACTATGTCACATGTATGCGGCCTGTTTGCCCGCCGGGCCTACAATATGGAAGGTATTCTATGTATGCCAATGTCTGACAGTAAATTCAGTAAAATCTGGCTACTTGTCGACGAGGACAAACGTCTGGATCAAGTAATACTACAGACTAACAAACTGATAGATGTGCAGGAAATAACGCAGCATGCAGCTCCTCATGAAGTATTTGAGAAGCTCGAGTGTTTCTTTAATAGCTAGATGGAAAGTTACATGTGGCTGGTAGCAGTAAGAATTCACGACGATTACGGGGAGTGGTTTACGCTGGGAGAGAGGCTGGTGTAAATATAATTAGAGAGTGGAGCTTTTAACGCTATAACGCCCTGCTCATCGGTGAGTTAAACTGGCGCTTGTTTTGCAGCTTTATGCAAAACAAGTGACAAGTTGACGAGTCCGGCTAGTAACTTGTTAGCCACTTTTAATTGCACGATACACCTCATTAATAGACTCCTCACCTGTAAAGTGAACAGTTTTAAAACCATGATACTTAGCATTATCGATATTAATTTCATTATCATCTACGAAAAGGGACAATGCAGGATTTAGCTGATACTTGTTAATTATGGCTTCAAATGGCTCAGTGCTCTTTTTCGTAGCTGCTATTTCATAGGACCAAACGAGACCTTGAAAGTAATCAAAGAAATTATGCTTATTTCTTATGTATTCCACCCAAGTTTCACAGTGATCTGACAGAAGGAATAGATTACAAGATTTAGCCGTATTTTTGATCATTCTTTCAGTGTATGGATATGGGGAATCAAACATTTTTGTACATTCTTGATCGAAAACCGATGCAACCTCTCTAGACAAACCTATTTCACATAGAAATTCTGCTCGATACGACTCATAGGATAACTCTCCCTTGAGAAGCCTATCGAGATTATTATCTTTCTCGTAGTAAGGGTAACTGCCCATAGCCCTTGCGATCACATCCTCAGACTTACCCGTTCGAAGCCCTAGTTGTTCTTCGACTCCAATAATTCCTGGTAAAAGAACCTCTGATAAATCAAATACTACATTCTCAATCATTGCACCCTCCCCGCGGCTAACGCCGTTAGCTGCGGCGAAATGGTGTGGCAGCTGCTTTGCGGTTTTTGCAAAGCGGATGACGCACCATTTTTTCCTGCAGCTTAAAATTTTTTTAATGTTGAATCTTGGCGCACTCTACGCAAAGTGATTTTTAACCATGACTTTAGCTTTACCCCAAAGCCCGGTTGATCCTGATGATATTGTTGGCCCATAGCGATCATTCACCTGACTCTCAGTAACATTTGCCTCTGCCCAAGTGCCCCCATCAGTTTCTATGTTATGTATAAGAGGCTGCATTCGATCAAGGGATTTGGCAAATGCCGCATCGTTACTGACACCTTCCTCGAATTCTCGCCAAAGCTTAATTAAATCGCCGCCCTGGCTATCAGGTAAAATTCCAAATATACGATTTGCTGCTTCTATCTCCAAGGCTTCTTGATTTTCATTTTCTGTGGATTCATGTATTGGATGATCCCCAGCATCGATTTCTACAATATCATGAATGAGAAGCATTCGAATGACGCGATTAATATCTATTTCTTGATCCGAGGAATCAGATAGAATTAAAGCATACATAGCCAAATGCCATGAATGCTCCGCTGAATTTTCCTTTCGATAATTATCAATTAGAGGAGTCTTTCGTATCACATTCTTTAATTTATCTATCTCACGTAAAAACTCTAATTGCTCATCCATAGCCAAACCTTGAATAGTTGTGAGGACCAAAACATTTAATGCCGCACTAGGCGGACAAAAATTGTGGGTTATAATGTGTAGCGAAACGAAAAATAACTCACCGTTATTGTTATACTTAAGTGCCTTAATAGTAATCTGTTAGGGTTAAACTGAATAACGGGAAGTACTGACCATGCCTATGCTGATCTTTTGCATCAAGTCTAGTGCAACATGGTCAGGAGTAAGAAGACTACCGCTTTCTTTATATTCAATGAAGCGTTCTTTTGCAGGGAAATGAGCCTCATCGGAATCTCGTATTGCACCTTGCATCGATGTATCCATAACATTCGGATCATAGTTGACAGCCAAAAATGGAAACTCTTGGGACTCTTCTTCAACTGCGGCAGCATTAATAAAGTTTTCACTTGCGGCTTTTGAAGCACAATATAATGACCAACCAGCATATCCTTTCAATGCAGCGCAAGAAGAAATATTCACGATAGTTTTACGCCGCTCATAACACCTAAAACTTTCCATAAAAGCAGATAATAGTATGAACGGTTAAATTAGGTTTATGGATATGTTTCTTTCTATTTCAACTGGATTTAGGTTACTAATTGAAGATATTGGTTTCAAATCTCCGGCATTATTGATATATACAACTTCGTCCCACTCATTACCAGCCAATTTAAGAAATAACGAGTTACTAAGTGAGGTTATAGATTTCACGTCAGACAGATCACAATTAATATGACACTTAGACACTCCAGATCGTGATAACTCAACAACATGCCAGTCTTCAGTTAAAACATATTGCTCAACAAGCGCCTTACCTAGCCCTTTAGATCCACCAGTTATTATTGCTAATTTCATATAAACTTCTCTTCGAGTACTAACGCCGCAGGCACAGGCGAGGCCCGCAGTGCTGAGTCCAATGGAGCGCTGCAAGCGCGGAATGATTGTGGCCAGCCTTGTTAAGTGATTGCATCTTTTAGCTGCTCCATATGTTCTATTCTATGTGCGCCTTCAATTGTTTTATGAGTGCCAATGGGATCATATAACACTGGATACATGCCCGCCGATTGAGCGGCTGTGATACCTAAAGGGCTGTCTTCTACCACCGCACACTCATCGGGACGGAAACCCATATCACGAGCCGCATGGAGAAATATACCAGGGTCGGGCTTCCAAGACCCAACTATATAAGAACTGTAGATATTTCCAATGAAATGTTCGGTTAAACCCGTTAATGATAAAGCCTTATTGATTTTCTCTATTGGCCCACTTGAGGCAACGCATTTTGGTAGTGCTATCTCTTGCAGCATTTCACTTACGCCCTCACAGGGCTTTAGCTTCTGCTCGAATAAATTTTCTACTAATGATCTGTATAAAGGAACGAAATCTTCACCAAGCTTTATTTGATGATCATTTTCAAGCGTTTCTAGAATATTTGCTAACTTACCTCCTCGAAATCGCTGCATCATTTCATTAGCAGAAGACTCAACACCATATTCTTTCAGCTTAATCTCCAAAGCCAAATTACATAGATATTCACTATTTACCAATGTCCCGTCACAGTCGAATATGATGCACTTGATCATGGTTTCACCTAACGCCCGCAGATACGGACGTGTTTTAAGTTGATTTAGCGAAGCGAAAGCAGCTTAAAACCGCTCCAATTGCCTGCTTTTGTTAGCAATTTTTGTACTCATAGTAATTATCCCACTCTTCTTCGTGGGTTAGTTTGAAACCATGCTTTATATAGAACTCATTTGACCTACTTCCTTTTAGAGCGCCCAACCTTATTGGAAACCCAGCCTGCTTGGCTCTTAGCATAAGCTCAGTAAGTAATTTGCCACCAAGGCCTGTGCTTTGGTAGTTTGGATGTATGTATAAATGCCCAATCCAGATGTGGTCTATTTTTGGTTCATAGGTATAAAATCCAATTAGCTCTTGTTCGACTTTGACCGTCCACGTTGTAGCGGCGTCGAAACCAGATAAAAATCGTTCTCGTGCACGAACGGGATCGAACCGCCCAAGGGCTTCTAGGCTTTCCTGCATTGCAACTACGCGCAGTTCGGCCAATAACCTACATTCTTTTTCTGAAGATTGAGAAATAATGTATGACATAAGATTTAATGCTAACTCCGTATTTAGTAGCCGTATAAGTGGAACTTATAGGGTCTGATAGAATGCTTTGTTACCCTTGGATTTGCTTTAAAAAACCTTCTTCATCCCTAACTCCAACCCTATTACCATCTGGATCGAAGAAATTCACAGTTTTACCCCATGGATTTATCAATAGATTGGATTCAATGCCATATTTCTTTAGATTGCCTACGATCGACTCGATATCTGAAACGTTGAACCGTAATTTACTCGGGCAAATTTCGATAGATTTACCCTCTAGGGAGGCAAAACCGTCTGTTTCTATCATTAAATACCCATCACCAAACTCTAAGCATGTAAGCTTGAAATCGCCGTCTTCTTCAGAAAACAAAAGTTTTAAATTAAACACATTTTTGTAGAACTCTACACAATCATTAAAGTTCTCTACATTCAGAATTATACCAAATCTTTGAATATCCATAGAATTTTAAACCTGGGTAAGGCTAACGCCCGCATTTTTGGGTGGTTTGGAGCGCAGCGGAAAACCATTCCGACAACATGCGCTTGTTATGTTTAGTTTTTTTCATATTGCGACCAAATATTTTCATAGGCTAAGGACGCTTGATATGAATCTACATTATCATCTGCCTCAAGAACCATAAAGCTTAAAAATTTCGCTATAACTCTCTTTTGTTTACTTGATAAAAACTCCCATTCTCGTTGATTTGCTAAACAATAGATAATTGAATCTATCGAAGCAGATGCATAGGAATCGAAGTACCTCACTGAGAATCTCATATAAGCTGGTATACAAAAACGCAACCCTTCTTCATCCATAAATGATAAAACAGAGTAGTGTTGATCAATCACATCATCAGAAATGAGCTTCCAATCTTCTCGAATATCTCTATTTCTCTGCTTGCATCGTTCTTCTTCTGATGCGTAATCATCTATTGTATTAGCTTCATATATGCCTACTCCATTGCAAAGAGTTACATTTCTAAATGCATCTTCTATCTTATTTACTAGCTGATCTCTATTCATAGTAGGCATAACGCCGCCAACAGCGGCTGAGCGTAGCGAAGTCCAGACAGCTTTGCTGGCGATGCTGATTGGCCTTGTTATAGCTGGGCTTGGCACATTGTTGCTGATTGTGAAGTAAGTCCATGCTAACTACCGCTAAGCCGTGTTGTTAATTATTTGAGGGTTACAGTACCGTACTAATGGCTGTATGGAAAGTTACAAGTGGCTGATAGTTGAATGGGTTTACGACGATTAGGCAGGTTTGTAGGCGTGGAGCGAGTTCTGATAAGTAAGATTAGAGAGTGGGGCTTTTAGCGCTATAACGCCCGCAGCAAACGCCGGAGCTCGTTGGGTTGATTTTTGCGGGTAGTTGCAAAAAACGACCCAGCTTGCGGAGGTCGATTTGCCTGCGTTTGTTATGGACGCCCAACGGACAAAAGCGCATCTCTACCCTCGTCAATAGTTTCAAGTACCCTAGGGGGAGTTTCTCGGTTGCAAGCAGCATAGTCACAAGTTTGTGCCCTACCAATATTTCGATCTAGCAAGTACGAAATCTGTTGCTCCGCTTCTTCAAATTCCTTCTTCTTTAACAGCTGTATGATAGGTGTCAGTTCACGAATGTTATCCACGGCTGCGTACATAGAATCTTCAATACGAATTTTGTTCATCACATGCAAGGTCGCCAAGTAAGTACCTGAAATACATATCCAAGCGACAAGAGAAAAATATGCGACTGCTTTCATATAGCTCAATAACGCCTAGTGAATGGGCAACCATGTGGCGAAGCCACGCTTATGGTTGTCCAGCCCGAAGGGCGTTCATTACACGTTTAGTTAAATGCCGGCCTCGAAGCCAGTACCAAACTAAGTATATTCCTGGTGCCCAGACGGCAAGACCATATAGTGTGCCGATAGGAAATGCCAGAAGAAAGAAAATACCATAAACCGGCTGATACCATAAGTTGAAACTATAGCGAACCAACGTATTTAGCTCATACCCTTTGCATGCAACATAAGGAACAAGTGCATCAGTTTTGTAACAGCCATGTTTCAAGTGGCCGACTTCTTCAAAGCTGGGCAAGTCAGCAATAATGTAAAGAGAGAGTGATAGTAGGCATAGAAAAAAATACAATATGCTTATCCATTTGAGCCCTTCGATGATCATCCTTTTCATACGTATCCTCTAGGTATTTAACGCCGCCAACAGCGGCTGAGCGTAGCGAAGTCCAGCCAGCTTTGCTGGCGATGCTGATTGGCCTTGTTATAGCTGGGCTTGGTACATTCTTGATGATTGTGAAGTAAATCCATGCTAACTGCCGCTAAGCTGTGTTGTTAATTATTTGAGAGATACAGTACCGTACAATTGGCTGGATGGAAAGTTACAAGTGGCTGATAGCTGTAATGATTTACGACGATTACGGGGAGTAGTGGGCGTTGGCATAGAGGTTGGTGTGAGTATTATTAGAGAGTGAAGCTTTTGGCGCTATAACGCCCCGCTAAACGGCGAGCGAAGCAGCGCGTAGCGAGTCCAGTGGAGGCCGTGTCTTTTTTGGCCGGAACGATGTTTGAGCGGTTTGTTATGTACATTTACCTGTAGAACGTAGTTTAAAGTTAATTGTACCAAGGTAGGTGTAATTTTTAATAAGACAGACATCACTGCCAACCTTTATTGAGCCTACTGAATGTATATTTAAATAAGCTAAGCTGCCACTTTCTAATTTGACAGCTAATTTAGGTTGGTTGCCAGCAAGGTTGCTATCTAAGACGTGCGCTTCAGCCACGCCAGAAACATATCTCTGCGCTTTGCTGAGATTGGCAGCGCCATAAAACAAAGCCACTGCCAGAGAAACCACAAAGAAGCTAATAATTCCCTCTCTTTCACCGCACCAAAATTTTAATGATACCAAACTTTCTCTATTCATGGCTGGAGTACATAACGCCCACAGCAGCGGCGGCCGGTACGGCCGTCGCGACTGCCTGTGCTTGTTAAATGTTTAGTGGGAATTCTTTTTTGCATGACTTGCACCATAGTACTGGCACCTTTGCGTGTCTTAATTCATGACCTATTAAAGCAACCACAAGAGCAACTACAAGAAGAATTGCTTTATGTTCTGAAACGGGCCCATAGTACAATGCTGTCATACCTATTATGAGTGCTAAAAACTCTACAATTGATGAAGGTGAAAAGAATCCTCCGGGCTTCTTAATTTTCTTGGTTTTATTCTTAGCTTTAGAGCCACATTCAAGGCAATTCACTTTAATCTCCTTTACATTTAACGCCGCCAGTTGCGGGGAAATTGGGTGGCAGTTGCTTTGCGGCTCCAAGCAAAGCGGATGACGCACAATTTTATCCGTAACCTGGCCTTGTTAAGCATGGTCCCGCCGTGACATAAAATAGCTGATTTCTGAGTGATGCCATTCATAGAAAGCCGTCTGTGTTTTCCAGCAATATCCGAAAGTATCCGAACAAGCAGCCAAACACTCATTTAGAAGGTATGACATCTGGAATTTCTGCCCATCCCAATCAGAGTTCTCAGACATCACATAAACACGCCCACTCATACCTAGATTCTTATAGCAATTAGCCAAATTATCAGTCGTTCTTTCTGATGCATGAAACTCTGTGATATAGCTACTATCAAATATACTTGGACTATTGAAGGCTTCTATAACTTTATCCCGTTTTCCAGACTCAATAAATCCGGTTAGTCGAGACCTTTTACTCTTCTCAACGAAGAGGGATATTATTTTTAGTTCAATTTCTTTGTTCATCTGGAATACTTAACGCTGCCAACAGCGGCTGAGCGTAGCGAAGTCCAGCCAGCTTTGCTGGCAATGCTGATTGGCCTTGTTATAGCTGGGCTTGGTACATTCTTGATAATTGTGAAGTAAGTCCATGCTAACTGCCGCTAAGCTGTGTTGTTAATTATTTGAGAGATACAGTACCGTACTTATGGCTGTATGGAAAGTTACAAGTGGCTGATAGCCGTATGGATTTACGACGATTATGGTGGGGAGTGGGCGTTGGAGGAGAGACTGGTGTGAGTATGATTAATGAGTGGAGCTTTTGGCGCTATAACGCCAAAAGAACCCGCGCTTACGGCGTCGGGTTGCTTGTCTTGTTAAGGCGGGGCAGAACTACGGTGGGTGGTTCGCCTGCGAGTACACTTACGCACTCGTTTACCCCAATGATTAAGTATTCTTGTACATCAGAATGGTGCTGAGATACAAACCCATTTCTTCTGGACTCTAGATCGAACCAGCCACCAGATGCGATCTGGAAGAGCCAACCATTACTAAGATTAAACTTGTCCCAGAATTCTAGGAGGTTGCCTTCGTCAAGAACTCGATAACCGATTGACGAGTCGAAGGTAACAATGATCGGCTTTGCGTCGTATTCGGGCTCAATATGGATAACCAAATCATGAAGATCATACTCGACGCGGGTGATCTCGGGCTTAGTTTCCAGTGGTCCTTGTAATACTTCGAATTCTACGTCCATGCTTTCTCGATTTGTGAGCCCTAACAGCGTATTACACCGCAACCTGCGGTGTATCACAGTTGCGGTGTAATTCTGGGGTTAATTATTTTAGTTGCCCATAAACTACATGATTAACATAAGCTTATCTACTCTCAATAAAAAGCCTCTCAGAATTACACCGCAACTTGCGCGTATATTAGAACTACACCGCAACATTTATAATCGTTAATATCAGCGACTTACCAGCCGTCGGCTTATTTTTGGGCTAACTTCTAACGGATTGATGATGTAGGTGAGGGGTCATTTAGCGGCAATAGCGCCGAAATTAGCTTTGCTGGCTTGAACGGCCAGATTCGTTCGTTTTTTAATCACCTTTTGAAGTAATAGCTAGGGCCGCATATCATCAATCGCGATGCGGTGTTATTTTTTTTAACTCGTTGATCATTTTTTTAAGGTGAATATTTACAAAGTGTTAGCGATAGAGGCTGATCAGCAATATACGCGCAAGTGGCGCGTGTATCTTATTCAACGCGCCTGCTTTATTGGCAGCTGCCCATCTTTATAACGCTGGTGTTTCTCGCTGAATCAGCTACGCCTGTTTGTCGACACAGCCCCTTATGGCTGCTGATCCAAAGGGGCCCCTTGATCACATTTCACGCAGTTTAAGCTATAACCGATCATCGACTGACGCCCGGCCTCGGTTTGCGTCCATGGCCGGCTGGTCCATGGCGGGTTGTGGCGCACATGCTGAAAATGGCCGCAGGCGAGCTCGGCGACCCAGTGGGACTCTTCATCTAAATGGTAACCCGCTATCGGTTGCTGCATAGTCTGACGAACACTCTCTGCCTGATTATCATCGGTAGCGGCTATTCTAAATACGCCCGGCTGTTAGCGCCAGCAGCAGTGTCGCTGCCTAAGCCGATTGGCCAACGGCTTCTGTATCGCGGGCGTGGTCATCACGGTAATAGTCTGCGACTAACTGCTGCACTGATGCGCGAAACTGTTCAACAAAACGGCTGGCGGTGTGTTCATGGACCAGCGGCTGAGTGAAGTTAAAACTACAGATCAGCGCGTCATTGACCGTAACCACGCCACATAATAAAAAGTAATTGGCTGAGTGGATGGCACCGTTAAAGCGATAGTCTAACAACGATAACTCGCCCTGTTGATACAGTGTACTCAGCCGCCCTAGGTTAGAGATGATTAGGTGTTGGTCAAACACCGTACTAGCGTCATTGCCCAGCTGCGCCAAATCATCGGCTAGCTCGGCGTAGCTCAATGCCTCAGTACTGTTCGCCATGGTTTGATACTGGCGACGTAGCGCTTTTGATAGCTGCAGAAGATCATGGCTATCGCGCTTATCCGCATAGATATAGGCCGTTTCAAAGAAAGCCCCCAGTTCACGGTAATCGACACCGTTAGTCATCTCGGGCCGCATATTTTTTGGCACAATCGCCTTTAATACCGCTGGCGCACCGGCAAGCTGAAAGGTGGTACGAAACAGTAATGCACTGATGACTGCGTTTAGCGTCACACCCGCCGCCCGGGATAATGACACCAGCGCCGTCATCGCATCTTTTGTAAACACCGATTCTTTAATCAACGGTTGCCGCTGCGCTAATGGCGCCGCTGCTGCTACCGGCCACACCATGTCCTTGAAGTACTCACGCCGATCAACGCCGTCAGCTTGATGATCAAGCGGGCGGCAGCTGTCTTCTAAACAGGCCCGCTCCGGCAGCGACTCGACACCGCCCTGATCGTCGGCGGTGTTGTAGTAGTTTACGATATCGTTAATCAACACAAAGCAACCAGACCCATCACTCATGCTATGGTGGGTCGTCAGCACCAGGTAACTCTCATCCGAATCGGCAATGTCGACCAGGCGGGTTCGCCAAAGATACTGTGTTTGATCGAGGGGCCGCTGCACCTCATCAGCCATCTCCTGCTCGACCGAGCTGCACTGCTTACGCTGATAACGATGCTGCGAAGCATCAAACATCACATCGTAGATAAAGTGCCAGGTACGCTGCTGAAACTGAATACGGGCACGCAGTAACGGGTGCCGCTGATAGGCACAGTGTATGGCACGCAGTAATTTTTCTGCTGATACCACCCCCTTAATGGTCGCGACATTGCTGATCTGCATCAGGCCGTGATTGTCTTGGTGGGCGATGGCTTGCTTAGCCTCTCGCTGACCGAGTTGACGCATGTTCACTCCTTTTCAAGTTACGCTGTCCACAGCCGGTTTCACCCCGACAGGCTTAGCATTATTTTTAAAAGCAGCCACTAACTGCTTAACCTCATCACCAAACTGCTCTACAAATCGTATCGCCGTCTCTTCGCTAACAAGGGGCCGAGTAAAGTTAAAGTTACAAGTCAGCGAGTCATTAACTGTGGATGCCGCAAACATCAAAAAGAAGTTTGCTGGATATATTGATGCATTAAAGCGGTAGTCAATCAATGCCAAATCACCTTGCTGAAACGCTGCACTTAAGCGTCCGAGGTTTGAAATTATAATGTGCTGGCCGAAACAAGAGCCTGCCTCATTACCTAGCCGGGCAAGAAACGCCATAAGTTCATCATAGGAAATATCATCATTATACCCCACGCTACACTGATACTGAGCTTGCGAGTCTCTTGACATCAGCCACAAGTCATCCGTGTTATTTTTGTCCGCTAAAATAAATCCTGCATCAAAAAATGCACCGAGCTCCCTGCTATCTAATCCACCGACCATTTTTGATCGAACATTTATCGGCACTGAGCTCTTGATGAAGGTTGGTGCATTTTCGACATTGAAAGAAGCCCTAAAAATCAACGCGCTCAACAAGCCATTCAGCGTTACCTTTGAGGCTCGACACATTGATAGCAGCGCAGCAACATCTGCCCCAGAAAACACTAACTCCTTTATCAACGGCATTCGTTGCTGCAATAAAGCGGGTTCTGCTACTGGCCATATGGACGCCTCCCTGTTTTTTTCGACATCACTCATGTCACGCACATTCGCTGACTGCACATAGTAATCTTCTAGGCAGCCTCTTTCGGGAAACGACTCAATAACAACCTCTTTACCGGCAGCAATAGCGTTGTAATAACCTAATATATCGTTAATCAGCGAAAAGCAGGCTATACCATC
Organism: Sinobacterium caligoides; assembly: GCF_003752585.1. Lineage (NCBI taxonomy): Bacteria > Pseudomonadati > Pseudomonadota > Gammaproteobacteria > Cellvibrionales > Spongiibacteraceae > Sinobacterium > Sinobacterium caligoides. Next base: position 1,188,139 of record NZ_RKHR01000003.1, read on the forward strand.
TGTCATACTGTGATGCGTCGTTAAAATAAAGTAGCTTTGATCGGTTCCAGCAATATTAACCAAGCGTGTACGCCACAAGTACTTATCCTGCGCGATAATATTCTTCATCTCAGCAGCCATCTCTGTCTCTATAGAAGCACGCTTCTTACTTTCATAAGTATGCTGTACAGAATCAAAAGCAACGTCATAAAAAAATTGCCAACAACCCCCTTCAAATTCAATGCGCGCACGAAGAAACGGATGCTGTTGATAGGCACAGTGTACGGCACGCAGTAATTTTTCTGCTGACACCACCCCCTTAATGGTCGCGACATTGCTGATCTGCATGAGACCGTGATTATCTTGGTGGGCGATGGCTTGCTTAGCCTCGCGTTGACCGAGTTGACGCATTTTAAAATCCCTTTTAATTAACCACTTAGAACATTAGATACAATGAGCACAGATACCTCTTTCCCTATCCTTAGAGAATCTTCGGTATTAGCCTCTTACCGTGATATGTATCATTTCACATTAAACAGCCAAGCAATAAACCCACGACGTTGCCAATACGATAAACTAAACAATTCATCACCCCAAAGAGTATGAACACAGGATGTACACCGAGCGATATTCTCTCGCTTTTAACAATAGCGATGGGAAAACAGATTAAGCCGCACGATAACGGTACGGCCAAATTGATATTGAACAACAGGCGCTGCATTCACATGTCAGCGCCTATGCAGTGGCTATTAGAAGTTATAACGACCGTTAATACCAAAGGTACGGGGTTCACCCTGTTGATTGAACTGCTGAGGCATGTAGCCGTTGCGCGGGTCGTTACCGAAGTACAAACCGTGTACGGCGTATTCTTCATTGGTCAGGTTGCGCGCCCAGAGTGTCAGCTCCACAGGGCCCTGTTGATAACTAACGCTGGCGTTAAGCAGGTCGTAGGCATCCAAGGTGTTGTCGTGGTAATAGCCGTAGTACTGCTGATCCTTGCCCTCTAACTCAATACGGCCACTCAGGCGCTCAGTAAACTGTGCCTGGGCACCGACGCTGTATTGATAGCGCGGTGACTTCGCCTGCTCCCGATCGTTGACTTCAACAAAGGCCTCCTGATCGAGGTCGTAGACCGTCATGCCATCGACATTGGTGCGCAATAGACCAAGGCTGGCGAACAGTGACAGCTGTTCGGTCGCAACAAAGTCGAGTTCTAACTCGGCACCGTAGTTGCTCGCACGGCCGGCGTTATCGAGTAAGCCGACCCAGTGAAACTGATTGTTGTTATCGTACGCTGTCAACCAACTCTCCAGTTGAGCATTGTCACGCTGCATATAAAACACCGCGGCACGCAGCTGCAGGCGATCATCGATGAAGGTGCCCTTGAAGCCCAGCTCGGTATTCAGTAACGATTCGCTCTCAAAGCTCAGGCGGCTGTGGAGGAAGTCTTGATAACCGGGCTGCAACATCGGGTAGCTGGAGCTGGCCTCGGTATTCACGCCGCCCGGCTTCTCGCCGCGGGAGACGGTGGCGTAGACAAGATTATCGTTTGCAGTAAAGTACTGTAGGGTCAGCTCGCCGCTGTACAGGTTGTCGCGGTTATCACTGTTAAAGCGGCCGCCATAGACATTGAGATCGCTATAATCGTCGCTGAAGCGCTCGCCACGCAGACCGGCAATCAGGTGCAGACTATCGGTCAGCATGTAATCGATCTGGCCGTAGGCGGCGAGGCGCTGACTATCGTAATCGCTGTTGAACTCGTCATAGTAGTAACGCTCTAACGATTGCTCTCTGTGCTGGCCGTAGACACCAAAGACGGTCTGGTAATCACCCGCCACATCGAGTGCACCGGTGCTGAGCAGGCGCGCATCGAGATCGATCGTCTGGGTGTCACGCTGCAGGCTATCGGTATTCGAGAACCACTCACAGCTCGCAACGCCATCACAGATGTGCGGGTTCGACCAGTCTTCATCGTAGCTGTAATCGTTTTCCGATTGGCTCCAGCTGCTGATGATGTTGAGGTCGTAATCGTCACTGAGCGACCAGGTGCCGTTCATCGCCAAGGCATCGAAGTCGACGCGGTCGTGACCCGGCTGGTCCGACTGGGTATGGAAGTCGTTATCGAGGGAGTAAGCGTCATAGCCGTTATTACTGTGAAAACTCATCGCGGTGAAGTCGATCACCGCATCATCGCCGGCTAGCCAGCGCAGCTTGCCCCGCGCCGAGCTCTCATCGATGTTATTGGTATTGTCGCGGCCCAGGTAGTCGTTCTCCATATAGCCGTCGCTGCGCTGGTGCTGCACGGCGAGGCGGCCGAGCAGGTTATCGGTCAACGGCCCCGACACCGCAGCACCGAGCTCGGCACCACCGTAGTTGGCAACGCCGCCGGTGACAAAGCCTTCAAACTCTTCTGTTGGCGCGGCGGAGGTGATGTTGACCATGCCAGCCAGTGCGTTGGTACCAAAGCGTGTGCCCTGTGGGCCTCGCAACACCTCGACCTGTTCGGTATCCATTAGCATCGCCGCGTTGGCGTTGCCGTTAAGGCTGATACCGTCGACGGTGACGCCGACCGAGGGGAAGTGCTTCGGATCGACAAACTGCTCGAGCTCGCCAATGCCACGCATTTGCAAGAAACGCGCACGCGACGCCCCCGACGAGAAGTTAACATTCGGCGACAGATTTAACACATCCTGCAGGTGCTGCGCGCCACGCGATTCAATATCGGCCACATCAACAACGCTGACACTGGCTGGGCTGTCGAGCAGGCTCGCCTCGCGGAAGTTAGCGGTGACAATCACCTCCTCCAAGGCAAACTCTTCGGCGTGGAGGGGTTGATAGCTGCTGGCGGCCAATACGGCGAGATACAAGGCGTGTCGATTCAATCGTGTCATGGTGGTTCCGAATAGAGAGAGAACCAGATAGCACAGGCGCGCAGGAACGAGTGAACACCTCTTCCTACGCCAGCATTATCTGGATCAGGTACTAAGGGTGCTTCTCAGGCTCGCGCCGCCCCTAAGGATCGTCTTAATAGATAAGGCATATTGTAGCTAAAAACAGCGGCTTTTCCTTAATGCAGCTAAAATTTTATCACTAAGCAACTAACAGATAAGTCATGCGGCAGGCATTTCTGTCTCAGCTATGTCGCCTCCTCCGCTATTATCTGCTGCCGCTATGGCCATATTACTACTGGGTCAGCTTGGCCGGATCTAATAACCCCATTAACTGCTGTCGGCTCAGCTCTGTCTCTTCTTCCGCCACGTCGACGATGTCCCGCCCCTGCTGATAGGCTTTCTTAGCGATCTCCGCCGCCTTGCTATAGCCAATAACGGGGTTTAACGCGGTGACCAGAATAGGGTTTCGCGCCAGTGTCTTTTGCAGCTGCTGCTCATTCACAGTAAAGGTGGCAATCGCCTTGTCTGCGAGCAACTCACTGGCATTCGCCAACAGCCCGATACTCGATAGTAGATTATCGGCTATCATCGGTAACATCACATTGAGTTCGAAATTGCCCGCCTGACCGCCGACGGTGATGGCCGCATCATTGCCGATCACCTGTGCCGCCACCATCGCCGCCGCCTCCGGGATCACCGGGTTGACCTTGCCCGGCATAATCGACGAGCCTGGCTGCAATGCCTCCAGCTGAATCTCCGCAATCCCTGCTAAAGGCCCCGAGTTCATCCAACGCAAATCATTGGCGATCTTCATCATTGTCACCGCCGTCATCTTCAGCTGGCCCGATAGACTGACCGCCAGATCTTGGCTGCTAATGTGGCTAAAGAAGTTGTCGGCCGGTGAAAAGGCCAAACCGGTCATCAGACTAAGCTGATTGTTAAACTCGGCAGCAAACTGTTTATCCGCATTAATACCCGTACCGACGGCGGTGCCGCCCTGCGCCAGCGTCAACAGCTTCGGTACCACCAGCTGAATCATTTCGATATTCTGGCTGACCTGTGTCGCCCAGCTCAACAGGCTCTGGCTCAGGCGCACCGGCATCGCATCCATCAGATGCGTACGACCGGTTTTAATATGGTGATCGACGCTGGCTGCCTTGTGCTCAATCACCTCCTTCAGATGCTGTAGCGCAGGCAACAGTTTCGCCTGTAGCGCCACCACGGCACTGATGTGGATACAGGAGGGAATGATATCGTTGCTACTCTGGCCATAATTGACATGATCGTTGGCGTGCACACGCTGCAGGGCAATCTCCGAGGCCAGTGTCGCCAACACCTCGTTGGCATTCATATTGGTGCTAGTGCCGGAGCCGGTCTGAAAGATATCGACGGGGAAGTGGCGCATCAACTGTTCATCGGCAAGTAACTGTTCCGCCGCCTCGGCGATCGCCGCAGCAATATCCGCCGGCAGTAACTTAAGTGAGGCGTTGGCCTTGGCGGCCGCCGCCTTCGCCATCAACAGCGCACGTATGAAAGCCTCCGGCAGGGTTTTACCACTGATCGGAAAGTTATTCACCGCCCGCTGGGTCTGTGCGCCGTACAAGGCCTCGGCAGGAAGCTCGACCTCGCCCATGCTATCGCGATCTCTACGTGTTGCCATACTCGCCTCCATTGTTATCGATGCTAAACAGCTTATCACGATCCACTACGACCAAGCTTGATCAAGCGAGGCCAGAAAGCAACCTGATTGATCACCCCACTAGATTAAAGCATGGGCAAAAAATACGCAGACGCAAGCACTACGGATTATTTTCACTGAGACAGGCAACGACGACTGTCGTTAACGCCTAAAGTACTCGATTACTCCATTACTCAATTACTCCATTACTCAATTACTCAATTACTCCATTACTCCATTACTCCATTACTCCATTACTCCATTACTAAAAACGCCTCAGCATTGACCAACGCTGGTGGGCTTTATGAAAAAGCAGCATTCACAACATTAAAAAACAGAGCAAGCCACTACATAAAAAACAAAATAGAAGAAAAAATATGAATAAACACAACAAAGAAAAAACACAAATCAAACTTGCTACGAGACACGCAAAACAAAAATTAAAAACAAGATTAACTTGACGCACAAAGTCATCAGCAATAACATTCCCACAAGAAAAATAGCGCAGAGACAAAACTGTTTTTCTTTAAAGGGAAATTATAATAATCATATGGAGTATATTATGAAGAACAAAACCACGCTTTTACTTGGCGCCCTTGCCAGCTCATTCGCATTAACTTCACCACTCAGCTTGGCCTCTGATGAATTTTGTCAAAACAGCCCTGATGATATTTGCACCCTGGCCAAGAAGTACTGTAACCAAGAACGCGTAAAAGCTAACGGAAAAAAAACTAAAATAACCCTTACTGGCGAAGAAACTCTCAGCAATGGCTTACCCGCCAAATACACCGTCAAAGCCAACGGCTATATCGATCCCAAGAAAGTTGTCGTCGATAGTTACGGTGAAAAATACCGTTTTAACTGTAATGACGTTAACTCTGTAACTATCGCCGACACCATCAAACCAGAGCTGGTTGTTGTTAACGGTGGTGCCGGCTACACCTTCGCCCTACCCGGCAATCAGGCCTACAACGTGCTGCCCGGCAACCTCTACCTTCCCGCTCAAAACAGCGGCTATACCGTCACCTATCAGAAAAGCGATGAGCCGACTGACAACCTCAGCGGTCAAGGTATCTCCGCGCCGCGCCCTGGCGGCTATGCCTTCACCCTGCCCGCCAACCAGAAGATTGTCATCAACCCTGGCAACCTACAACTACCCGGTAACGCTGAAGGTTATTCAATCATCTATGCAAACTCATCCGATGACGGAAAATAATCAGTCATGAGACCTTCTCTCCGGCGAACGATGTTCGCCGGGGCACTGGCTCTGTAGCACACTATTGCTCGAGCTGTAAGTAGTGCACACTGAATAACTGATCACCATCCAACCAACTTTTTGTAATACGAAACCCCGCCCTAGCAACAAGCTCAGAAAAACTTTCTATGGTGTATTTATAGGAGTTTTCTGTATGAATACTCTCGCCCTGCGCAAAACTCAGCTGCTCATCCAACACACTGACATTATGGGCCTGCTGGCTGATCAAGTGCATCTCAATGCGGCGCAGCTGCTCATTATAAAACGCGTGATGCTTGAATTTATTCACATCGATATTAGCACCCGTCAATCGATTAACGTTGGCTAACACATTAAGATTAAACTCTGCCGTCACTCCCTGCTGATCATTGTAAGCCGCCGTCAAAATATCGTTTTCCTTGTGCAAATCAATGCCGATCAACACGCCGCCCGCCAGCTCATGCTCATGTACAGAATCGCTACACTCTCTCAAGCTCGGCAGCAACCAAGACCTTAATTTCGATAAGAATATCACCGCCTCGTCAGGTGTCATATTGCCCAAGGTCGAGCCGGGGTAAAAGATCACGCGTTTGCCGTGAGGTAGCGTTGCCGGTGGATTGGGGAGTTGGGAGAAGTCAGCGCAAATTGCCTGCACATCCAGCGCAGGAAATTCTCCCCCAAGCTTGATAGCCGCACGCTGCAGGAACTCGCCGGCAATATCCATCGGCACATAGGCTTTAGGCTGTAGCGCCGGTAGCAACAACCTAACTTTTTCACTACTGCCACTACCCGGCTCGATCAACACCACCTCGCGACCACAGTAATCAGCGATCTCATCAGCGTTGTCACGCAATATACTGCGCTCTGTGCGCGCGGGATAATACTCCGGTAGGGCCGTGATCAACTCAAACAGCTCTGAGCCATGCGTATCATAAAAAAACTTAGGGTTAATCGTTTTCTGCGCCTGCCGAAGCCCTTGCAGGATTTCTAGCTGGTCATCGTTACTGCTGGCGTGATGATCTTGAAAAGAGAGTTTAGCTTCGCCCGCTGTCTCAAAGCGTTTTTCCACAAGTGCTTCAGTCATTATTGTTCTCTAAGCTGGTATTGTTAAATTATTGTTTTTGCCAAACGAAGACCGCTAAACTGCCAGCGATCTTCTGGGTAGAAGAAGTTTCGATAGCTGGGTCGCAGATGCGCATTCGGGCTAACACAGGAGCCACCGCGCAACACCCACTGGTTGCACATAAACTTGCCATTGTATTCGCCGATAGCCCCTGCGCAGACTTTGAAGCCTGGGTAGGGCCGGTAAGCACTTGAGGTCCACTGCCAGCAGGCATCGTAAAGTTGCAGCAACGCCCCCTGCCCGCTTTTTCTCTGAGTAATGTTTTCTGCACCGGCCTCAGCACTGACCGCCTGCGGGTGGTAAAAACGCTCAGCGGCAGAGCTGAAACGCTGCTGTGTCGCCGCGTATTCCCACTCAAACTCGGTCGGCAAGCGCGCGCCAGCCCAACCAGCATAGGCCTCGGCCTCGTAGGCGCTTAAGTGACAAACCGGCTGATTGGCTTGCCTAGGACGCAAGCCATACAAGGTATATTCCTGCGCTACATCGCCGTCATCCTGCCAGTAGAGCGGCTTCGTGATCTCACCTTGCTGCACCTTCGACCAACCGTCTGCCAGCCACAGCTCCGCTCGCCGATAACCACCATCATCGATAAACGCCTGGTACTCTTCGTTAGTAACCAGACGATCGCTGAGCTGAAAAGGCGGTAGGTAGACCTGGTGCTGAGGCGACTCGTTATCAAAGGAGAACGCACCCTCATCACTCTCAGCAGCAGCCTCAGGCACACCAATATCCACCAGCCCGCCCTGGAAGCTCAACCAACTCTGAGGGTGGCGATAGGCTTGCTCTGTTATGGGCAGATCGAGGTAAACCGGGGAGAGTGGGTTTTGCGCAAAGGAATACTTTAAATCGGTGCAGAACAACTCTTGATGTTGCTTTTCGTGCTGGATACCCAGTCGACAACGGCCGATGATCGCCAACCTTTCGGGGTGATCAAACTGCAGTAAAAGTCGCTCCATCGCCTGATCGATATACGCACGATATGCCAACACTTCGTCGATCGTCGGCCTTGATAACAGTCCCCGCTTAGGGCGCGGAAACTGCTCGCCAACCGCATTGTAATAAGAATTAAATAACACCTCATAACGAGGGTGAAACACTTGGTACTGTTGCACAAAGACTTTTAAGATAAAGGTCTCGAAAAACCAACTGGTGTGTGCCAGGTGCCATTTTGGCGGGCTAGCGAAAGCAGCAGCCTGTAAGCTGAAATCTTCACTGTGTAGTGGCTCTACCATCTGCACCGATTGCAAACGCGTAGCCCTAAAGGCATTAATCAATACGCTATTATCTTCGAATCTCATGCTGCATCCACCGCTTCTGTCTGACAATAACCGCCCACCTCGACCCGATCACCGACTAAGCGCCCGAACAATAACCCCCGTTGCTGCGATAGCTGCACAGCCTGCAACTCCGGCTGCTGAAAGAAATCGACCAGTAAGCGCATCGCAGAACCGGTAGCGGCGTCTTCATTGACACCGTATTGCGGCGCAAAATAGCGATAGACGATCGACGATACGTGATGACTCACTCGCGCCGTACAGATTAAGGCGCGGCGAGTAAACAGGCCAAGCTGCTCCGCCGGTGCGGTTAACTCACCGATGTCTGTGCCATCGGGCCACTGTAATAATAGGTAGCCCTGCTCATCCCCATAGGTCACCGCTTTGATCGGCGACTGCTTCGGGTACAGCTGCGCAACCCACGGGGGCATGGTAATGGGGTGATGGTGCAAGCGGGTAAATTGCAGCCAAACTTTATGGCTGAGATCAGTGTCTGTATAGGCCTTAACCATGCTCTCGCTAGTGACCAACGACAGATGCGTCGATTGCGTCTCATGCAGCCAATAATGCGCCGCACTCAGTAAGCCATGCCCGCAACAGCGAATGGGGTACAAACCACTAAAACACTGCAGACTAACTTGCTCGCTATCGAGCCGATGAGTTTGACAATAGGTCGAGGCCAAATTGTGGGCTGCAGGGGCAGCAGCCTCTTGGGCACTCGAAAGCACGTCGACGTAACACGCATTGCCCGTCGCTTTTAGTGCATTCCGACCAATAAAAGCACTTATTTTTATTCTATTTGCCATCAGCAAACTTATATCCTTATCACGGTGTAGCCGGGGCAATCCATGCGCCAGCAGCTCTAATACTGCCCGAATGATATGACAGTTCTATCTCATCTATATTACAACATGCCATAACACTGGCAGCGATCAAACAGGGGGGAAAATCCCCGCCGTGTTATTCTATCGACTTTCGATAATAATTATTTGCCACCATATTGGCAACCAGCCAGTATGGACTCAGCGCAAATAAATCGACAGTGATAGCACCCGATCAATGGCACCAACGAAACAACCCTCAACGCACTAATAGCGCCTAACTAGAGCTTTTTGAAAAACCAAAAAGCCTCGCTTGCGGCAACTCTCTTCGACGATATTGCTCGCTGTGTTTACGCCGTCCCTGCCGCGAACAAAATCATATCTTCGACCAACACATCCATCAATAACATCATATTCTCTGAGACAAAACAGCCGAATGTTCGACACATTTTGCCAGAACAGCGATCTTTATAGGGCTCGGAGACCAGCACATTATCATCGGAGGCATGGCGCATGGCGACCAACAACGGAAAGAACGGACGATGACTCCAGTTTAAGGCAATAGGTTCGTCATCCGTGAAGACCCCGGCAGCACAGACGTCGTAGTTCGGTGATATTTGCGTCGCCTGAGCGTCGCACAAGTAGTAACGCAACAACCCCAACTCCCGCATGCTGGCAATATCGGGGGGGCTTGATAGCACCTGCTCAACGCCAGACTGGCGAATCAACGTCGAGATCGTCGACACATGCTGGGAGAACAATTGCTGATGCTGCTGTGATTGAAGGTAGCGGTCTGACTTGCGCGACAAATAACGCTGTTTTAGCTCCAGCGTACGCTTGACCGTTGTCGACGCATCGATAAAGCCCGCCAGTGCAGGTTCATATAGCCAACCTTGAATACAGTCAGCCCCGCACTCGATGGCAAAATGAAACTCCTCTTCTGTCTCGACACCCTCGCAAATAATCAAGCTATCGGCACGCTGCGCCAACGTAGTTAGACACAACGCAATATTGGCCTCGACCCCGCCCTTCACTGCCGCCTTAAGCAGATGCATATCCAATTTGATGACCTCCGGCTCTAATGCCAACACCCTGTCGAGCTGCGAGGCACCGGCACCAAAATCATCGACGGCAACCTTAACGCCGTGTGACTGGTACTCCTTAACTAGGCGCTTGAGCTTGGTAATATCCCCGGCTAACTCTGTAATTTCGATCACTACCTTTTGTGGGTCGATAGCCAGCTCATCCAGCATGCGCAGGGTCGGCACCAGATCATCCTGCATCAACCGATCGACCCAGGTCGGTGAGATATTCAACGTCATCAGCCCGGCAGCATTGTCGGTAGAATTGTCGGCCGCAAGTTGCTGCAAGGCCGTGCGCCGGATGTGTCGATCAATCTCTAGCACCTCACTGGTCGCGTATTGTTGGCCGTGAAAAATGTGCCCAGCAGAGATCACACGATCATTTTCCATCGTTCTCGCTAGGGCCTCGTAGGCCAGTATCTTGCCATCGGCAAGATTAATAATCGGCTGGAAATACGGAAAATAATGCTCTTTCATCAACTGCTGGCTCCTAGCCCACGCTTACTTGAGTGATCAATACTCATAGGGCCACATGCATACGTTTTACACGCCTCATGCTGTACACGCCTCATGATACCAGTAGAAAACGGATCCTCTAGCCGGCGTATCGGTTGACTCATATTTGCAAGCTATATACCAAGATAGCTCGACGCTATGTATCAGCGAGCGGCAGACAAAACGACTGCAATGAGCGGGGACTGCTCCCCCACAAGGCATTGCTCTAAGCGCATTGTTCTGTGCGCCATATTCATACTAGCGCCCCACAACGGTGCTATTGCGTAATTTGCCGGAAACACCGCTCGTCAAAAACGACTCACTTGATATAGGCGTTGAGCTGCGACTTTATCTCTGGGTAGGCCTGCTCTATAACCTCGTGTGTTGCCAACTGATTATCGGTGTATGAGAAACCTGGCGAGACGGCCTCACTAATCAACGAAAACTCCCCTGAACACAAGCTGGATGCCTTCCAGTACCCTCCAGGCACGAGCAACTGTAGTTGCTGACCATTTTCTATCTCCGGTCCCAGCACGACCTCCGAGAGATTACCGTCAGGCGACACCAGCGTATATTTAATCGCCTCCCCCTTGTGATAATAGTGCATGATATCCGATATATTCTTATGCAAAAAACCGATCGGGCTATCATCAGTCAACATATAATAAATAGAAGTTAGTAACTTCCTTGTGCCAACGATACAGCTGACATCCTGTTCCGACTCATAAGTCCGCCTAAAGTAGCCCCCCTCCAAAGGGTGTCGCTGCAACTTTAAATGATTAATGACAGCTTGTTTATCCACACACACTCCTTCTTCTCGATAATGCCAAAAACAATCACAACCGCAACTAAAGCAATTCCTATCAGGGCCAGTCATCATGACCAATAAAACCATGACGATGCAGATTCTAGCACTGATCAATATCAGCAGTATGATAAGTACGACGCCGTTTACTTAATTATTTTTTAAGATACGACGCCGTGTCCTGGCGAAACTGGATGACGATAAACTCAGCCGGACGCATAATCGCGACACCGATATCGATAATCATTTTACCGTTAACGATATCACTCTGACTCATGGTGATATTCTCGCCAACATTAATAAAGAAGGCCTCTTCAGCACTCGCCCCCATTAACGCGCCCTGTAACCATAGCTGAGTCAGATACTGCTCAACCGAGTCGCTGACGGCATCCCACGTCGGCTGAGTGTTAGGCTCAAATATCATCGCGCGCAACGCCTCTTTAATGTCTTTTTCGATGCTATTGCACAAACGGCGGACGGGGACATAACGCCACTCGAGTGAGTCCCTCTGAGTACGCGCGCCCCATATGGTTGGTGCACCGTTGTTGAATCGACGAATCATATTCAGTGCCGTCCCCCGAGTGTACTGCCCCTGCATTGCATCAGAGACTTGAAATTGTGGCTTCACACCCACTAAGGCCATATTGGCCGGGGCCTTCCATACGCCTCGCGTACTGTCATTGCGGCAATAGGCGCCGGCAATAACCGCGCTCGGCGGAATAGGCGCATCCGTCCAGTCGGCAATCAACCAAGGATAATATGCCGCAGAGAATGAACTGTTAGCTAACTTATCCCACGGTAACGTATCGCCCGATACCAGCTCACCTTTAGGACCGTCCACGATCGCAAAGAGATTATTATCATTCTCGAGTAACTCTACCGCGCCTGCGAGGCTCTCACCCGCGGCAACCAATAACGTAATATCATCATGTTTAACCACCTCTTCAACTAAGTTGTCGGTTTGAATCAAGTAACAGCTGGCGCCACCATTGTTAAAGTAAGCACGCAGACAACGATCCAGCATAGCGGTATGTGTGCCATCTAAGTCTGCAGTATACTTACTATACTCCAGGTAGTTTTCAATCCGCTTAGTCCCGCTGGCAAGCCCTAATCCTTGCGCTGCCTGCGCTGAAATAGCAAAAGCGGGGACAGCCGTAGCACAATGACATACCGAGAAACGTTGCCTTTTTTGCTGCTCTACATAATCCCCTGGAAAATCCGTTGTAATGGCCATAAAAATTCCCTTTCTAAAATAGTGTCCATGATAGCTATTGCTAAAAAACTCTAGAGGCAATCAGTCGCTGCTCACAACACCTGCGAGCCTTCCTGCTCATGCATGTAAGACAAAACTTTACTACAACACACTACGAGGGTGCAAAGCATTACATTAACGCCACAATCAAAAAACAATGTATTGGCATACCATCATAATAGCGTAATTAGGTCGCGCATCAGAAAAAAGGGATATAGATCACTTCCTCAGCAAGCCAACATCCCACGAACTTTACCGTGTGCAATCAGCACAGCTCTGCAACCATATTCGCACCAGACAAAAACAGCTAAAAGCCACCAAACAGCTTGAACATTAACTAAAAGACACTGAAACCCTATAGCAGAAATTTTCAGAATATTTTTTAAAAAATGGTTATAAACCAGCATAAAAACGCCAACCGCGTCTCACAACAACAAAACAAACAAGCAGCAAACAAACTATCCAATAATTAATCATAAAGCTGTTTTAAAAAATATTTTAGATTGCTTTAATCAGTGCAGACAAAATAAAAAGCAAACACCAAAAACTCATTAACAATTAAACACGAAGTTTAAGTAACAAAAAAATTAATGCCGCAGCGAAACCAAGGAAGAATAATTCTCTAAAAAATTATAACTCCACCAGCACGGCACACTGACAACAAAAGGATGTAACAATGAGCAATCTTACCAGCAATACCAAAACCAATTTCCAGCCATTCAAACTCTGCGCAATAGCGCTAGCCATTGCTAGCAGCACCGCTTTTGCTGACACCCCCTACGAGATGACGCAGGCTGAGCTGGAGGCAACAGAGGCACAGCTCATTGCAGAGCAACCCGAGATAATGGGTGATGTCAGAGACTCGATACGTACTTTAGATAACGACACTGTAGAGGCCATTACCGCCAACGCAAACAGCAACCCTGCAAATGTAAAACGCGTCGAAGACATCATCGATAGCGATATGTGGGATGATTTATTTTCCGAACGCGCCACAGAATACACCTACGATAATTTTCTAAAAGCGGTCGGCAAGTTCCCAGCCTTCTGCGGTGATTATGACGATGGCCGAGATGCAGAGGCTATTTGTCGCAAAAGCTTAGCGACAATGTTCGCACACTTTGCTCAAGAGACAGGCGGCCACGATGCCAACTCTGATTTACCAGAGTGGAAACAAGGGCTAGTTTATGTTCGTGAAATGGGACTAACTGAAGACTCAAGAGGTATGTATAACTCAGAATGCAACCCGGCGGTATGGCAGGGTGAAGCCTGGCCCTGTGGTACATTTGAAGACGGTAGCTTTAAATCATACTTTGGTCGTGGCGCCAAGCAGCTCAGTTACAACTATAATTATGGCCCCTTTTCACAGGCCATCTACGGTGATGTCAACACTCTACTCGACAACCCTGAAAAAGTGGCAGACACCTGGTTGAACCTCGCTAGCGCCGTCTTCTTCTACTTATATCCCCAGCCTCCTAAGGCCAGCATGCTACACGTCATCGACGGTACATGGGAGCCCAACGCTAGTGATATAGCGGCAGGACGTGAGGCTGGCTTTGGCGTCACGACGCTGATTATCAATGGCGGTGTCGAGTGCGGCGGCGCAACGGAACATCAACAATCACAAAACCGTATCGACTACTATAAAGGGCTAGCTGACTACCTAGGCGTCCCCATCCCAGACGATGAGGTGCTAGGTTGCGCCAACATGGAGTTCTTCGATGAGGCATCCTCAGCGGCATTAAATATTTACTGGGAGCAAGATTGGTCCTGGGTCGCCGGCAACCCACAGGATGGCGCCTCGTTTGCCTGCAAACTCGTCAACTACCAAACACCTTACACGGCGTTCCTGAAGGGTGACTACCAGCGCTGTGTTGAGGATAAATTTAACGTCGTGGTCAGCCAGTAACAAAAGAGCGACAACCCCAGGATGACGACAAATACGTTGTTATCATCCTGACGGGAAAGTTTGACCGGTTCAGCGAAAGCTGAGGCTTCAAGGAAGAGCCACTAGGCCCTACTGCATCCTCAATGCAATAGGGCCTTTTCTCGACGTTCTATTCAAGAATGACTACAGTGTCGCCATGGAGACCAGCTCTGTCGCTGCACTACGATGCTCGCTCATCAACTCGTCTGCATCCGTTTGCGACAGCTTTCCATCCCGTACTCGCCACTGTCCCGCTACCATCACACTGTCGGCCTGACTGGCACCGCACAAGATCAACGCCGCTAGCGGGTCGTGAGAACCAGAAAAGCGCAATTCATCTTGTTTAAATAGCGCAATATCGGCCTGCTTACCCACGGCCAGCTCACCAATATCATCACGACCCAGTATTTTCGCAGACCCCTTTGTCGCCCAATAAAGAACATCGAGATGACTCACTTCGTCAGCCTGATAGCGCAAACGGTTAATCAACAGGGCTTGACGCAGCTCTTGCATCATATTCGAACCGTCATTGGAGGCCGAGCCATCAACAGCTAGGCCGACATGAGCCCCCGCCGCGACCAACTCCTGGGTACGGCAGATACCCGAGGCGAGAAGCATGTTAGACGATGGGCAATGTGCGACACCTACCTGCGCCTTACCCAGGCGGCGTATTTCTTCATCGTTAAAATGAATGCCGTGGGCCAGCCATACATCACTGTTAAGCCAACCGACTGACTCTAGATAATCGACGGGACGAAGACCAAAGCGTGCGATGCAGAAATCATTTTCATCAAATGTTTCACCGAGGTGGGTATGTAATCGTACCTCATGATGACGCGCTAACTCAGCCGTCGCCTGCATCAACTCACTCGACACAGAGAACGGTGAACAAGGGGCCAGCGCCAGCTGCACCATCGCACCGGGACCTGGCTGATGATACTGGCGAATCACCCGCGCACAATCATCCAATATCACACCATCGTTTTGCACAGTGGACTGCGGTGGCAAGCCCCCCTGATCTTTACCCAAGCTCATCGAACCACGGGTCAAGCTCACACGACAGCCAATATCGGCGGCCGCCTGCGCCTGCACATCGACGGCCTCCGTTAACGAATCCGGAAAAATGTAGTGGTGATCCGCTACCGTCGTACAGCCCGAGAGCAGCAACTCCGCCAGCCCCAAGCGCGTCGCAGCATGTAGCATGTGCGGCTGAAGATTTGCCCAGACGGGATAAAGGGCCTCCAGCCAGGGGAATAGACGCTTATTCAAAGCTGCAGGCAAAGCACGGGTGAGCGTCTGATACAGATGATGATGGGTATTGATCAAGCCGGGCAGCAGCACCGCTGCCGATGCATCGTAAATCTGGTCATAAGCAACGTTGGGAGTCTTGCCTGTGGCGACAAGCTCGATAATGATGTCGTCTTTAATCACCACACCATTATCAGCATTTTGTTGATTCGCGGTATAACATGCCAGAGGCGATTTAAGCCATGTCGTTGTCATTTTTATCTCCTTGTAAGAGCCTGAAAGAACTCCACGAGATAATTGCATCGACAAATAGACATGGCCCAATAGGCAGGCTGAGCGCTATTAACACGAACATCAATTGTCTCGTTAGAGCAAACAATTGACAGTGACTTGCGTGTTAATCTGTCCGAAGCAGAGAATAATAAGCTATCTGCTGTGTTTGTAAATAGTCGTTTAATTTTTTTATTTTTAACGCAAGCAAAGCTACATTAGCTATCTGCCGCCAGCACAGCGTCTGGTGACGCAACACTCGCCGCACATTCTTCGTCCGAGTGCTTTTCCTCTGGTAGCACAAGCGTGAGTATTATCGCGGCAAAACCACCGGCGGTAACAGGAGACGATAGTATATTTCTCGCCAACTCAGGAAGCTGAGCAAACACGTTAGGAACAAGCGTCACACCGATACCAAAACCAAACGAAACAGCCATAATCAATAATTTACGGCGGCATAAATGCTCCGAGGCCAAGATCTTAACACCGGCCGCTGCCACCGTGCCAAACAGCACGATAGTTGCACCACCCAAGGCTGGCTTTGGAATCATCTGCAGGAAGGCCCCTATCGCCGGAAACAAACCAAGCAGCATCAACATGACACCCAAAACCATACCCACGTGACGGCTGGCAATGCCAGTGATTTGAATGACACCGTTATTCTGGCTAATCGTTGTATGGGGAAAGGCATTGAACGTCGAGGCGATCACAGAGACGACACCATCACCCAGGATACCCGACCTTAGACGCTTAAAATACGCCTTACCCTTGATCGGCTGCTGAGATATTTGACAGTTAGCGGTAATATCGCCCGCTGTTTCTAGCGTAGTAATAACGTAGACAATACACACGGGGACAAACGCCATCCAATCAAAACTGAAACCATATTTAAATGGGATGGGTATACTCACTAGCGCAACCCCATCAAAACTTCCCATCTCCGCGGTACCGAGAGCCAGTGAAAGTAGCCAGCCGACACCGATACCCACAAAGATCGCTGATAGGCGAACCAGCAGATTAGACGAGCAGTTCATCGCAATAATCACCACAACCGCCGTCGCCCCTACCAGTAGGTTTTTCGGATCGCCAAACGTCTCCGCACCATGGCCACCGGCCAAATCCGTCACCCCGACCTGAATCAACGACACACCGATGATGGTGATAACAATACCAGACACCAGCGGCGTAATGACCTGCTGCAGCTTTTCGATATAGAACGATAAAAAAATCTCGAAGAAGGCGCCAAAGAAACAGACACCAAAAATCAGCGACAGTATCTCATCCGGCCCCCCCCCATTGGACTTAGCAATAAAACCTGCGGCAATCACCGAACCTAAAAAAGCAAAACTCGTACCTTGCACACAGAGCATGCCGGCACCGATCGGGCCGACTCTGCGCGCCTGAATAAACGTGCCTACGCCGCTAACCATTAAGGCCATACTAATTAAGTAAGGTATTTGCTCATGCAAACCCAGCGTCGCGCCAATGATTAGCGCCGGGGTAATCAGGCCAACAAAACTGGCCAATATGTGTTGAATCGAGGCATAAACGGAGTGTGCTAGAGGCGGTTTATCCTCTAGCGAATAAATAAGCCCAGACGATTGACCTGCGACCTTATCAGTCATTTCACACCCCTTTATCGTGCTAATTGCGAGCAGAAAAGCATCACTCAGTAGCATTTTTGTTATATTTAGAAAGTTATCCTTACCGATAATAAAATTCGATACAACTAAACAAATGATCATCAAAATAAAAACAAACGCTGAACTAAACAGCTGTTGAGTGCGAGTAAAACGTCACATAATCGCCCCACGATCACGACGCTTTTGTACAATAAGAGCTTGTTCGAGGCATTCTAGCGCCCATCGATAGACGCACTATATTGAGGCACTTCAATCGAAAGAAACGGAGATTACCCCTTTATTCTGTAAGAAACCCCCGCAAATACCTGACCAAATTAACAGGTTTTAACGACAAATTCGTGACGCGAAGCAGATATTGCCCTCGACCGCTGCAGGAGGGCTTGACTGTTTATCGGTCAGCGATTAACAGCGCAGAGCAAGGCTTCCTCTGCATGGATCTTAGCGGTATCAAAAACGGGAAAATGACAATCTTCAGGCTTTATTAACAATGGGATTTCGGTACAACCTAGAATAACCCCTTCAGCACCTTGCTGTAGCAACTGCCCAATAATGCTAATGTATTCAGCTTTAGATTTTTGTAAAAAAACACCACGAACCAACTCATCGACAATGATGCGATGGATTATCTCTTGATCAGCAAGTGATGGAACTATCACTTTTAAACCATGACTCTCTAACCGCTGCCTATAGAAATTTTCGCTCATGGTAAACTTTGTACCCAATAGCGCAACCGTCTTTACTTTTTTATCAGCCACCTCTTTAGCGGTGGCATTGATCAAATCAATGAGAGGAAGCGAA
Source organism: Sinobacterium caligoides (assembly GCF_003752585.1). NCBI lineage: Bacteria > Pseudomonadati > Pseudomonadota > Gammaproteobacteria > Cellvibrionales > Spongiibacteraceae > Sinobacterium > Sinobacterium caligoides. The sequence goes on from NZ_RKHR01000003.1 coordinate 1,206,659, forward strand.
GCAGAAAGTTGCACCTCATTAAATACTTTATGCATAGTATTTGTCGCAATAAGAGCAAAATCGGCACCAGCCACTTTGAGCTTATTCGCTGCGGCAACCAGGTCTTCGGTAATTAAGTCCCACCGCCCCTCACTACGCCAGTAATGGTATTTTTTTAGGTTAACACTATAGATCACAATCTCAGGGTAACCATAGTCCCCAAATTTTTCGACATAGGAGCGGGTAATATGAAGGTAGTAACTTACTGTTGATTCTGGACTTAAACCACCAATAATGCCTATTTTTTTATGCATACTTAAGACTCACTTTGAAAGGGGCAACTACGCTTTACGTGACCCCCATCCTAACAGCTTATAGCTAAAAAAAATAAGCGCAGAAATTAACGAGAACTAAGGTTTAAAGTTGGAGTAGTAAGCCGATAGGTTTTCAATATCGGCCTCTGACAGCGCCATTGCCATCGATGACATGACCGGATCTTTTCGCTCTCCCGACTTAAAGTCCCTGAGCTGTTTAGCCAAATAAAGCGCTTTCTGCCCCGCTAAGTTTGGATACATCGGTATGGCACTAATACCCGTCGCGCCATGACAGGCTCCACACATCGCAGACTGCCTTTTCCCAGCGGCGATATCTGCAGCGACAGCTGAGCCGCTAATAAGGGCTAAAACACCCATTGTTGCTAAAGACTTCATCATATTTAACTCCTTTTATGATTGAAAATTCTATGGCGCAGTTTAATGTCGTGACTACACACGCACATACTGCGGCTTTTATCATAGCCTGTAACGCACGCAACAGCAGGCTTTGCCTTAACACTAAGGGGCGACAAATCAGTGGATTAACAAAGAAAAACTATCAGTGATAATCTCTCACGATTTTCATCAGTTCTAGTTCCATGAATTTTAACCTGGACTAACTCCGCACGATTTAGTTGATCAAGCATTGACCTAGCAACAATCTTTTAATGACGAACTCTGTGCACTATAAGTAACAACTCAAATATCACGTAGAAAAATGGACCACTGTGTAATGGCAATGAGAATCGTTTTTATCACGCTACTTTTCGGCAGTATTTTATCCGGCTGCGAGCAAGCGCCTGATAGCAGCTCGCAAAAAAATAAAGCGGTAAGTAGCGCTAAAACAAGCACTGCGGTTACCTGTAACGACAGAGACGTCGGCACCAGGTTTACACATGACAACGCCACTTACCTGGTGGTTGACAACACAACCATCCAGGACAGCAAAAACCTTCAAGCACTTGAATCGGGTGAGCTTCGCTTCTGCACCAGCCACGTCACGACAATGAGTGGTTTATTTAAGGATGCCAATGCATTCGGTCAAGAGACTAGCGCTCAGGACAAGACCAAGAGTACCGCAGGGTTCAACCAACCTATCGGCGATTGGGACACCTCGCATGTAACAGCAATGGATTACCTCTTTAGTGGTGCCAAGACATTCAACCAGCCCATCGGCGATTGGGATACCTCGCACGTGACAACGATGGAGTTCATGTTTACTGACGCCAAAGCATTCGACCAAGCCATTGGCGACTGGGACACCTCAAGCGTCACCTCCATGTTCGCCATGTTCAGTGGCGCAGCAGCCTTCAATCAAGCCATTGGCCAATGGGATACCTCAAACACGACCAATATGGGCTCTATGTTTAGTGGAGCAACGGCCTTTAACCAGCCGATTGGCAAATGGGACGTCTCAAGTGTCAGCAATATGGGCGCAATGTTTAGAGCAGCGATAGTATTCGACCAAGCTATTGGCGACTGGAACACCTCTAACGTCACCACTATGTACGCTATGTTCAATGAAGCCGACGCATTTAATCAGCCCATTGCAGACTGGGACACCTCCAGGGTACGCTACATGAACGAAGTATTTGCTGGGGCGAAGTCATTCGATCAACCTATCGGCCGCTGGAATACCTCGAGTGTTACCTCGATGGACGCGATGTTTTCACAGGCAACGTCCTTCAATCAGCCCCTCTCAAGCTGGAACGTTGAGAATACCTGTACCCATCAGAATTTCGCCCTCTCCAGTCCCTTAAAAGAAAACAACAAGCCCTCATTTATTACTATTACCTGGACGCGAGATAAGCTCGCCGCCAAGGCACTCGATACACTCAAGTATCTAGATGACCCAGCCATGACTGTAACCATAGCTACAAAGGTCGTAGACAACCCCTTTGGTGATGAGCTCTATCGCTATGTTGCGCCCTTCCTTAGCCAGCCCGTTACTAACGATACAATTAACAGCTACAAACAAGTAAGATCTGCCGTCGATAGCATGACCGATGAGAAAAAGGCACGGTACTTTCAATCCACCCAATCAGTTAATGACTACTATCAACTTACACAACAGGTCAAACAAGTTGAGTATAATATGGTCGAGGAGATCTTCAGCGACAATAATACAAAGGCACTGGCCCAATTTATCCCCGGCCATGTTGCCAGTAAATGGCAAGGGAAAGAACTCAACAAAGCCGGCGTTTTAAAAGAGGTAGATGATTTTTACAATTTATACCTCTATGTAGGCTTTGTGACCGACGATCCAAGAGCCTCGAGAGAGCTCTCGCCACTCGCATCCAATTTACTCTATGATCGCGAGATTAGAGCCGTCAGAGATTACATCAAGAATGATTTCAGCGCATGGAAAAGTAAAGACAGCAATGCCGATAAGCAGCTGAAGCAATTCAATGAAGTTACCCACACACAAACTGTGATTGAAAGCATTAGGGCGTTGGGCGATTTCATTCAGCACAGCGATATTGCCAGTCAGTTCCCTAACTGCGATAGCGACAGCAAAGATAGTTACGAGTGCGGTACAAAATCGCTGCAGCTCTTTCGTTTTATGGCCGCAGGAAGCGTGTCAAAAAGAATTGCCGATCAGTTAGAAGAGGAAATGCACAGGTAGTGACCGCCTGCAATAAGGCGGCAGTGTTATAGCAAAGGAACTCAATTGAGAGCGATAACAAGGCAGGGCTAACCTTTCCAAATAGAAGCGGCACTGGCGCTAAATCATAAAGCCGAGAGCACAACAGTTTATAGCTAAAAATAAGCGCAGAAATTAACCGGCTTAAAGGTTCAATTCTGGAAAAGTAGGTCGACAGGTTTTCAATATCGGCCTCTGACAGTGCCATTGCCATCGATGACATGACCAGATATTTTCGCTCTCCCGATTTAAAATCCCTGAGTTGCTTAACCAAATCCAAACACGCACATACTGCGTCGTTTATCATAGCCTTTAATGCACGCAACAGCAGGGCTTGCCTTAACACTAAGGAACGAGAAATTACTGAATAAACAAAGAAAAACTATCAGTGATAATCTCTCACACTTTTCATCAGCTCTAGTTCCATGATTTTCAACCTGGACTAACTCCGCACGATTTAGTTGATCAAGCATTGACCTAGCAACAATCTTTTAATGGCGAACTCTGTGCACTATAAGTAACAACTCAAATATCACGTAGAAAAATGGACCACTGTGTAATGGCAATGAAAATCGTTTTGATCACGCTACTTCTCGGCAGTATTTTATCCGGCTGCGAGCAAGCGCCTGATAGCAGCTCGCAGAAAAATAAAGCGGTAAGTAGCACTAAAACAAGCACAGCGGTTACCTGTAACGACAGAGACGTCGGCACCAGGTTTACACATGACAACGCCACTTACCTGGTGGTTGACAACACAACCATCCAGGACAGCAAAAACCTTCAAGCACTTCAATCGGGTGAGCTTCGCTTCTGCACCAGCCACGTCACCTCTATGGAGCGCTTGTTTATGGATGCCAATGCATTCGAGGAAGCAGTTCAGGAGTCGGATGGCAGTAAAAGCGTAACATCATTCAACCAGCCTATCGGCGACTGGGACACCTCTCATGTAACGACGATGCGTCAGCTGTTTTCTGGCGCTAGCGCATTCAACCAACCTATTGGCGACTGGAACACCGCAAATGTAACAGACATGTTCGGCATGTTTAGCTTCGCCGAAGCATTTAACCAACCCATTAACAACTGGGACACCTCTAACGTCACCAACATGTCGAGGATGTTTTCTGCTGCGAGGGCCTTTAATCAACCTATTGGCCAATGGAACACCGAAAACGTCACTGAAATGGCGTCCATGTTTGCCGAGGCAAAATCCTTTAACCAACCTATCGGTAACTGGGACACCGAAAACGTCACGCTTATGGATACTATGTTTAATGGCGCAGAGGCATTCAACCAAGATATTGGCGATTGGGACACCTCAAACGTCAAATCAATGTTCGCCATGTTCTATAAGGCCTATGCATTCAACCAACCCATTGATGACTGGGACACCTCAAGCGTACGTTATATGATACTCATGTTTAACAAGGCAAAAATGTTTAATCAGCCTATCGGCAACTGGGACACCTCAAATGTTACCTCGATGGACTCAATGTTTTCACAGGCAACCTCCTTCAACCAGTCTCTCTCAAACTGGAATGTCGATAAAACCTGCTCTCATCGTGATTTTTCCCTTAATAGCTCTCTAGAGGAAGAAAATAAACCCTCTTTTATTACTATTAGCTGGACGTTCGATAAACTCATTGCCAAAGCGCTCGACACACTAACGGATATAGATAAACGGTACCAAAATTACTTAGCTACAACACCCGTCAAAAACCCCTATGGTGATGACCTGTATAATTATGTGCTCCCCCCTCTTAGCCAGCCAGTTACCAGAGATACGATTAATAGTTACAAGCAGGTAAAGTCTGCCGTCGACAAAATGTCTGAAAAGCAAAAAAGCCAGTACTTTGAAAAGGTGAGAGTAGCCAACGAGGAATATCAATTAATCGAACTTGTTAAACAGATAGAACACGACGCCATTGAAGAAGCGTTCAGCAACCCTCTTAATGGAAACGGCATTAGTAAGGCTAGCGCACTGAAGTATATGAATGAGTCTTACAATCTCTTCCTCTACACTAGTATTGCAGTTGACGACCCCAGAGCCTCCAGAGAGCTCTCAGAGATCGCGTCTGAAGTGCTCAATGCGCATGAAACAACAATCCTAAAAAGCTACATCGTAGATTTCCCCAAAGATTGGAAAGAAGGAGAAAGGATGACTGCTGACAGGGCTCATACTCTCGACAATGCCATGCAATCAACAAAAGTGATTATAAGTACTGTTAAGCTTGGTGACTTTATTCAACATAGCGATATTGCTAGCAAATACGACCAGTGTGATAGCGCCGACAAAGATGGCTACGACTGCGATATGCAAGTAGGTATGCAGGCTCTACGCTTCTTTCGCGTTAAGGCCTATAAATCCGTGTCACAGAGAGTTGCTGGTCTGCTAGAAGAGCAAAAACATATGTAAGCACCTTACTCAGAAGATCGTGCTCTTCTACAAAAACACTCAGCAACCCAAGAAAGATGGGCTGCAAGGACGAATGTTAAACGCCGGCGGACAAGCCGGCCTTAAAACCTGTTCTCGTGCGGATAAATCATCATGAGCACACAATAAAACGATTGAAAACGACTGCAAGTCAGGGCTAACCTGCCTATAACACCAGAGGAACATCAGCGACGATGCGGCAGTAAACACTAGTGATCACCATGATCGAACTGCCTAGCTTGGTATTTTTTTAGCATAAACTTGTTGCCATTAATCAGCACAAAGCCCTCTTCACCGTCAACCAGCTTAGCAGAATAGGCATTCTCACCAACCGCATTAATAGAGTCAGGGAACTGAAACGTCTTTGACACGCCATCATCGATGACCTCTAAATAGAAGTCACCGGCATTTAAGCTGCCATGCTGCACCAACGTCCTGTCACCGAGACGGTCGAGTACAAAGCACCGCGATAAGTCATCTAATCGGTGCGACAGGGGGCAGTAGCGGGTGTGCGAACCGCTAAAGTAAGACATCGAGGCCAGATAGATTATTCCCGATAGCAACAACGCTATTACTACCCACAGAAAATACTTAAGAAACTTCATTGTTCATCTCACACATAACAAGCCCACCGAAGCGACAGTATACCTGCTACCCCATGATTTCACCTTATCTTTCAATTTCATCGATTAAAGACATCACATAGCGCATGCCCCACTCCAGCCCGCCAAATGTTTTATATGAAAACATATTAAGGTCAAAACCTGACTCTTAAATGGATTTAAATCAATTAAAAAATCACACCCTCTTTCAAAAAATATTTCGCCAGCCTCTCACACAAGCATGAATAATTAACACTCACCGAGCCATATTCTGCTTGCTCTAACAATTCACAGGCAACACGACCTTTAATTATATTGATAATTATTCTCTTTCCTATTTTCAACATTGATAATTTTATTCTGACATTTTCTGCACAGGTAAAATTAACTACAAGTGGATTCTAGTAACACATAACCCACCTACAAACGACGAACCAGCGCGTTATTCAAGACTGCTAGCCAGCTCTTTTTTTGATGCTGTCGATAAAATTCTGGAATAGTCAGATAGTATTGGCAAATTGTAATAATTGGCTACAAGCCAGCTATGGCCTTGCATTGCGCGCAACCAACACAAGCATAAACAACCACGATAATCGCTAGAGCCCCGTCAGCACCTTCGGTAATGCCATTTGGGGTGCTAGGATATTTTTCTGCATGGAGGCCAGACATCGGATAACGAGCAAGAGAGCAGCTACCCTCTTCTTGTCGTTTCTTGTTAACCAATTATTAGAGAATTATATGACTAAGAAGTTGACCTTAGCTGAGGCCTTATTGCCTGTTGTTGCCATGCTACTCTTATTGGGCATAGGTTATGGATACTACCATTTTCGCTCTGAGCCATTGCTTATCATTGCCACGATTATTGCAGGCCTGATAGCCCTACGCGCCGGTGTTAGCTGGGATAGCATGCATAAGGGCATCGTTGAAAAAATCAACGACGGCATGCCCGCCACACTGATCTTGATCTCAGTCGGCATGATGATCGGCACCTGGATGTTCTCAGGCACTATCCCGATGGTCATTTATTACGGCCTACAGTATATCAATCCAAACTATATTTTGATTATCGCCTGCCTCGGCTCTGCCATGGTGTCTATTATGACCGGTACTAGCTGGGGCGCCGTTGGCACCGTAGGCGTTGCCTTTATTGGCATTGCCACTGGCCTAGGTGTATCACTACCGGCAGCCGCTGGTGCCATTATCTCTGGCGCCTTCTTTGGCGATAAGATCTCCCCTCTTTCCGATACCACCAACTTGGCACCAATAGCAGCCGGCTCAACATTGTATGAGCACATCGGACACATGCTTTACACCACGGTACCGGCATTGGTTTTATCGTTACTGGTATATTACTTTGTCGGCACAGGCGACTTTGTCACCAGCTCCACCACCATCGCAACACCAGAGAAAATGCGTATCATGCTGCAGAGCCTTGATACCATGTACCACTGGAACATTATCCTGATACTACCGCTAGTGATTGTCTTGGGCGGTGCCGTACTTAAGTGGCCAACTCTACCCGTGATGCTCGCCGCTTCATTCGTGGCCTTTCTATTAGGCTGCTGCATTCAAGGCTTCAGTGCTCAAGATGGCTTTAACTCAATGATTACTGGCTTTAACGTTTCAATGGTGCACCGTGAAGGCTTTGATAGTGGTGCGGTGATCTGGGATGTCACAAAACTGATTAACCGTGGCGGCATGATGTCGATGATGGCCACCACACTGATCGCCTTTTGCGCCTTCGCCTTCGCCGGCATCATGAGCAAGGCCGGTGCCCTCGAGGTCATTCTCGAGGCGCTAACGAGGCGTGTGAAGTCGACAGGCAGCCTCATTGCCACCACCGTCCTCTCATGTATTACCATGGCCGTTGTCACTGGCTCGTCCTACCTATCGATTATCGTACCTGGCGAGATGTACCGCGATGTCTATCGTAAGCGGGGCTTAGCGGCCAAGAACCTCTCTCGCACCCTCGAGGACTCAGGCACCGTCATCGTACCGTTAGTGCCTTGGTCAATGGCCGGTGTCTATATGGCCTCGACCCTCGGTGTCCCCGTACTCGACTACTTACCCTGGGCTGTGCTGTGCTACACCGGCTTTATCTTTGCCATTATCTACGCCTACACCGACTTCAAGATCGAGAAGATTGCTCCCGAACCAGCTGTTACTGCTAGCACTGACGCCGACGATAATACCGAACGCTCGCTAGCATAGAGAGAATACCATGTCCTACTTATTGAAAAATGCCCGCCTTTACACGCCTGACGATCAGGGTATCGTCGATATCTTAGTGATCGGCAACAAGATCCACGCCTATGCCGCCAAGCTGGCCCAACAGGTCTCGCTACCGGGACTGACGGCGATCGACCTTGAGGGACGCATTGTCACCCCCGGCCTGGTTGATCAACACGTCCACCTGATCGGTGGTGGCGGAGAAGGCGGCTTCGCCTCGCGAACGCCAGAAATACAGGTGTCAAACATCGTCAAGCACGGTGTAACTACGGTGTTAGGTCTGTTAGGCACCGACTCTGACACGCGGCACCCGGCGACACTCAATGCCAAGGCACGCGCCTTAACAGAGGAAGGCATTAGCGCCTGGATGCTCACCGGTGCCTACAACATCCCTAGCCCGACGGTGACCGGTAGCGTACGTAACGATATCCTCTATGTAGAGCGCTGTATTGGGCTCAAGCTAGCCCTCTCAGATCACCGAGCCCCCCATGTTAGCTTCGATGAGTTTGTTCGTCTTGCCAGTGACTGCCGCATTGCAGGCATACTATCCGGCAAGGCGGGCACACTGACACTGCACATGGGCGGAGCACCCAGCCGTTTAGATCTGCTGTTCAAGGCCCAGAAGGATGCCGCCATACCGCCACAACAGTTTATCCCCACCCACGTAAACCGCACCCAGGACCTCTATGCAGAGGCGTTGAGGTGGGCAAAGCTCGGCGGCCGTATCGATCTAACCGCCGGCTACAACACCGGGGATAACTGTGTACATACGATAACAGCGTTAGAGATGGCCAAGGAGGCCGGTATCGACCCGCGCAATATCACGCTTTCTACCGACGCCCAGGGATCAATGCCTATCTTCAATGATAGCGGCGAGATGACCGGTATTGGTGTCGCAGAACAAGATAACTTATTAGCGTTACTGCAACAGCAGGTTAAGGCAGGCTTTAGCATCAGCGAGGCGTTGATACCGATTACCGTTAACGTCGCCGAATGGCTGAAGCTGCCCGCCAAGGGGCGGCTAGAGGTCGGCTACGACGCCGACTTGATCATTCTAAATGACGACCTGAGCCTTGATCAAACCTGGGCCAAAGGCCAGTGTGTATTCAAAGATGGTCAGAGCTTAATTAAGAATATGTTCGAGTAGCTCCGCGACGATCAATAACCCTAATGGTAAAGGATTCCGTTAGGGTTAAAACCAAAGAGCAAGAATCAACGATTACGAAAATCTTACTGCATCTCACTGATTAAATGTAATCTTGGCATAGACATTCGATATCGCAGGCTTGCCATCAACCGCAACAATACGCATTTCCTCTTTACTCCTTGAGCTAATAATTACGCGCCCGCCCATCATGACCTCTTCAATCATGGTGCTTGATGCCTCGGCAGACTTACCATCTTTAGAGATGGTATAAGACTCATCCTCAACATCAAAAGTAAACTCAGCTGGTAATGACCAAGTCTGACTTAACTGCTCTCTATATTGCGTCACACCCATTTCCATCCTACCTCCCATGTTGGCAGGCAAGTCGATAACGATAACAGCATCACTCGTAAAGAATGATGTCAATTTAACAGAATCCCTATCACGGCCTGCAGACTTAATAGCATCCAACATCTCTTTCACCTCAGGCCCAGAAATGGTTCTGTCAGTCAAGGAGTAGTTAAAAAACAAAACAATAGCTACTAATATAAAGATTATTCTCAGCTTCATTACGCTTTCCTTAGGTAGAACTTATTTATTTTTATAACGACAGCACTATCAACTAAGCCGTAAAACCTAAGTAAAGGCACAGCTGATTCTGCATTGATACGATATAGCATTAGAGCTGCCTAAAATTTAGACAGAATATTCATTGTTATGATGAATTGTAGATTACCGCACTTATTACCCCGTGGGAAGCCACAGGCTGCTAATAAGAAACTCAGTAATATTGAAAAATCACATAAATAGCTAGAGACGCTAGCGCATCAAATTTATATCAACCGCCGTTATCTTTATGACTTACGCGAACACAGCCCCCAAGATAATGGGTCGTAGTTCTTATTCACAGTTTTTTCTTATCACCTTTATATACCGTGAACGTCACCGAAAGGCTGAAACTGCCCGCCAAGGGCCGGCTAGAGGTAGGCTACGACCCCGACTTGATCATTCTGAATGACGACCTGAGCCTTGATCAAACCTGGGCCAAAGGCCAGTGTGTATTTAAAGATGGTCAGAGTTTAGTTAAGAACATGTTCGAATAGCTCCGTGACGATCAAAAATCCTAACGACAAAGGATTCCGTTAGGGAAAACTCACTCGTAAAATCCCGCTTAACCGCCCGCTCTATTCGACCCAGACAGCATTACAGCGGCACCAATGAACACCCCTCCTGTCAGCTTATTAAACAGCCTCGCCCGACCCCTTGTTGAGAGCCAGTGCCTAGACCGAAGCCCTAAGTAGGCATAAGCGAGTAACCACAACGTCTCAAGAATAGCGAAAGTACTGACGAAAACGAGATATTGAAACAACAGCGGCTCTGATGTGTTAATAAACTGAGGGAATAAAGCAGTAAAGAAAACGATGGCCTTAGGGTTGCTTATGCCGACAATAAAGCCCGCTGAGAAATTAGAAAGATTATCAGAGCGAGTCGAATGAGCCGGTGTATCAATAGAAAAAGAGCTCTCTTTAGAGGCCAGAGCTCTTACCCCTAAGTAAATCAGGTAGGCCGCACCAAGCCACTTGATGATGCTAAATGCGAGCTCCGAGCTTGCAATAACAACTCCTAAGCCGGTAAACGATAAAGTCAGAATAACGACGATAGCTGTAAGACTGCCCATCGCCGTCAATACCGCAGCAGCAAACCCCTCTACGACCGATTTACTGACACACAGGAAAATACTCGGCCCTGGCATCGCTGTTAACACCAAGATGGCAACCACATAATAACCCCATATTTCTGTACTCATACGATCCCTCTATTAGTACGCTGACACATCGCTGCGCCACATCCACATTATACTCTATATGCTGACTTACTGTGTGAAAACACCCTGCTGGTATGCCCATGCGATAAAAATACCGACACATGACAACACAACAGCCAACATAATTCGGTCGTAGTTTTTATTGGCAGATTTTTTCTGCTCATCTTCTATATATTGATAATAACCACTGACATCGATAGCGGTTGTTACCTCATGAGCCTCATCTTTCAGCAATAGCACTGCATCCTCGTGTTGATGATCTAAACAGACCCAGACCGTGTACTTATTCGCATAGACAAAGCCGAGGGCTGGACCGGTGTCTTCACTACCGATGAAAACTGGGATACCCGCAAGCTCAAAACGAAGCTTGATGTTGGTGGCCTCCGTCTTTTCGGTGGTATGGAATAGTATTTTCATTCTGTCAGTCTCGCAGCATAATTGACTGCAGCTGAAAGCCTATTTCAGAGGCAGCATATTGTTATTTTATTATTTCAATTAGGCGAAAATAACAGAAATTTAGCGCCTTAGCCACCTTGATAGTAGCCTCGGCTAAAACGAAAGAACAGTTTCTATATGAGATTGCGTCAGACTTAAAAAAGCATCTATGAGGAGATAAAGTTTAATCCCTTTACACTCCCATTGTAAATTAAACAGCTGCCCAGTGTTGAGTGACGATGGCCATCGTTATGATTGACAGCCTTTGCAGCAATACAGAAAGCCCGTGCGGCCTCCCGGCTAAGGTAACAACCGATTGACCACGGGCACCTTGGCCAACAACCAGGTGAGCGCAAGCGCCACCATCAGCGTCACGACACTGATCGCACTGATAGCCAGCCAATCGGTGCCAAACCAGGCGTAGAAGCCGTTATCGAGTTGGCGTACTGGGATCAAAAGAATCGGGTGGATCAAGTAGATACCGAGGCTGTACTTACCGACAGTATTCACCGGTGCAGCAAAACGCTGCTCCAAACGAGGTGCAAAGTGCTGGCAGAGCACGAAGATCATACCGCCTATTAGCACCGTATTAATGGTTTTGTAGCCCATAAAGAAGCCGCTGTACTCATGGGTCTGCTGGGCAATCGCCCAGGTACCGATGATGTCGATGACAATCCAGCTCAGCCCGGCGATGACCCAGTATTTGAGCTCCTTGCTGTTATCCCGGTTATGTAAGAACCAGCCCAGAATCAAATAACCACTGTACAACACTATGTTCTGAGCAATGGCCGTCTCTATCTTCAGCATAAAGATCGAAGTTAGGAATAACCAGGCTGCGATCAACAACTTAACTTGCTCCCGCGTCATCACACGCAATACAGGAATCAGCAGCGGAATAACAAAATACAACGGGATGAAGTCGTAGAAAAACCACAGGTGGTACCAGACCGGGGTATTATTGGCGGCAATCAGCGTATCGGCTGCCACGGCACTGCTCCAACCATCGCCGCTGTAACCGGTGATCAGGCTGTAGATCACCGTCCAAGCGAGGAAGGGTATCAGTACCTTCATCAACCGACGCGACAGATAATACCGACAGTCGAAAGGGCGCTTATCCGACAGCAATAACGCACCACTGATCATCATAAACACCGGCACGGCCCAGCGAGTCGCGCTGTTATAGGTCACCGTCGCCAACCACTCACTGACAGGAATCTGACCATAGAGCTCTCGCATCGGGCCCAGTACATGGATGATGATGACGGCGATCGTCGCGACACAACGCAACAGGTTAAGATAGAAGTAGGACGGTTTTGCTTCTGACATATCGAATGCTTAATGCTTAAACGTGAATAAATAAGACCGCATAGTAGAACAAACAGTTCAAATCATTGCCAGCCGCTAGCCTGAGCTAAATCAAAGCCAGCACAACAGAATTATCAGTAATAACACGCACTCTATCAATGGCGGCAGCCTGCTTTTCTTCTCGAAAACAGGAAGAAAATAATGCAAACAGTTGATCAGAAGGGACTATCATCAGCTAACGATAATGAACGAGGAGAGCTTATACGAAAGGGAATTATACTGAGAGGACTTATACGTAGATGGATACTCCCTAGACACAAATATAGTGTTAGACCACTGAAACTCATCAAAAGGTAGCCGCCTTGCACAGCGGCTTAAATAGATACTTTTAAAGATCTATGGGGCAACGCCAAAGCCCCCCGACGCCTACCCTGCTAATGACGCTAGGGCTTAGTTAGAGTAGATGATTAAGGTTGTGAAGAAAAAGAAGCCGCATAGCACTGGCCAGTACAGTGTTTTGGGGATGAGGTTATCACGGTAATCAATGACCTTCACTTTGATAGGTAGCGAGAATAATATCGCATTCAACACAACCATAAGAATCATCACATAGCTGACAAGGAAGAAGTACTCGAGATAGATCATTCTACTGGTACCTACATGGTTTCGCAGCTGAACATGAGAGATCAGTGATACGAAAAACAGCGCCGAGCTCGAGGACAAGACAGAGGATGCACTAAAGCCAAGCCGCTCTGGCTTATCCGTATTAGCGGAAGTAGTCACCAACACACCAAACAGCATCAACAATACAACCAACACCGGGAATAGGTAGGAGATAAATGGGTCGATAAAATTTCTTCTCAATGAAATATTAAAATACAACTCAGGCCGCATATCTTTGCTGAGATGGGCCGGCATACCAAAGTTAGTATTATATTGATTAGTACGAAAGCCATAGAATGTTTTCTCTATAGACCAGCCGTTAATAACAAACTCTTTTTCTAGCCCCGGCAGCGCACTGGGGTTAATATTTTCATAGGAATCCAGCATAGGCGTCAACACAACATTCCTTTCAAAGTCGGTATGCCAAACTCTTATCCAAACAAGCTGTTGATCAAAAGGATAATGATCATAATTGAACTTCTCCCTGAAGACTCCCTCGAAGTGCCAGCCAACGATCAAGAATTTATCATCTTTATGCTCATAAGATTTTTTTATGCTAATTGTTTCAGCCTCAGGAAAGACAACGCCATGGTTTATATCATCCGGCGAGAGCGTTGTTTTGATCGGGTATTGTTGCCACACATAACCTGATATCTTTATATTATAGGCAGTTACAAACTCCATAGACTGGATAAATAAACTGGTAGGCACGAATATTGGCGGAGATTTATGATGACTCATTGTCTCGATATTGTAGTCAAGTTTTACACGTCGAATAGATGCCTTGTTATGAACCCTGTCTTGAATAAACGTGTCCTCAGTATAAGTACTATAGAATTGATTCCATATATAGAGTGTACCTGTGGTAAAGATCGCCGAAATAACGAAGCTTGAGCACCACAAATGGACCGGCTTCAGGTCATCATACTTCGATATAACAAAAACAATCCATAATATTGACGTGAGTACTAACAAGCTGGATAGGGGTAAGTATTGACTAATTTCCCCCCAGGCACTCTTTTCGTGTACATCGTCAACTAACTTTTTGTGGGTATCTTTATTGATAAAGGTCACCACATACCAGCCAGTATTAGCAAGCTTTCTACTATGAACCCAAGAGTCTTTACCATTAAAACGGACTTGTTTTGACCAGGTTTTAGACGCAGTTAACTCAATACTATTGAGTAGCTTTTTAATATTAACAATGCTTTTAGTATCCATGCTGTTGTAGAGGATATTTCTTTTAGCATCCATCAATATAAAGTAACTATCATTACCAAGATCATTTTTATTGATTTCGTTGATTATTTTTTTAATGCAATAGTTCGAATAACCAACACCTAACTGGTGACCACCGACAACGATGGGGACTTCATACTTTATGGCATCACACTTTGATATTTCGTCATAAACGGGTGGTAGCCATTGCGCAATATTATGATCAAATATATCACCACTACTTTCAAAGCTTTGCTTAATAGAATAGTCGTAATAATCATCAACATTGGCTTGTTTATAGCTATCATTCGCCCTGTATATATAAGGCGAGAATAGGCGTATTGACTCGCTCAGCGCATAGGGAAAAAAATTGATACCTATGCCAGAAATCCCTTCACTAATAACACTCAAATTGTTCAGTTTACCCCAAATCTCTTCTTTGTTGAGCGTTATGGTTTGCATCTCATAATTTAGCCGCAACGTTACATTTTGCGCTTTATCGAACATATCATCAATACGCTCTGATACCTTTTCGTTGACCGCCCTAGATGACTGCTCTATATGCTGATTAGCTTCATGGTAGAGAGCTATTAGCATATAGGTATAGAACAGCGTAAACAGCGTTGCGGTTATCGACAATGTTAAAACAATGGACTTTGTGCGCCTAGCAAATTTGATCTTCACAGGTTTTCTCCGGTATTCATGGGGGAGAAGCTTTTGTTATTGTCGTACTGCAAAAGCCATACTTTTTGACTGGCTTGATGATTCATCTCATTCAGCACCATTGAATCGCCTATCCCTATATCAAACTCGCCCATATTTTCTAATGTTGTCTTTAGCTTCTCGCTAGTAATTTTCCCTTTAATTTTTTTCAACGCTGAAACCAATATATTTGCAGCAATATAACCTTCTAGACTTGTGCTGTTTATCATATTATCATCACCAAATTTCGAAAGATGAGATTTGAACCTTGAAATAATTGGCAGATCAAATTCCATAGGTGGTACAACTTGGGTGATATAAATATTCTTCGAGCTAATATTTAAGTGGTTTTCTAACGCATGAGAACCTACAAAAGAAATATTAAAGTAGCTCAACATTGGGAACTGGCTAGAGCTATAATTGATGAAGTTGGCAGATGCGCCGTAAGCTGCAATAAGAATGATCGCTTTAGGTGTATGACTTAATCGAAGAAGGTCATTTAGCGCAGAATTAACATTGTTAGTGTTCCTTTTATAACGCAGGATATTTAATTTTTGATCATCAGCAAAACCTAGCTTTTTAAAGACAGATCTTGCAGCATTCAGCCCTGACAAGCCATAACTATCATCCTGAATAAAAAAGACAATATCCTTAACCTCAATACCTTTTTCAAAAATATGGTTAATAATTAGCGACAGCTCTTGTTCATAACTTGCTCGATAGTTAAACGTATAGGGCGACTTATTCACATCCCTTAATATGTCAGCACCTGTATATGGCGAAAAGAATATCACCCCCTCTTTGTTTGCATACGGCTCAGTAACTTTAGCTGTAGGCGTACCAACATTACCGATCATGGCTATGACATTGTGCTCTTCAACCAGCTTTCTTGCATTGATTATTGCTGCCTCAGGCTGATAACCATCATCTAGGACAGTCAGCCTTATTTGCTTATTATTTATCCCACCATTTTTATTCACATGCCTAATATAGGCGTTCACACCTGCCAGCACCGAATCACCAAGATCTCTTGAGGGCCCGCTGATTGATGTCGTCATCCCTAACTCGATGTAAGCCGCACCCTTGTCATTGCTTACTGCACTAACAGGACAACAAAAAACAAGAAAAATTAACGCTACAGTTAATTTGAACGATTTAAAAAGAAGTAAAAACTCATCCCTGATTATCATTATAATTCTTCACTATATAGCTTCATTTACTTCACGAGAACTCAGTATGATAAATTACTACCGCCATAAATCGGTGTAACACACTTTTTTTTGATCAATTAAAAGCAAAATACAACAACAAAACCTTCACTACCGCAACATGTCGGTCAAAAAATAGATTAGAACATAAATTTAATATAATAATACAAGTCTCTTCGCCTAACCTACCCCATTATCAACACATGGAAAAAGACCAACATTATGGAAAATGTTTTCTTTTTCTTATGAATTCATTCGACACTAGGCCTATGAATTAAATTATTTAATGGATATAAATAAGAGAACGATATGTCATCAAAAATTCTAATCGCTAACAATAGCGGCCAAAACCTCCACATCACCGTCACCCATGATATTAGACGAATAACGGAATCGTCAGATAGCAGCTCCAGCAAAACTTCTGGCAATGTTTCAGTCGCCGTCCCATCAGGCACCACCGTTGGTGGTGGCTTCTCACACGAAAGTAGCTCAAGTAGCTCTGCAAAGTATGACTGGAGTGCTTTCATTAACTCTGGCGAGGCATTTTGTAAAGATCAAAGCTTCGTTACATTTGACGTAACATTGGATAGCAGCAAACAATATTACCTCACCGTACGTAGTGACTCAGCAGACACCCCTATTGCCTATTTAATTAACGTGCCGATTGATGCCAATAAATTAGGTGTCGAGCTCGACCACAATGTTAGCACTAACTTCATCACTTCAAACCCATTCCCGCGTGGACATGTATTAGCTTCCGGCAACAGCATTCAACTTCGCCATATTAAAAGCAACAAGTTTATTGGCAACCCTAAGCGATCTCGTAGCTGGCCCTGCGCCAATATTAGTGACGCAGCCGGCGAGCATGAGATAATCGGCTCTGGTGCAATCAAAAATAACGCCTTAGTTCGCATTCGTTGCAAGAATGAAACCACGGCTGGCGCTGACTGTCGGGGGTACAATAATATGTACTCATCGTCGATCGGCTGGGCTTATTACGATAAAAATGATGGTGAGACGTCTGAATCAAAACAGCTCTGGCGTATAGAAAAAAAGTCGGTCGTTAGCAACAGTCGTGGCGACGATATTTATAGTGGTGATATTGTACAGTTTGCCAACACCTACTACCCGAACAGTAGCCTCTATCTTGATAAGGATAATTGGTTAGCTTGTGATTCTGGCGCTGATGCCGACAACGATGACTTTGAAGTTATTATTACTTCATAACAAGTGAAGCCGGTCATCATTCAATGACCGGCAAGCCTATTGCTTTATTCGACGGTAACCCGCCATCCTACTCATGGCTTCAATCGTTATTGATGATATTGGTCGTACCCTTCTGACCATACCACCTCATAACCCTGACGTTTAAAATACCCGGCAAATATATATAACGCCTTCTGCAACCATGACTGCAAATCAGCTATACCATCAATGACTTTTCCCTCGTTCTCATCAATAGCAGCCTGGTCCGTCATCTGCCAAAAGAAATAAGCCAATATCTCAGCCTCCTTCTTACTGCTCAAGTCCGAATTACCGCAAGCAATCTCTCTAGCAAGGTCACAGTTTAATATCTTGGCATAATGAAGAACCAGTATCTTAGAGGGTTGGTTATATTCATTAAAATTCATCATGCTTTAAAAGTCTCCAATGTAAGATCATCCATTATAGCCATTCGCTGCCCAAATGCCCTCAACTTTTCAATCAACTGAGTGACAGTCATTTCCTCAATTACGGCTAAAAAATAATGTGTATCGTTATCCTGATCTACTCTAAAAGCAAGCTTAGAAGGAATCATAGGACTATCTTCATCAATCCAGTAGGCCACCCTAGAGCGGGTATTTTTGGGCTGGAACTTAGCGAGAAATCTTAGCGTATCGATAGTGCTTTTGGTTGTAGAGTTGAATGATAGACCGTGACAATCACTAGCCAACACAATATTAGGGTCAGATGGAGAAAGAAGGTAGTCCCCATCCTTGAGCCCTCCGTGCTCTTTATTGGCGCCATAAATAACCACATTTCTACCCACTTTTTCACTGTGGTATGTTGTCGCACTATGCGGATCAAATAAAGACCTAAAAACAGCTGGCCTTAGCTCCGGGGACACCTTCTTTTTGGCCTCGTAATCTTCAACAATTGCATCAATCGCCTCCTCTATGGAGACCACCGTTTTTAGCTGCTTAGCAAATGGATCCTTTTTCTTACCCATAAAACATCCTTGTTTTTATCGATTTGAGAGTAACTAATTATTTTGAGATTACTTACGCTGACAACGAAGCCCCTTCTTACCGCAGTCAAAATCTATTGTGTATTTTTTATTATCTGTACCAACATGTTGACCAAGACCAATTACACTTATATCGCCATTCGCTTGACGCTGATAGACCACGGTAAAGTTACTTCGGGGTTGGGTCCTATGGTAGGCGGCCCGGTTATCCCAAATTGTCTCTAGACTTCCATCTTGACCGTAAAGCGCCGTTTGAATAAATGCGGCCTCACTTTTACTCAATGTCCGATTATTCAGCTCACCCTGAAGACAAGCCGTCATCTCTCTATCTGTCCCCCGATGCGACTCAACCCATCGCTGTTCGATAGCTTCCAGCTCTCGCTCTCTTGCACCATCATTAGTTATTGAAAAGACGCCCGTTGTTTTTGAGTTAGCACAGAGCGCACACATTATGCCGGCTAACGTAAAACTGCCACATACACCACAATTCGCCATATTAATACCTACTTTTGTTAATGAATTAAAAGCTAAATAACTATGATCAAATAGAGACTTCATCAGACACAATGGCTAGATGACACACGCCTCTTAGTCACTACCTTCTACGTCTTAGCTTTGCTGTAATGCCTATACCAAGGTAGGCACGTCATAAGCAATAGTGGTACGGTCTAGCAAGCCGTCTTGGCAAATACCAACAACACACCTACCTGTATAGGTGCCCACTGGCGGCCACGAAACAACCTCTTTCGACCTTGAACAAATGGTTTTATTCATCGACATATAAAGCTCCTTTTCATAATGTCTAACACCCAATCAGAATGGGCAGGCAATTATACCAAGCAAAAAAACATCAACTGAACTCGATAGAGACAGCCAAAACACAAAGCCAGCTTACCTCCTCACAAATAACCTAACAACTACTCTGCGATTATTCAACCGAGAAATAACCAGTCAAATACTTAGCCGTGTCGAGAACAACACACTCGCTTATCATTCGGTTTAAAATATTGCTTAAGGCCTGGCAGATCTTTTGTACAAATATTACAACACAGCTATCCAGCATCTACCGCTATTATTTTGTACTGTGACGACGAGATATTTTTCGCACCACATATCACTCAAAAGTGACACTCATTGCTAGAGAAAGCACTTAAAAACCCAGACACAACTAATACACAGCTTAATAAGTTTCCGAAATAGATCGACAACTTCCCACACCCACCTGCGACTAACATTGTTAGTGAATGCGACATTTACCAAAAAACAAAACATCTTATACTTTATATCTTATCACCACATATTTGAAAGCATGATTATCGACACCAAAAGAAAAACGCTATTACCTATAGCTAGCACCTGTGCCTACACAAGGAATTACCGCACCAGCACACCAGCACACCACTGGTATTTTTCTTTAGTAATCGTACGAGGAAATCAACAAGGGCAGAAAAAAATTTCTGGCATAACGCCGACGACTCATTTAAGCAAGCTTTCTTCGAGCCTACCTTCATCAATCACTACTTACACCAATTCAACAACATAAAACTAAAAACTAAAAGAAAGACGATTAACCAGAAATAATCGTGCGACTTATCCCACAAGAAAACACAACTTTTACCAATAGACGAAAGTGAACCGAAAGGCGATATATAGAGCAAATCATTACTGAGGCAAGGTTAGAAAAAACCAAATACCAGTACCCGATCACAAAATCAAGATAAAAATAAAATACCCTCACAGAACAATAAATATCTTCTTTAGCGTGTTATATTTCTAGCGGGAAGAAAAAACACATGACTACGGACAGCCATATAGCAACATTCCTTATAGCTAGGACTGATCAACAAACGACAAACGACAAACGACAAACATAGTTTTAATAAAAACCGCCTTAACAAACACTGCTTTAACAAAAGCCGCCCCATCGTGCTCGCGGGCCTAGCAGCTGATTTTGTTGGCAATTCAATTTACCTCCACAATGCTTATTATTAGGGAAAATGATGAAAAAACTTCTATTTAGCTTGGCAAGCATCGCAGTAATAACACAAGCTGCACACGCTGAAACTCACATCCGCTATAACTTAGCCGGTTATTTTCCCGACAGGGAAAAAGTCGCTATTGTGATGTCTGATAACGACTTACAGGGAAAGCAATGGACGATTAAAAAAGGGGGAGAGACAAGCTTAAACGGTACCTTTGGCAAAAGCATTATTGGTAAATCACGCTTTACAACATTCCCCTACCATTATGAGGTCGACTTTAGCTCTCTCCAAACATTAGGTGACTACCTTGTTCACGCCCCTGGCACAGAGGAAGTAAAAGTATCGATCAAGCATCAGCCCTATGGCGACATTGCCAACCAGATGCTACGCGCTCTGCGAGTCAGCCGAAGCGGTACTGGCGATACACTGGATCACGCTAGGTCGCACATGGGTGACGCCAAGGCGCTCTACTATCGCCCTTCTGGCGCCATAGAAAGCGGTCAATGGGCCGCCGACCCATCGGGAAAAACGGCCGATATGCTGGGTGGCTGGTATGACGCGGGCGACTACATCAAGTTCACCTTGACCATCGCGCAAACCACCAACGTGCTGATAGAGGCCTATCAAGCCAATCCTAGTCTTTTTACTCAGCAATACAGCACATCTGAGTATGTGGATATTCTTGACGAGATCAAGTTTGGCTTAGACTATCTGATGAAAACGATGCCGGAGGATGGCGAGTTTATCATTCAGCTATCCACCGGATTAGATCACGTTGGCATAGAACAATGGCGCCTACCCGAACATGATACGCGTGACGGTAAACGCGAGGCACTATCAGCCCTATCTCCCAGCCACATGGCGGCAACGGCTGCCGCCCTCGCTGGCGGTGCTAAAATCTTTGTCGAATTTGACCCCGTCCTCGCCGAACAATATCGCCGCCAAGCCGTCGCCATCTACAATCGTTCGTTAGCCGCCGATGTGCTAAAGCAAAACGCCTTTGAGCGCGATAGCAAAAATGATTTCTACCGCGACGAAGATGTGAATAACGAAAGAGCCCTCGCCGCAGCGCAGTTGTTTGCGCTCACCGACGATCCAAGTTATCAAAGTGACGCTCTTGCATACGCAAAGGAACACGGTCAATTCATTGTCGGCGGTAAAAAGACAAGCTCTGGCCTTGACTACTACTTTAGCCTCAGTGACTCCATCCTCATGGCCTATAAGGTATTGGCCAGAGAAGATAACACAGCCAAACATATGGGGAAGATTGAACTCGACAGCCACTTAACTTATGCCAACACAGAAGGCAATATCTGGGGGACAGCACAAATACCCAACTGGGGTAGCTTAAGTAATATGCTCTATATCGCCGGCACCGCTGCTGAGGATCTGGTGGATTTTGGTGACGCCTACTACACCAGCCTAGCCTACGATAATATTGACTACCTGTTGGGCCGCAACCCGTGGGGCATCAGCTTTGTCAATGCCACCAGCTTAAGCAAGGTTCCCTCAGGGTTCCACAGTCAAATTTATCACCTACAAGCAGATAAACAGCCCATCGGCGTCATCGCCAACGGCCCTTCGCAATACAGATACATACTCGCTGACAAAGATATTGAGATAGACCCAGATGCCTGGGAGAACAAATTCAACACCAGCTATATTATTGACGGCATCGACCAAGGCATTGTCTTTTTTGACTCCTGGAAGAACTACACCGGCACCGAGCCTACGATCTTCGGCCAGGCCACCGGCATTTACGCACTGGCAGCCATGACAAAACTTGAGGAGCAAGGGATAAAAGAGTCCCTAGAGGATGAGCGACGTCCCGCCATGAAGTCCCCTCCCAGCAACTTACCGGTCGACAAGGTACCGATGTTTGTCACCATTGGCTCAGATGATAACGAAAGCAGCGCCGGTGTTAAGTGGCTGTACGAAATGGTGAATAGCTACAGCAATCCGGCAGGAAGAAGCGGCCGCAACAACCTCCTGACCTTCGATGGCGATACGGCTCGCTTGACCTTTCTTAACACCGGCGTCAATGCGAGCAAAGCAGGGGCAGAATGGAAAAATGCCCATGCTGCAGGCAACGAGACAGGCAATCACACACAGACACACAACCCCAACCATCATGGCTCCGAGATGCAGGCGTCACAATGGTTAGATGAAATTCAGCAGGCACATAACAGTATCGTCAGCGTGGGTATTGCTGGCGATGAGATCTATGGCTTTCGCGCACCGCGACTGGAGTATAATGACGCCCTATTCAGCACTCTGCATGATCAACATTTTCTCTACGATAGCAGTATTGAAGACGGCTACGCTCGAGGGTTAGATGGCAGCAACTTTCACTGGCCCTACACCTTGGATGCAGGCTCACCCGGCGCTATTTTAAAAACAACGTGGGATCAAGCAGCAGGCACGCCGTTTATCATCGGCGCCTATCCGGGCCTATGGGAGCTACCCGTCTCACCCTGGATTGTCCCCGACGACCTCGCGGATGGCCTTCCCTACGACTTGCGCGCGAAAATAAAAACCGCCATGAGTTACTTTGACATGGAGGGGGGCAAGATTACCGCTTTCGATTACAACCTGCTGGTATCGGCAAAGCTCGACAATGCAGACGATATTTACGCCATTCTAAAACACACCCTGGATTTACGCTTAAAAGGTAACCGCGCGCCGATGGTGATCGGCGCACACAGCAAAAACTACAGTTCCCCTGACTCACCAATGGCGGTCGCACTTAAGCGATTTGTCGAGTATGCGCTCACTCATCAAGACGTACGAATCGTCTCACACAAGCAGGTCATTGACTGGATGAGCCACCCTCGCGCACTCGAAGACATACCGCATATCGTCAGTACGACAGTCAAGGCACACATAAAGCAAGATCAATGCACCGATGCGCTGTGGCAGGCCAGCACAGTCTATACCAAAGGTACCAAGGTAACATTCGAGGGCGCAACGTGGACAGCTGCGTGGTGGAATGAAAATGTTAAGCCCGGCGCTTCTGAGTGGGGCCCTTGGGGTAAGACCGGCGTCCCCTGCAATGGTGAGACAAAACACTATTATGGCACTATCTCCCCTCAAGGCTTAGTGGCTGTCGATGACAATAGCAGCCAGCGATTTGAGTTCCTACCCGAACCAGGGAAAAAGCTCGCAGAGGTGAAAATCGATGGCGTCATCATAGAGCCCGTCCCTGTCGACGGCTATACCATCGTCAATGTTAGAGAAGACCACACCATCACGGCAACTTTTAACGACAACGATGACATCGATGACCGCTTTACAATCACCTCGGTCGCAGGCCCTAACGGTGCTATCAACCCGCAGGGGGAAGTCAAAGTCAGCAGTGGTGACGAACAGCTCTATACCTTAACTGCCAGTGACGGCTTCGTGCTAGACACCCTGTTGCTCAATGGGCAGCCGGTGATAGTCGCAGACAATCAGTACCTCGTTAAAAATATCACGGTTAACACCCGCGTCGAAGCAAGCTTTCGCGCTCAGCAACAGCCTAACAGACCACCCACAGCCGTTATCACCGGCTCAAACAGGGTGAATAGCGGGGCCTCACTGACGCTGTCTGCAGAGAGCTCCAGCGATCCCGATGGCCACGCCCTCAGTTACCAGTGGCAACTACCAGAAAATTGGTCTGCAAACGCATTCGATACTGCAACCATCACGGTCACCGCCCCCAACGTCAGTGAAGGTAGCCGCAGTGACAATATCACCCTGACCGTCGCGGATAGCGAATTCAGCAACACGGTCACACATACCATAACCGTTACCGCTATCAGTCCCTGTGCACCGACAGACCCCAATGCCGATCAACACCCCGCATGGAGCCCAGACAGCATCTATACAGAAAATACTGTCGTAAGCCACAAAGACCTAGTATGGCAGGCAAAATACTGGACACAGGGAGACGAGCCGACGAGGGCTGCCGATCAATGGTTACTCATTAGCCAAGTCACCTTAGCCTGGGACGAAAGTACCGCCTATTCCCAGGGCGATACTGCCAACGACGAAGGCCAACGATGGCAAGCCAAGTGGTGGAGCAAAGGCGAGAAACCGGGGACCACAGATGCCTGGGTGAGCATCGGAGATAACAGCTGCCATCAGTAGCAGCTGAAACGTTCAGTATCACGCAACCAAAGCAGCGACATGATGTCGCTGCTTTTTCTTGCAGAAACCTATCTAGGTCGCTTAATCGTAACAATTTTACAAGCTTAATTAGGCATCATAACTGGCGTTAATGGCCGGCAATGCCGCCATCAACTCAAACCTCAACTCTGCAGTCGACCTAACCAACAAAGCGAAAGAGTCTTTATGATAATGGCCAAAAGTCATATAAATAAAACCGAAGCGATAATCAACAATTAACCTGCACTCAATATTTAACCCATCACCGCACGTATACTCTAGAAATTGCCCCCTATTTCTCACCACGCCCTTGTTCGACTGCTTGTTAGGCAGCCCACCAAATGCGCTGGCAACACCACCAATTGCAGGGGAAGCCGTATTACTGATAGCTACACCGCCATCATCCCTAAATGGCAAATAACCAAATTCATTCTGATGAATTGAACGATTCCCCCTCGCATAAAACGACAAATACGCCGATGAAGAAGCGCGCAATCCTTTCCTCAACGTCTTTAGCAAAGAATATGTCTCGCCACAATTATCAACAAAGCATTCGTCATTAAAAATCGGAACAACACGCAACCCACCTCTTACATCTCGAAAGCGAATCGAACCTTCGTACTCCTCATTACCGCAGCGATTATATAACACTCGTCTTGCTACCGGGAAGTTCCCTGGAAATTCGTCAACTTCCTCTAAAACAGGTTGAAACGGCATATCATCATCCTTAATTTAATAACAGACAATTATTGAAGAGAAAATACGCTATCTGTTAATTTATATTAAAATGCACTAATCAATAAATTAAAATATGGGTAAAAGTCGTGCCTCACACCTACATTTAATACCGCCCACTCTCTAAACGCCAACGATACCCAAACACACCTATCAACAACGCGCAGCGATAGCGAGCTTGTCTGGAGTACCTTCAGCAAGTGTTGCCGCATAGGTCCTATAATCTATAGCAGTAAGCGGCCTTGCAAGACTTGCCAGATTTAGACCGACAGAATGACAGGTATGACTATAGTTATTAACTAGGCAAGTATAATCAGAAAGAGTAACGCTTCCAGCACCATCGTACCTCATAAGCTCTTCCGTGAACTTTTCTTCCAACACAGAACTTCTTGCCGCCTCCGGCAACAGATACAATAACTTAGCCTTTTGCACGGGGTTGGCAGGGGCCCCACCTGTTGGAAAGGAACCGGGCAAATCTGTCGCATAAAAAGTAGGTAACCCAACATAGTTATAATGAATAACCTGTCCATTTATATGTGATATTTCGAAGTTATTAGCACTCATTGTTAGCGATGTTTTTGGCTCCTGCCCGTACGTCTCATGATAAATATTTATCGTCACGGTTCCCGCTAAAGTAGTTCGAACATACGCCCTCATTTCCTCTAAAACTCTTGCAAAACCCAGCTTTATATCCATTCTATTACTACTTTCTGTCACCACCCAATCAATCATTTAGCTATTACTCCTGTAAAGATTATCCTTAATACGCTCAATAGCACTCTACATAGTTTTTTAATTCATATCCCTAATTTTTTGTTAATTTATACCAATCGTCATTCAACAATTAGCCTCAGTCACTTATCTTCAAACCATTCCAATTCAGTTACAGACATCTAATATATACGCCTAGCATCGCGGTGAAAGAACCCTGATGCTCGTCAAGGCTCTCTAAACTATCTTCAAATGAAGAGGCAGTCTAATTGACAATGATTTGGCTACAATTTAGCCTAATACGCAAGATTTCCAGGCTTCACCCCTTCAAAAACTCAACCGCACTGCGTTAGGTATAAATGACAGAAGAAGAAAAGACGAAGACAGAAAGTAACGGGCTAGCTAAACCCCTCATCATTATCGCCGCACTATTTATTAGTTACATTGGCTATAGAGCCTATCAAGGCCACGTTCTACTGCCGATTACTGTAATCCCGTTAATTTTAGGCATTGCTTATGAAAACTGGCGCATATCGAGCAACTGGAAACAACTAGCGAGACAAATCAGCATCAGCCTAGCAGTCAGCTTGCTTTCATTCCTTTCTGGAGTAACCGAGCACAGTTACAACTTTGAGGACAAGATCAGAGAGTGGCCCTATGTTTTCTCTATAATCTTTGTCTTTCTATCCCTCTACGATAATGAAGATAGCATTAAGCAAGAGCTTACCGAAGGAATCACCCTACTGCAGTCCCTTGCCGTTATCTATTGGATTTCAGACATAGGAACTTCACAGCTAATATGGTCATATCAATTCTTTGCTGTATTTGTCGGAATAGTTTTCTGCATTTTTTCATTTTTACATGCTTTCACTTATCTAGAGCTAACAAAATTATCGAGATTGTTCTTAAGTATTTGGAGCGCAATAATCATGATAATCTTTGCCGCCGACAACGCCTATCAAACGTATCACTTCAGTAGTCACGAAAACTACCAAATATTCGAAGAGGCTTTGAACTTTTTACAATACTTTATACTAGGCACCACACTGATTTACACGGCTCAAAACATCATGCTGTTATTACCATACTTGCCAGGAAAAGGTTTTTTCAGCAGAGATAATTTCGATAATATAAAAGAATCAAACAAAAAATTTACGGAGAGATACTCACCACAACAAATAAAAATCTCTGACTCTATTATCGCCGTGATCTTTACCGCAGGGGTTTATTACTGCAACTACCACTTTAAGCTCGTACCAAGAAACACCATGATCTGGCTTGTTTTCTTAACATTTCCGACCATAATATGGCTTAAAAACAAGAGATTAACGAGCTAACACAGCAGTCTTTAAAGGTACCCAGAAGAAATATTCAGTGGTTTGATATCGACTAGTTTTTCGTTATTAAACCATTCCACGCCATCCCACAGAGTATATTTCGACAAAGAAACCTAGAGCATAATGCTTTTACCGTACAAGCAGACTTTAACCTTCGCCTAGCTATTGAAGCCCTTATTACTTCCTTAAATTTTATACAAAAGCGTCCCGCTTATTCCTTCATTATTACTACATCAACTATTACAACATTAACAGCGAGTTTAGAAAGCCTTTAATCTAAATTTATAGTGAACCATAACTTTTAACTATTATAGCCATCTACTTAGCAACCCAGAAGATACCAATCAATTTTCCTGCCCTTGTAATCATTGTCAGGGCTGTCGTTTTTGCTGGCAAAAAAAGCGTAAAATGACCAGCCAAAACCATCAAGCTTTTTGGCTATTTTACAATCAAAAAAATAATCATTTTACGCCTTTAATTCTGACCTAACAGACAACTCAACTTACAAATCTAAAAGCCATATAACGGTATATATTGCGATGAATTAAGATGAATACTGCTTTTTAACTCTTAGAGAAACAGCCACAGATTGATCAAACGACCGATATAGCCGGCGTAGCTTATGCCGCTTTATGAAATTCAATGACATTACTATCAGGGTCTCTCACAAAGATGAATGTCGCGCCGTCTGGCAGCGTAATGGGCCCGCCTGTAATGGGAATATTTTTACTTTCAAGTTGTGATTTAACAGAATCAATGTCGGTTATTTCTAGCGCCATATGAGTGTAGCCAGTGTGTTTTACTGGGGTATCCATCAGTACATTTTCTAAGTCTGCTTGGTTAGCGTTGAGAATGAAATTGATATTGATGCCTGATGGATGCTCCATTACAGCCACAGGCTCTGGACCGACAGGCCCAACGATAAATTCAAAGCCAATTTTCTCATAGAATTCCCTTGATGTTTCAAGGTCAGAGACTCTTATACCGATATGATTTATTCTGGTAATTTCTTTCACTTTGATCCCTAAAGTTTACGGTCTATCAAAAAGTTAACGCCACGAACAGCGACTGAGCGTAGCAAAGCTCAGCCAGCATTACTGGCGCACCGCTTAGTATTGCTACAACCGCGCCTGGTAAAGCGCCCCAAATTCGAGTGCAAGAGCACGCTCACACTGCAAAGCGTGCTGTTAATATCGGGGAAAAAGATTACCGCACTAGTGGCGCAAAGTGAAGTTACAAGCAGATGATATATAGATGAATCACCGACGATTATCAGCCGCGGTACCGGCATCATTACGCGCACGAAAGACGCCCCTTCTAGACTGAGGTGTGCGCTATCTCACGATACCACCCACATAGACCTAAAGCCCACTAAACCCCTGCAGGGGCAGCGTGAACTGGCATCAGGCTGCACACAGCCGCCGCACATAAAGGCCTACAGCTACATGAGTCGCTACCTTATTAGGAGCGAACGAAAACAGATGCCAAAGGGATTGCAGCACTTAAACCCAAAAGACTATATTGCACTCATCAACCAAACGGGACGGGTGATGCGCAAAAATAAGGCGCCACGGTATCAGCAAGGCCACAAGCAAAGACGAGAACACAGCGTATCACCCCCCCTTCACACTCCACTCTATTCCATCCAATCTGGGTATACTTTCAGATCGAAAACTAGTCAGTGTGCGATGCATTGACCGTGTAATTGAGGTTTAATCCTCTTTATATGACTCAGGTGTCTTTTGGTTAGATGCCTTAGCTATTTTTTCGGCGCTTCAGCGAAACCAACCCTAACAACGCAGAACCAAACAACCAAGCTGCACCGGGAACGGGGACTTCAGAGCCAGATACTTCCGCAAGCACCTGATAATCTAGGCCGCTAATTTCAACGAAAGCGAAGTCGTTAAAAACAGCGTAGTCAAAACTACTAAAAACCCAGTCAAACTCTAAAGCCTCTCCGGCTAGAGCATTAAATTCAAAGCCGAATATTTCCCCAGTGGTTCCATTCTCAAAATTACTGTTAACATAATTAGATGTATCCATTTCCGCATCCGAATTCAAATGCAGAGAGGGATCGAAAATCGAAAAAACATCTAGAATTGAGATCACGCCGGTATCACCTTCATTGCTGACCCCAATATTAACTATTCCACTGTAATCTTCTTCAAAGATATAAGAAAATGTATGCTGGTCAGTCGACTTAAGCACTAGATCCCCTTCCTCTGGAGGCCCAGGATTATCAAGATATACCGTCGCGCCTGCGTTGACAGCGGTTAGAGATGTAAGCAAGATTAGCAAGATTTTATTCATGGTCATTTTAATAGTCCGTTATTTAGCACTACAATTAAATATAGAAAGCAGAAGCATTATTAGCCTGTTAGGGCAAAGCAAAACACATGCCAACTCTACAGTTTTGCTAAACAGCCCCCCCTTTCCTAGCCTCTAGTATTCGTCGATGTAAAGTAAATCGACAGCACCTTAATATACCAATCAGAATAACTAGAAAAGCGGACAAACTTAGACCTGACTACTTGCAATCACTTCACCTAACGAGCCCCTAGTATCACTGCGCCTCTCACTGCGTGCGGCGTGACTTTCTCTGTAGCATCGACCCGCACAGCAGTGTGAGCAATGAGCACCGCCGGGCCTGGGTTGAGTCTCGCGCCTTTGAGCTTGCCAGTGCCTTTGCCATTGATATCCGCGCTTATGTCGTGATAAGTAATCACAAACGCGCCATTGCACGACAGGTCAGTCAGGCGGATGGCTCTACGTCATTTTTTAAGCAGACTTCTTCGCCGCCCCATACATCAGCAACCCTATCGCAAGGAATGCAGTGAAAATCGGCAGGCCGCCTAACAATGCAACCAATTGATTGGAAAACGGAGGGGCGAGGTCCATACCCGCATTACCGCTTAACCCTCTTGCCCAACCATAGAGGGCGTTGCTGTAGCCGGTAAATACAATACTGTAAAAGAGTAGGCTGGCTTGTCGGCTGCTCAAGCTTAGCAGCGAGGCACAAGAGGCAATGGCCAGCATTAATAGACCGTTGGTCAGACCTTCCATATGGCTTATTTTCCAATCAGATACCTGCGTAGCCATGCTGCCTAACAGACTCATTGCGAGCGGGATACCTGACAGCATCCCTAACATAATGACCATGCCAGAATGCAGTATTAATCTTTTTCTTAAGTGATCATTCACGGCCACGCCTCTATCAATGGTTAGTTTTTTATCGCAGAACTGATGCTGTTGCGGAAGGCTATCGGCAACAATGCGGGACGTCAAAAAGAATGATTAATTACGCTGAAAGTTATAGCCTAACCTCATGATTATGGGTGACTTTATGAAAGTATAGCTGCCAACAAACACCGCAGTGATAGTGACGATTGCATCTGCTACATGCCACGGTGATGCAATCATTCAGACTCTTCACGCTCTGGTAATTGCGAGTTAATACAATACCAATTAGCTTTTTGTGATGTCCATATATGCTCTTTCTCTGCCGACTCGATATCACTATCGAGAGAACCAAGCCTCAGAACAATATGAGAGGTATCGGCTCTTTTTGCATAAATTTGAGAGCCACAATTCAAACAAAAATATCGATATTTTCCTGTAGATGACTCATACGATGTCAAATTATCTTTACCAAACAAAATGAAATCACAATCTTGAACAGAAGCAACGCTCGAGAATGCACTTCCGTGGGCCTTTCTACACGTCTTACAACGGCAATGAACTATGCCTCCAACCGTGCCAGATATTTCATATTTCACTGAACCACATTGGCAACTTCCATTAATCATCACGCTCTCGATCTTCATTCGGTACATAACACCTCAATAACCGGCGCAGATTTGCTGCGCTCGGCCCCGTAGGCGCGTAGCTGATAGATTTGTTATGAGCATGACTCACGGCGGAGTTACTATTTTTGCCAGCTTTTTCTGATCTGTCCAACAACTACTAATGTTCTTTTGTCTGCACCGAGCATAAGCTTTTTCCCCAAGAAGCTTACTTGTTTTGTCGAGGTTAACACTTTGAACGTTTTCGCCGCGCTTTGTGTTGTCTCTCCATTTTAAGAAATACACTTTATCAGCCTCATCTACATCTGGTCGATAGATTACAACATCATGCGGGTCGGCTTTTTGAGATGAAGCTGCCTGGCCAGGGATGGACTTATTAAATTCTTTGAAGAAATCAAATGGCTTGAAAGGGTTCTCGGGATCATACTTTAACCCAAGAGCTGCACATAAATTCTTATAAGTAGCAGGATCTAGCTGTGGATCTATAGCAAAACCTTTTCCCACTTCGACCTCAAAACTGAAGTTAGCAGCTTTGACACCAAACAGCAGAACAAATGGCTTATCATCTATAAAGAAGAATACATCGATAGAATAATACGCCATGAACGCCCATCGCATCCTTTTTGGCTATGCGTCTTCTCCAAATTTCCGTAAATGCCAAATTCAGCACATCTTCGGCCTCTCTATCGCAAACTTCATTGATGAATGCGATATCAGCCCCTTTTGGATATATCAGATAAACTCATTTTCTGTTGCGCCGAAAATGTCATATACATAATTATCAGCATCGTCGATTATTTGCATGCTCTTCATAGGCTATAACGCCTTTAACAACGGAAAATTACGGAGCCGAAAGGGCAGTAAGCGTTCCTTACCTTCATTACTTGAGAAGCCGCTTTTTCGCTTTTGGGGCCACACTCGTTGGTCCCGGATAACCGTTAATAGGTTTCTAACGAATGCTGACGAGTAGCAACAGCGGCCTCGTAGCGCTGGCGATCGCGGTTGGCGAAGGCTACCAGCGATAGCATTACCGGTACTTCGACGAGTACGCCGACAACGGTGGCCAGAGCGGCACCGGAGTGGATGCCGAACAAGCTGATCGCCACCGCTACCGCCAGCTCGAAGAAGTTGGAGGCGCCAATCATACCGCCGGGGGCGGCAATGGTATGGGGCTGGCCGCGGCGCTGTAGCCAGCGGTAGGTGATGAAGAAGATCAGATAGGTCTGCAATAACAGCGGCACCGCGATCAGGGCAATGTCCACCGGGTTGGCCAGGATGGTCTCGGCCTGAAAGTCGAAAAGTAACACCACGGTGCCTATTAGCCCCAGGATAGAGAGTGGCTTGAGGCGGCGGCTGAGGCGGTCGATCTTGGTGCTTGAGCGAATGCCATCTGGGTTCTTGGTCAATAGTCGCTGGCGACTGAAGGCGCCGGCGCCGAGGGGGATGATGACAAACAGCGCCACGGAGAGCAACAGGGTATCCCACGGGACCGCGATGTCGGTGACGCCGAGCAATAGCGCGGCGATTGGCGCAAAAGCCACGATCATGATCAGATCGTTGACCGCCACCTGGGCGACGGTGTAGTTGGCATCGCCACGGGTCAGCTGACTCCAGACAAAGACCATCGCGGTGCAGGGAGCGACACCCAGCAAAATCATACCGGCGATCAACAACACTAATGTTCGGCCAACCATCACGCCATGGCTCGCTGCGTCTAAATGCCGCCCACCGACATGCAGTCTATACACTCCTTGCTCTGCTGCATCTAATCTAGCCCGGACTTACTATCAAAAAGACGGAGATCCAAACGCAGCAAGAGCCCTAATCCAGACCTGAAAACCCATTGCCGTTACCACTACACTATCTCCATCTTATTCTCGCCACTGACTCATATCTTCCTCGCCAAAACAATTACCAAGACAGCAAGATTTATTGACCACCGAATGCATCAAAATTAAATCTATATGACAAAATAACGATAAAAATCCTAGCCATTAAGTATTACAAAGTGAGCGGCCTGCCACCCCTACAACTTAATATTTACGGATTAAATCAGAAAAAATAGCTTAGTTATTTAAAATAATAATTTTCCACTTGAACATCTAAACATCATAAATCTAATTACTAAAAACTTGTAAAATCGTAAGATGAATGGCAATATTGCACGCAGCTCATGCTTGACCGAGCCTGGGTTGAAAACCTTATCGAATTTTAAACAAAAGGACTTTTGTTATGATAAAAAAAATGATACTTCTTACCGGTTGCGCTATGGCCATTTCTACTGCAAGCGCAGGAAACCTTCTTGCTCCTGGAGACACTATCAGTGTTGAATGTACAGGTATTAAATTTAGCCTAGAGAGAATTGGCGACACGTATAGGGCAAACTTACCCGGCAAAACCATTGAGTACTCAGAGCTTACAACGGACATTGACTCATTTGATTTTATATCGAGAGACAGCCATGGCAATACTTTGAATGCGCTGATGCTGAACTATGTAAATGATTACTTGATGATAGATAATAATTCTGGCACCTTCAAAGATGAGTCTGGCTCCTTAAATAGGATTAGGACCCAGGATATAGCTCGATCTTTAATTAATGCCGCCTCAAGAAGCGAGGTGATAGAGAACCTTAAGCATCAGGGTGTTAATACTTACCGATCAGCAACATTTAACACACCATTACAGATAACTATCACAGGCATAGAGCAAAGCCTAGATGGTATTTTCTTCTATGACGCAAAGGACTCTACGAAAAGTCGATCATATCAGAAGTGTTATTTCATGTAACACTGAATTGAACATAGGCTTTAAGCTGACCTACAGTCATTTCGATAGGAGTGACTGTAGCAGCTCACCACAACCGCCAAACCAATTTTTCCGCAAGAAATAATAAATATCTAAAATGCGTGGCTGAATTATTAATTAGTATTGAGCACAATAACACTCAATACAACTTAAACCTACACAGAGCCTCATAGGGACTGCGATGGCTAATCGTATTATTGAATCTAATCGTCAAGATAGATGGTTGCCGGGCCACAAGACATCCCCCCTACTTTCATTGACCTCTGAACGGATAAACATTTAATACATACAACAAAATAACGATGGATACCTTAGCCATATAAATCATTACTCTGCTGCATCTAATCTAACCCGAACTTATTGTCAAAAGAACTAGAGCCTGTAATTAACTGCCTATGTAAATGAGATTTAAGATTACAGCTTAATGATTTCTTTTTTTGTAATTTTTATTTCTTAAAACTTACAGCTCATTGACAGAGAGCAAGCCCTGCTATCTAATGTAATGAAACTTATAAAACAGGAGATTTAATATAATATGGCTAAATATATAGAGCTAACTAATGATAACTTTGACGCCACAACAAACAATGGTGTGTCATTGATCGACTTTTGGGCACCTTGGTGTGGCCCTTGTCGAATGATGGCACCAACAATCGAAGAGTTAGCTGAGGACTTTGATGGTCAAGCTAGCATTTGTAAAATAAACGCTGACACACAACAGGATTTACTTTCTAAATTTGGCATTAAGTCTGTTCCAACGATTATTTTAATGAAACACGGGGAACCTCTTGAAACAATACAAGGTGCCTGCTCTAAAAATAAATTAACAGATGCAATAAATGCATTGTTAATAGATTAAGAGCTTATCAAGACACCCACCTCACTCTCCTCTAAATACATCGAATTTGAACGTATACGACAGAGCAACGATGGTTGTCTTAATTATTTTCTACAGCTAACCCCCGATTACAGCGACACCGGCCAGCACAAGGGACTTAAGAGCAATTGCGATCGTACCCTCAGCTAGCCGCCACCACCCTACCGATAAGCATAAGCTTTACAGGGTAAATTAGAAGGGATGGCTTAGTTATTTTTTGAGCTAATAAGACACTAAATTCTTAGCAATAATCTGGATTGCATCATCTATCCGACTTGAGCCCCAATGAGCCGCATACCCTCGGGTAATCATCTCCTGATCATATATGTTTACAAGCTCAAAGCATTCATAGCCGTCCTCTACTATTATTGATATCACATGGGTTGCGGCAAGCTCCAATTGTGACCGGAAACGGTTGTTTACGGTACTATAAGGCATAAAAAAATTAAACAATTCTCTAGCGCAAGCCTCAGGTTTAACACCCTTTGTTCCAACCATTGTTTTGTACGTATCTCTTGCTCCATGAACATATGTCCTTGAAGGGACTGCACCAAGCGCACCGCCCGCACCACCACCGGCAGCAGCACCAACAACAGCACCGACAGGGCCGCCAGTTATCCCACCTAATCCCGCTCCAGCAATCCCTCCTGCAAAACCTGTAAGGCCTGCCCACAGCTGCTTCCTAACAACACCATCATCTGATTTATGCCTACGATTATAACTCTGCTTCTTAGTAAAAGCGTAATCAATAGCAGTGAAAATATCTGAAGGAACCTCATCACCAGACTTTCTAGGCATATACTGTAAAGACAGCTGACAACACCTTGCTATTTGAACATGAGTCGGCCGCGCCCCGAGCGGACCGATATCAGCAGTCAATATGTTTCTATCAGTTTCAAGGCTACTAAATATCCCTAATGGCATAATTCTTCCTTAATATTATTTTTATAAATTAAAGCAATACCAGCTTCTTTATTAGCCAAGCCCTAAAACACAAACTATTTTTGATACAACATGAAAATAATTCACCCCACAGCAAACAGCAGAGGTATATCATAGTTTTCGGACCTTAACCGTGCTTTATTTTACCTTAGCGATATTTTATTTCAATATATAGTA
This sequence comes from Sinobacterium caligoides, assembly GCF_003752585.1. Lineage (NCBI taxonomy): Bacteria > Pseudomonadati > Pseudomonadota > Gammaproteobacteria > Cellvibrionales > Spongiibacteraceae > Sinobacterium > Sinobacterium caligoides. Next base: position 1,243,106 of record NZ_RKHR01000003.1, read on the forward strand.
GCGATAGGCGCCGCCATAACCTCACCCTGTACGTGGAGAAAAGCACAGAAAACGCCTTACGGACGCATCAAGAGATGCAGCAATACAAAAGGGGTGTCATCCTAGCTGACAATATTCTTGCGAGGCGTTGCCATCGCTTAGACGGCCGATCATAGAGGTATGCTGTACCTTAGGTAGGACGAAACAGCCGTCAAATTAGAATGGGGGCTTGGTTATTCCTCATCTAGCCTAAACCGGATTTACTGCCAAAATACAGAGCACCTGTACTTTATTGGCCGCGTAAGTAAAATGTAACCTTTTCAGTTAACTATGGGCGACTTAGTTATTTCACAGTTTTGCAAGTCCGTTGTCGCTACTTGTTAAGACTGCATTTGGCAGCCCAACTACCAACTCCAAGCCATTGATCTTTTATAAAAGTTTCAACTAATTCTGTGCGGCCATATTCTAATGCCTTTGACTCAATTAGAGAGAGTAAAGCTTTAGCTTTCCTGGCTTTCTTATTATGCTCAGAATCATCACCACATTTTTTATGGATATTTATTTCAGAAACCTCATCAATAAACTTTAAGGTAAGAGCTGAAAGCTCATTATCATGCGCCTGCTCCTTGTATTTATTTTCGATCTCTTTTTCTTTTGCTTCTAATGCCTTCAGCCTGCTTTTATATTCTTCTTCTTTAACGCTAGCTTCAGCTATTAACTTTATCATCTCTTCTTGCTGCTTTATTGATTCGAGGCGCTGTTGATCTAGGTAATACCAGCCACCACCAAAAAGAATAGCAACTGCGATAAATGAGCCCAGAGAGTTGGTTACGTCTTCTTTAGTTACTGACAAACTATATTTCCTTAGCGATATTGATAGACCTTAATGCCTAAAGCACTCAACAAACACCTGAGCTTTTATTTTGTGCGAATGTTTTGCCGCACAAAATCGAAGCGAAAAGTATTTAGTCGCTGCAACTTATTTTGTTAGGAATTCCCCCCACTTGTCTCTTTAACATAGTAACAACAGCCAAATAACGATGAGCTTCTTACTTATTTTAAAATTATAATGGGTGGATTAATTATTTCTCCTGTAATAATTTTATCAAAAGGACAGACCTTACCCACTTTCTCCTTCATAAAGTGTTATGAAACCAGCACCCTTTACACAACAAAGCCGGCTGTAGCCGGCTTATCATCTCACACACTAAAAACCTAGCAGACAGACCCCACAACCTCTTTACGGAGAATCTCAGGCAGTGACAGCTTGGAAACTATCTACACTATTGGATTGAATATATGAGACAAAATAACGATAAATGCCACTCTATCTTTATTGCTTTGAGCAGTTAGAAACTGAGAATGTATGTTGACTATTGCTAAAACTGAAACCAGACAGGTGAAAACCTTTGATTAATGTATACATAGTTTTAATATCGTATTTCTTTGATGGGTCAAGCACTGTTATTGAATAATTGCCATCCACGCCTACATCTACTGTATAATTATCATCATTATAATCATCACAATCTAGTTCCACTTTATCCTCGGAGGAAATAACTCCTTCGCCGCCATCGTCAACCCCACCACACATTTCATGTTGCTCATGAACCCTCCGGTAAGAAATGCTGGCTTTTGGACCTGCGTGAGAATCATATTTAATTTCACCTCGATCATAATTAAACCTATCTTCACGGGCCATCCAAGCACTCTCAAACATAAGCCAGTTATTAGATGCCCTGGCAGTAATACTTGCAGTGTTATCACCAATTTTTTTAATTTTTACCGTTGTGGTACCACCATATGTATCACCAGACACACACTTAAATATTGCCTCATCATTATTGGGCGAATCACTTTTTGCCAGAACATTAAATGACACTGACATTACAACACATGATATAGCTAGCTTTTTAAACATACTCATTCCTTTGAGATATATAACTTTCATTTTTTGTAAAATATTCAATTTTACGATGAGGACTATACCTTAAACCCCACCCTACTTGATTGAATATAAGCGACAAGTAACGACTGCCGTCTTAGTTATTTTGTGTGCCTATGTTGTATTTCTATATATTCTGAAACTGTGCAATTATATTTCCCGCATTGTAATTAGCTTCAACCAACACCCCACATAATTAATTAAAGAATACTAAGTCTCACACCTAGCTAAGCACCGCAAGATTTTTATTACAACTAGCGACGAGCGTCTTAGTTATTTTTCACACCAAGCCAACAATTGATCAAACGGAAACGTATATATTTAATTTTATAGAAATGTTTTACAATCAAATAAAGCGCCACTCTCACACAAGCGGGGAATCGCCAGCCATATATGAAAAGGATTATTTATTGAATCAACCGGTGTCAAGCAAAGGCTGAGAGATCAAACTTAATCGATCAAAGCTTGCATAGCACTGATAGCAACAAATCAAATAAAAACAAAGAGGGATAACCATGTTTAAGCAGTTACTACTGGGCCTGGCGATATTTATTACCACGGGGACGTTGAGCGCAGCTGAGATAGATAAAACACAGCCATATATAATGATGAAACAGGTGTCTAAACAAACCTTCGAACGATTAAAATCAGACCAGGATATCATTCACAAAAGTCCTGACCATATAAAAGTTATCGTTGAACAAGAGCTAATGCCCTACTTCAACGAAAAATATGCAGCATTAAAACTACTAGGCCCCAATTTAAAAGGCGCTAAACGCGATGATGTCGCTAAGTTTATCGCCTCTTATCGTACCTATATCGTGAGCGCTTATGCGCAATTTTTAACTCAGTACACTAAGCAGGAGATTGAATTTATCCAAGAGCCGCTAGACGCGAGCGAGACGATTACGAGCATGAAAGTAGCTATGATTGATACATCAAAGCCCGATATCAATTTTGAGTTTAAACTGCGTAAAGATAAAAAAACGGGGGAATGGAAGGCTTTTGGTATTATCACTGAGGGAGCTGGCTTACTTTCCAGCAGGCAGTCAGAATGGAGCAACCAATTACGTCAATACGGCATCCTGGCTGTCGCTAAAGATCTTGAGGAGCTAGCTGCTAGACCTATTCGCTTCGAGAGTGAAGACACATTAACTCAGAACAATGACGATGAATATCTGATGGGCAAAACTCGCTTCTCTGTGAACATTACGTAGGGAAAGTGTGGATCGTGAGCTATATAGAGGCTCCGCAGGTGATCAAGCTTATCAAGACCACCGTCTTCATTAACTCTGAATGCACCGGGCTGAATATATACGACAGAATAACTATGGGTTTCTTAGTTATTTTTTGGCCTGGTTAAGCCTTTGAAAACACATCTAAGCCGCTACTTCTTTTTGCCAACAATAAAGGCTGCTTTAATTCCAAAACAGTTAAACCTGACTGATTGACAACTTTAAACTCGAAAGTTGAAATTCCTCGGTCTGACTTAGATGCTGACTCACGAGCAGCAATACACTCACCAACTAAGTGCAATACATCGTCTGGCCTAACTGGATTATTAAATTTCATACTTTCTACGCCAAGAGCCGCAATGACCGCCATTTTCCTCTCTTGTTTGTGTGCAAGCTTAACAAAAATTGAGTACACGTGTGCACCTGATGCTGTTAAGCCCTTGTAAGGTGATTCTTTTGCTGCGAACAAATCTATATGAAAAGGCATTGGGTCCCATGTTTTCGCGAATTCAATAATCTCGCTTTCAGTTACTTCGTGCAGGTGCCCCTCTGTGATATAACCAACTACAGCATCTTCAAAATAACAATTACTCATTCGTGATTCCTTTGAGGTTTAACGCCGCCAACAGCGGCTGAGCGTAGCGAAGTCCAGCCAGCTTTGCTGGCGAAGCTGCTTGGCCTTGTTATAGCTGGGCTTGGTGCATTGTTGCTGATTGTGAAGTAAGTCCATGCTAACTGCCGCTAAGCCGTGTTGTTGATTATTTGATGAATACAGTACCGTACTAATGGCTGCATGGAAAGTTACAACTAGCTGATAGCTGTAAGAATTTACGACGATTACAGGGAGTGGTGGGCGCCGGAAGAGAGACTGGTCTGAGTATGATTAGAGAGCAGAGCTTTTAGCGCTATAACGCCCTGTTAAAGCGTGAGCGACGCAATACCGAAGCTCCCGCATACCACCTTAACCGCTAAACGCAACGCATAGTACAAATGCCGCGCGTTGCGAATCACTTTTAAGCAGTTTGTTATGTGCGTGCCAAACGGTAGCGCATTACTGTACCCTCACTTTCATCTGTGTAGTTGCCCAGATACACACCGCCACAGTTTTCGATGACCTTTTGTGATGCTGAGTTGTCGATTGAACAGGTAACAATAGCTGAGTCAGGTACAACATAGTCACGAACCCAAGCGAGAAGAAATGAGGCGACTCCTTTACCACGAGCTGCTGGTCTAGTTTCATAGCCAATATGACCTATGACGTTTTCAATATACTCATTTGAACCATGGCGAACTCTAACTGAACCAAGAATTGCACCGGACTTCATACAAAAGTAAGTTGTTATTGGAGCCCAACCGTCAGGTAGTATAAGAGCTTTCCAGACACCCATCGTCATTGACCTCTGAATACACAAAATTGAATATATACGACAGAATAACAATGGGTGTCTTAGTTATTTTTTTGCGAAGCATCACCCAACACCAGCATTAGGCTGCGCATAGCCGCCGCACATAAAGGACAACAACCAAAGAGTTACTACCCTTCATTGGAAACGAGCGTCAACTCATCCCCAAGGGGATGTGCTTCAACCTAAATGACTATGTGGCGCTCGTCGATCAAACCGAGCGAGTACTACGCAAAAACAAACGCGGCTGCATCACCAACAACGCCGAATACATCCTAACACGGCTTAATATCTCTGCAGAAAACTGGCTACAGCTAACAAGCTCGTTCGAACACCTTTTTACCGGCCCCGTAGGTAGCACACAAAGCCTGGATGACTACCAGCAACACCACAAGCGAAGACGACGGCACGGCATAACAACTAGCCGCACCCTGTTTGGCTAAATAAACCTAAGATCAATATAACTTATGCCCGGCTAACCACCCTGCCGTGACTCGCTACGCCTGAACGCTGCTCATCTACCTGAAATTACTCACTTCATTGCCCTGCAGTACTTAATCTAGCCTAGGTTTTACTGCCAAATGACGGAGCATCCTCTCCTTATTACCTGTGTACGTGAGATTTGCCTTCTTATTTAACTATGGGTGTCTTAGTTATTTTTTTAGTTATTTTTATGTCTTATTTATTTACTCTACCCAGCTATCATGTACTTGCATCCCTTCAAGGGGTAATTTGGGTGGTTTTATCATTGCGAGCGTTCTTTCTTTCCTTGAGATTCGAGTATTAGGCGCTACTGCCCCACCAGTTTCGGTAATACTTTCTAGCGATAGATCAAAGGTGACCCCCCCATCTTTTGCGTTAAAAAAACGGTGGGCTTTATTAATATTTTCCACGATGTAGTTAATTCTTTTAACAGTTGTAGACTGCGGTGCGACCCCTGTGACGCATACAAACAGCGATTGATCGGAGTAATTATTACCAGACAGTTTTTTTACTAAGCTGGCAACACTGGCGGCCTCGCCATCGGTGGAAACATGAGCGAAAAAGAAGTTGCTCCTTTCCTTATCCCAAAAGAAGTACGCGAAACATGAGTTGATACTTCCAGTCATTACACGAGTTAATATGCGTCTCCCTTGGCTGGCCAAATAGAAGCCCCATGGCACCTCTACAGCGGCAGAGCTTGTTTCGGAGTCAGTTATTTTGCTTACTTCATGGCCTGAATACCGTGAGGATTCTTTTGCTGTAACAATCTTCATATTTAGCTACCTAATTAATTGGGGTTATCAAACTTTAACTTTGCAACGACACTCACTAAAGGTCCGAAACCAGAAGAGATATCAGCCTCCATAAAGCAGCCTTTAGCACCTATATCAAAAAAATCTTCAATGAGCTTCATAATTTTCCGAAAACATAACATTTTTATATGACGCCAGCATATATGACTTTATTGTTCACAGCTCCAAACGCCACATTAACCTATTGTCATTTGAACACTTATTTGCAGCCGAGCGTAAAAACCACCCTGCGACGAGGTGTGCTTACCCTATTATTTGTCTATTCAATAAATAAGGTATTATCAACCCACTATTTACGCTCACCTATCAATACGACAGAATAACGATGGGTGTCTTAGTTATTTCGTTGCCAATTTAAAAAGCAGGTTTTGTTTAACACCTGCCCACTCATGATTTGTAACACTGAACATTACTGAATCTCTGACTCTACCATCAGGCATAACCATGTGATTACGAAGAATACCTTCTTCTTTGGCCCCAAGACGAAGAATCGCACTGCGTGAGGTAGTATTCAGGTAATCAGTTAAAAGCTCAACTCGATTTAAACTCAATACTTCAAAAGCATGCGTAAACATTAATAATTTAGCTTCAGTATTCATCTTAGTTTTTTGATATGACTTAGCAATAAAAGTAAACCCTATCTCTACGCGCTTATTTTGCAGATTAGCCTTCATAAACCGAGTTGAGCCAATAACTCGACCGGATATTTTATCAATAGTTGCAAACGCTAATCCATCTCCACTCTCATGAGCTGAAATGGCACTCTCAATAAATTCATCAACATCTTCAATTCGAGGAACCAAAGTAACAAACAAATTCCATAGTTCACCGTCAGAAATTGCTTCTATTAGTTCCCCACGGTGAACCTTAGATAGAGGCTCTAGTCGAACATGATTACCTTCAAGTGTTACTTTCTCAAATACCATAAACAATCCTTATTTAAATTTAGGCTTAACGCCCGCCTCAACTATTTAACTATGGGTGCCTTAGTTATTTAATCGTTCCGTCTGTTCACTTCTTATCGATGACCTTACGGCCCTCCTCATCGGTAGACCTGACCTCTAGCCCCGCATCTAGCGCCTTCTGCCGAGCTTTTTTGCCCGCATTTATGCAATATCAGCAATCTCATCGATTGAGAAATCGCCGGGATCTCGTAAGTTAGCCATACTCCCTCCTTTTGTTTTCATGATACTACACCAATCTGCAGCGCAAGAAAAATAACTTACCAGCCTTATAGCCCTCTCTAACGACGACCACTAGAACACTCCAAAGAGCTTTCCAGACACCCATCTTTATTGAGCTCTGGACTCGTCAGAATTGAATATATACGACAGAATAACTATGGGTGTCTTAGTTATTTCAAAAATATGCAGCATTAAAGTTACTAAGCCCAAATTTAAAAGGCGCTAAACGCGACGATGTTGCTAAGTTTATTGCCACTTATCGTACCTATGTCGTGAGCGCTTATGCGCAACTTTTAATTCAGCACACTAATCAGGAGATTGAATTTTGCCAAGAGCCGCTAGACGCGAGCGAGACGATTACGAGCATGAAAGTAGCTATGATTGATACACCAAAGCCCGATATCAATTTTGAGTTTAAACTGCGTAAAGATAAAAAACGGGGGAATGGAAGGCTTTTGATATTATCACTGAGGGAGCTGGTTTACTTTCATCAGGCAGTCAGAATGGAGCAACCAAGTACGTCAAGACGGCATCTTGGCTGTCGCTAAAGATCTTGAGGAGCTAGCTGCTAAACCTATTCGCTTCGAGAGTGAAGACAAATGAACTCAGAACAGTGACGATGAATATCTGATGGGTAAAACTCGCTTCTCTGTGAACATTACGCAGGGAAAGTGAGGATCGTAACCTATATAGAGGCTCCGCAGGTGATCAAGTTTATCAAGACCACCGTCTTCATTAACTCTGAATGCGCCTGCGTTGAATATATACGACAAATCAGCGATGGATTCCTTGGTTATTCGGATGTCTTAGTCAGTTGGGATTTTTGGCCGGAATGATGCTTTAGCAATTGATTATAGGGTAACGCTCGGGTATGCATGAATGACGACTATATGGGAATTGTGAAGATAAAAAAGACCCCGATTTAGGAGCCTCTAGTCATTACTTATGAACAGTTACTTTCTGCGTTTAATGCCTGCCAAACCTACAAGTGCAGAGCCAAATAGCCATGCTGCTGCCGGAATAGGAACGGCAGAATATTCATTAACTGTAAGCTGACCAGTATAAACACCATCATTTCTAAGGGTGAAATCTGTGAGTAATTCAAGACCAGCAATACCGCTCTGAGTAATTTCGGTGTCTCTATATATTTCGTCAGGAAATGCATTAGCTTCAAAAATACCCCAATTAACCCCTGTAATTGGTGAGTTAGGACCACCGACATATACGTAAGGATAATTAAGGTCGTCAGGCACTCCCTGCGCAGCCTCATCTTCTTGAGTGAATGTTTGTCCAAAAACAGTCAATGAAATATCGATCTGTCCATATTGCACTCCAGCAGGGGAGTCGCCATCTGGTAAAAAGCCAATATCTACATCATCGTACTGGATTGTTCCAGTGCCTATGACTCCATCAAAGGTGCCACCTGAAACAACTACCTCAAAATCAGCATTAACAATTGCCGAACTTGCATTAAATGATAAAAACGAAAAAAACGAAAAAAACAGTGTTTTCTTGAGCATAATAGAGTCCTTTGGTTTATTAATCCGTTTATTCTTGAATTCATTAGTTATAATAGCCAGCAATAATCATACCGACAAAATAGACTAGTAAAACACGCTGTTATGTCGCTTCCGTGCTAAAAGAATCGTTAGTCCGTCAATTATTCCGACGTTTTCAACTTTGTTTAGTATTATCTGCCGTAGTTTATTGTGGGCAACACTTACCCTATAACATTTTTTATATAACGCCAACACACAGTTTATTGTCAACATCTCCAGGGACCACTTTAATCAACTGTTATTTCGATTATTATTTGCCATTACTTGCAAAGTTCACCCTGCAAAGAAGCATGCTTACCCTATTATTAATCGGCTCTGGAAATAAGAGCATATCAAGACTCCTTCTAACGACAGGAATAACTATGGGTGTCATAGTTATTGCCACGTAAACAGATCGTCAGCCTAGCCGACACCGCCTACTATCACTTCGACTTTAGAGCTTGCTAGTGTCTTTGCCATCGATATCTGTGCTTATGCCGTAATGAGCAACCACGTCCACCTGGAGCTACGCGTTAATGAGGCTGAAGCTCAGCAATGGACTGACCAACAAGTGGTTAAGCAGTGGCACCAACTATACCAAGGTAATTTGCTGACACAGCGCTTTGCCAGAGGCCAAGCTATTACATCTTACGAGCAGGGTACGCTGGACAGCATCATCACGGACTACCGTCGTCGCTTAGCCGACATCAGTTGGTTTATGCGCGCGTTAAACGAACCGATCGCACGACAAGCCAGTCAGGAAGACGGCTGCACCGGCCGCTTCTGGGAAGGACGCTTCAAGTCACAAGCACTACTCGACGAAGGGGGTCTACTCGCCTGCATGGCCTACGTAGATTTAAACCCCGTTAGAGCCAAGATGACGAAGACACCTGAGGCATCAGCTCACACCAGCATTAGACTGCGCATAGCCGTCACACATAAAGGCCAACAACCCAAAGAGTTACTCCCCTTCATTGGCAACGAGCGTCAACAGATGCCCAAGAGGGTGTGCTTCAACCTAAAAGACTATGTGTCGCTCGTCGATCAAACCGGGCGAGTGCTACGCAAAAATAAACGCGGCTGCATCAGCAACAACGCTGAGGACATCCTAACGCGGCTTATTACCTGTGTACGTGAGATTTAGCCTTCTTATTTAACTATGGGTGTCTTAGTTATTTTTTAGCTGCCTCCGGATACTGGCGCCTTTTGTGTGGCTCTTTGCACACAAGGCGCCAGTATCCGGAAGTCAGATTGCAGGCGCTTGTTATGCTCCAGCCCAAATGCTACACCTAATAATAATGCTATAACTCCAATCTATTTCTGAGGCCAAATCCCTTGAACTTGCCATCTTTGGCGACCACTTCCATCATCCTCACTCCACAAATCAACATTACTACCATCGCTAGTACAGCTAAGATACACCCTACCACCAGTCACTCCGGATGAAACCTGGATGTTATAGGTGTTGCAAGTGGGTGAATTTGTAACGGGAAAAAACATCCAACGCTGGCGGCCACTTCCATCGTCTTTATCCCATAAGTCAACATTACTACCATCGCTTGTAGTGCTGAGATACTTTTTATCACTGCTCACACCATTTTCCACAATAATGTTATAATGGTCGGTTCTGCCTTCGACCAATTTGACATTCCATTCTTGTCGGCCGCTACCGTCGTCCAAATTCCATAAGTCGACATTGTCACCATTACCAGTGCAGCTTAATATGGAGCGGTTGTTAGTTAACCCTCTTAGTACCTGTAAATTATGAGAACCTTCAATCTTTACGCTTTTCATCATTTTTCCTTATTGTGATATGTCGTTATTAATCATTTTAAGTCGCGCTCTAATCTAAATAGATTTCACTGCAACACTATAATAGTCATATTTAGGAAAAACACAGTATTACATGAGAAAATATTCTGCATAACGCCTAAAGAACCCGCAAAAATTCGAGCGCGCGAATGTTTTTGTCGGGTTGCTTTTTTTGTTAGGAATTTTTAGAAATGTGGTTATTTAACATGTTAATTATAGCTTGGTTAGCCTTTTTTCCGTATTTAGGGAACTGCTGAAGTGCATCGAGCCATTCTATTATGTATGGAGCTGTGTGCTTTGTTGACTCATTTTCTTTAGCCCACAATTCCTCAAACCCATTAACCATATTAACTAAGTTCTTTAATGAGTAATAACACTCTGGACATAATGTTCTATATTGGCAAATATAACTCTTTTTTACTTCGTAGGTATACTTCTGAGCTTTGGCTGAGAATACAGCTACCTGATGGCATTTTGTGCATCTGTATGCGGAATCTATATACGCATTCCTGACAGGTGACTCATATGCATAAGAGTTTTTACTTGAGTCCGACCAATTGACTTTATCCATTGGTTCGATATTTTTTCTAAGCTCAGCAGCTGCAGCCTTTTTTCGAAGCTTATTTTTCGACTTCTTGTCCATATCAGCGCCTACAGTCATCGTTGCCTAACGCCAAGGTAATGGGAAACCTTGCTGCGAAGCAGCGTTTAAGGTTTTACAGCCGCAGGCGATCATTGACCGTTTTGTTATGTGTTTTTGTCGCATTCGTAGACTGAATATTCATTGTTTATGTCTGCTGTATTAAGAAAGCCTGTTTCTTCAGCGTCTATGATGCTTTGAACTGGTATTTCATGCACTATTAATTCATTAGTTCCAGCCCCGCAAACAGTCATGACATCGAGCAAGTTGTCATAAGCAAGGGCTTATCAAGACACCCACCTATATTGACCTCTGAACGCGCCATAATTGAATATATGCGTCTGAATAACTACGGGTGTCTTAGTTATTTGTTCACAGCTAACAACCTCGTTCGAACAACTTTTTACCGGCCCCGTAGGTACCACACAAAGCCTGGATGATTACCGGCAACACCACAAGCGAAAACGAAGGCACGGCATAACAACTAGCCGAGCCCTGTTTGGCTGAATTAACCTAAGATCAACATAACTCATGCCCGGCTAACCACCCTGCCGTGACTCGTTACGCCTGAATGCAGCCCATTTACCTGAAATTACTCTCTTCATTACCCTGTAGCACTTAATCTAGCCCTGATTTACCGCCAAAAGACGGAGCATCTGTATTTTATTGCCTGTGTACGTGAGATTTAGTCTTCTTATTTAACTATGGGTGTCTTAGTTATTCTATTATTCTATAACACCCCAACAAGCTGCCCAGTGAGCGCCGCTACACTGTAGCGGCCTCGTGCCAACCCAGCGGCGCTTACTGGGTCAGGCTTCATTGGATTGTTACACATTTTCTGGGTCGTATTTGAACTTCTCATAACGTGTGGCGTAGAAGGCTTCTAAGGAAAGGTGCGCTTCAAATAGTTGAGACCAGACTTCGTAGCCATCTATGAGGTTTTCACCGTCTTGGCGATAACATTCTTGCATGTCGTGTACTGAGAAGTCGTTATCTTTTGCGTACTGCGCAGCTTCTGCCTCAGCCTTTGAGTGAACCTCATCGAACGATTCAGCTTGGAATACTACAACTCTCTCTTCGAATACATTCTTTCCGTCTGATTTCACACCAAAGTGAAAGACGTTTCTTACAGCGTACCATTCCATAGTCTCACCAATCATGGGTAACATTTGTATATGACGCTAGCTTATATAGCTTTATTGTTTACAGCCCCAGATACTACCTTAACCCACTGTTGTTTCAATTCTAATTTGCCGCTGACTGCCAAGATCACCCCGCGACGAAATGTGCTTGCCCTATTATTTATCGGTTCGGGAAATAAGAGCTTTCCAGACACCCATCTTTATTGAGTTCTTAATGTAGTAGATTGAATATATACGACGGAATAACTATGGTTGCCTTAATTATTCCCTTTAGCTAACTGGTATTTAGCTCATAACGCCATTCTCTGCAAAGGCCTCCCTGTGATGAAGTGTGTCCCTGCTATTATTCGATTCTGGAGGTAATTGGCAAAAGCACTTACAAACCTACCAAGACAAACCTACCAAGACACCCATCTTAATTTCCTTCTGAATACAGCAATATTATACATATACATAGTAATAACGATGGGTGCCTTAGTTATCAAGATAGCTAAGGCGTTGTGCCGTAATGGGCATGCAGTAGAGCCAGCTGTTTATTGGCTATATCCTTATACTTTTCAATATCAAAACCTGAATTTGTATTAAACTGGTTACCATCTTTGTTAACCCTTAATACATCTCCAGTAACAACACCACTCAACCCATCAGAAGAATTACTTCCTTCCGATATTCCGCTAATTGCTCCGTTCTCACTAACGGTAAACGTCAATACACCACTGTCCCATACTGGAAACCCAGTTTCAGCATAAAATCTTTGACGATATGATGATTTGTAAAGAAGCTCCGTGGTCATCCCTTCCAACCTGATATAACCAGTAACCTGGTCATAAATATCACTAAAGTGTGATAATTTAACTTCACCACGCGCCCCAATATAACCACTAAGGGAAACGCTATGCGCGCCGTCATCTATATTAATAAACAACTGAATAAAATCTTCCTTATATCGATCATCCCCCCCAAACTGACCGTTAAATGCCAAATCGGATAAGACATTGTTAAACGTTATTTGATAATCATTTTTCGCCGGATCAACCCCTAAAGATTCTCTTTGCAAAGCAAAAACTTCCTCAGGCATACCCACAATGGCCGCATTCATTACGCTATGATAGCGTTCCTCTTCCGTTGCCGAGACCCATTCATTAACATCTGTCAGATCGATAAGCTTAGTGGCTTGAATATCGATATCGCGCTCAGTAAGCCCAAACAAGTCTTCGATGGCCTTTTTTGCCTTTGATGCATTCTCGTCAGTCAGTTTGCCCGGCATTCCCTCCGCCATCGCAACCGCAAAGCTCGTTAATGTTGAGACATTTGCATTCACAAGATTATCTGATGCTAGCGCCGGTATATAGGACCGAAGCTCCATTCCAGTTACATCATACGAGAAAATACTATTTCCAAACAGCGTATCTATCTCTCCAAAGTCAACATCATTACACGAAGGGTAGAAATCGCACTTGTGATAGAACTTCAAACCAGTCTCTGTTTTTAACATGGCACTGAATGGTGGTGCTGTGTATATCGGTGAATGGAATGAGAAATTTCCTAACTTATCACTATCTGCGCTATATTCTGCTCTCTCAAGCGCAACACCGTCTTTGATCAGAAAAATCTGCACATCCGGGTCTTTCATAACCCCCTTAACAGCCCTACCTTCTATATTAACTCTTAATGAATCGCCATCAACCCCCCCACCAGAAGAGGCACCACCACCACCACCACCACCACCACCACCACCACAGGCAGCCAAGGCAGCAATAGATATCAGCAACAAGTTATATACAGCAATATTTTTAATACTTCTCATCCCTAACACTCTTATTATTTTTCAAGATTGGTAAATATATAGCCGACGACGATAGAAATCAATCGCATATAACTATCAAGGGAGAGGGGCTTCGTATCAACAACATTCAAAAGGCATTCAACACGGCTTAATATCTCAACAGAAAACTAGCTACGGCTAACAACCTCGTTCGAACAACTTTTTACCGGCCCCGTAGGTAGCACACAAAGCCTGGATGATTACCGGCAACACCACAAGCGAAAACGAAGGCACGGCATAACAACTAGCCGCACCCTGTTTGGCTGAATTAACCTAAGATCAACATAACTTATGCCCGGCTAACCACCCTGCCGTGACTCGCTACGCCTGGACGCTGCTCATCTACCTGCAATTACTCTCTTCGTTACCCTGCGGTACTTAATCTAGCTCTGATTTACTGCCAAAAGGCGGAGCATCTGTATTTTATTGCCTGTGTACGTCAGGTTTGGCCTTCTTATTTAACTATGGGTGTCTTAGTTATTTTTTTTTGCGTCAGAATAACTATGGGTGTCTTAGTTATTTAATGCGCTCACGCTCTTTGTGGTTAAAATGTTAGATTCTTTGAGCAACCCACGGTTTACAAAACCGTAAACCGAAACAGAAACCCCAAACAAAACACCAAGAAACAACCAATTGTTTACACCCAATGGAGTGCTTATATATTGTTCGATTTTACTGTCTAAGAAGAAAATTGCTAATAAGAATGCGTAAAATGAATATGAGCCACTGGCTTTTTGATCGAATGCGGTCTGGCCACTCATATCATCTTTGATATTGGCACCGCACTCGGGGCATAAAAAGCCCTCTTTTACTCCATTCTTGAAGTCATCCTTAATTTGGCTGCCTTCAAATTTGGAGCTACACACACAACATTGATATTTCATTTCTTCCTTGATGTAGAGATGCCGATACTTGAAGTTCATTGCGCATAACGCTTTGCTAAGCGGCAATAAAATAGCTGGCTAAAATTAGCGAGGAACGAGCAAAAGCCAGCTGTTTTTTGTCCGTTTAAGCAACTTGTTATGTAATCTTACCAAGACACCCACCGGCATTGCTATAGAAAGCACTCACTCCTAAACTCAAATAAGTCAGGGAGGACTGCCCATGCCAACACCACGTAAACAGATCGTCAGCCTAGCCGACACCCCCTACTATCACTGCGTCTCTCGTTGCGTTCGACGTGCCTTTCTCTGTGGCAACGACCCGTTCAGCGGTGAGAGCTATGAGCACCGCCGGGGCTGGGTGGAGTCCCGTGCTTTAGAGCTTGCTAGTGTCTTTGCCATTGATATCTGCGCTTATGCCGTAATGAGCAACCACGCCCACCTGGTGCTACGCGTTGATGAGGATGAAGCTCAGCAATGGACTGACCAACAAGTGGTTAATCAGTGGCACCAACTATACCAAGGTAATTTGCTGACACAGCGCTTTGCCAGAGGCCAAACTATTACATCATACGAGCAGGGTACGCTGGACAGCATCATCACGGAGTACCGTCGTCGCTTAGCCGACATCAGTTGGTTTATGCGCGCGTTAAACGAACCGATTGCACGACAAGCCAATCAGGAAGACGGCTGCACCGGCCGCTTTTGGGAAGGACGCTTCAAGTCACAAGCACTACTCGACGAAGGGGCTCTACTCGCGTGTATGGCCTATGTAGATTTAAACCCCGTTAGAGCCAAGATGGCGAAGACACCCGAAGCATCAGCCCACACCAGCATTAGGCTGCGTATAGCCGCCGCACATAAAGGCCAACAAGCCAAAGAGTTACTCCCCTTCATTGGCAACGAGCGTCAACACATACCCAAGGGGGTGTGTTTCAACTTAAAAGACTATGTGGCGCTCGTCGATCAAACCGGGCGGGTGCTACGCAAAAATAAACGCGGCTCTATCGACAGCAACGCTGAAGACATCCTAACGCGGCTTAATATCTCTGCAGAAAACTGGCTACAGCTAACAACCTCGTTCGAACACTTTTTTACAGGCCCCGTAGGTAGCACACAAAGCCTGGATGACTACCAGCAACACCACAAGCGAAAACGAAGGCACGGCATCACAACTAGCCGCGCCCTGTTTGGCTAAATAAATCTAAGATCAACATAACTTATGCACGGCTAACCACCCTGCCGTGGCTCGTTACGCCTGAACGCTGCCCATCTACCTGAAATTACTTACTTCATTGCCCTGCAGCACTTAATCTAGCTCTGATTTACTGCCAAAAGGCGGAGCATCCGCACCTTATTACCTGTGTACGTGAGATTTAGCCTTCTTATTTAACTATGGGTGTCTTGGTTATTCTTTACGCGAAGTGGGGCTTAATATCCCTTATACTCAGATATAACCTATCTGCTGTGCCTGCATTCTGCCTTGAATATACGCATAAATCAGCTCACAGATACTCTGGCCTGTTTCGCGATAACCGGCCGCTATGCTTGCAACATGGCAGCTAGGTGCGGCTTCCGCTAAATGCAGATAAGCACAAGGTGTATTTCTGGCTATCGTGCTCACATAATGTAAGGCGTCCAGTAGTGGTATCCCCGCAGCTGTCGAGGCACTACTGGGCATATTGATGATGGCATCGAGATCCAGTTCTAGGGCCACAGGTAGCTGGCAGTCGTTCAGGCGCGTGACTATCTCATCTAATGCCGACTTCAAGGTGATTTCTCGGCGTATCCAGATCGATTGCAAGGTATGCCAGTGGCCGCCGAAGGTGCTGAGTTGCTCCAGAGTCTCTTCACTGTTCTTGAGTTCATGCATGCCGAGTACATGGTAGTAACCCAATGCGCCGCTGGCCGCAGCGTGGGTGAAACTATTGCCACTAAGTCGGCCTTCAGGTGGGCGAAAATCGGAATGGGGATCTAAGTTTACCGCCGCGACTTTCCTGTTAAGGCAATGCTTGACCGACGTCAATAAGCCAAAGGCATTGTTATGGCTACCGCCGATAACGATAGGCTCGAGGCCCGCCGAAATTACCTGACTGACTATGGTGATCACTCGGTCAATATTGCTTCTCATTGCATCGGTATCACCCTCTTCTCCGAGCTGTAGATCATCTGTCTGCATCTGACCCAACACCATGCACTCGTTGCCACTCAAGAAGCGGTTAGATTGTAGGTTGAGAAATTGTGCCATGGCCGATTCGAAGGCATCGGTTGCGCCGCCGGGACCCACATTTGCGCGTGGGCCTATGTCTTCACCTATGCCTAGGATAGCGAAACGTACACCACTGTATCTAGCGCTATCGAGTGTCTCGCTGAGAGGTCTATTTCCATCGCTGCAGTGAACTGTTTGGGCAAGTTTAGTTTCGCCGTCACGAATTGAAGCGAGTTGCAGGCACATTTGTCTGGTAAAAGGAATGAGATATTTCATATCAATTTAGTTCTTGTTTTGATGCTAATAACCAGATTGTGACTTAATCAGGCTCTGATGAAAAGAGCTTTCCAGACACCCACCTATATTGACCTCTGAACGCGCCAATATTGAATATATACGTCAGAATAACTATGGGTGTCTTAGTTATTTTGCACGATATTTCAAAATACTCCCATTGTGCCCACAATGCTCGTGCTGTAAATACGGAGCAAAGAATTATAGTTAAGCATACGACAATGGACTGTAACTTATCTCTATAGTTTAAATAGATGGCTCTAGCCGCGTCGGTTATGGACCACAATAGAAATAGTGTGAATATTGTAACGGAGGCTATATATGGGTTAAAGCCATCTTGAGATGTGCCCAGCCAAAAATCCGATATCTTCGAGCATTGCATAACTACTACAAGGCTATAAATTTCTAGCCACTGAAATAGGAAAAAGAAAATAACAAGGCACGAAACAATAAGCAAATAGTCACTTGATCCTTTTTCTTCCCGAATAGCACAATCTCCTTGAGGCAATTAACGCTTAGGTAATGGGCTGCTTTGCTGCGAAGCAGCGCTTAAAGCTGTCCAGCCGCAGGCGTTCATTGACCGTTTTGTTATGTGTTTTGGCACAATACCACCTCTTATACAAAATATACGCGATAGATGATTATTGCCGGTACACCAATACCTACGATTATTGAGATTAACATATTTATAACTTCCATGAATTTTTCGCCGTCCTTCATTCGCTGAAAGCGAGCTTTATAATCCAGTCTAAATTGCGCGCTGAATACAAATCGCCAAAATCCGGTTAAGTAGAGTAGAAGCTCTTCCATAGTTAATTACACATAACGCCGAGCTCACAGGAAATTGGGAGCGTAGTGAGTTATTTTCCTGTGCAGCTACTTGTTAGGCCTTGGTATAGGCCGCCAATCAACATCAATGGGGTATGCTTTGAAATTATAGTCAATGCCATATGAATGCTGCCCACCAGCTAAACTACATTTACCAAAACATGAAAACTCGCCATTATATCTTTCGGGTGGTGACGATATTACTATCTTTCCTTGGCAATCAGGGTAGATGCAGTTATTGGTATGTGTAAATATTGTGTAGCCATTTTCAGTTCGGATAAACAGTCTGTCCGAATATAGCCACCTACACTCGTCATCCCTTGGTGGCTCTGATGACATAATTTTAAAGTTATCAAAGAAGCCAATTAAAACAACAAAAAAGATTGTGCCAAAAGCAACTAAATATACCCAAAAAGGAAAGTCTATTACGGGGTGCATTTGCATAAAATCTGCAATAAGACTTAATCCAGGAAGAAAACAGGCAATGACAAAACCTGTAATAAACTTTCCTTGATCAGCTTGAGATATTTCTTTATATATATGCAATGTATTTTCATCTGCCAGGTTTGTGTATTGCCTAGACTGATCAACATTTACAACACCTGACTCATTGTTTATTACGGTCTGGTTTTTACCAACATTTTTTTGTTTAATTTCCATCGCCTCCTCCTGGACGCCTAACGCCGCAATAACAGGCGCGAGGTACGAGCGTCTTGCGCCGAAGGCGCGTAGTTAATTGCCTTGTTATGTTTATGTTGACGGAACATCGATTGCATTTTCCGATAACCAATCATGATAATCTTCGTATCTTATTAGCGAATAGTCACTTTTCCAACCAACTTTACGAAGCCATCCTTTTAATACAACATCTACAGAATCAATAACATCTTTATCGTTCATTGACGTTATCGTGTAGTCCGGCGGGCTCATCCAACCTGTAGTCTCTGGGTTGGGATCATAGATAATTTCAAGACATATGTATAAGTTTCTGATTTGCTTTACGTCACGAACATCTGCAATGACACTGTTACCCTTCTTTTTCTTAGGGTTGTATACCCCGGAACTTGTAAACACGACCCGATTAGCATCACTAAAGAAAGATGACCTAAAGTCTGCCATTTGATTTACATCCCCTGAACATAACAGCGTATTACACCGCAAGCTGCGGTGTATCACAGTTGCGGTGTAATTCTGGGGTTAATTATTTTAGTTGCCCATAAACTACATGATTAACATAAGCTTATCTACTCTCAATAAAAAGCTTCTCAGAATTACACCGCAACTTGCGCGTATATTAGAACTACACCGCAATATTTATGGTTATTAATATCAGCCACTTACCCGCCGTCGGCTTATTTTGGGGCTAACTTCTAACGGATTGAGAAGGGCTTATCAAGACACCCACCTATATTGATCTCTGAACGCGCCAACATTGAATATATGCGTCAGAATAACTATGGGTGTCTTAGTTATTTCCGTCAGCCACTTACCCGCCGTCGGCTTATTTTGGGGCTAACTTCTAACGGATTGAGAAGGGCTTATCAAGACACCCACCTATATTGATCTCTGAACGCGCCAATATTGAATATATGCGTCAAAATAACTATGGGTGTCTTAGTTATTTGCCATTAGTTATTTCTGCAGCACAAACACTTTAACATTGCCAACCCACTCAGTTTCATC
The DNA here is from genome assembly GCF_003752585.1 of Sinobacterium caligoides. NCBI lineage: Bacteria > Pseudomonadati > Pseudomonadota > Gammaproteobacteria > Cellvibrionales > Spongiibacteraceae > Sinobacterium > Sinobacterium caligoides. Next base: position 1,262,999 of record NZ_RKHR01000003.1, read on the forward strand.
CCCCAACACCAGTTTCAACTTCATTAATAGTCGAGAATCAACCAAAACAACCGACGGAATGTTCACCGACACTATTTCTTTTATGAAACTAAGTGGAGGCGTAACGTTTTTATTGTCAGATGAAATCCTAGGAACAAGTGATAACCTTATCATCTCAAGCTTTATTACAGATTCTAACAGAAGAACATCATCTTTATACTTATGAAAGAGTTCACTAATAAATGAGCCTGCCGTTTTATCGAAAAAACACTCACCGTACAAGGTACCAGCAGAAGTTGCTATCGACTGAATAGCTGCTTCAACACCAGAAATCCGTGTGATACCACCACCAGATAAATCTAGGTCACCATCATCGCCTAACTTAATAGTAGCTCCAACACCGGAAGGCTTCTTAGCAATAACTTTATCTTCAATTTTGACTCTAAATAACTCAGAACCACCTGTGGAATAATCTATTTCGATAGGTGATTTAATTACTCTTGCATCGCCTTGTGACTCAACGGATATAAACCTTTGATTCACCTCTATAGAGCCAAAGCCATCTGAGTAATTTTTTAACTCATTGCTAGAATCTTCTAAGTAACTTTCAACTATGAACTCCCACTCATTACCTTTAACTGACGACCATGTACCATACAGCAACAAATCAAACCCAATCGCAATAAGTGTTCTTCTACTTTCAAAATTATAATTATCTTGTAATTTTAGATTTTTATAAGCTTGCTCTTCGGCTTGGATTTTCCACAATCTTAAAGTTTCAACCGAATATTCTTTATGATCTGTATCTATAAACCTTGCATGAGCCCTACACATCCAGATCCCATTATCAATGGACCGCCTGAATTCAGGTGTAGTATCATTGTCAAATCTAGGGCCATCTTTTGCGGCAGCAACGATATGAGCTGCCTCACCTAAATTTAAAGATTTCTTTTCTTCTCCCTGCCCCATTCTTGGGCCAATTGTTATTTTTCCACAACCAGGGAAACTGCATCGCCAAGCAACTCGCTCAGCCATGGCCCTTTTGGTTGCTTCAGTGAAATCGTCTCGTTTACTCATAGATACTCAGTGAAACATAACGCTGCCAACAGCGGCTGAACGTAGCGAAGTCCAGCCAGCTTTGCTGGCAATGCTGATTGGCCTTGTTATAGCTGGGCTTGGTACATTGTTGCTGATTGTGAAGTAAGTCCATGCTAACCGCCGCTAAGCCCTGTTGTTAATTATTTGAGGGATACAGTACCGTACTAACGGCTGGATGGAAAGTGACAAGTGTCTGATAGCTGTAAGGATTTACGACAATCATGGTGGGGGTGTGTGGTGTGGATAGATGGCTGATATAAGCAAGATTAGTGCTTATCCAGACACCTACCTTCATCGTCTTTAAGTGTAATAGAGTTGTATATATGCGACAAATAGTTATGGGTGTCTTAGTTATTTCTTAATATAGCTGTGTACTTATAGAGTACTATAAGTGATTGATGGCTAGTCATTTACTCAATCAGTTCGTCAGGATATTCAGTTGCCGGACTTATCAAGACACCCAACTATATTGATCCCTGAACACGCCAGTATTGGATAGATACGCCAAAATAACTATGGGTGTATTAGTTATTTTCGGCCCTTGTTAGATCGTTAGTCGACTTGTCTTCCAGTGTATTTTTCATTTTCTCTTAGTTTTCTCCAGGCTTTTTCACCTCGTTCCCAGACAACAGAATTTTCAGTAATTTTCTTGAAGCTTTTTAATACATCCTTCCCAATCGCCAAGTTTCCGCTGGCATTTAGGTATACAAAATCTTCGCCAAACTCCTTCTTTATTTTATAAACAACAACTTCTTGATATAACCACTTCTTCGCTTCAAGCTGCCCAAGCATCCACGCAGCCACATCGTCGGCTGTAACTTTCTCTACTTTATTTTCCATATTTATTTCTTATTCTATTTCTAGAGTGATTGTGATCTAACGCCCAGTTCAGCCGCCGAGGTACGAGGTAGGCTGCAGCGTATTGTTAGAAGGCTCTATGACGTACTTCAACTGCTCAGGAGTAATTTCCTTTAATGCCCAATATTTATCGGAAGGCGCATACGCTGCAATTGCTGTTGTGTCGTAGAAGTGAACATCCTTTGCTTTTAAGTACTTAAAACCATTATCGGTAGAGACGTAGTCGGCTCCTGAAGCAGAAGGTAACCAGCCCTTAACCAGTGCTTCATACGCCAAAAGCCAATTCGATGTTTTTAGCTCGGCAGCTGTCATTAGCGACTCCCATAAACTAAAAGTGTATGTGTTGGGGATTAGCCCCTGCTGCTGAGCATCTAAGGTAAGTAATGCGATAAATGAATTCTCAATTGATGCAAGAATATCAACTGCGCTAGCTGAGAAATTCAAACCAAAAAGAATCATCCCAAATGTAGCGTAAGACACTTCGCTAGTATGTCCCATAGGGGCATGCTCAGTTATATGGAACTCCAAGGTTTCCCGTAACTCATCTTTATTGATAGGAAAACCTTTGCTTTCATAGAATTTAATGAAGTCCAATGCTATCGGTAGAATTCCTAGCTCTGCGATAGACCATTGTAAGATTATGCTCTGGTATGCTGCCCAGTTCTCGGGATAAATAAGCCGTGAAGAAGACTTTAATATTGCATACTTAACGATGGAATCATTCGGGAATTTCTTTAGGCAATCCATTACCAGATCAAAATAGTGTAAGAAATCATTCCTTTGCTGTGTTTTTCCCGTCCTGAATTTATAGTTTTTAAGCTCGTGCAACCATATAGGATCAAGTGGTGATGGAGCTTCTATTATTCTTGTTTTTGAAGAGTTAAGGGTGAGCTCGAATACTTCTAACACTTCTTGTAATCGCGCAAGTGTGGTTTCTGCTTGTTGATACGAGCTGCACCCAAACTCAAAGTCATCAATATACCGATGATACTTATCCCCGACTAAAGGGATAAGCATCTCATCTATAGATGTCATTACTATTTCTGCTATTGCAAAAGATGCATCTGGACCTATTGGTACACCCTTCGTTTGCATTTCTTGGCAATTTCTAATGTGAGTATCTATCTGATTGCCAATATTGGCATGAAACCCAAAGCCACTTTTAGCAACAGACTTAGTATGAAGAGCCCAAGGTATGCTATGAGTGTAAATCGAAGGGTAAAAATTACTTATATCAGCCTGAAGAATGTACTTTGAGGCAGATCGAGTTTGAAGCTTTGCGTTCGAAAGCTTCGCGAACCCCTTTTCCCAACTTAACGCCCGAGATGTATCAGCTACAGGGCGGCTCAAAGATTGATCTGACTTTTTAAAGTGGGCTTCAATATCGGCCCAGTTATCTGAAATGGACTTTGCTGCATGGTAGTAATTAATAGGATTAGGTATAGATAGAACCCTGCGAAGCTTACCTCGCCTAGCTAAGTTGAATACGGCACATTTTGAATTATATTTCGGCCCTCTTTTGCCATATGTGTATGGAGAGCTGGTGGGTAAAGATGGATCGCAAATGGCCGCCGCATAATCACTGGTTGTGAAGGGTGCAGGTAATTCGCTCGGGAAATATCCTTTTTCAAGTAGCTCTTTTAGCATATGGTATTTCTAATCCTACGTGATGATCTCAAAAAAGCCTTCTAACATTTGTATATGATGCCAGCATATATTATTTTATTGTTTTTAGCCCGAGAAATTACCTTAACCCATTGTTATTTCGACCCTTATTTTCCATTGACTGTCAAGATTACCCCGCGACGAAGTATGCTTCGTCCTATTATTTGTCGACACGGGAAATAAGAACTTTCAAGACACCCACCTTCATTGACCTCTGAACGCGTCGTAATTAATTATATACAACAAGATAACGATGGGTATTTCTATAGCTGCTATCATCTGCAACAAATAAGATAGCTGGCTTAGATATACAGTTTTATGCACACTCTAACTCCCCCGATTCTATACGCTCAACCCGATCGAACCCCTTAGTTTTTTTGAACAACATATTATGCTTAAAGTTAGCCATGGAGTCTGATGGATCAATTGCCTCTAAATTAAGGCGCTCTATTCCTCTACGTGATAGTGCTGCTGATAAAATAGGGGCTTCCTCTAAATGGCCTGTCTTTGAATTAAGCAGCTCGTCTACAGCTGTTACAATAATCAGGTTGTCAGGTATAGCTGAAAATAGTTCATTGCCTACCCGCAATACACAGCTGCAGACATAGTCTTGATATATTTCATTGAATCTACCTTTTGGCATATTCTTAACTGATAACTTCCCGCTTTTTAATAAGCTCTTTGCTTCGTTTGGAACTATATCAGTACCATGAACATTTATTGTTGTCTCCAAAACACCATTATCGTAGACAGAGATTGACAAACTAGACCCAAGATTAGAAATCTCTGTGAATAGCTCAAGGCTCTCGATTACTTCTATTTTAGCTTCTGCCTTACCATCTAAAAGCGCTTTAGCTATTTCTGTATTTTCTTTCCACGCTTCTACTTCTTGCTCCCATTTTGAGACCCTAGATTTGTGACACTCCTTATCTTCCTTAATAGCCTCATCAATTTTCTGTGAAAGATTCGATCTTTTCTTTTTCTCCCTTCGGAATAGCCGAGATAAAAATCCAGGATTATATGTCTCTAACAATAGACGAGCTTCCGATTCATTATCGTTGCTATATTGAGGTTCTGTAGGCTGCTTAGATGAAGCAATTTTGTTCCAGTCTATTAGATCACTACATTCTTTGTGGATTGATTGAATGACATCAATATGATTTTCATAGACTTCCACTTCGTATTTCGCTTTCTCTAGCTCCTGCATTTTGTCATATTCTTTTTGCTGCCTTTCAAGTTCCCTCGCCCTCCTTTTCGCATCTCTCTCCGCAGCACGAACTGCCGCCCCCACTGATCGAACTGTTCCTTTCCATCCCATTTTTGATTCCTTCTTCTTGTCTTCAGCTAACGCCGCGAATGGCAACTGAATGTTGCGAACTCAAGCCAGCTTTTGCTGGCATGGGGCGTTTTGCCCTTGTTATAGCTGTGCTTGTTTATTGTTGATAATAATGAAGTAAGCCCATGGTAACCAAGGCTAAGGCATTCTATCAATTATTGAGAGATACACTACCGTACTGGTACTGTGATTGAAAGCTACGCCCCCATTACAGCTATAATAATTTACAAAAAAACAATTTCTGCCAAAAAACACAAAACAGCAAAGCCGTTGCGCGATGTTGCTCGTCGCGAATGTCTCTCTTTTTGAGCAGCGAGCAACATCGCGCAACGGCCCACAAGCAGAACAAAAAAACCGCCCAACGGCGGTTTTTTAAAAGCTTACAAAAAGTGTTTACAAAGAGGCTTAAGCCACCTCAAACAACCCGGCCGCACCCATGCCGCCACCGATACACATGCTGATCACCACATACTTCACACCGCGGCGCTTGCCCTCTAACAAGGCTGAACCCACCATGCGAGCACCAGACATGCCGAACGGGTGGCCGATCGAAATCGCGCCGCCGTTAACGTTGAGCTTATCAATATCGATACCCAACTGATCCTGGCAGTAAACAACCTGCGAGGCGAAAGCTTCGTTAATCTCCCACAGACCAATATCGTCAACTGTTAGATTATGCTTAGCCAGTAGCTTAGGAATCGCGAAGACCGGGCCAATACCCATCTCGTCGGCGGCACAACCGGCGACGGCAACACCGCGATAATAACCGAGGGGCTCTAGACCTTGCTGCTTAGCCGTCTCTGCCTCCATCAACAAACACGCCGCTGCACCATCGGACAACTGCGAGGCGTTACCGGCGGTGACCGAGGTGCCCTGCTTAATCCACTGGCCATCTTTCCAAACCGGCTCCAGCGAGGCCAAACTCTCGGCGGTGGTGTTAGGACGATTACACTCATCCTTATCCACAACTACATCTTTGTAAGTGACCTCTTTGGTCTCTTTGTTAAACACTGACATCGTCGCCGCCATCGGCACAATCTCGGAAGCGAAGGCGCCGTTCTCCTGCGCTGCTGCGGTACGCTGCTGTGACAACAACGCGTAAGCATCCTGCGCCTCACGGCTGACGTTATAACGCTGGGCAACAACCTCAGCAGTCTCGATCATTGGGATATAGGCTGTCTCATCGATTGCCTGTACCGTCTTCGAGACACTGCGATAGGTGTTCTTATGCTTATTCTGTGTCAGCGAAATCGACTCGACACCACCGGCGATGGCCACATCGTACTCATCACACATAATCGCCTTAGCGGCAGTGGCAATCGTCATTAGGCCAGAAGCACACTGACGCTCCATCGCCATACCCGGCGTGCTCTCTGGCAAACCACCGGCAATGGCAGAAAGACGGCCGAGGTTATACGCCTGCGTACCCTGCTGGGCAGCGGCACCGAAGATACAATCTTCAACGGTTGCAGGATCGATACCGGTCTTCTCGACCAACGCCTTCACCACATGACCGCCCATTGCCGGTGCTTCGGTATCGTTAAAGGAACCGCGGAATGACTTGGCCAAGCCCGTACGGGCCGTTGCTACAATGACTGCTTCTCTCATCGATCTGCTCTCTTGTTATCCACCCCCGGCAGCGGCCGACAGTAGTGATTAAGTAGTAATTCATTATCGTTATACAGCGGCGACGCAGCATGGCATCACCGTTAATACTGAGCTGAGCCCCAGTGTATCGCAGCAGTGCCCGAGCGCTATCGCTCAAACGAGCGATAAAAACGCAAACGGTTGACGGCGAACACCAGAGCCGGGCATTAACCCTTCTGGCTAGAACACGACAGAATCTCGCCTGTCATATAACTCGAGTAATCCGACGCTAGGAACATCATCACGTTAGCCACCTCCCACGCCTCTGCCGCACGGCCATAAGCCTCCTTCGACTTCAACTCATTCAGCAACTCCTCCGGTGCCGACTTCAACAACATCGGGTGGAAGACAATCGACGGCGCCACGGCATTAATGCGCACATTAAACTCCGCCGCCTCCACCGCGGCACAACGGGTCAACGCCATCACACCAGCCTTGGCCGCGGCATAATGCGCCTGCTCCTTCTGCGCACGCCAGCCCAGCACCGACGAGTTATTCACAATCACCCCACCCTGGCCGCGATCGCGCATCACCTTCATCATGTGACGGGTCATCCGCATGGTGCCGTTGAGGGTGACGTTGATAACCTTATCCCACTCCTCATCTTCCATATCGACCAATAACTTCGAGGTACCGAGGCCGGCGTTGTTGATCAGGATATCCACACCGTTCATCTTCTCTTCGGCGAAACCGATCAAGCCCTGCACATCCTCTTCCACCACTACATTACCGACCTTGCCATACACCTCGGCCAGACCTGTCTGCTCCTTCAACGCCGCGACCGCTTTCTCTAAACGGCCCTCGTGGATATCGCTGATGACAATAGCGCGTGCGCCCTCTTCCGCCGCCCTTACCGCCGCGGAAAAACCGATGCCGGCACCGGCTGCCGCCGTAATGAGTACTGACTTACCGGCGATCAAGTTGCGGCCTTCAACGTAGGCGGGAGCTTTCAGATCGATCATGTTATTACCTTTATTGTTTATCTTTATGTTCAGAATGTACTGTTTTGCTTCACTTATCTATCTACGTTTACATCTCGCCGCCCATCTCAAGTGGCGAGCAAGCCGCTGGCCCTATTGCGCAACCTAAGCCCCAGTAAGCCGCTAACCCTGCTGGCGGGGTGTGGACAGCAGGGATGCTGTCCCCAAGCCTACAGGGAAGTATCCACGGCGTCCCCGACAGCAGGGTTAGGGGCGCTAAATAAGCGCTTACCTACCGCTTACCCTGCAAGCCGCTAGCCCTGCTGGCGGGGTGTGGACAGCAAGGATGCTGTCCCCAAGCCGACAAGGATGTCTTCACGGCGTCCCCGGCAGCAGGGTTAGGGGCGCAACGAAGCTCCCTGTACCCGCAGTCGCAAGGACTGACCGCAAGTAAGCACCTACTGCGGCTTAATCGTTACCCGTGGCTCACGCGGCATACCCAAGCCTCGCTCGGCGATGATGTTGCGCTGAATCTCGTTAGTGCCGCCGTAAATCGTGTCCGAGCGGACAAACAAATACATCGACTGCAAGCGGCTCAACTCATAGGGGCCGCCGTCTAACATCTCTGCCTCGGGGCCCATCACATCCATCGCCAACTCACCCAAGTCCCGGTGCCAAGTCGCCCAGAACAACTTATACATCAACGCCTCTTTCTGCAGACTACCATCATCGGCCCCCGACAACGTGCGCATCGAGTTATAACGCATAATCTTCAAGCCGGCGTGGGCCTCGGCAATACGCTGACGAATCACCGGATCACTGGCAGCGCCATTCTCCTTCGCCAGCGTAATCACCTGATTGAGCTCGTTCTGAAACTGCATCTGCTGACCGAGGGTCGACACGCCACGCTCGAAGCCGAGCAAGCCCATCGCCACCGCCCAACCCTGGCCCGGCTCACCGACGATATCATCGGCGGCACACACCGCATCATCGAAAAACACCTCGTTAAACTCACTGGTGCCCGTCAACTGCTCAATACCGCGTACCTCGACACCGGGCTGATCCATCTTCACTAAGAAGAACCCCAAACCCTTGTGGGCCACCGAATCCGGGTCCGTACGGGCGATCACAAAACAATAGTCTGACTCATGGGCCAGCGACGTCCACACCTTCTGGCCGTTGATCACCCACTGCTGCTTCTGCTCGTCGAAATGCGCCTTGGTTTTGACGTTAGCCAAATCAGAACCGGCACCCGGCTCCGAGTAACCCTGGCACCATAACTCCTTACCGGCGACGATGCCCGGCAAATACTTCGCCTGCTGCGCCGCACTACCGAAGGCAATAATGGTGGGGCCGGCCAGACCCTCACCGATATGACCGACGTGGCCGGGGGCACCGGCACGGGCGTACTCCTCGTGGAAGATCACCTGCTGCTCGATCGAACAACCACGACCGCCGTGCTCCTTGGGCCAGCCAACACACGTCCAGCCACCCTCGGCCAACTTCTGCTCCCAGCGCTTGCGCTCCTCGGGAAACATATGCTCGTCACCGGGGCCGCCACGATAGCGTAACTGGGCAAACTCACCCACCAGGTTCTCTTCTAACCAGGTCGCCACTTCGATGCGAAACTGTTCATCTGCCGCGCTAAAACTTAATTTCATGGTGACTCCCCGATTAATCTAACAGCAGCGTCGCGAGACGCTCGCGGTGGTAGGCGGCGTTACCCAAGTAATGCTCACTGGCCTTGGCGCGCTTGAAGTAGAGATGCACATCGTACTCCCAGGTGAAACCGACGCCGCCGTGTAACTGCAGCGCATCACCGGCGTTTTTAAAATACGCCTCGGAGACAAACGACTTGGCGATGCTCGCCGCCTCGCGCAACTCACCGCCGAGGGGGCCATCGATCAACGCTTCCTGGGCGATACAAGCCGCGTAGTAAACCCCGGAGCGAGACGCCTCGGCACGGCTCATCATATCCGCCGCCTGATGCTTCACCGCCTGGAAACTCGCCACTGGGCGATTAAACTGCACCCGCTCCTTGGTGTACTCGACGGTCATATCCAACACCTGCTGACTGCCACCCATCTGCTCGGCGGCCAGACACACCGTCGCCAAGTCGACAATCTTAGCCAACGGCTCGGCGGCATCGTCGCTCATCAAGTTCTCCGCGCTCAGCACCACCCCGTTGCAGCGAATATCGGCCTGCTTGCGGGTCTGATCGAGGGTCGGACGCCAAGTGCGCTCGACCCCGGCGGTATCGGCGGGCAAGACAAACAGCGCCAGCTTATCACCGCCCTGCTCGCGGGCGGCAATCACCAAGCTGTCGCTGGTGTGGCCGTCGATAACATAACGGTAGTCACCGTCGACGATAAACTGCTCGCCGTCACGACGGTACTCGGCGGTGACGCCATCGGCGTGCCACTGACCGTTGCCGGTAAAGGCCAACGTCGCCGTGCCGCCGTCGAGAATCTTACCGAAATACGTTGCCTGCTGTGCCTCGTTAGCCGCCACCAACAGCGCGCTGCTGGCCAGACAAACAGTGGAAAAGTACGGCGCACAGACCACGTAGCGGCCCATCTGCTCCATCACCGCCACCAACTCGACATAACCGAGCCCCATGCCGCCAAATTCCTCTGGAATGGTCACGGCCTGAAAATACAGCTCGCTACAGATGCGCTGCCACAACGCCGTGCTGTAGCCCTGTTCCGTCGCCATCGCCTCGCGGATGGCTTCAGAGTTCGACACATCAGCTAAAAAACTCGCTGCGGTGTCGCGGATCATTACCTGTTCTTCGGTAAATGCGAATTCCATGGGAACCCCGTCGTTATCATTATTTGTCTATGGGTGATGCACAAAAAGCGTCGGCGAACTTACTTGCTGCCGTAGACCTTCTGCGCCGGCACTTCCTGCTCGAGCAACTGCTTCATCGCTGCACCAATCTCACTCGGTGCCCACTGGGCATTCTTCTCGATGCCCGCGGTTGAACGCCAGCCATCGGCAATAGAGATCTTGCCGCCCTCGGATTCAAATACCCGGCCGGTCACCTCGGCCGCCTCGCTGGAAGCCAACCACGCCAGCAGCGTTGAGACGTTTTCCGGCGCCCAGTAATCGAAGCTGTCGTCTTCCGGCTTGGCCATGCGTGTCGCCATCGCCTCGACGGCGGTGGTCATGCCGGTCCGTGCCGCCGGTGCCACGGCGTTGGCGGTGATGCCATAACGCCCCAGCTCAGCCGCCTGGTTAAGGGTCAACGCGGCGATGCCGGCCTTGGCAGCAGCGTAGTTCGACTGGCCAACAGAACCCTGTAAACCAGCACCCGAGGTGGTATTGATGATGCGGGCGTCGACGGCCTTACCGGCCTTCGACTGATCGCGCCAATACTGCACGGCGTGCGAGCTGATGCAGAAATGGCCCTTCAAGTGCACCGCCATGATGGTGTCCCACTCCACCTCGGTCATCGAGGCAAACATACGATCGCGGTTGACACCGGCGTTGTTGAGCACGATGTGCAGATCGCCGAAGGTATCGATCGCCTGCTTCACCGCGTTGCCGCTGTCTTCGTAGTTGGTGATGTCCGAGGTGTTAACCACGGCCTTGCCACCGCTGGCGACAATCTCATCGACCACGGCCTGCGCCGCCGCCTCATTGATATCGTTAACCACGACGCTGGCACCTTCACTGGCGAAGACCTTGGCGTGTGCGGCTCCTAGACCACCACCGGCGCCGGTGATGATGACAACACGATCCTGACAAATAGCCATGATGTTATTCCTGTTTTTAAAGTTGTTTTTTCAAATCTTTTTTTAATTCTGTTTTTTAAGACCTGCCTTAAGATCTGTTTTAAGGTTTTTTTCAGGCTCTATTTCAAAATCTTTTTTTATGTTTTTTAAAATTCCAATGCGAATTTACGCTTTAATTTTTATCACGCGTTATTGCTTATTGAAGCATGGAGCGATGGGCTATTAAACGCTTTCACACATCGCTAGCGGTCATCATTAAAAACGTGTTTTCGTCGCACTATAACGTCGGCTGTTAGACTGCAAATCACTGTCTAGACGCTCGATGATGGTAACGTTGGCCTGGCCACCGCCCTCACACATGGTCTGTAAACCGTAGCGACCGCCGGTGCGCTCCAGCTCGTGCAGCAGCGTCGTCATCAGCTTGGTGCCTGAAGCGCCTAACGGATGACCCAAGGCGATAGCACCGCCGTTGACGTTGGTCTTCTCGATCGGGTAGCCGGTCTCTTTCAACCAAGCCATCACCACGGAGGCGAAGGCCTCGTTGATCTCAACCAGGTCGATATCGTCCAGGGTCAGGCCGCACTTATCGAGGGCGTACTGGGTGGCCGGGATCGGCGCGGTCAACATCCAGATCGGGTCGGTGGCACGCACGCTCATGTGGTGGATACGGGCGCGGGGCTTCAGGTCGTACTTCTCCAGTGCCGCTGCCGAGACAATCAGCATCGCCGACGAGGCATCACAAGTCTGGCTCGACACCGCCGCGGTAACCTTGTCACAGCCGAACAGATAGTCCAGCTCGGCCATCTTCTCCAGCGTCGTATCGCGTGGCGTCTCATCGTCCTCGACACCGTTCAGCGGCACGATCTCACGCTTGAACTTGCCCTCTTGAATCGCACCGATGGCGCGCTCGTGCGACTGCAGCGAATAAGCCTCGAGCTCGGCACGGCTGATATCCCACTTGTCGGCAATCATCTGCGCCGAGTTAAACTGCGTCGGTGGCTGCTTACCGTAACGCTCTACCCAACCGGTAGAACCGGTGAACGGGTCGCTAAATCCAAGGGGCTCCGCCGCCGTCATCGCATAGGAAATCGGAATCTGCGTCATCGTCTGCACGCCACCGGCGACAACGACATCCATGCAGCCGGACATGATCGCCTGCGCGGCAAAGTGAACCGCCTGCTGCGACGAGCCACACTGGCGATCGATCGTCGTCCCCGGCACGCCATCGTCGAGACCGGCGGCCAACCAACAGGTGCGCGCGATATCGCCGGCTAACGGGCCAACAGTGTCACAACAGCCGAAGATGACATCGTCATAGTCGCCGTCGGGAATATTGTTGCGCTCGACGATCGCCTTCAATACGTGGGCACCCAAATCGGCGCCGTGCACGTCACTTAAGCCGCCTTTACGACGACCGGTAGGACTGCGCACTGCATCGACAATATAAGCTTCAGCCATGATCTTATCCTCGAAAATTTGTTATTTATAAAAACCGTTTTTATTGATAAAGCCGTTTTATTGTTATCAAAACGGCGCTATTAACGGATCATGATATTAACGAACAAAAGTATTACCGGCGCCGAGCAGTGCATCGTCGGCAAAAATCGCCTCGGCGACACGGCCCTTGTGGAAGGCCTGATCGCCCCAGGTCTTATCCAGTGCCCAGGCTCGCTTCATATAAATATGCAGGTTCACTTCCCAGGTATAACCCATCGCACCGTGCACCTGAATAGAGTTTTTTGCCCCCAATAGCGACGCCGCACAGGCCATCGACTTGGCGTGGGAGACATTCTTATCCACAGACGAGACGTTGTTAGCGATGGCGTAGGCGGCTTGGGCGACGGTGGCCTTGGCGTATTCCAGCGGCACGGCGACGTTGGCCATGCGGTGCTTCACCGCCTGGAAGGTGCCGATGGCCACACCGAACTGGGTGCGCTCCGAGGTGTACTGTACCGAGATATCGATCATCCGCTGCGTCAGTCCCAGCGCCTGTGCAGCACAGCCGAGGGCGCCACGGTTGAGCGCGCCGTTAACCAGTGCCTGCGCCTCGTCACCCTCGGCAACCACCATTGCCCTGCTCTCATCGAAGCTGACCTGATAGAGCTTGCGGCTGGGGTCGACGGACTGATTATATTCCAGCGTCACGTCGGCCTGTTCAACGGCGTAGAGGTTGCCGTTCTTTTCCATCAATAACAGATCGGCGATGTGGGCATCTTCCACCAGCAGATTCTGCTCGAGGCCGACGGCAATCGTCGCCGCACCCTCGGCCACCTGAGGCAACCACTTCGCCTTTAGGTCTTCGTTAGAAGAGTTAACTAGCGTCGGCACCGCTACCAATACCGTCTGTACCAGCGGCTCGGGCAGTGCCACGTAGCCACACTCCTGTGCTAGCAGGACGAAGTCGAGTTCGTTCATACCCATGCCGCCGAAGGCTTCGGGCACGGTGAGACCGGTCAGGCCAAGCTCGGTCAGCTGGCCCCACAGCGCCGGGCTGCGACCGCTATCGGTCTCCCACAACTCGCGAATTTTCTCCGGGGTCACTTCATTGGTCAGGAAGTCGCGCACGCCTTCCTGAAACAGCAACTGGTCTTCGTTAAAAGTAAAATCCATTATCGCGACCCCTTATTTACGTGGCATACCGAGCATCCGCTCGGCAATGATGTTACGTTGAATTTCGTTGGTGCCGGCGTAGATCGGCCCCGACTGTGCGAACAAGAAACCGTCTAACCAGCTGCCGACACCCTTGGCCTGTGGCGCAAACGGCTCCAGCTCAGCGCGGGCGGCGAGGATATCCATCGCCACCTCGTGCATGGTCTGGTCCAGCTCTGACCAGAAGATCTTATTGGTCGATGACTCGGCACCGATCTTACCGCCCTTGATCAAGCGACAGGCGGTCTCGAAGGTGGTCAGGCAGTAAGATTCCGCCGCCATATAGGCCTTCACCACGGCGTCGCGAATCGCCGGGTCACGATCGGCCGAGGCCTGGTTTTCCTTGTACAGCTCGACCAAACGCTTGGCCGTCTGTTGAAAACGCGCCGGTGAACGCAGCATCAAACCGCGCTCGAAACCGGCCGTCGCCATCGCCACTTCCCAGCCCTGCCCCTCGTCACCGAGGCGACGGTTGACCGGCACCTTGACGTTGTCGAAGAAGATTTCAGCGAAGCCTGGCAGGCCGTCCAGCTGCGGAATCGGGTTGACGGTGATGCCCTCGAGATCCAGCGGCACCAGGATAAAGGTCAGGCCCTTGTGACGCTTCGACTCCGGATCGGTACGGAACATGCCGAAACACTGGTCGGCCCACACCGCGCGGGTGGACCAGGTCTTCTGGCCGTTGACGATGTAGTAATCGCCGCAATCGCTGAGTTCGGCCTTGGCGCGTACCGCCGCCATGTCAGAGCCAGCACCGGGCTCAGACCACCCCTGCGCCCAGACCTCGGTACCGTCGGCCATCTTCGGCAGGATCTCCGCCTTCTGCTCGTCGGTGCCGTATTCCATCAGCGTCGGGCCGAGCAGGAAGATGCCGTTCTGGTTGACTCGGCTCGGTGCCTTGGCGCGGAAATACTCTTCCTCGAAAATTAACCACTGAATCAGATCGGCATCACGTCCACCGAGCTCGCTCGGCCAGGTCACCATGCCCCAACGCCCCTCGTTCATCTTGGCTTCCCACTCGCGGTGTTGTTGGAAGCCCTCGGCGGTGTCGTAGGTTTTTAGCGGCTCGGCAGGTACGTTCGCTGCCAGCCAGGCACGCACTTCCTGGCGGAAAGCGTCGTGTTCAGCGGTAAAATTTAAATCCATCATCAGCCTCTTCGGTTGAGTCGATTGGTCGCTCAATGCTGTTTATTTTTCTATTTATCGTTGCTGTCTGTTTTTCTATTAATTATTGCTGCGCTCTGTTGCAGCGGTATTAATTGGCTTCAGAAAACGCCGCCTCGCGCTTGTTGACGAAGGCATCGCGTGATTCCGCTGAATCCGGCGACTGATAGGCCTCGAGGGTGAAGCCCTGCTCGGAGCGGTACTTGTCTTCCAGGTTGCCGTCTTCGATGCCGGTCAGCGCCTCTTTCGCCAGCGCGATCATCCGCGGCGACTTCTCGGCGATGGCGTCGGCAATCTCTCGGGCCACGGGCAACAACTGCTCACGCGGCACCACGCGCTCGACGGCACCCAGACGATAGGCTTCGGCGGCGTCGATCGGCAGACCGGTAAAATACATGTAGCGCACTTTCTGCACCGGGAACATACGCTGCAGATGGGCACCGCCGCCCATCGCACCGCGATCGACCTCGGGCACAGCGAAGGTGGCACACTCGGAGGCGATGATGATGTCGGCAGCGCCGGAGATGCCGATACCGCCACCAAGTACGAAGCCGTGCACGGCGACGATCACCGGCTTATCGTTGAGATGAATGGCCTTGAAGGTGTCGTAGTTGCCCTTGTTGACCTTGACGATCAGTGAGTCATCGGCGTCGAGCTCTTTGATATCGACACCGGCACAGAAGCCACGACCCTCGGCGGCGATGATGATCACGCGGCAGGCATCGTTGTTGCCTAGCGCCTCGATCTCGGCGGCAATCTGCGCCCACTCGACAGAGGAGAAGGCGTTGACCGGTGGCTTGTCGAAGATCAGTTCGGCGACGCCGTTTTCGATAGTGAGCTTAAAAGGCTTTTGCATGGTAGTTTCTCTTGTTATTCGACGGCGGCGGCAACGGGGGCTGCGGCGCTAGAGGAAGTGAGGGTGGCGAGGTGGGCGAGACGCTGCTCGGCCTCACTGACGATACCGCTAATAATCTGTTCACAGCTGAGCAGGCTGTCGATGACACCGGCCACCTGACCCGAGGGCAGCACCCCCTCGTCGGGCAGGCCATCGACCATCGCCTTCTGAATAATCATCGGCGCGTTGGCCGACATGATGGCCTGGGCCGGGGTGATGTCGCCGGTCTTGGTCATCGCCAGCGCCGACTGCAGCAGGCTGAAGATGCTGGCACCGGTGAACTTGCGGAACTTCAGGCCGTTGCGCAGGGCGATCAGCAGGCGCTTGGCAGTACCGGCCTTCTCCAGCTCCTCGAGCATCTGGTTGACGATCATGCGCTGCGGCAGGCCATCCATCGCCGTGGAGACGATGATGCTCTGTGGTGTCTGGCAGTCGACGTAGCGCTGCTTGGTCTGCGCCGGTGTCGGCGACTCCTGACTCATCAGGAAGCGCGTGCCCATGGCGATACCATCGGCACCAAACGACAGCGCTGCGACGAGGCCACGGCCATCTTTGAAACCACCGGCGGCGACGACCGGCACGCGGCCGGCGACGGCGTCGACCACCTGCGGGATCAGTAGGCTGGTCGGCACCGAACCGGTGTGACCACCGCCCTCGCCCCCCTGCACGGTGACCGCATCGGCGCCCATCTCAATCGCCTTCAAGGCATGCTTCGGCAGGCCGATGGTCGGCATGCAGACGACGCCGTTATCCTTCAGCTTGGCGACCATTTCCTTGCCCGGCGAGCGCGAGTAGCTGACCGCCTTGATGCCATGCTTAATCACCAGATCGATGATCTCGCTGGCGTTGGGCTGGTACATGTGGAAGTTGATGCCAAAGCGCTGGTCGGTTAATTCCTTGGTGCGCAGGATGTCGCGCTCGACCTCTTCGGGGGGAATCGTGGCGCCGGCCAAAAAGCCGAAACCACCGGCGTTGGAGGTGCCGGCAACAAGATTGGGATCGGCGACCCAGCCCATGGCGGTCTGTACCACCGGGTAACGACAACCCAGTAGCTCGGTGAGCCTGGTGTTCAACTGATCGGACATTTACAGCACCTTTACCGTCTGACCTTCAGCCACCATCGGCCGGCTAAAGGCGTGTGTTATTTCGCAGATCTCGGTGTTTGTTATCGTTGGCGTCGCCGAGCGATCAATCGCCCAACAAACCCCGCGTTAGCACCGAGTCGTTATTCATTATGCTGAAAGGCACGACGCCGCGAAAACCCCATTTGGGTTAACGCGGCGCGCAAAAACAGCGCTTAAGAACGGTCCCCTTTCGGGTTGTCTTTGAGCTGCTTGGAACGGAAGTCGCGGGGATCGATGGCGCGGATGATCTCCAGCTGCTGCTCCGTTGGGGCCGCCGTAATGGCGACGTCGGCGGGGATCTCCAGCGGGAAGCCGGTGTTCTCGACCACCTGCTCAACGGTAATGCCGGGGTGTAGCGACACCAGGCGCACCGCCTTGTTGGCACCGCCGAAATCCAACACACAGAGATCGGTGATAATCAGCCCGATCTCGATATCGTCGAAGCTATAACCCTTGGGCAGACGCTCGGGGTTGTAGCCGATCGAGTTGACCACATCACACTCGCCGGCAACGAAGACGCGGCTGTTGTGGCTGGGCACGAAGAACGAGTTGCCGTGGCTGATCGAGTTACCGGGCAGGCCGCGCATGCCGAGCATCTGCACCTTGGGCTGCTCGTAGGTGCCGCCGATGCAAGAGATATTGGCCTGACCGAAGCGGTCGATCTGCGTCGGCCCGATCATCGCGTGACGCTTGCCGCTCCAGACGTTGTCGAAGATGCGGCTAAAGCCCATCCAGGTCTCGTTGCGCTGCACGTATTCACTGTCGCGGCTCAGCGGGTTCGGCTCGTGCAGTAAATATGCCTCCGAGTCGGTCATCATCAAGTCCGGATTAGTGGTCTTCATCGCCAGTGAAGCGGCGATGCGCGGGATGACGCCAATACCGGTGGCGAGGACTTCGCCCTCGTTGGCGAAGGATTGAGAAGCCGCGACAATCATCAATTCGGCTAGGGTGTAATCAGTAGCGGGTGTGCTCATAATAGTATTTTCCTTAGTGACTGTTAGACGCTCAATTGCGGGCCAATTAATACACCGGCTGCGGCAATTTCTGGATGGCGTCTAAGCCGCCGACTTTCTCTTGGTACTCTGCTTCACTGCTGTCTTTGATGTACTTGTCAAAATACGCGGCAAAACCACCGTCTTTGGCGCTGGCGTTATATTCCTTGAAGTGCGGGACATCGAAGCCGTAGCCGGGCTGACAGGAACTGGGGTGTGCGCCGCCGGGTACACAGGCAACGCCCTGGGTCATGGTGCGCTCCCAGAGCACGTAACGCGACTCGACAGGATCGTTGAAGTATTCGCTCTCGACGATCTCCTCACAGGTGACAAAGGTCTGGTCGGCGGCGCGGGCGAACCACTCATCCATGAAGAAGTCGGGGCCCTTGGACTGGCAGACACCGCGGCTGTCGGCACGGTCGGCGTGCAGGAAGGAGACGTCCAGCTTCAGCGCCGGCATCGCCACCCACTCTTTCTCATCGTAGGGGCTATCGATGGTCTTGATCTCGGGGTTGACCTTCAACACGTCGGTACCCAGACCAATCTTGGTCGGCATGAACGGCATGCCCCAGGCGGCGGCGCGCAGGCCTAGCAACATCATGCCCTCATCGATCTCCATGGTCTCGATGGCGCCCTTCTGGCGGGCCTGGCGGAAGTAGGGTTCCAGCGGGATAAAGTCGAGCGAGACGAAGGCAAAAACCACTTTCTTGACCTTGCCGGCCGCGCAGAGCATGCCGACATCGGCACCGCCGTAGGCGACGACGGTCAAGTCTTTCACATCTGAACGCAAGATCTCACGGATCACCGCCATCGGCTTGCGACGTGGTCCCCAGCCGCCGATACCGATCGTCATACCGTCGCGTAGCTCGCCAACCATGTCTTGAATGGTCATTCGCTTATCCATGGAGCTTCCTCATCATGTTGTCTAGTTGATTTTATTGTTTGTACTAGTGCTGAATCTGCGCCCCGCTACCGCTCGTTGACGCCGTCGCGGGTCACACCGAGGGGAGAGCTAGACCGGAGGACATCCCGGGCAATAAACGGAGCACAAATACGCATTCTTATATTATTAACAGCAAAAAGCTTATTATTCATTATTTTTACAGCTTTTTGCTACGCATACCAACGATAAAGGGTGGTTTTTTATTAAGTTTGCGTTAATGCGACACAAGCGGCCTAGCCGACAATACGACTGACCCGGTAGTCGTGCTTGACAAAGTTAACCCCTAGCGAGGTCTCGGTACGACGAATGCCTTTGATGGTGCTGATATTGGAGTGTAGGAAGTCAGTCAACTGCTCGGTGTCCTGCACCAGCGTGATGGCGAGGATGTCGAAGCGGCCGAGCATCTTGGCGACAAAACCCATCGCCGGAATCTCACTCAACTGCGCGGCGATCTGATCGACGTCGCTGCTGTAGTCGACATCGACCCAGATAAAGGCCAGACAGGGGTTCTTCAGCTTTTCGATGTTGGTGACGGCGGTGATGCGAATCAGCTTCTCATCCTGCATGCGCTTGATCCGCGAGCGCACGGTGCCCTCGGTAATGCCCAACTCGGCGGCAATCTTGCGGTTGCTGATGCGCGCATCCCGGGACAAGAACTTGAGGATCTGTTCGTCCACATCATCTAAACGGCGTTTACTCATAGTCTCACTCTCATCGCAACCATCGCGCCCGCGGCGCTATTCAAAGGGCACCCAGTTGGGCTGGTTCTTCAGCACATCGACGGCCATCGAGGGCATGATCTTGCGCACCCCCTTCACCTCGGCCAGCTGCCGCAGCATCGCGTCGACCGCCTGCTGATCCTGGGCGATGCTCAGCACCTCGATATCGTGACTGCCGACCACCTGACTGACCGAATAGACGCCCTCGACCTTGGCCAGGTCCGTCGACACGTCCAGCGCCGGACGGCCCTCGACCTGAACACCGACGGCCAGCAGCATGCCGAAGCCCGCCGCCTCGATATCGGTGACGGCGACCACACGCATGGTTTCCGACTCCTCGAGACGCTTGACCCGCGCTCGCACCGTCGCCTCGGTCAAGCCGAGTTCCTTGGCCAGGCTGCGATAAGGCATGCGGCCGTCGGTGCGCAACAGCGCGATGATCTGGTAGTCGACATCGTCGAGCGCCAAGTTATTGGCACTGGCGATGCGGCTACTCACCGCATCTCGGTAATCAGTCATGATGTTCCTCTACAACTTAACAACACACTAGGTTGCCGCCCTGGCGGCAACCCGCTTCTTCAATTCTGGCTTCACCACCTTGCCCGAGGCATTCAGCGGTAACGCCGCGATGAACTCGACAAAATACGGACACTTATAACGCGCCAGCTGTGCCGCGCAGGCCTGCTTGATCGCCTCTTCATCGACATCGCTGCCGGGCTGACGCACCACAAAGGCCATCCCCACCTCGCCCTGCGGCGGCTTGTCGACACCGATCACGGCGACCTGTGCCACCCCCTCGACGCCGTAGATCACCTTCTCGATCTCGGCCGGGTAGACATTCTCGCCGTTCATGATGTACATGTCTTTCAGGCGATCGGTGATGGTCAGGTAACCGCGCGCATCCATCACCCCGATGTCGCCGGTACGCATCCAACCGTCGCTGTCGATGGCCTCACGCGTCGCCTCCGGCATATCGAAGTAGCCCTGCATGACGTTGTAGCCACGCACCCAGATCTCGCCCTCGGCACCGCGCGCCACCTCGACACCGGTGGCCGGGTCGGCACACTTCACCTCGACACCATCGATGGCACGACCGGAGGTCTTGGAGATGGTCTCCGGATCATCGTCGGGGCGGCAGATAGTCACCACGCCACAGGATTCGGTCAAGCCGTAGGCGGTCACCACCACCTCGAAGCCGAGCTGTTCACGCATGTCTTTGACCAGCTGTACCGGCACCGCGGCCGCGCCGGTGACACCGAGGCGCAAACTGGAAATATCGTAGTCCTGGCGCTGTGGATGGGCGAGAATCATCTCGTATAGCGATGGCGCCCCCGGCAGCATCGTCACCTGGTCGGCGGCGATCTGTGCCAGCACTTTGTCTTTGTCGAAGGCCAGCACCGGCAGGATTTTAGCACCGGTCAACAGACAAGCCAACCAGCCCGCCTTGTAACCGAAGCTATGGAAGAATGGATTAATGATCAAATAGTTGTCATCGCTGCGCAAGCCGACGGTGGCCGCCCACTGCTCGAACACGCGGATATTCTGTCCGTGGTTACACAGCACGCCCTTCGGCTTGCCCGTGGTGCCCGAGGTGAACAACATATCCATCGGGTCTTCGGCGCTGATCGAGGCGGCGCGCGCGCTGGCACGCTCGGCAGTCACCGTCTCACCACTCTCGAGGAATTGCCCCCAGCTGGTGGCGCGTGCATCATCGCCCTGCAGTAACACGATCTGCTGTAACTGTGGCAACGATTGCTGCGCCAACAGATCCAGTACCGCGCCCTTCTCCAGCTGTGGATAAGTAAACAACAGCTTGGCCCCGGAACGGTCGATGATGTCCGCCGCCTCGCTACCCTGTAGACGTGTGTTCAGCGGCACGAGGATTGCGCCGGCCTGCTGTAGGCCGATCGCCGCGACGATCCATTCGACGACGTTGGGCGCCCAGATGGCGACGCGGTCGCCCTTGTCGACGCCGGCCGCCATCACCGCACGCGCGGCAAAATTCGCCTGTTCGGCGAGCTGGCGGAAGCTCCACTGGGTATTGCCATCTTGGATGGCGATGTTATCGGCATAGCGCGCTACGGCCGCTTCAATCACAGCAGGCAGCGTCATCGCTTGGGCAGCGTGCGTCACGGGGCTGTCCTCTCTAATAATTATGGGTGAGCCAGGTATATTGTTATTTGGCGGTTTTATATTGTTATTTGGCGATTTTATCTTGTTATTTGGCGATCTATAGTAGAAGCAAGCCTGCACAGGCGCAACCAGTATGCGTAGTAATTTGCTTACTTTTCTACGAATATCGAAGCAACACTCACACCTTGCTGCGACCCCCGGCGTATTAATTTCACCCGCGACAAAGACGGCGAGGTACTAGCCCGTCACCTTCGCCATCCACCAACAGTCGCCGCGCTGCTCGATACGTCGCTCCCGCTTGAGCTTCAATAGATGCGCCTCGAGCGAAAATATCGCCATTCCGTGCATCGCCTCCGGCACGTCGTCGTAGACCGCCGCCACCAGCTGCGCCATGCTCTGCTCGCCCGCACCGGCCAGCGCCTGCACCACCTTCTGCTCCCGCCCCATGCGGTGGGCGATGACGGCGTCGATCATCGCCCACGGCTCTGCCACCACCTCGCCGTGCGCCGGGCCAATCGCCGCAATGGGGTACTGCCGCAGCTTCTCTAACGAGGCAATGTAATCGTACATATCCCCCGACGGCGGCACGATCACCACCGTCGAACCATTCATCAGATGGTCGCCGGCCAGCAATAGGCCGCTATTTTTCTCCAGCAGGCAGTAGTGGTTGCTGACGTGGCCGGGGGTGAAGATCGCCTGCAGCTCAAACTCCTCGGTGCGCAGCTGCCAGCCGTCAAACAGCTCCTCATCGGCGACGAATAATTCGTCTTGGAACTGTTGGTCATCCGCCGCCTTGCCGATCTGGGGCGCACCGCTGAGCTCGGCGAGACGGCGACCGGCAGGCGAGTGGTCCGGGTGGGTATGGGTCATGATGATATGCGTAATCGTGCACCCCTGCGCCGTCAACAGCTGATAAATCAGCTCGGCGTGGCCCTGTTCGATGGGACCGGGATCGATCACCGCCACGTGTTGCCGGCCGATGATATAGGTATTGGTGCCCTCGCCGGTCAACGGCCCGGGGTTGGGCGCGGTGATGCGGCGCACCCACGGATTCAGGGTGACGAGTTCGCCGTGCGTAATCTTCATAGTACAACCTTATTATTATTCAAACTGCCTAACACACTTTATTGCGCGGCAACAATGATAGCAAATGCGTTATTATTTTTTTTATTATGACGACTGCAAACTTCCGCAAGCCGTCACAAATCCTTCATATTTTCGCCTCACATATGTCATAAAACACCGGTAAAACGTCCCTGAAAAATAATCATTATCAGAGAGACACCTATGTTGAGTGCTGCAAAAAAATTTAATGCTGCAAAAAAAAATGCCCCGCTGTTTTGTAAACGTAATTTCCTGCTCGCCAGCACGCTATTGATGATCAGCGGTTGCGGTTCCGACGGTTCTGATAACACGCCAGTGCCACCGCCGACGCCAACACCGGCACCCGAACCAGCACCAGCACCAGCACCAACCGACCCCAGCATGACGCTGATCGGGCGCTTCAACGACGGCCAGCAACTTGACCAGGGCATGGCCGAGATTGTCAGCTTTCACGCCGCCAGCCAGAGCATCTTAGTCATTAACGCCGCCGCCAGCCGCGTCGACATCCTCGACGCCAGCGAGCTCGACAGCGAGGCACTCAGCGAGCCTACATCGAACAGCAACCTCAGCCGCCGCAGCCAACTGGATGTCGGTGCCGATGTCGAACAGGCCGTCACCGGCTTCACCAGCGGCGGCATCAACAGCGTCGCCGTCAACGGTAATCTGATGGCCGTCGCGGTAGAAAACGATGCCCGTCAGGCCGACGGTTTCATCGCCTTCTACCAGCTCGATAACCTGGGTGCAGCCACCTTCATCAGCGCCGTCGAGGCCGGTGCGCTACCCGACAACGTCCAGATCTCCAGCGACGGCCGCTGGGTAGTGTCGGCCAACGAGGGCGAACCCTCCGGCGACTACAGCAACGACCCCGAAGGCAGTATCAGCGTCATCGCCGTCACCGACGGCAGCCCGGCCAGCGAGGCCAGCCAGCTACGCTTCAACGAGTTCAATAGCGATGGCAGCCGCGCCGCCGAGCTGCCCGCGGGCGTCCGCATCTCGCACCCCGGCGCTACCGTCGCCCAGGACCTCGAGCCGGAGTATGTCGCCTTCTCTGCCGATAACAGCACCGCCTATGTGTCGCTGCAGGAAAACAATGCCATCGCCGTCATCGATCTCGATAACCCCCATATCGAGCGCATCTTCGCCCTCGGCAGCATCGATCACGGCGCCGTCGACAACGGCCTCGACGCCAGCAATAAAGACGCCTGCGATGAGGACGACATCGCCGACGGCAAGTGCAGCACCGTCAACGACGGCATCAACATTCGCCGCTACCAACACCTCTACGGCCTGCCGATGCCCGACAGCATCGCCAGCTACAGCCTGAACGACACCCGCTACGTGGTCACCGCCAACGAGGGTGACTCGCGGGAGTACAGCTACAGCACCGACGAGGCCAGCTGCGAGGCCGCCGGCCACGACTACGATGACGGCAGCTGTTTCTCCTGGGTCGACGAAAAGCGCATCGGCAAGCTAGATCTTGATGCCAGCATCTTCGACAGCAGTCTGCAGGACAACGCACAGCTCGGTCGTCTGAAGGTGATGCGCGACCAGGGTCGCAACGCCAGCGGTGAATACGAGGCCCTCTATGCCTTCGGTGGTCGCTCCTTCAGCATCTTCAACGCCGATAGCGGCGAGCGGGTGTTCAACTCCGGCGATGACTTCGAGCAGATCACCGCGACGCAACTCGGCAGCCAAGGCTTCAACAACAATAACGACGAGAACGCCTTTGATAACCGCTCCGACGACAAGGGTCCCGAGCCCGAAGCCCTCGCCATCGGCCTGATCGACGAGCGCCACTACGCCTTCATCGGCCTCGAGCGCACCGGCGGCATCATGCTCTACGACATCACTGAGCCCAGCAGCCCCCGCTTCCTCGAGTACACCCTCAACCGCAACCTCGATAGCGACATCGAAAACGAACTGGCCAGCGCCGGCGACCTCGGCCCCGAGGGCATGAAGTTTGTCGAGGCGGCACACAGCCCCACCGGTCACCCGTTGTTGCTGGTCGGTAACGAGGTCAGTGGCACCACCTCGGTCTACGAGATCAAGTAAGCCGCAGCACTATCAGCAGAGCATAAAAAAGGCGCCCTAAGGGCGCCTTTTTTGTCCGTGCGATTATCGCTTGTCGATTACTCGACGCCGGCGATATCGACCTTGGTGTCGACGTCAGCGGTGTAGTCGACGTTCTCCATCTCGAAGCCGAACAGGCGCATGAACTCATGCTTGTAGTCGACGAAGTCAGTCATCTCAGGGATGTTCTCGGTGGTCACCTGATCCCACAGTGCCTCGACCTGCTGCTGAATCGCAGGCTCAAGCTCTTTACCGTCGGCGCGCAGGCGGCCATCTTCGTCGATAATCGGCTGATCGCCATAAAGGCTGTCGCGGAACAGGCCGTAGACCTGCTCGATGCAGCCTTCGTGAGTACCCGCTTCCTTCATCACCTTGAACAGCAGTGACAGGTAGAGCGGCATCACTGGGATCGCCGAGCTGGCCTGAGTAACAACGGCCTTGAGTACAGAGACGCGAGCATCGCCACCGTGGGCGGCCAGCTTGGCACGGATATCGATCACCTTCTTATCGAGGTCTTTCTTCGCCTCGCCGATGGTGCCGTTCCAGTAGATGTCCTGAGTGACCTTCTCACCGAGGTAGGTATAGGCGGTGGTCTTAGCACCGTCGGCCAACACACCGGCTTCGCCCAGCGCGTCCATCCACATCTGCCAGTCTTCGCCACCCATGACGTTGACGGTGTTGCTGATGTCGTCACCCTCGGCGGCAGGCAGCGTCACCTCTTGAATAACCTGCTTGTCAGTGTTGATGCCACGCAGGGTCACGTCGCTGCCGATTGGCTTCAGGCAAGAGTTGAACACCTCACCGGTCTTCGGGTGGGTGCGGCGTGGCGAGGCCAAGCTGTAGACCACCAGGTCGACCTGGCCCAGGTCGCGCTTGATCACCTCGATGGTCTGCTGCTTGATCTCATCGCTGAAGGCGTCGCCGTTGATGCTCTTGGCGTACAGGCCCTCTTGCTCGGCAAACTTGTGGAAGGCAGCAGAGTTGTACCAGCCCGCCGTGCCCGGCTTGGTCTCGGTGCCCGGCTTCTCGAAGAACAGGCCGAGGGTCGAGGCGCCGCCGCCGAAGGCCGCCGAGATGCGCGAGGCCAAACCGTAACCGGTTGAGGCACCGATGACTAGGACACGCTTAGGAGCGCCTGCAATCGCTCCCTGCGCCTTAACGTATTCGATCTGTTGTCTAACGTTCTCTTCACAACCCGCTGGATGCGAGGTGATACACATAAAACCACGAACACGAGGCTTAATAATCATTGCGGTACCTGTCATTGTCGCCGATTTCAAACACAATCGGCCGGTAAAAAGTTGAGCTCCAGATGCTGTTAACCGAGGCCAACAGCGTACTTAGGAGCGGTATTATAAACGTCTGCCGCTGAATCACTAGTAGTCACTGTCAACTATCCGCTGAGTCTTTGACGGCGGCCCTGGCAATCACTCGACACAGCAACATCATGATGGATATCAGCTGACTAAAGATGATCTTACTGTTCTATAGAGTGGGGGCATACGGTGAAAATGCAAACAGTCAATACGCGGCAGTCTGCCGACAAGCCGCCTAGCGGCCCTCATCCAAGATCATAAAGCTCAGAAACACCGTCAACAGCGCCAACCCCACGATCCAACTTAACTGGCCGACGATCAACATCACCCCGCCCATGATCAACCACAAGTTCTTCACCCAGTCGCGCCGTCGCCGGCTCGACGAGCCCGAGCGAAACCGCAGCAAATACTTGCGCTCGCTGAAGCGTCGCCACAGGCGCCAGAACAGTGCCAGCAACCAGCGCCACAGCGCCGCTATCGTCTCACTCAAAGCCCTCATCATCTCGCTCCGTACTGCCGCGATGTCACTAAGCATAGCCAATCTTCGGCGCTTTCATCATCGTCTGTCCATCCGCCCTTGGCTAATGACGGCGTCTGCGGTATAACTTGCCTCCAATCACGAGTGAGACACGAGACAGCATGAGTAACGATATCCACAAACAGCCCCTGCAGGCTTACTCTGTCGGTGATTCCAGCTGGCCGATGGAGCGCTGCCTGGTCGTCTTCGCCTTCAAAGGTGTCGACGCCAAGGTACTCGGTTCCGACCATATCGAGTGGGAAAATTGGCTGACCCTGCGCGCCGAGCGCCGCGCCGACCTCGACCACCACCTCAAGAGCGATGCCAGCGAAGCCTACATCGCCCCGGATCTAACCTAGGTGTCACGGCGAGGCCACAACCATGCACGATAAGGCTCACAGCTGCCCGCTGTGTGGCGGCGATAACCGCTGCGGTGCCGACAGCAACAGCCAGGCGACGCCCTGCTGGTGCATGCACAACAAGGTCGATCAGCAGCGCCTACAGCGTGCTCACCCGCAGCTCGCCGATCAGCAGTGCCTGTGCCAGCACTGCCTAGCCCCCTTCTTATTCAGCCAGCCGTCGACAGCCGCTGACGACGACTTGGGCACCGATATTATGGCCCCGCACAAGGCCTCCGACGACAAGGAAAAGCAATGATTAAAGGCAACCCAATCAAGGGGATGTACTACTTCACCCAGGGCTTCAAGCTCCTCAACACGCCCGGTCTGCGCGCCTATGTCGCCGTTCCCCTAGCGATCAATATCCTACTGTTCAGCAGCATGATCTACTGGGCTTATACGCAGATCGGCGAGATCAGCACCTGGCTGGTCGGCTACCTACCCGGCTGGCTAGCCTGGGTCACCTGGCTGATGATACCGCTGTTCTTCATCGGCATCTTCTTCATCATCATGTACACCTTTACCGCCATCGCCACCATCATCGCCAGCCCCTTCAACGGCCTGCTGTCGGAGAAGCTCGAACAACACCTCACCGGCCACGTTAGCGCCGATACCGGCTGGAAGCAGATGATGGCGACCGTGCCACGCACACTCAAGCGCGAAATGCAGAAGCTGGGCTACCAGATACCGCTGTTGATCGTGGTCGCCCTGCTCGCCTTCATCCCCTTCATCGGCATGCTGTCGTCGCCGCTGTGGTTACTGCTCGGCGCCTGGATGATGGCGATTCAGTACATCGACATCCCCTTCGACAACCATCTGCAGCCCTTCGACAGCGTTAAGTTCTCCTGTCGTCAACACCGCTTCACCAGCCTCGGCTTCGGCGCCACAGCGACCCTGCTCAGCTTGATACCGCTGGTCAACCTGATCGTGATGCCCGCCGCCGTCTGCGGCGCCACCCTGTTCTGGGTCGAGCAACTGAAGGCCGAGAACGGCATCGACCCTCGACCTCCCGGTCAGGGCAACGCCGGCGGCCAGCCCCAACCGCACCGACAGAGTACTCAACTCAACCAGCCCAGCAGTGCCAAACCGACTAACTATCCGAATCAACGCGACTAACACCTCGGCGCAACTTGACCCGGGGCTCGCCCCGCGCCGACGACCAACCGTCGTCGGCGGTTGATGACGACCGCCTTTTATCACCGCCCTTGATGACAGCTCGCCACCAGCTTTATCGCTCGCGGTTTGCTTCACCGCGAGCTTCTGTGG
This sequence comes from Sinobacterium caligoides, assembly GCF_003752585.1. NCBI lineage: Bacteria > Pseudomonadati > Pseudomonadota > Gammaproteobacteria > Cellvibrionales > Spongiibacteraceae > Sinobacterium > Sinobacterium caligoides. The sequence continues at coordinate 1,291,529 of NZ_RKHR01000003.1, forward strand.
AACGATCTTCTATGGAGCTATCTTCTATGGAGCTATCTTCTATGGAACTATCTTCTACGGAACTATCTTCTATGACATCACTCAAAGAGCAGACAACACGACGTTATGGACAACCCCGCATGAAGACACGCCTACAGCCACTCGCCCCGCGACTACAAGCTCTACCCCGCTTCAAACTACTGCTGCAGTCGCTCGTCGTCTCGGTCCTATTCACCCTCGCCGTCGCTAGTGTTGCCGCCGCGCCGCCAGCGCGTGTACTGCCGGACTATAGCCAAAGTTACTCTGCCGAGCGCGACCCCTTCGTCGATGCCGTCGCCGCCATCAAGCTCGCCAGCGACAGTGGTCGCCAGGTCTTTATCGAGGTCGGCGGCAGCTGGTGTGGTTGGTGCCACAAGTTCGATCAGACCCTGGCACAGAATCGCGCGCTGGCCGACGCCTTCTACGCGCAGTTCGTGATACTGAAGGTCAGCGTCGACGATGACAATGACAACGCCGCCTTCATCGCCGGACTACCCACCTTCAGCGGCTACCCACACTTCTTCGTCGCCGACGCCGCCAGCATCTTTCACTCGCAGAGCCCGACCGACTTTGTCGTAGACGGCCAGTTTGCGCCCGAGCGGATCGAGGCCTTCATCGCCCAGATGCAGCAACACCGCCCCGCCAGCACGACGCAACCCCCACAATAACGATCGCGGAAGCCACCATGCCTAACCCTTTCTCAGATCCCTCGGCACCACCACGGGCCGCCGCCAAGGCCGGCCTGCTGCGACGCCGTGATTTTCTGCGTGGCAGTCTCGCCACCGGTTTACTGCTCTCCAGTGCCAGCCTGTTAGCGGCGGAGAAGGCATTAACTTCGCTGCGCCAGCGCGACCCCTGGCTCACACTCGACAGCGTGCAGCAGCAGCTATTGCCCAGCGACGGTAACGGCCCCGGTGCCCGTGAGCTGAACGCCCTGAGCTACCTCTACGCCGTCACCGAGCAACCGCAGCTCGACGCCGACAGCAAGCAGTTCATCTTCGATGGCGTCGGCTGGCTCAACGACCTTGCCAAGCAGCACCATCAGCGACCGTTCAGCCAGCTCAACGACCAACAGCAGCGTCAGCTGATCGACACCGTCAACCGCAGCCAAGCCGGACAAAACTGGCTGGCTAATCAACTCAACTACCTGTTTGAGGCGCTGCTCTCCTCGCCGGTCTATGGCGGCAATGTCGATCAGCAGGGCTGGCGCTGGCTGCAACACAGCGGCGGCTTCCCGCAGCCCGACCCAGCACACACCTGGTATCAACTGGAGCGACGACGCTAATGGCAACATCACAAGAATACGACGCCGTCATCATCGGCAGCGGCGCCGGTGCCGGCCCCGTTGCCCTCACTCTTAGCGAACAAGGCTATAAGGTGTTGGTGCTCGAAAAAGGCCCCTGGTACCGTGAACAGGATTACTACAAAGACGAGCTCGCCGCCGGCCGCCGCAACGTCTACACGCCACAGCTGAAAGATGAGTTCCATGTCTTGGAGGAGGAATATCAAGACGGCAGCTGGCGCAGCGAGAGTACCGCCGACTCTGGCTGGAGCTTCTGGAACGGTAACGTCGTCGGCGGCTCGTCCAACTTCATGAGCGGCTTCTTCTACCGGCTCAAGCCCAGCGACCTGAAGCTGAAGAGCACCTATGGCAACATCGACGGCGCCAACGTCGCCGATTGGCCGATCGATTACGCCGAGCTCGAACCCTACTACAGCCTCGCCGAACACCGCGTCGGCATCTCCGGCAAGGTGGTGAAACACGCCTTTCTGGAACCGCGCTCAGAGGCCAACTTCCCGCTCCCCCCCACCGCCGAGCACGCCATCAGCGGCTGGTTCGACAGCAGCAGCCGCGCCCTCGGTTTCACCCCGCTGCCGACCGCACGCGCCGTGCTGTCGGTGCCCCAAGCCGGGCGCCACAGCTGCGAGTACGCCGGCTACTGCGGCAGCTACGGCTGCGCCACTGGCGCCAAGGGTAGCGCCCGTGCCGCCCTGCTCGATCCTGCCGTCGCCACCGGCAACTGCGAGATCCGCCCCCACTCAAAGGTGTTCAAGATCGAATCCAACGCCCGCGGTGAGGCCAGTGCGATCCACTACTACGATCGCCACGGGGCGCGTCAAAGCGTCCGCGCCAAAGTCTATGTAGTGGCCTGCCAGGCCATCGAGAGTGCCCGCCTACTGCTCGCCTCGACCGGGCCGAAGCACCCCGATGGCCTCGGCAACCGGTATCAGCAGGTGGGCAAGAACCTGTTGTTTTCCGCCGGTGGCGTCGGCCACGGCGACTTTTACTACGACCAGCTCACCGAGGCACGGGCCGAGCAACTGAAGGTGGTCGGCCCCTTCGTCAATCGCGGCCTGCAGGACTGGTATCAGATCAACGATAAGCAATTCACCGGGCAGCGCGCCGCCAACGGCACCGCCAAGGGGGGCACCATCGACTTCCTGCTCGCCCACCCCAACGCCATCTCCCGCGCCAACCGCATGAAATGGGATGCGGACGACCGCCTGCTCTGGGGCGGCGCCCTAAAGACGCAGCTGCACCAGGGTTTCACCGGCTCGCGTACCTTCGACTTCGAGGTGTTCAACGACTGGCTGCCCACCGACAACTGCTTCGTCAGCCTCGACCCCGAACAACGCGATCGCTGGGGCGACCCGGTGGCCAAGATTCGCATCGGTTTTCACGACCACGATCTGCAGGTGGGGGAATATATGGCGAAGAAAGGGGAGCAGGTGTTACAGCACATGGGGGCAAAGAATATCCGCTCCAACATCAGCGGCTATCCGGCACAAAATTTACAGGCTGGGGGCTGTCGTTTCGGCGATGATCCACGCCATTCGGTACTCGATCGCGACTGCCGCATCCATGATTGCGCGAACGTCTTTGTCAGCGATGGCAGCTTCATGCCCACCGGTGGCAGCGTACCCTACACTTGGACGATCTACGCCAACGCCTTTCGTGTCGCCGATAAAATCGTCAAACAGCTGGGCTGACAGGCAGCCCAGCCAGCGACTAGGACAGCACGTGGCCGACCAAGCCCTGCGAGATACCACAGCCCTTGAGGATTACATGGACCAGGGTCTGGGCGGCGCGGTCGAAGTCCTCATGGGACATCTGCCCCCCCGCCATCACCCGATTCACCTGCGGCGCAAAGTCAGCGTAGTGCTGGGTTGATGCCCAGATGAGGAAGATCACATGCACCGGATCCACCGGGTCCATCTTGCCCTTGTCGATCCACGCCTGGAAGACCTCGGCACGGCCGGTAAACCACTCCTGGTAATCGATGCCGAAGTACTCACTGAGATGCTCGCCACCGCTGATCAACTCCAGCGCGAACAGTCGCGAGACCACCGCGTTATCACGGGAGAACATCACCTTGGTATAGATATAACTCGACAACACCTCGGCCGGGTCATCATCACCGGTCAGTTCGTTGAAGGTCGAGTCCCACATCTCGATCACCCCGCGCAGCACGGCGCCGTAGAGCGAGATCTTATTCTTGAAATAGTAGTGTAGATTGGCTTTAGGCAGGCCGGAACGCTCGGCGATGGCATTCATCGTCGTACCGCGGAAGCCGTTCAACACGAACTCCTGCGCCGCTGCCTCGAGGATGAGACGCTCGTTCTCCTCCCGAATCAGGCCCCTCTTATACTTCTTCTGTTCCACGCCATCCATCTTACGAAAACCTCCAATCACAGGATACGCAATCACGCTTATAGCTGGACGCCTTTATAACACATTTAATAAACCGCTTCAGCAACGGCGGCGCCAGAGACAAAAACAGCGGCCGCAGCCGCTGTTCTACCATCGTCTTACGCGAGCTCGCGCCTACAGGTGGTATTTCACGAGCAGCTGGATGTTGCTCTCTGTGGTATCGTTCTTGCCACCAGCCCAGTAGTCAGAATCTGAACCGTCTTCGACGCCAAACTTGTCGCTCCAGTATTCGTACTCAACACCGAGATAGAGCTTCTTCTCTTGATTCATCAGCAACTTACCGGCATCCCACTTCAGCTGGGTCTGTATATGTACATAGCCCTTCTGCTCAGCAACATCATCGACATCGGCATCGGTGGTGATGTCGGCGAAACCATCCCAGACGAAGCGGGCCGAGCCGATGTTGAACGAGGTGCCCCAGACTGGCGTCAGCTGGAAGTTATTCTTCACGTCACGACGCTCAAAAGAATAATCAGCGGGGTTAAATTCTCGATACGCGCTATCGCCGTTGAAGCGGTAGTAGGTATTCAACTGGAAGTAGTCGAAGCCCGGTACCTTGAAGTCGAAGCCGAGACCGAGCAGCTGGTTATTGACCTTACCGCCATTGCTGGCTGATCCCATTTCGAGCTGGCCGGCCAGCAGCACATCGGTAACAGGGCCGAAGGCCAGCTTGTCGCTCATCACCACGCCGGAAGAAATACGTGCACCCAGCTCAGAGTAGATCTCCGACTCTTCTGATCCATCTTTCGATTGGCTGCGGTCGGCGAAGAAGAAGACATCACCCCAGCTGTGTCCGGAGGCGTGCTCGAAGGTCAGCACGTAGCGGCTCTCGCTAGTGTCTGGCGCACCATTAACATCATCGCCACTCAAGGGTAATTTATAGTCATTTCCCATCAGATAGCTGGCGGAGTTATCACTCCAGAACATCTCCGCCTGCGCGGCCGCTGAGACGGTGGTTACAGCGGCAACGGCGGCGCTAATGGCCAGTTTCTTCATACTCATACTTCTTCCCCAACACTTAATTATTCGATTGACCGCCATAAAATAGATCCTCCGGCGGACTGATGCTTCTACGGGCCAAACAACGGCGCCGCTCATGTAAGTCTTTTTGCGTATAGTTTTTATGGCAAAAAGCTGACCATGTGGTCCGGAAACTATACTAGCAAACTTTTTAACCCCGTCGACAAGTTTTTGCCCGAAATGTTTCCCACTTTCGCCCTGAGCGCCGCCACAAACAACAGATAGTTCGGCCAACACACTGATTAAAGTGGAGATAGAAAGGGAAAAAAGAATTCCACTCGGCGGATTAAATAGCCGCAAAAAAATCGTTCAGCCGCTAATTTAAGCAAAAAAAAGCCGCCCGACGACGGTCGGGCGGCTGCTCAGCTGTACAATAAATCGCCAACATCGGCGATCTGGAACGCTAGGTATTAACCCGCATAGGCGGCGCGTGCCGCCCCCTGTGCGCTGCCGGCGACAATATCTGCGCCCTGCTCACGCAGCACCTGCTCTAGCGAGCCCAGACAGAACAGCACATTGGTCTTGTTACAGGCAAAGCCCATCAGGCCGATGCGCCAGACTTTACCGGCCAGAGGCCCGAGACCGGCACCGATCTCCAGGTTGTAATCGGCCAACAAGGTGGCACGCACGGCGGCCTCATCGACACCCGCCGGCACACTCACCACGTTCAACTGCGGCAGGCGGCAATCGGCATCGACCACCATGCTCAAGCCCATCGCCTCGAGGCCGGCCACAAGTGCCGTGTGGTGTTCACGGTGACGGGCCCAGGCATTCTCCAGCCCCTCTTCTTCGAGGATCAGTAACGCCTCGTGCAGGCTGTATAGGGTATTCACCGGTGCCGTGTGGTGGTAGGCGCGCTTGGTGTTCTCCCCCCAATAACCCATCACCAGTCCCATATCGAGGAACCAGCTTTGTACCTTGGTCGAGCGTGCGTTGATCGCCGCGACCGCCTTGTCGCTGAAGCTCACCGGCGAGATGCCCGGCACACAGCTCAGACACTTCTGTGTCCCCGAGTAAACCGCATCGGCGCCCCAGCGATCGATCGCCACCTCGGTGCCACCGACAGAGGTCACACAGTCGACAATAGTCAGGCAGTCGTGTGCCGCCGCTAGGCGACAGAGGGTCTCAGCATCGCTCTGCACCCCCGTTGAGGTCTCGGCGTGCACGAAGGCTACGACCTTAGCATCGGGGTTCGCCTGCAGCGCCGCCTCGAGCTTGTTGGGGTCGACGGGCTTACCCCAGTCGTCCTCGACCATGATCGCCGTCGCGCCGCAGCGCTCAACATTTTCTTTCATGCGCCCGCCAAAGACGCCGTTCTGACAGACAATGGCCTTATCACCGGCCTCCAGCAAGTTAACGAAACACGCCTCCATGCCTGCACTACCGGGGGCAGAGATCGGCAGCGTCAACGCATTCTTGGTCTGGAAGGCCGACTGCAGCATGCGCTTCACCTCGTCCATCATGCGCACGAATTCAGGGTCAAGATGGCCGATGGTAGGACGCGCCAGTGCCGACAGAATACGGGGATTAACATCAGCGGGGCCGGGTCCCATCAGGGTGCGAACGGGGGGATTAAATACTTGCGTCATAGCGTTTCCATTATTGTCTTTAAAAGTGGTCATTGAGAGTGATCATCGTGGCCAGTAATCGACGGTGTTACCGTCAGCTGCCATCGAGATTATCATCAAAACGGTCGTCGAGCGCCCCTGGGCGCACTCATTCTCCTCTAGAGCCCGTCAACACTGACTCAGGGAGAAAATTAATGTGATCAATGAATACTTACATACCAGACCTTGTGGCGTCTAGTCGTCAGCCGTTGAGATGCATCATTTCTAGTGCTCAAAGTAGGGTTTTTTCTACGGATTAGCAATAAAAAAGTTGACCACAGAGTCAGGTTTTCTTTTAATAGGGGCTAATACATACTGACGCCCTACAGATGATGTAGCAAAAACGCGACCGTCGACTAAAATTCTGGCCACAAACACTCAGTGCGCAAGCACCAAGACGTAAGTACTGTGGGGCGATGAAAAGTACGGTACATAAGAACTAGAGGAAAGACCGTGATACGCTTTTTACTGAATGATCAGCCACACGCGATAGACAACTGCGACCCCAACATGACGGTGCTCGAGTATCTACGCAACGAACTCAAAGAGAACTCCTCAAAGGAGGGCTGTGCCTCCGGTGACTGCGGTGCCTGCACCGTCGTGCTGGCGGAGCTGGTCGATGACGAGCTCAACTACCGCACCGCCAACAGCTGCATCACCTTTGTCGGCAACTTGCACGGCAAGCAGCTAATCACCGCCGCTCACCTAAAGGAGCAGGACAAACTGCACCCTGTGCAGCAGGCGATGGTCGACAAGCACGGTTCACAGTGCGGCTTCTGCACCCCTGGTATCGTCATGAGCCTGTTCGCTCTGCAAAAGCGCAGCGATCACTACGAGCGTGGCGAGACCCTCGAAGCACTCTCCGGCAACCTCTGTCGCTGTACTGGCTACCGCCCAATCATGGACGCGGCAGTACAGATGTACGAGCCCGCCGAGGACGATCAGTTCACCCGTAACGCCGAACACACCAAGAAGTCTCTCAACAAGATCAACGGCGATGCCGACGAGGTGGTCACCCTCAGCAACGGCGAGCACCACTACTACGCGCCCGCCACGCTACAGCAAGCTGTGGAGTTAATTGCCAGCCACCCGAAGGCACGTCTCGTGCGCGGCGGCACCGATCTCGCCCTCGAGGTCACCCAACACCTGCGCACCATCCCCGAGATGATCGATCTATCGCGGGTTAAGGAACTCAACAAGCTGACCGTGACGGACACTGAGATCGTCATCGGTGGCGCCCGCAGCCTCGACAGCAGTGTCGAGACACTGAAAAACTACTACCCAGAATTTGCCGACATGCTCGCTCGCTTCGCCGCGAAGCAGGTGCGTCAGCAAGGCAGTTTTGGCGGCAACATTGGTAATGCATCGCCGATCGGCGACACCCCCCCCGTATTATTAGCGTTGAACGCCAATCTAACCCTAAAGTCGGCAAGCCATTGCCGCGATGTGGCACTCGAAGATTTCTTCACCGACTACCGTCAGACACTGCTGAAAAGCGACGAGTTGATCGGCGATATCTTGATTCCGCTACCGGAAGAGAACGCCCACCTGAAGGTCTACAAGATCTCCAAGCGTCAAGACGACGACATCTCTGCCGTCTTGGCCGCCTTCAACCTGAGCGTTGTCGACGGCGTCATCAGCAAGGCCAGCCTCGGCTTCGGCGGCATGGCGGCAACGCCCAAGCGCGCCAAGGCCACCGAGGCCGCGCTGATCGGCCAGCCGTTCAACCAGGCCACCATCGACAATGCCAAGCAGCAGCTTGCCGTCGATTTTCAGCCACTCAGTGACATGCGTGCCAGCAGCGAATATCGCCTAGAGGTCAGCCGCAACTTACTGCAGAAGGCCTTCATCGAGATCGGTCTCGAATTACAACAAGAAAATGACTCGCCGCTTTTCGTCGATGCGACCCAGACCAGGATTTGTAGCCATGCGTAGTATGCCCAACAGCCAAACCACCGTGCAGCAGGCCAAAGGCCACGCCGGTAGCTCCACCAAACACGAGAGCGCGCACAAGCACGTCAGCGGCGAAGCCATCTACGTCGACGATATGCCTGAGCCCGCCGGCACCCTCTATGCCTATTGCGGCTTTAGCCCCAAGGCCCGCGGCAAGATCAATAAACTCGACCTCGGCCCCGTTCGCCAGGCCGAGGGCGTTGTCGCCGTACTGACCGCCGACGACGTGCCCGGTCACCTCGATATCGGCGCCGTCTTCCCCGGCGAGCCGCTACTGGCTCAGGGTGAGGTCGAGTTCCTCGGTCAGCCGATTTTCGTGGTTGCCGCCACCTCTTACAACGCCGCCCGCCGCGCCGCCCGCCTCGCCGAGATCAAGATCGATAGTGAGCGCGCCCTAATTACTGTTGCCGACGCTTTAGAAGCTGAAAGTTTCGTGCGTCCGCCGCACAGCCAACAGCGCGGCGACGCCGCCAAGGCGATCAAAGATGCACCGATCGTACTTGAGGGCGAGCAATTCATCGGCGGCCAGGAGCACTTCTACCTCGAGGGGCAGGTCTCCCTTGCGATCCCCGCCGAAGACCGCGGCATGATGGTCTACAGCTCCAGCCAACACCCGGCGGAAGTACAGAAGCTGGTTGCCGAGGTGCTCGACGTACCAATGAACCTGATCACCGTCGACATGCGTCGCATGGGTGGCGGCTTCGGCGGCAAGGAGACACAGGCTGCACAGTGGGCCTGCCTCGCCGCCCTCGTTGCCAGCAAGACCGGTCGCGCCTGTAAGATGCGCCTCGCCCGCAGCGACGACATGAGCTCTACCGGCAAGCGCCACCCGTTCTACAACCAGTTCACGGTCGGCGTCGATGAAGAGGGCTTGATCCAGGGGGCCGATATCACCGTCAACGGCCACTGCGGCTATGCCCCAGACCTCTCCGACGCCATCGTCGACCGCGCGATGTTTCACAGCGACAACGCCTACTATCTCGGCAACGCCAAGATTACCGGCAACCGCTGTAAGACCAATACCGTCTCCAACACCGCTTACCGCGGTTTCGGCGGCCCCAAGGGGGTGATCCTGGCCGAGCGCATGATGGACGATATCGCCCGTCGCGTCGGTAAAGACCCCCTCGACGTGCGTAAGCTCAACCTGTACACCGACGAGGGCGGCCGCAACGTCACCCACTATCACCAGACCGTCGAGCACAACATTCTCGAGGAGCTGATTGAACAGCTGGAAGAAAGCAGTAATTACCGCGCCCGCCGCGCCGCCATCACCGAGTTCAACCAGCACTCGCCGATCATGAAAAAAGGCCTAGCGCTGACACCGGTCAAGTTCGGCATCTCCTTCACCGTGCAGCACCTCAACCAGGCTGGCGCGCTGATCCATATCTATACCGATGGCTCGATTCAGGTCAACCACGGTGGCACCGAGATGGGCCAGGGGCTACACACCAAGGTGGCACAGATTGTCGCCGCCGAGTTTGGGGTCGACATCGACGATGTACTGGTAACCGCTACGCGGACTGACAAGGTGCCCAACACCTCACCTACCGCCGCCTCTTCCGGTACCGACCTGAACGGTAAGGCCGCACAGAATGCCGCCCTGACCATCAAGCAGCGTTTGATCGACTTCGCCAGCGAACACTTCGGTCTCGCCACTTCGGCGATCAAGTTCGCCGACGGAGAAGTGCAGCTAGGCGCACAGACCATGAGCTTCGCCGAGTTCTCTCAGCTGGCCTACATGAACCGCGTCTCGCTGTCTTCGACCGGCTACTACAAGACACCAAAGATTCACTACGATCGTGAAAAAGCCGCCGGCCGTCCCTTCTTCTACTTTGCCATGGGCGCGAGCTGTGCCGAAGTCTTGGTCGACACCCTCACCGGTGAATACCAGCTCAGCCAGGTCGACATCTTGCACGATGTTGGCACCTCGCTGAACCCGGCGATCGACATCGGTCAGATCGAGGGCGCCTTCGCCCAGGGTCTCGGCTGGGTCACCACGGAAGAGCTGGTATGGAACAACGAAGGTCGCCTGCTGACCAATAACGGCGCGACCTACAAGATTCCCGCCGTCAACGATCTGCCGGAGAAGTTTAACGTCGAGCTGTTCGAACGTGCCAACCCCGAGGACACCATCCTCAACTCGAAGGCCGTCGGTGAGCCGCCGTTCATGCACGGCATCGCCGTACTCTGCGCGATTCGCGACGCCGTCAGCTCGCTCGCCGACTACCGTGTCAGCCCCGAGCTGCACAGCCCCGCCACCCCTGAGAAGGTACTGTGGGCCGTCAACGCAACGCGTGCGCAAGCACAGGCGGAGGGTTAACGTATGAGCTGGTCCCAGGCCTGTAACGACTTACAACAACGTGGCGAAGCTTATGTGCTCGTCACGGTCATCGGTGTGCGTGGCTCGACGCCGCGCAACAGTGGCACCAAGATGGTCGTTAGCGAGGAAACCCTGTACGGCACCATCGGCGGCGGTCACCTCGAATACAAGGCTCTGATCAAGGCCCAGCAACTCCTTAAAGCCGGCAGCGCCGAACAACAGATCGAGCACTACCCCCTTGGCCCCACGCTGGGTCAGTGTTGTGGTGGCAGCGCGACGCTGATGTTCGAGTGTTTCACCCGCAGCGGCATCGATATCGCCGTCTTCGGTGCCGGCCACATTGGCAAGGTGCTGACCCCGATCCTCGCTGGCCTCAACGCCCGCGTACACTGGATCGATCAGCGCCCGGAGCAGTTTCCCGAGCAACTCGCCGACGGCGTCAACAAGATTGTCAGTGAGTTTCCCGCCGACGAGGTCGCCGACCTGCCGGCTAACTGCTACTACCTGATTCTCACCCACAATCATCAGCTCGACTTTGAGCTGACCAGCGCCGTGATCAGTCGCGGCGATGCACGCTATCTCGGCGTGATTGGCTCAGAGACGAAGGCCCTACGCTTCCAGCGTCGCCTGCAACAGCGAGGCTTCAGCGAGCAGCAGATTGCCGGCATGCGCTGCCCGATGGGCAACCTCGATGTACCCGGTAAGCTACCGATGGAGGTTGCCGTCTCCGTCAGCGCCGAGCTTATTGCCGAGTATCATCGCGATCTGCCCGAGCAGCCGACCCAGCAAGGCATGAACTGGCGCACCGTCAAAAGCCTATTACAAGCCACCGAAGCGGACACGACAGATGCCGCCGACGGCTCCGCTAAGCAACGTTCGTCAAGCGACGACACAGCGAGCCACACCGATCAACCCGAGCCTGCTTACAGCGGCCCTAATACGCGAGACTCACAGTGAGCGAATCGAACATAAAAGCACTACGCAGCCGCCGCGTCATCACTCCGAACGGCGAGATCGCCGCTACCATCATTGTCGCCGGTGAGCGCATCGAGTCTATCGAGAGCCACGATTACGACGGCAATCTACTCATTAACGCCGAGCTCGTCGATCTTGGCAATAACGTCTTAATGCCCGGCCTCGTGGACACCCACGTGCACATCAACGAGCCGGGGCGTACCGACTGGGAAGGCTTCGACACCGCGACTCACGCCGCCTGTGCCGGTGGTATCACCACCCTGGTCGACATGCCGCTGAACTGCAGCCCGGTGACCACCACCGTCGACGCGCTCAACATCAAACTGAACGAGATCACCGACGGTAAGAAGCTGTGGGTCGACTGCGGCTTCTGGGGCGGTATCACCAGCGACAACCTCGACGACCTTGAGGCACTGACCGAAGCCGGCATCCTCGGCGCCAAGTCGTTCACCTGTCACTCTGGCCTCGACGAGTTTCCCAGCGTCAATGAAGCACAGATGAAACAGGGCATGCGTATCATGGCCCGCGCCCAACTGCCCTACTTGGTGCACGCCGAGATGGACGGCAACCCCGACGCGATCATCGACCACTCCTACCAGAGCTTCCTCGACTCGCGCCCGAAGTCACTCGAGAACAACGCCATCGCCATGGTGGTGCGAGTGATGCGTGAGATTAAGGCCGAGGGCCTCGAGCCACTCGCCCACATCGTCCACCTGTCCAGCGCCGAGGCACTACCGCTGATTCGCGCCGCACAGCAGGAGGGCCTGCAGCTGACCGCTGAGACCTGCCCGCACTACCTGACGCTGAACAGTGAGGCGATCCCGGACGGCAAAACCGTGTTCAAGTGCTGCCCACCGATTCGTGAAGATCACAACCGCCAGCTACTCTGGGCGGCTATCGAGGACGGCACCATCAGCAAAGTGGTCTCCGATCACTCGCCCTGTACACCACAGCTCAAGCACATCGACAGCGGCGACTTAGAAGCAGCTTGGGGCGGCATCTCCGCCCTGCAGTTTGGTCTACCGCTGATCTGGAGCGAGGGCCGCACACGCGGCTTCAGCCTCGTCGATATCGCCCGCCTGATGTGCAGCAAACCCGCTGAGTTCGCCTCCATGGGCCACCTCAAGGGCAGCATCGAAGTCGGCAAATTGGCAGATTTCTGTGTCTTCGACGACACCGCCGCCTACGTCATCAGCACCGAGATGATCAAGCACAAGCACAAGATTTCTCCCTACGTCGGCACCGCCGTTAGAGGCAGTATCATCGAGACCTGGTTGCGTGGCGAGTGTATCTACCGCGACGATAACTACCTCGGTGAAGCCAGCGGTCAGCACCTGCTGAAAGGATCCTTTTAACGAGGCAGGCCCAACGGCACTGCCATTCACCGGTGCAAATCGCCACCTCGGCAACGCGGTGGCGAACAGCCCTTTACATCACCAGCCTCGCAGTCCACGACACGACGCTGTTCCCCCTAATTACGCAAGCGATGAGAATACGATGAGCACAATAAAACAAAAGAACCGTTTCGCAGCACGCTGTACCAAGCTACTCATTGACGTAGCGGCAAGAGAGGCATAAAAATGAATTTAGAGACGTTAAACCACTGTTCAGCACAAGAGGCCACCGAGGCCTTCATGCTCTGCTGTGTCAGTGAGCGCTGGTGTCAACGCATGGTCGAGGCTCGCCCCTACGCCGATTTCGCCGCGCTTTGTGACGCCGCTGACCAACACTGGCAGGGCCTTGGCGATAACGACTATCTGCAGGCCTTCGAGGGTCACCCGATGATCGGTGATGTGTCGACCCTGCGCGCCAAATATGCCAACACCGAGGCCCTCGCCAGCGGTGAGCAGTCCAGCGTCAACCAAGCCACAGAACAAGTCATCGAGACGCTGGCCCGTGACAACCAGCGTTACTATGAGCGTAACGGTTTCATCTTCATCGTCTGCGCCACCGGCAAGAGTGCCGAGCAGATGCTCGCCCTATTACAAGCGCGTCTACCCAATTCACGCGCCACAGAAATTACTAACGCCGCAGAAGAGCAGCGTAAAATTACCCGCATTAGACTGGAGAAGCTGCTATGAGCCAGATCACCACACACGTCCTCGACACCGCTACCGGCCTACCCGCGAGCAACCTGGCTATCACCCTGTTTGCACAGCAGCCTGACGGGCAGTTCATCGCCCTGAACAGCGGCATCACCAACTCCGACGGCCGCCTACCCGGCTTGCTGGCCGACGACGTCGTATTGGCAGAAGGCACTTATAAAGTGCTCTTCGAGACTCGCGCCTACCACGAAGCACAGCAACAAGATTGCTTCTATCCTTACGCCGAGGTGGTCTTCAGCATCCCCGGTGACGGCCAACACTACCACATTCCGCTACTGCTTAGCCCCTACGGCTACAGCACCTACCGAGGCAGCTAAGCATGAGCGACACCGTAACGACAAAGACACTGACACCACGACCACTCACCCCGGAAGCCTTCGCTCCCTACGGTGACGTGATCAGTATCGACACTGCCGAGAAAGTACTGAACATCAACTACGGTAATACCGAGCGCTACCACAACCTCGCGCAGGTCGATGTTGCCGCCGATGACGGGCAGCCGCTGATCAATATCTTTCGCTCGCGTCCCCTACCGACGCCGATCGATATCAAGATCATGGAGCGCCACCCGTTGTCGTCACAGGCCTTTATCGCGCTGAGCGGCGAGCCCTTCGTGGTCGTCGTCGGCAAGGCCGGTGAGTTCGATGAAAACGCCCTCGAGGCCTTCATCGCGCAGCCAGGCCAAGGCGTTAACTATCATAAGGGAACGTGGCATCACTACTGTCTGGCACTGAATAAGCAGTGCGACTTCCTCGTCGTCGACCGCGGTGGCGAAGGCAATAACTGTGACGAAGAAACCGTACAGCAATCCATTCAAGTCGCCATCACGGCAGACGCTCGAGGCAGCAACATATGAGCAAGAAAACGCTAACGGCAGTGCGCGGAAATATCCTGCACTTCCTCTCCGACCCCGCGCTGCACGGTGACGAAGCCTATCAGTATGTCGAAGATGGCATTCTGCTGTGCGAAAACGGCCACATCAAGAAGCTGGGCTCAGCCCACGAGCTGCTGGGCGAGATTCCCGAGGAAGTCGAGATCGAGCACTATCCCGGCCACCTGATCGTGCCCGGTTTCATCGACACCCACGTGCACTATCCGCAGATCGGCATGATCGCCGCCTACGGCGAGCAGCTGCTTGAGTGGCTCGAAACCTACACCTTCCCGACCGAGCGCCGCTTCAGCGATCAGGTCTACGCCGAGCAAGTCGCCGAGGTTTTCCTCAACGAGTTGGTCAGCTGTGGTACCACCACCGCCCTCGTCTTCGGCACCGTCCACCCCCAGTCGGTCGACGCCTTCTTCAACAAGGCCGAAGCACGTAACCTGCGCATGATCTGCGGCAAGGTATTGATGGACCGTAACTGTCCCGACTACCTCCGAGACAGCGCCGAGAGCGGTTATCGTGAGTCTCGTGATCTGATCAATCGCTGGCACGGCAAGGATCGTCTACAGTACGCCATCACGCCGCGTTTCGCGCCGACCTCGAGCCCCGAACAGCTCGGCCGTGCCGGTGACTTGCTGCGTGAGAACCCCGGTGTTTACATGCACACCCACCTGTCGGAGAACAAGAACGAAATTGCCTGGGTGCAAGAGCTCTACCCCGACAGCAAGCATTACCTCGATGTCTACGACCGCTATAACCTGTTGGGCAATCGCTCCGTCTTTGCCCACGGTGTTCACCTCTGTGACGACGCCTGTCAGCGCCTCGCGGACACGCAATCGGCCATCGCCCACTGTCCGTCGTCGAACCTCTTCCTCGGCTCGGGTCTATTCCCGCTGCAGAAGCTGCGCGACCTCGGCGTGAAGATGGGCTTTGGTACCGACGTCGGTGCCGGCACTAGCTTCTCGATGCTGCAGACCATGAGTGACGCTTACAAGATTCAGCAGCTGCAGGGCTCAACCCTACCAGCCATGCAGGCCTTCTACCGCGCTACACTAGGCAGCGCCGAGGCACTCGATCTACAGAGCACCATCGGCAACTTCGAATACGGTAAAGAGGCTGACTTCGTGGTACTCAACCCACGCGCCAGCACCCTACTCAACTTCCGTGTCGATCGCGCCCGCAACCTCGAGGAACAGCTGTTCGTCCTCGCCATGCTCGGCGACGACCGTACCGTCAGCGCCACCTATATCATGGGTGAGGCACAGTTCAAGCGAGAAGATCACTGTACCAAAGCGGGCTGCACACACACCCACTGCTAAACACACACTATTAGTTCGTGGCTCACTCCGGTGAGTCACTCAACGACCGGCATCAGCCGGCAATATTGAAGATGCCGAACGAGAGCGTCAACAATAAGAGAGGTTATACCTATGGATGCATACATCATCGATTGTTTAAATTTAATCGTGCGCTGGCTACACGTCATCACGGGAGTTGCCTGGATCGGTGCATCGTTCTATTTCGTCTGGCTGGATAACAATCTGGAAAAGCCACCCGAGTGGAAACAGAAAAAAGGCATCGGCGGTGACCTATGGGCCATCCACGGCGGTGGTTTCTACGAAGTTGCCAAGTACAAGCTAGCTCCGGAAAAAATGCCTGAGACCCTACACTGGTTCAAGTGGGAGGCTTATTCGACTTGGATTACCGGCATGCTGTTACTCAGCATCATGTTCTATCTCGGCGCCGACACCTACCTGATCGACCGCAGCAAGGCGGATATCGGCCAGGGTACCGCCATCCTGATCGGCCTCAGCAGCTTGATCGGTAGCTTCTTGCTGTACGAGATTCTCTGCCGCACCAAGCTGAAAGAATACGGCCTAGCCTTCGGTCTTATCTGCCTCGCTTACATCACTGCCATGGCCTATGGCCTAAGCCAGGTGTTCAGCGATCGCGGTGCTTACATGCACGTCGGCGCCCTCATCGGTACCGTCATGGCCGGCAACGTTTTCAACGGCATCATGCCTGCACAGCGCGCACTTGTTGATGCGGTCACCAAGGGCACCGCCCCGAATGCCAGCCACGGTCTCAACGCCAAGCTGCGCTCGACCCACAACAACTACGCGACACTACCGCTGTTGTTCATCATGATCAGCAACCACTACCCGATGACTTACGGCCACCAGTACGGCTGGGCAATACTCGCCGCCATCTGTGCGATCACCGCCTATGCTCGTCACTACTTTAACCTTAAGCACCAGGGCATCTCTAAGCCGAGCATTCTAGTGATCTCCGGCGCCCTGTTTATCGCGCTGCTGATTGCGATTGCTCCGCCTCGTCCTGCACCCGTCGCCAAAGACGCCAACCAGGTGAGCTTCAGCCAGGTGAATACCATCATCGCCGATCGCTGTACCGCCTGTCACTCTGACCATACCACCCTGTTCCCCACCGCTCAGGGCGGCGTCAAACTCGACACACCAGACCTGATCAAGAAGTGGGCACCGCGTATTCAGGCTCGCGCCATCAACAGCCATGACATGCCTCTCGGCAACATGACCAAGATGACCGATGAAGAACGCGCTACTGTCGGCCTGTGGATCCAGCAAGGTGCCAAGCTCGACTAATAACGGTTAGAAAACCTCGGCGTAGCCACCTGCTTCTGCGCTGAGTGTTACCCCATTAGGTCTCGTGGCCTTTCCCCTACACTTATGCAGGTGTAGCGTCCTCTGTTCTTCACGGCACACGACGCGTTTTTTGCGGGCTCTTCGGAGCCCGTTTTTTGTGTCTGAAATTAATGCCTAGTGCTGCGGCCGAGGCGATACTAATCACGATCGTTACCAGTCACTATTCTTGCTCGCCTCAATGCCGCCTTGCGTTCCTCACTCCTTTCTATTCCTCACGCCTCACGACCTTTCCTCGCATTAACCTACCGACCAGTGCGTCAGTGCGTCAGTGCGTCAGTGCGTCAGCGCGTCAGCGCGTCAGCGCGTCAGCGCGTCAGCGCGTCAGCGAAACAAGCCTAACGAGATAGCTGAGCCGCCGAAATAGGAAATAGAGAATAGGAAATAGAGAATAGGAAATAGAGAATAGAACAGGAAAAGAACTACCGAGGGATTCGCCCTCGGTAGTGATGACTAACTAGTGGAAGGGGAAGAAGTAATTCAACCAGCTGCTCATGCGTAGAATCACTCGACGAATGATCTGTACATGCTCAGCATGCTCACTATAGACGGCACTCTGTGCGTAGGCACCACCGATAATCAGTGGCCGATAATCTTCAAAACGCTCGTCGGTGATCTGAATCAGCACGGCTACCCGGCCCGGCGCTGGCGCCAAACCCGGATCGATCAACTCACCGGAAGGTTGCACCTGCCCTTGACGAATACCGGGTGGTACCGAGGCCACGACACCGCTGAAGACACGACCGGGGATCGAATCGAAAGCCACCTCAGCCTCGTTGCCCACCACTAAGCGCTGTAGGTTGTTCTGTCGATACCAGCCGATCAGATACATCTCCTCGACGGGCAGGAAGATCATCACCGGTCGCAATGGCATTGGTACCGCCATCACCCCTGGGCGAACCGCCACCTGCAGCACATAGCCGTCGCTCGGGGCGCGTACCTGAGTGCTTTGCAAGTCACGTTTAGCAGAGGCCAGTTTCGCCGCCAAGCTATTGGCTCGGCCACGCGCATTATCGGCGTCACGCTGGCTGCCCAGCTTACGCCTCAGTAATTCTTCGGCACGCTTCGCATCGGCATTGGCAACCTCGAACTGTGCCGCCAAGTCATCCACCGCCAGCTGAAACGGTTCTGGATCGATGGTGAACAAGACATCGTCTTTCTTCAATAGCACCCCGGGCTTTGCCTCGACACTCTGCACCTTGCCACGCACCTCTGGCAGGATCGGTGTGGTAACAAAGTACTCACGGGTAATCTCCGAATAGGGATGGTTGAAATTCATCACGAACACCATCGTCCCCACCAGCACCACGCCACCGAGCGCCGCGGTCGGTACCGTCCACTTGTTGAGAGGGATGCGGAAGGCCTTGAATACACCGACACAGATCGCGGTATAAGTCAGTATTATTAATGTTTCCATCAGCCACGCTCCTCGCTCGAAACTTGAGCAGCGTTACTACCCGACAAAATGACCAGCTCAGCCTGTAGCTTCTCTACGACTTGCTCCAACTCCGCCACTCTTTGTGGCAATGGTTGACCAGGGTGATGGCCGAAACCCCAACCTCGGTCCTCACGATACAACATTGCCCATATCCACAGAAACGGCCATAGTACGTGCAACGTAAACAGGCTGACCCAACCCGCCGCGTGAATAGCATCTTGATGTGGGTGATCACGGTGTTTAGCGATCTCATAGGGGATGTCATGCAGCACAATGATGCCATAGAAGAGCACCAGTGCCACAAGACATAACACCACAAGGGCAAAGTATTCGAGCATAGTTCTACTCCGTTCGTTTCAAAAAAAAAGCTTAATAATTAAATATCTAACACTATAGCCAAATGCAATAAGCCAGGCAATCTTTATAAAATCATATAGTTGTTGACTTTCTTAGCTAAGCAGCGGCCAGCACGCTCATGGAACCCGTCATTTGCCATCAGCCTGGCTGCTAAAATTAAGCTTAGCTTGTCTCTTGGGCCCACCGCCATCATGGAACAACCATTAATTAATTCTTTGTGGCTACTGTTCTGCAGCCTGCTCGTGATGCTGCAGCAGGCCGGCTTCCTCTGTTTGGAGTCGGGCCTAACGCGACACAAAAACGCCATCAACGTCGCGATCAAAAATATTGCCGACTTTTTTCTCGTCATCCTCGTCTACGCCTGCTTCGGCCACGCGTTCATCTATTCGGTGCAGAGTAATGGCTGGTTCGGCGCTGGCGAGTTATTTGGCCTGCCCCAGTTCACGACCTTGTTCGACAGCAGCTTCTTTATTTATCAGTCGCTATTTTGCGCCACCGCCGTCACCCTCATCTCCGGCGCGGTGGCAGAGAGAATGCACTTTCTTGCCTATCTCGTGTTATCTCTTATCGTCGCCATCATCGTCTATCCGCTGTATGCGCACTGGGCCTGGAACCCCCGTGGCTGGCTGGCCCAACTCGGCTTTTTCGACTTTGCCGGTGCCGCCGTCGTACACGCCCTCGGCGGTAGTTGCGCCCTCGCCGCCGCCCTCGTCATCGGCCCCCGGCGTGGCGTCTTCGATCGCCAACAAGGCTACCGGCCACCGTCGCCTTCCAACCTACCGCTGGCGACGCTCGGTGCGATGTTTCTGCTCATTGGCTGGATCGGTTTCAACGGTGGCAGCAGTGGCACCTTGGAGACCGTCAGCGGCCAAATCATTATCAACACCCTACTGGCCGCCAGCATCGGCATCACCACCCCCTTGCTGCTCGACCTAATACAGCGACGCCCCTGTAACACCCTATCGATGATTAACGGTTTAATCGCCAGCCTCGCCTCAGTCACCGCCTGCACCAACCTGATCGACGCCAACGCGGCGGTACTCTTCGCCTTGGCCGGCGTATTCACCATGTTCATCATCCACCGGCTATTGATTCAGCTGCGGATCGATGACCCTGTCAGTGCCATCAGTACTCACCTCGGTGGTGGCAGTGCCGGGATTCTAATGAGTGCCACCACCGCCGAGGTGGCGCTCGGTAGCCAAGTGATCGGCCTGCTCACCTGCCTGGGGTGGTCGTTTCTCAGCTGCTTTAGTTTACTCTCGCTCATCAACCGCTTCTTCCCCTTACGTGTCTCCGCCGAAGCTGAGCATCTCGGCCTCAACATCACCGAACACAACGCCAAGAGCGATCTCACTCTGCTACTGACCGCCGTCCACGAACAGAGCACCGGCGACACCCCTCTCGCCCCTCTCACCGTCGCTCCCAACAGCGATGTTGGCACTATCGCTCAGGCTTACAATCGCCTACTGGCACGACTACGCAACGAGCAACAAGCGCTGAAGACTCAACACGACAAGGTCATCGAGGTCACGCGCACCAAGGACACTTTCCTCACCCTGCTCAGCCACCAGGTTCAGGCCCCCATTCATTCGCTGGCCCGCGCCGTCGATAAACTCATCGCCGTCACTCCAGACGATGAGCAGTATCGCGAATACCAACAAGCCAAAACCAAGCTCATCAATCTCTCAGTACAATTGCTAGACGCTCGAGAAATTACCAACAAAAATTTTACCAGCAACCAGCAACTGTTCACCTGTAGTGCGCTGATGGCGGAGTGCAGCGAACAGTTTCAACAGCGTGCCGAAGCAAAGGGCCTCTCCTGGTACAGTGAGATCGCAGCGACAGCAGGCGGCTACTTTCTCGGTGACCGCGGCAACATCATGCGCGTCCTCGCCATCCTGCTCGATAATGCCATCCGCCACACCCATACCGGCTCGATCCACCTCTTAGCCTCACTCAGCTCCCCCGAAAACCGTGACCATTGCCAATTGACTTTCTATGTCACCGATACTGGTTGTGGCCTACCTGTCGAGCATCAAAATGCCATCTTCGACTGGGTCTACAACAACAGTCAAAGCACCCAAGGTGGGCTAAAAATGGGCTTGTTTGCCGCGAAGAGTCTCGTCGATGCTGCCGGTGGGCAGCTACACTTTACCCCCAACCCGACAATCCCTCACGATAGCGACGACGATCTATCACGGCATGATTGTGGCTGTCAGTTCCATTTCAACTATCCGATTAAACCCTGTAGTAAGCCTCGCGCTGCCAGACCACCGACGCCGACCGCACTATCGATGGCACACTGTCTCGTCGCCGATGACATGCCCGTCAATCAGCAACTCATCACCGACCTACTGCGCGAGCATCATATTCGCTATACCGTCTGCAGCAACGGACAGCAAGCGGTCGAGCTGATCAATCGTCACCACTTCGATCTGATCTTGATGGATAGCCAGATGCCTGTCGTTAACGGGCTGGAAGCCATCCGCACGATTCGATGCCACTACAGCAAGGAGCAACTACCAATCATCACCATCTGCAGCAACAGTAACCAACAGCAAACAGACGAGCACTGGCTGGCCGGCAGCAACCTCATCCTATCACGTCCACTAGAGGGTAGCTGCTTCATCAACACGATCAGGGGGATACTCCAACTCACTTAGTCTTTTTAATCGCCCTTCTAGCAGCCGCTTTTTACTCACTCCTGCTAATAACTCTCTCATCCATCAGGTAGAATAAACGCCCCGCCTTAACATGACCTGCCAGCCTTTACTTAACATCGCCTATGAATACGCAGTACCGCCAACAGATCCTCAGCACTGTCGCCGCCATTCCTCGCGGCTTCGTTAGCAGCTATGGTGATATCGCTAGGCTCGCAGGGTTGCCGAACCAAGCACGGCTCGTCGGCTATGTACTCAAGACCTTACCCGAAGAGAGCCGTATTCCCTGGCACAGAGTCATCAACGCACAAGGGAAAATCAGCTTCCCCTGCGACAGCCTGAGTTATCACCGTCAGCGCCTAGCCTTAGAAGAGGAAGGATTGATCGTCAAAAATAACAAGGTCCAATGGTTAAAAAAACGCTGGGCAGCGCAATAACCCCACCGAAAAAAATCGCATTTGTACAAAATAATGGCTCAAAACAGCCTCTCGTCGGTAAAACTTACAACCTTCTCTTTGCCTATTTTTGATTGCCATGTCACTAAGTGACTCCGCTCTACGGCGAGACTTTGCTGTCACCTAGAAAAAGGCCATTTTTACTTATCGGTCAAGTCTGACGCCTATTTGCCAAGCTCACAACGCTATAACGACGAAGGTTTTTACACCCTTTCACGTCGAAATATCAATAAAAATCACTTCTCATTCGAGTTAAAACCGAACAGAAAGATAACAAGCTGTTTTATAACAAAAATAAAAACATGGCATCATATTTGGATAGTGTTACGTACAGGCACAGTCCGGAAGCTTGAGCGTTTTGTAACATCGAATCGTCTCTATGCGAAAGGTGCAGTCTGAGACGGTATAAAAATAATAATCATTATATAAGGCTTGGACCGAGCATTGTTATTCAGCAAACGTCCATACCCAATCGAGATTACTCGAAGGATAATAAACATGAAAAAGTTATTACTAGCAGCAGCCATCGCCGCCATTTCTAGC
The DNA here is from genome assembly GCF_003752585.1 of Sinobacterium caligoides. Lineage (NCBI taxonomy): Bacteria > Pseudomonadati > Pseudomonadota > Gammaproteobacteria > Cellvibrionales > Spongiibacteraceae > Sinobacterium > Sinobacterium caligoides. The sequence goes on from NZ_RKHR01000003.1 coordinate 1,314,250, forward strand.
CAAGCTAGCGCCTTAACAGCTGGCCTTACAGGTGAGATCATCAGTGTTGATGCATCACGAGGCGATCAGAGCGGTTTTGAGAACGGTTCTTTCACGGGTAGCATGACTATCGAAGACGATATGAGTGGCGACGTACTTGCCTTGACCGACTTCAGTTTCACCGTTGACAACGACTTCACCAGCACCAATACCACTAACTTCTTCGGTCTGCACGTCACTGACGTAACCTATGCCGGCGGTAGCACCTACAGCTTCGCAGATCAGACCGGCGTTGGCCTCTCTGTTCTTGGCCAAGATGCAGACGGTAATGCCGTACTGACTTACGAGTGGGGCAGCTCAGTAGATGACTCTAACGATGGCGCCACTTATGACGGCAGCGTTACCTGTAACGACTTTGACGACAGCCAGAACCCTTGTGATCTTCTCGGCGACCCTTCGATGGACGGCGCTAAGCTGACTATCGTTGCCTCTATCGACTTGAACAACCCTGACTTCATGTCTACTCTGGATATCCTGTCGATCACGCTAGAGGGTTACGAAGAAGGCACTGGTCTAGCTAACGGCCTCAGCACCACAACATACAGCTTTATGGAAGTAGAGACTGTTGAGACGCCAATTCCAGGCGCCGCTTGGTTGTTCGGTTCTGCTCTCGTTGGTCTAGGTGGCATCGCTCGCCGTCGCAAAGCCGCTTAATTCTTAGCACTTAAGCTAGGTTAAGCACCAAAACGCGCCTATTGGCGCGTTTTTTATTGCACTCAGCGTTCAAGATCTGCTCTCTTACTATATTCTCATTCACACGATTCCTCCCACCCTACTTAGTAACAACTCTCCATCGATTAGCTTATCGATATCATCCAGCGCCAAACACGTTAAATCACCCAACACTTATCAGCAAGTGACAGGGCTGCTTACAAACTTAGCCTCCCGTTTCTTTAATTCCTCTGTCTTCAACCCAATGATTCTCAATAAGTAGCACAGACCAAGGTGCGACACTTTACAATAGGGGGTTTTTCTAACCACGTGACACCATAAAAGCAGCAGTCGTCTAGGAGGAAGGCACTACCAAAAGATTAAAAAAACCAGCAACGACTTTATATACGCCATTGCAGAACACAAAGAAAACTCACATCACCAAACCTAAAACCCTAACACAACAAAATCCATCGCAAAAAACACCCACTCAAACCATAAAAACCATAAAAACCATAAAAACCATAAAAACAAGAAAACAAGAAAACAAGAAAACAAGAAAACAAGAAAACAAGAAAACAAGAAATAAAAGCACGCCTGGCATAACTATTACCAATATAGTTAAGCAAAAAAACGTCAAAGCGAACGCCCAGAAAAAATAAAACAAAAATACAATGAAAGGATTTTTACTAACGGCGACTCTCATCACCATATCTAGCCAAGCCAGCGGCCTAACATCTGGACTTGCGCTTTATATAGACAGCATCGAGGCTGTAAAAGGCGTTCAAACTGGTTTCGAGGACACCAGTTCACAGGTAGTCTAACCATCGAATACTATATGTATCTCGATGTACTAGCCCTGACCGACTTCAGCTTCACCGTTGACAACGACTTCACCACCAATACCGCTAACTTCTTCGGCCTGCACGTCACTGACCTATGCAGATGACAGCACCTACAGCTTCGCAGACCAGACCGGCGTTGGCCTCTCTGTTCTTAGCCAAGATGCAGACGGCAATGCTGTACTGACTTACGAGTGGGGCAGCTCAAGCAACGACTCTAACGATGGCGCCACTTATGATGGTAGCGTTACCTTTAACGACTTTGACAACAACCAGAATCCTTGTGGTTTTCTTGGCAACCCTTCGATAGACGGCGATAAGCTGACTATCGTTGCCTCTATCGACTTAAACACCCCTAACTTCATGTCTACTCTGGATATCTTGTCGATCACCCTAGAGGGCTACGAGGGGGGGGGGAGGGTCTAGGCCAATTCCAGGTGCTGCTTGGCTATTTGGCTCAGCCTTACTGAGTCTAGGCGGTGTCACCCGCCGTCGCAAGACAAACTAACGCTTAACCAATAGTTATTAGTTAAACTGAAAGAGTAGCGCGCGCCTCTTAAGCGCGCCTTACCTAAATCGAACAACTCAGGTCGAGATATAACGCGCTTACCGACAAAGACCTGTAAAAAAGATCGACAGCCGGCAGTCTTTCCCTGTCTTCAACTCCCCCCCCATTTGAGTGAAAAAGTTACCATCGGTGACAATATTTTCTATTTATCTAAAAAAACAGCCTATGCTTTTGATCGTTATGTGATTTGCTTTTATTTTCAGCTTAATCAAACGTGATATAGGCGAGTAAAGTGATGGAATATTCTCAGGCCGAATATTTCAATGTAAAGATTTTCGAACTTTCTAGCTATATACAACGATTATGATTTTAATAGAGGCGTCACCTACTGGGCGCGGCTCTCAACAATAATAATTTGCCCCAAAAGTAAAAAACTAATAAAACAGACAAAAGAATAATAATACCCGGAGAATACTATGACGCGGTCTATCTGCCAGCGGAAGTTGCCACCACACCTACGCCCAAGCACCCTCGCGATTTCAATTGCTCTAGCCTCTACACTGACGACCCCGGTTGCGTTCGCGGAGAAAGGAGAGGGCTTCGCATTAGAAGAAGTTGTTGTTACAGCGCGTAAGACCGAAGAGTCTATGCAAGAAGTACCGGTCACCGTATCAGCCTTCAGCGGCGAAGCACTGAAGTCTTTAGGTATTGATAGCGTCAAAGATCTCGAGGGTGTCGTGCCGGGCCTAAACATGGGTGGCGGCGGTAACGGCACCAAGGGTGAGAGCAACCCGTATATCCGCGGCATGGGTCAGCGTGAGACCAAAGTCACCGTCGACTCAGCTGTAGGCACATACATTGACGGCATTTACTCTTCCAGAGCGCCAGGCGCCCTTCTCGATGCCGCCGATATCGCCTCAATGCAGGTGCTACGTGGACCACAAGGCACCCTATTTGGCAAGAACACCACCGGTGGCGCTATCGTGATCACCACCAAGAAGCCACATGAAGAGTTCGGTGGCCACGTTGAAACGACCTTAGGTAATTTCGGTCGACAGAATGTCTCTGGTACCCTCAACGTACCACTGGTCGACGATAAGCTTCTCTCCCGTTTTACATTGGCCCAAACCAAAAATGACGGCTATATGGAGAACCTAGAAGATGGCACTCTACTAAACGATGATGATCGTCAGATGGCGATGGGTCAACTGCGCTGGGAGGTGTCTGACACCCTGCGTGCCGACCTACTACTCGCAGCAACAAAGACACGACAAAAATCACGCGGCCAGCGCTGTAGCTTCTATGGCGAGGAGTTAGCAGAGAAAGGCTACGGCATATCGGCAGTAGAACTTATCTACAACGCTAATAGCAGCACCAGCTCACAGGAGCACTGTGAGGAGGGTGGCGGCGACCTTGATACGGACCAGTTCCGCAGTGAGCTGAACAATGAGAGCGGTATATTCCGCCAGAGTATCTATGAAGTCGATACCAAAATGGTCGGCCTCACCTTCGATTGGGATCTCTCAGAATACTCGGACTACAATCTCGGTTTTAAATCGATCACCGGTTTCCGCCAGGTGGAGCAAAAAGCCGATGAGGATCTCGATGGTAGCGCAGCGGCACTGATTGGTCGCGTTCAGCCCATCGCCAACCAAACCAATCAATACACGCAGGAGTTTCAATTCAGCGGTAGCGCTATGGACGACCGCCTCAGGGGCACGCTCGGCCTATTCGCCTCGCTTGAGGAAACCGATGATGACTGGTTGCAAAGTTACGTTTCATATATCGATAACACCAACACTATTGATCCCACAAAGTTTGAAACCGTGCTCGCCCAGTCCGACCTCACCGAGCGAGAGACTAAAAACACCGCTTGGGCAGTTTTCTCTCAAGTCAGCTTTGACATGACCGAGCTCTCCGAAATCACCTTCGGACTTCGCTATACCGAAGAAGAGCGTGAGACCACCTATCACGAGGGTAATGTTTATCTTCCGAGCATTGGCAATGGTAGCTACTGTCCTAGCGGTGGCTGCAGCAACTATATCTCAATCCAAAATACTATCCACCCGTTTAGCGCTGCCGGCAATACGCCGATGACACAATGGCAGTACGGCTATGATGCCAACCGCAACGGCAACCTTGAAGATCGTGAGATCGGTCTTTTCGGCGAGAGTTCACAGAGCCGTACAGACAGCGCCTGGTCACCCAGCCTCAGCGTAAAAATGCGTGCCTCTGACAGCATTCTAGAAACACTTTACCTCGACGAGGGCATGATGTTCGCCACCGTTAGCAAGGGCTTCCGCTCAGGTGGTGTTGTGGTCGGTAACACCACGAATGACAGCACGGGCATGAAAGACATGGGGCAGTTTGAACCTGAAAACGTCATGAACTACGAGCTCGGTGTTAAGGCCGACGCCTTCGACGGTATGGTCCGCGCAAACATGGCGATGTACTATACCGATTACAGTGATATTCAAGTTACCACGGTGATACCCGATAACCTTGGCATCCCCCTACCTGCGGTAGAAAATGCCGGGCAGGCTATTATCCAAGGCGTAGAGGGCGAATTCACCATCATTCCCCACGAGTTAATGCGCTTAACCGCCAGTTTCGCCTACACCGACGCCGACTACAAAGAGTATCTCGTCGACTTTAAAGACCCCGTGCTAGGCACGGTTCAAATAGACCGCGCCGATGAACCGATGCCTCGGGTCGCGGAGTGGACCGGCTTCCTAGCCGCCGATTTCTTCATCTACACCGAGAGCTTCGGCACCATCATCCCCTCTTTGATCACTCGCTATACCTCGGAGATCTATCATGGCTTCGACCGTGAGAGCTTCATTGTGCAAGAGCATATCACCTCTGACGCTGCAACCTTTTTCGATGCTAGGCTCACTTGGCAGCTCCCCGACGAACGCACTACGATGACACTGTGGGGGCAAAATCTAACCAACGTCGATGATTACCTAGTCGGTGGCGTACCTCTGGTTGGTGTCTCTCGTACTAGCGGCTCCGTGTATGGCGAGCCACGCACCTTCGGCATCGACTTATCGTATAACTTTGAGTAAAAGTCGCCTCACGCGCCACCAACGTTACGTTAGTGGCGCCGAGCCAAAAAATATAAAAATAAACTTAGCAGCTCTCAATAAATATTTTGGAGAATAGCGATGAACAACAATAATCAAACTACGCCCTGCCAAGCTCGCAAGTTCAATCTTAAAAAAACACTAATCGCAGCGACCGTCAGCGCCGCCCTGCTCTCGGGCTGTGGTGGCGGTGGCGGCACCGATGATTATAGTCCTCCTGACTTGTCCAATAGCAATAGTGGCGCTCAGTCTTTACAGGGTTCTTCGGTAAAAGGGCCGATGATCAACGCAACCGTCAAGGTCTATGCCTTTGACACCAGCACCGGTAGAAAAACCGGAGAGGCGCTGGCCACCGGCACAACCGATGAACAGGCACGCTTCTCCAATGTCGTAATACCTGAAGGCAGCGGTGATGAAGAATTTTTCAACCAATATTTCCTCGTAGAGACCAGCGGCGGCACCGTTACAACCACTGAAGAAGCCCCCTCTATCGAGACCCTATCAACACTAATCACTGGCCGAGAATACAGCAAAGATAGCCCCGTCTACGCGACACCGCTCAGCTCACTGGCTGTTGCCTTAATACCAAACATTCTCGAAAACGACCCTGAGGCTAGCTTCGGTCAAGCTTACGTTAAAGCGACAGCGCTTACCGCTTCTGGTTTTGGCTTTGGTTTAGTCGATGCCAACAAGATCTTCGACGAGGCACCTCTAATTGTAGATAGTGGTAACAGCCAAAGCGCCCTCGAATACCGCACCGCTAGCGAGGCCTTTACTGCTATTCTCTTGCTACTCGAAGACAGCAGCGGTAGTACTCCCGACCAATTGCTCGAACTTATCGCCCGCGACCTCGCGGACGAGGCTGTTGATGGTCTGTCGTTCGGCTCCTCCCTAGAGGCCGAAGGCATGCCCTCCATCGAGCAACTCAAAAGCGCGATCAGCACACAACCGGAAAGGTTAAAAATCCCCAATACAGATCGCTACATCAGCGAACTCACCGATATTTTGGTTTCAGAAGCCGCCGAGCTGGCCCCCGGCATTTCGTTTGATAAAGATATTGCCACGCCTGACGCAACCCCGGCACTGGGTGGCCTAGAAGATAGTGATGGCGACTATGTCTCGGATGCCCTCGATACATTCCCCAACAACCCCAAGGAGTGGCTGGACAGCGATGGTGATTGTAACCTGCGCGATAACGACGCCATCGAGGGTAACTTCTGCGGTGATGAGAGCGATCACGCACCATACGATCCCAATGTGACCTACATATGCGACCCCGGTGCACTCGACGGGAACGGTGTTCCTATCATTGATAACCAGGAAGAATACAGCAAGCACTGCGCCGATGACGATTTTGATACTGTACCGAACTCTCGCGACCTCTTCCCGCTAAACCCAAGCGAATACAAAGATTCTGACGGCGACTGCCCCGCAGAACAGGTCGAGCCGAGTAATCAAAAGGCTAGCTCCGGCAACCTCTGCGGCGATAATGCTGACAGAAACATCTGTTACTCTATGCAAGCCGAAGGGCGCGTTATGGCTGAGGGACTAGATAACGTCGCCACGGCACATGGGCTGGGTTATGCGAGCTTCGACAGCTACAAACAAACACTAAATATAAGAGGCTTTCACCGCGCTTTTGTCTTTTTAGATCCATCCGCTCTAGTAACATATTACGGTGTTGATTGCAGCGATAGCAACGATCCAAACTGCGTGGATGTCGCCCCAGACGTAACAATAGCAGCGGCGGATGTGACCCTTGAGACCGAGTATTACGTCAACTTTGAAAATTTAGATCGTACAGCTGACTTGAGCGATGAAGATGATCGTACAAAAGGCCAGGCGATGAACTTCCGTAATTGCCAAGAATTGCGTGACATAAATGATCCTACACTTTTCCCAAATCCGGGTAATTCAGCTATTTGCATGCTAAAAGATGAACAAGGCATCGTGATCCCTAACTCCGGACAGTTGAAGCCAGGTGCTATAGAAGGGTATGGCGACGGTTTCTGGGCAGCTCCCGACATCTCTAACGACGATCGTGCAAGCGATGACTCATCCTTTAGCTTTAGGACACAACTGACTATTGTTGTACCGGTGACATTGGACTATAGGGCCACACGTATTGCTACCGCAGCGCCTGGTGAGTCTTGCCCTATGACTATCGATACCGCAATGCAAGAAGAGGTTATAGAGCTCGAACAAACAACGCCTTTCTAGGGCAAAGCTCTGGTCGAAATAAAACCGCCGAGAGGCGGTTTTTTTTTCTCTAACTACTGTTGCTCGAAAGCGAATTCCAGCGAAACACTAAGGACTTGAACCTTTTCTAAAACTGGCAGTTCTACACGATTTGAGTCTAGTTCCCCTACAAATAATTCTGTGAAGAGCGTGGTTCCCCTACTTTCAAGCCCTTTGCCCTCGCCGCCTCGGCACTCTTCACTCCCCTCAACAGCGTCGCCCGTGCGGCGATATAATCGGCATCTTTGGCGCGGCTCTCTGTTAATAACTGCTCAACCATCGACGAAGCGTTATTGGCTGAGGCGACAATTTTCTCACGTTCACAGATCGCACCGAGGTGAGTTTTGTAATCCTGGTAGGCACTCTGTAGATCACTGGAAAAGTAAAACATAAAAGAGAAGTGCGCCGTCTCGCCGGCAGGAATAACCGCCTCGTGATGGCGCAGGTGCATGGTGTCATCGCGATAGGCCAGCTCCTGGTCGAGCAGTGCTGCCGTCGGGCGCGTGCTCCAGGCCGTGTGGCCAACCTGTTGTTTGTGGTTGTCACAGATACCGTAGCTAGCGACTAGGCCACGCACGAGGCCGAGACTAAAGGCGAAGTTCTGTGAGGGCACAACATCGTTGAGTGTCCTGAATTCTGCCGCTGCAGAGGCGTCTTGATCAGGGTCCAAAGCGTGCATGAAATAGAAGTCTGTGATGTCTTTACCCGACTCATTACTGACCATGATATCGACCTTCATCATACGCCGATTCTTGTGCCAGCTCTCCTCCTTCATCACTCTCAAGTCGCCGGCGTTCCACACCGCCGTCGAGCCCACATCACCGAAGCCCGAGCCACCGGAGTGCGCGACCGCCGGCACCTGTATTCGCCACTGGTGATAGTCACTGTTACCAAGCTTCTGCACCGTGTCATTATAGGCCACACTGACCTGCTGCCATGGCGCGCCGGGGTAGGATACGGGCGTTCCATTATATTCCAATCCCCGCTTACTTGATGCGTTATTCCACAGCCCATGCGGACTATAATCAACCTCGACACCGATCGCGTTAAACCGTTCGGGGACTTGCTCTGCCTGCAATAAGGCGGGGAGTGCGATCAACACCGTTGCCACACCGACCAGCCGTTTTTTTATTTCTGTCATACTAAAACCCTCCTGGATTAGCGATAAAACGAGGCGTAATTTAACAGAAAATATCTGGTGACATAAGCATCTAGCACTATAGATAAAGCAAAATAAGCACCACGTATCACTTCAGACAGGGTCAACTTGTCGATAAAATCGGATGATAGAGTTTTATTGGAAGAATCGGCTGAGGGGATAAAAGATTTCTACAACACAATGCGAAAGAGCAAGATCAAGCGGTAGCCATAATAGCTATGACTATTAACAGGAGAGGAAGATCAGTCTTTGACCGTGCAGTGTGTGTAAATCTCCAGCCACTGCGAATAACTTAGCATCGGCGCAACGTCCGGCTGGCAGGCTTGCGGACAGGCTGCACACAGCTGTTCACGTCGCTCGGTCAGCTGTTCCGTCACACAGCTAGATACGATGTGATGATTTAACGCCACCGCTTCCAGGCGATTAATCTGCTCCGTTGTCAGCGCCTCAACCTGCCCCCCAGGGCAGCGCTGCGACTCTTGCGAGGCACAGCCTAATAGCAGATAAACAACGAAGATAATCAGCACTCTTTTACCCATCGACAGACACCCACAAAGCCATAGCGTTAACCGGTCCCCCTACTATAGCAGCACACCGTCGACCGACACAGGACTGCTATTGCAGGCCGCCGCAAGTGTGTATTACTTGCTCAGCGCCAGCTTAACACCAAAGAACAAAAACAAACTGCCGGTCAAACGAGTGAAGATCTTTGTCAGCTTTTTATTGTCTTTTAATCTACCGCCGATTGAAGAGGAAGACCAAGCCAGAAAATGACACCACAGCATCGCAATCATATTATAAATAAGCCCCAAAAAGATGAAGGCCAACATCTTATTGGGTGCCGCTGCCGGAATAAACTGCGGCACAAAGGCCAAGAAAAAAAGTGCCACCTTAGGGTTCAGAGTGTTGGTCAAGAAGCCTCGCGAATAGACCTTGAGTAGCGACGGATTGCTACTCACGACGGGCTTATTCTCAGCCCGATCACCCTTGGAAAAGATCATCGTGAGGCCAATGTATAAGAGGTAGGCACAACCAATCAGCTTCACCACGGTAAACGCCATCGCAGAGGCCGATAGCAGCGCCGATAAACCAAAGGCGGCAGCGAGAATGTGAATACAGGTGCCAGAGCCAATCCCGAACGAGGCCACCGATCCTGCACGAAACCCTAGGCTGGCACTGCGCCCTACGACGTAGAGCGAATCCGGTCCGGGTATCATGCTGAACGCAAGCCCTGAGACAATAAACAACCACAGATCGGTCACCCCAAACATCGAACCACTCCTTATCACAGCATAGCTACGCCGAACGATTAACTACCGCCCCATAATCGCAGCCAATTAAAACCGCCACCCTACACCCGCTAGGCATCATTTCATTAGCTATCATCAAGTTTTTGCCACTCTACAGACGGATAATCGTTAGCCCAACCAGCGCGCCATGAATAACTGTATCGCGAGGAGAGCAGCAGCTATGTTGGCTCGTCTTTTTTTATTGTCTTGGCAGTGAGCTTCTCTTTACTAGCGTCTTGCTCAGGCCCTACCAACTGGGGGTGCTCATGACGGAGATGAAAGCAGGCAATGGTGACCGTCGTGTCAGGATCTGCTTTCTTTCGAATTACTTTTGTTAGCTTAACTTTCATAATAAGCCCTTCTTCTGGCAGCGAGCAGACCGATCGCGGCCACCATGCTGGACATCTAAGACATTAATACCGTTCTCAGCGGGCTACGCATGCCGACACTGTGACGTCGACTCTATAAGCTGCCTATGAACTACGATGTAAAGCAGTGTATAAGGCAGCAGGTGGGGCCAACCACCCCTCAGAGAGGGGGGGGGGGTAATAAAAGACAGTAAAGGAGAGAAAAGCCGCTAGCGACTGCAGGCTATCTCATCACCTCGGCTTTATCGCTATAAAACAAACCCAGCGTATGCTCGCTGTGCCGCGAGCGAAAATAGAGCACACCAACAATCAACAATAATGACAGGGTTTCAGCCACAGGTGCTGCATACCATATCCCCAGAACACCAAACCATGACGACAAAATGATAGTAAGGGGCAGACTAAACAGATAAGGCTTTGCCAAACTCAACAGCATCGCCCTGCGAGTATCACCAATCGACTGAAAGAAAATCGACAACATCATGCTCGGCCCCAAAAGGAAGTACACCAACATCAACTTAGGCAGGATGTTAGCTACCTCGCGACTAATATCAACATTATCGACAAACCACAGCCCTAGACTCGCTTTGAGCATATAGATAATACCTTGAAAGCCTAGGCAATAGAGAAAGGTAACCAGTAGTGCCAACTTGATGCTGCTATTGATGCGCAGCCATTGCCTAGCGCCAAAGTTATGCCCAACGACAGTCTGCAATGCCAACCCCAAGCCTAGGAGTGGGAGGTAGATAAACGTCATGACTCGGGTGACGATACCGTAGGCACTCACTGTGGTGTTGTAGTCGTCTAGCTGCAGCTGTTTTAAGCAGTAAATAACCGTCATCGACACCAGGGCAATACCGACATAATTAAGGCTACTGGGCGCGCCCAGCCGTAAGCAAGACCACCAGTGATCACGCTGGGCGGAGAGCGCCAGCACTGAACGACACGGCAGGTAACGATGAGTGCTCTTGTAGCAGGCGATAATCATTAGCGAAGTCATTTGAGCAAGTACTGTACCCAAGGCGGATCCCGCCACCCCCCACCCCATCACGACAATCAAGAGGTAATTAAAAATAACATTTAAAGCCACCGAGGCGATCGAAAATACGGCAGCGGTAGACGACTTCCCTTCACAGCGTAACGCGGCGAAATTATTGCCAAGGATGAATTGCACCGGAGTAAATAAAAATGTGATACCAATATAGAGATAGCCCATTCTCGCCACCTGCTCGGAACCGTTAGCAACACTGCGGGCGAAGTCTGCACCGAATACAGCAAATATCGCCACGGATAAAAAACTCACGATAATAGACAAGGTATTCGACTGCGCAAAAACACACTTCGCCTCATGCAAGTTCCTTTGCCCAAGCAAGCGGGCATACATAATCGCAAAGCCACTCGACAGTAGTGTTGACAACGCCACAATCAGGATAAATGCCGGGAACATCAGCGTCACCGCCGTCAACGCCTCCTCGCCAACGTAGACCCCTACAAAATAGGCATCGAACAAGCTAAACGAGCCGCTGACCAACATCACTAGCACCAGTGGTGTCGCCGTCTTATAAAACACCTGCCAAATTGAGGCCGTTAGAAATATATTTTCTTTTATTGTCATACTGACTCGTTATCCATTGCTAACATCCTTGACGCTACATTTTTTTTATTGATAGGCAATAAAAAAGCCGCAGAAAGCTGCGGCCTTTTCTACATTGAGATAGTTTAGTTCCAGTCTAAGATCACCTTACCACTCTGCCCCGAGGCCATAACATCGAAGCCCTGCTGAAAATCATCAATATTGAAATGATGGGTAATGATCGGTGTTAGGTCAAGCCCCGACTGAATCATCGCCGCCATTTTATACCAGGTCTCATACATCTCACGGCCATAGATGCCTTTAATGATCAGTCCTTTGAAGATCACCATATTCCAGTCGATGACGGTATCGGCGGAAGGAATGCCGAGCAGCGATATTTTACCGCCGTGATTCATCGACGCTAACATCTGCTCGAAGGCGCGCCCGTTACCTGACATCTCTAAACCAACATCGAAGCCCTCGACCATGCCGATGTCTTTCATCGCATCCTCTAGGCTCTCGTTGGCGACGTTGATCGCTCGCGTCGCGCCCATCTTACGCGCTAGCTCTAGACGGTACTCGTTGACGTCGGTAATCACCACGTGGCGCGCACCGACATGCTTGCAGATGGCGACAGCCATAATACCAATCGGGCCTGCACCGGTAATCAACACATCTTCACCGGTCAAATCAAACGACAGCGCGGTATGAACAGCGTTGCCGTAGGGGTCAAAAATGGCTGCCAGGTCATCGCTGATATCATCGGGAATTGGAAAGGCGTTACTCGCCGGAATAACCAGGTATTCCGCGAAGGCACCATCACGGTTAACACCCACACCGACGGTGTTGTTGCACAGATGGCGACGACCGGCACGGCAGTTACGGCAGTGCCCACAGGTGATATGCCCCTCGCCAGAAACCCGCTGGCCTATCTCTATGCCACGCACCTCGATACCGATCTCCACCACCGTGCCGACAAACTCATGGCCGACATGCATCCCCAGCGGGATGGTCTTTTGCGACCACTCATCCCAGTGATAAATGTGCATATCGGTGCCACAGATCGCCGTCTTGCTAATCTTGACCTTAATGTCGTTATGGCCACACTCTGGTACTGGCTGTTGCTGCAACCAGATGCCGCGTTCTGGCTTCGCCTTGGTTAGCGTCTTCATTGTCTCTGCCATTACTGACACGCCTCCGGGATAATCTTCATTTCATGTCCCACCTTAATGAAGGCGGCGATAGCGCGATCGATATCGGCCGTCGAGTGCGCAGCAGACATCTGCGTACGAATGCGTGCCTGCCCCTTCGGTACCACGGGGAAGCTGAAAGCAATCACGTAGATTCCCTCGGCGAGCATGCGCTCGGCAAACTCGGCAGCGACAGCCGCTTCGCCGAGCATCACCGGAATGATCGCGTGGCCCTCGCCCGCTAGCGTGAAGCCTGCGGCCTGCATCTGCTCGCGAAAGTGTGCCGAGTTATCATTGAGGTGCTGACGCAGTGCCGCCCCCTCTTCGACCAGCTCGAGCACCTTCAACGAGGCATTAGCAATCACTGGGGCAACCGTATTAGAGAATAGGTAGGGGCGTGAGCGTTGACGCAACCACTCGACAATAGGGCCGCGGGCACTGGTATAACCACCCGAGGCACCACCCAACGCCTTACCCAATGTACCGGTAATGATGTCGACGCGATCCGAGACACCACAGTATTCTGCCGAGCCACGGCCGTGCTCGCCGACAAAGCCCACGGCGTGGGAGTCATCGACCATCACCAAGGCTCCATATTGATCGGCAAGATCACAGATCGATTGTAGATCGGCAATGATACCGTCCATCGAGAACACGCCGTCGGTGGCAATAAGTTTATGTCGCGCACCGTCTTTAACCGCCTGCTGTAACTGCGCCTCGAGCTCCTGCATGTTGTTGTTGGCGTAGCGATAACGCTTGGCCTTGCAGAGGCGCACACCGTCAATGATCGAGGCATGATTCAAGGCGTCAGAGATAATCGCATCTTCGGGGCCAAGTAGCGTCTCGAACAGCCCCGCATTGGCATCGAAGCAGCTAGAGTACAGAATCGTATCGTCCATCTGCAGGAAGTCAGTGATCTTCGCCTCTAGCTGTTTGTGTACCTCCTGCGTGCCGCAGATGAAGCGCACAGAGGCGAGGCCGTAACCGTCTTTTTCTAAACCCGCCTTACCGGCCTCGATCAGTGCCGGTGAGTTCGCCAGGCCCAGGTAATTATTCGCGCAGAAGTTGAGCACCGGAAAACCGTCAACGGTATTGATCAACGCTTGCTGCTGCGTCGTAATCACACGTTCACTCTTATATAAGCCCTGCTCTTTCAGTTCAGTGAGTTGCTCGGAGAGTTGATCGAAGAGAGGGTTCGTCATGTCTGGGCCTTCTTATGCATTGGTGATATAGCCTCACATAGTAACGCGTCGCATTTCCCTGCCGGAGTGACTAAAAGTTAATATCTTCAAATTATTTGAGGCAGATCACGACGACAGTAACCTTTAATACGCCGAGCCTCAGCCAGACGAGCTAGCCGCCAAGTCGAGGACAGCCTTACCGCAGTCAACACACTACTGCGGTACCGCCATGGCGTCGCCTCGCCGCGGGTCAGCTGCGCCCAAACTGCCGCCCTGCTCGGGCAAAAACTCCGCACTATTCGCCGAGCCCATGGCGTTAAAGAGCTGCAGACGATGCCCCTTCGCCTCGAGCTGCCGCAGTGTATCTGAGCTCACCCCCTGTTCATAACTCAACACCTCGGGCCAGAGCTGGCTGTGGACACGCGGTAAACTAACACTCTCGGCCAGGTTCAGACCGTGATCGACTCGGTTTAAGATCACCTGCAGCGTCGTGCTAATAATGCGGCTACCGCCTGGGCTGCCCGTCACCAGAAAGGGCCGGCCTCGTGGGTCTAGTAGCAGTGTCGGCGTCATCGAGCTCAGCGGCCTTTTACCCGCCGCCACCGCATTCGCCTCTCCCTGCACAAGACCGTAACTGTTGGCGCTGCCTGGCTTGGCGGCAAAGTCATCCATCTCGTTGTTGAGCAGGAAACCCGCTCCCGGCACGGTAAAGCCACTGCCATAACTCCAGTTTAAGGTATAGGTATTGGCGACCATATTGCCCTCCTTATCAATCACCGAGAAATGGGTGGTGTCATTACTCTCCTTATCGTTTCGCTTGAGATGAGAAATCTCTTTAGCAGGTGTGTGTTGCTGTCTATTGATTCTCTTTGCCAACTGCTTCCCATAAGACTTGGAGGTCAAACGCCGCTGTGGCACATCGACAAAGTCGGCATCGCCCAGATAATAATTGCGATCGTTATAGGCGAGGTTCATCGTCTCCGTCAGCAGGTGAAAATACTCGGCATTGTTGTTGCCGATCTTAGCCAAGTCATAATGTTCTAAAATGTTGAGCATGGTGATCAGAGTGATACCGCCTGAGCTCGGTGGCGGCATGGAAAATACCCGATAGCCTCGGTAGCGCCCCTCCACCGTCGCTGTGATCTTTGCTCGATAGTTTTTCAGATCCTGCAACGTGACTAAGCCGCCATGCTCTGCCATTGCCGCAACAATTTGTCGGGCTATTTTGCCCTCGTAGAAGGCGCTCGCCCCCTGCTCCGAGATCAGTGTTAACGAAGACGCTAGCGCAGGCTGCCGCCAACGCTGCCCCGGTAATAAAGCGCCACCATCGGCGGCGAAGAACTTGCGCATCGAGCTGGCATCTTTTTGCAAATGGTCACGGGATGACGACAGCGACTGCGACAGCGCACGCGTCACGACGATGCCCTCCGTCGCGAGACGAATCGCCGGCTTCATCACTTGCGCTAGGCTCAACTTGCCGTACTGCTGCTGCGCGAGCACAAGACCTGCCACCGTGCCCGGCACACCAGCGCTGAGATAATGCTTGGTCGCTAGTGTCTTATCGACCTCGCCCTGCGCATCAAGAAACATCGTCCGACTGGCCGCTGCCGGCGCCATCTCACGGTAATTGATCGCCAAGGCTTTCCGCTCCTGTTGCAGCCAGAGCACCATAAAGCCACCGCCGCCAAGGTTACCAGCCCTCGGCAATGTCACCGCCAAGGCAAAGCCGGTCGCCACCGCGGCATCGACGGCGTTCCCCCCCGCCCGTAGCATCTCTGCCCCGACTTGGGCCGCGACCTGCTCCTCTGCCACCACAATGCCGGCAGCTGACCAGGCTGGCTGGAAGCGTTGTGGGTTCTGCTGGATGGCACGGGGAACAGCAGAAGCTGTCTGCCGTGCCACACTGGTCTCCGCAAGGCACAACACACAGAGAAAAACAGCGCTCAAGCGCTCCGCTTTCATCATCGCCCCCTCATCGCTTTCAAGGTAAATTGTGCGCTACTGTAAAAAGCCTAGCGTAGAATGCGCGACGATGTGGTACCAAAGTGGTTACGTACAATCCGTTGATATCAGGGGAAAGATAACGACAGCAGCAACATCCATTTATACATTTATCGCTCACTCTTTGATACCAACAATGGAAAAAAGCGTTACAGCGCGATACTGTCCGCGCCATAACGGCAGAGGCTCTAGCAAACCCAGCTCATGTCCTATGATTAGCATAGACATGCCGCCGGCGTTTCTTCGAGCGGATACTGAGTCAGTGGTATTGCATCAACCCGATAGCCCATTACAGATTAATTGCGGCACCTCCCACCTTCGCATTCAACGTTAGTATTTGAGAGCACTCTATGTTTCTTACCTACATTTATTTAATCGCCATCACCGCCGAGGCAATGTCGGGCGCCCTTGTCGCAGGGCGTCGTAACATGGATATCTTTGGTGTCTCGGTGATTGCCTTCGTCACCGCGCTGGGCGGCGGTACTATTCGCGATATTCTGCTCGGCCACTTTCCTATCGCTTGGACACAACACCCCCCCTATATTTACCTCACTGTCGGTGCCGGCTTGTTGACCATCGTGGTGGCCAAGTACATGGTGCATTTGCGGAAGGTGTTTCTCGTGTTAGATGCCTTAGGCCTGATCGCCTTCACCATCATCGGCTGCGATGTCGCCCAACAGTTAGGCTATCATACCGAGGTTGTGGTGATGTCTGGCATGATCACCGGCATCTGCGGCGGCGTACTGCGCGACTTGCTCTGTCAACGCACACCGGTGGTCTTCTGTAAGGAGATCTATGCCGGTATCTCGCTGCTTGTCGCCATCATGTACGTGGGTTTTCACTACCTTGGCATCGAGCAAAACCTCGCGCTGGCCGTCATCTTTGTCACCGGTCTAACACTGAGGATATGTGCCATCTACTGGCGCTGGTCACTGCCTATTTTCTGCTATTCCTCGGATGAGTGGGATTAGACAGCAGAGAAAACAGAAAAAAAGAAAAGAAAGTAGAAAACAGATAAAGACTCAACGACAAGAGCAGAGGAAGGACTCCCTGCTCTGCCAGCATACGTTAAAGTACTTCAGCGCCCTCTGCCAAGGTGCGGCGAAATAGGCCATTGAGCTCATCCATATGCTCATTGCTGCGACCGTACTTCCCCGCATAACGCGCCAACCTCAGCAACTCTGTTTCAATAAAATGATTAATCGGCTTTATGGTCGGTGATAACGCTCGCTCCCCCGCGACACGCTTACGCGCCAGTAAATGATTGATCTCGCCCACCAAGCTTTCATCTTCGACGACGCGGTGCAACAACGTGCTGAATTCAATCGGCGCCGGTGTGGCAAAACGCTCAAGCCAACGCACCGACAATAACGCTCGCAGAACATACAAGTACTTCTTATAGGGCACCAAGTCCCCCTGCAAATAGCCCCTATAATTCGTTTTCGCCATACTGCGATAGTGGTGTATTCCTTTCTCGACACAGTATAACTTCGGCAATAGCGCTCGAGCCTGATCGGCAAAGCCACCCTCGCAGCGATAGACAATGGGCGAATTTATCCACTCGACAAACGAAGGGTTGGAGCGGTTAAATAGCTTTAAGGCTTTACGCAGCTCCCAACCATTAATATCGATATCGTCGACGATCGGATACTCGATCACATCACGCTTATCCGCCGCGTCGACACTCAAATACCAATCACGCTGATGCACATAAATAAAGCGCACATCGTAGTCGCTCGTCGCTGAGGCAAAACCCCAGGCTCTGCTACCCGACTCTATCGCCAATAATACCCTGACATTATACTCTTCCTCCGTCGCTATTAGGCGCGCCATAATATCGCTGTGTATATCCGTTGTTATACTTTTGAATGCATTCGCTTCCATGTTTTTATTCCTGACTATCTACACTGTCTCTGGCCATATTTGTACTGCACTGCCGCCCTAGCTCACTTTTTAGCCCTTAACGCAGACAACCTGTTTTAAGGTGTACACCACCTCTATTAAGTCTTGCTGAGCTTTCATCACCGCATCGATCGACTTATAGGCTGACGGGGTCTCATCAATGACATCTTCGTCGGCACGACACTCGACGCCCTGCACGGCTTTTTTATGTTCATCCAATGAGACTAACTTTTTTGCCTGGGTGCGCGACATCACTCGCCCCGCGCCATGACTGCAGCTGCAGAAGCTGTCTTCATTGCCAAGGCCTCGTACAATAAATGACTTTGCCCCCATGCTACCGGGAATGATGCCCATTTCACCGGCCCGCGCACGCACCGCACCCTTGCGTGTGAGAAGTACCTCTTTGCCAAAATGGCGCTCACGAGAAACATAGTTATGGTGACAGTTAACGGCCTCCATGCTGGCCTCAAACTCAATCCCCATTACCGCTCGTAGCGCAGCAATCACCCTTGCCATCATCACCTCGCGATTCGTTCGTGCGAACTCCTGCGCCCACTCGACCGCCTCAACATAGTCGTTAAAATTCTCTGAGCCCTCCGGTAAGTAGGCCAGCGCTTTATCCGGCAGCTGTATATGCCAACGCTCCATATCCCGCTTTGCCTGTTCAATAAAGTAGGAGCCGATACGGTTGCCAACACCACGCGAACCACTGTGTAACATGATCCAAACTGCATCATGCTCATCTAAGCACACCTCGATGAAATGGTTACCGGTACCCAGCGTTCCAAGGTGGTTAATGTTGTTCGTTTTCTCAAGCACGCTATGTTTTTGCGCTAGTCGTTCAAACTGATGCGACAGCGGCAGCCACGCTTTGATGACATCTGCCGGTAAATCGTTCCAGCTACCTTTATCACGTCTACCGCGCAGATGCTTCGAGCGACCGTGCGGCACCGCAGCCTCGATAGCCAGGCGCATTGGCTTTAAGTTATCGGGCAGCTGATCGGCCCTCAGACTAGTTTTCACCGCCATCATGCCACAGCCAATGTCGACGCCAACGGCGGCGGGAATGACGGCCCCTAGCGTCGGCACCACACTACCGATAGTAGCGCCGTTACCAAGGTGGACGTCGGGCATCACCGCGATATGCTTATGGATAAAGGGCAGGCTCGCTATATTCCTCAGCTGTTGTTTCGCAGCATCCTCAAAAGGTACGCCACGTGTCCACGATTTAATCGGGACGCCATCATCTCTCATTACCTCATACGCTGCTTTTGTCATCTTATCCTCGCTGCACGCTACCACGTGTCTATTCATTGTTATGCTTGATCATTTATCGCTATTGTTAGCGTCAATCTCTCATACCCATTGCGACAAATGTGCCAACCTCAGGAAGGAATAGGAAAAATCATTTAACACACTGTTTAAAAAGACTATTTTTAACGCACAGGACGACACATTGAATTAAGCCGCATAAAAACTGTAAAATAAAATCTATCTACAACAATATAAGAATATTTATAAAGATATGAAAAAAGTAGCCATTAGTATTTTAGGTACGGTGTTAGATCGACGTGGCAAACGTGAAAACAGATGGAATAAGTGGCGCCCCACACCCTCGCTTTGTCAGCAAGATGGCCTAGCCATTGATCGCCTCGACTTAATCTTCGATCCACGATCACTGCCTCTGGCTAAACAGGTCGCAGAAGATATTAAAACCGTATCCGCCGACACCGAGGTGGTCTTCCACCTAGTCAGCTTTGACGACCCTTGGGACTTTGAGAGCGTCTACAGCAACTTGCTGGATTTTAGTCGCACCTACCCTTTCGCCCCTGACGACGAAGACTATCTTATCCACATCACCACCGGCACACATGTCGCGCAAATCTGCCTCTACTTATTAACAGAAGCGGGCTATCTGCCAGGAAGGCTGATCCAAACATCGCCAAAACAGGGAGAGAGAAAGGCTCAGGGTAGCCATCAGATCATTGACTTAGATTTATCAAAATATGACCAGATCGCTGCTCGCTTCAACAGAGAGCACCAGCAAGCTACCCACTACCTCAAAGGCGGCATCGAGACCAATAACAGCGCTTTCAACCTAATGATCGAGCAACTCGAAAAGGTCTCCATCCGCTCCGATGAACCGCTGCTCATTAGCGGCCCGACGGGTGCTGGCAAGTCACAGCTGGCAAAGCGGGTATACCAACTGCGTAAGCAAAAGGGCAGTATCAGCGGGCAAATGGTCGCCGTTAACTGTGCAACGCTGCGCGGCGAGAACGCCATGTCGGCCCTCTTCGGTCACAAGAGAGGGGCGTTCACAGGGGCATCGTCAGATCGAGCGGGCTTGCTGATGGAGGCTGACAAGGGGCTGCTATTTCTCGATGAGATTGGTGAGCTTGGCCTCGATGAACAGGCGATGCTGCTGTGCGCCATAGAGGATAAACGGTTTATGCCCTTTGGATCAGACAAAACAGTCAGCAGTAACTTTCAATTAATTGTCGGAAGTAATCGTGACCTCCCAGCTATGGCTCGGCAGGGGAAATTTCGCGCCGATCTGCTCGCCAGAATAGACATCTGGAGCTACGAACTACCCGGGCTTAAAGACCGCCTAGAAGATCTTCAGCCCAACCTCGACCATGAGTTGGATAAATACGCACAGAAAGCCGGGCAAATGGTGCGCTTTAATAGCGATGCCAAAAAGCACTACTTAGCTTTTGCTAGCTCAAACCATGCAAGCTGGAGTGCCAACTTTAGGGACCTCAACGCCAGTGTAACGCGCATGGCAACACTCGCCGATCACGGCAGAATTAACAAGCAAGGTGTCTTAGAAGAAATTCAGCGGCTAAAGAAAAAGTGGCAGAGTAGCGACAGCAACGACACAGCAACAACTCGCTTACTTGGCCTGTTAGATCAGCACACCATCGATGAGATGGATTACTACGAGCAGCTCAATCTCGATAACTTAATTCGTGTCTGCCAGCAGTGCCAATCGATGGCGGAAGCAGGCAGAATACTGTTCAATAAAAGCCGCGAAAAAAGGACGACTACTAACGACTCACACCGTGTTAAACAATTGCTTGGAAAATACAACCTAAACTTTAACCAACTCAAGCTATAAAGCGAGCTGCTGTCGCCACAAACGTCATAACAAACGACGACGCTAAAACGATCAACTCAAAGCTACTTTGTAAAGAGATTGTTGGATACCTCATCAACTTTGAGCAGATTGCCCGTTGCATGTGATTTTATATCCCCCTCGACTAACACACCTACCCGCCCTTGAGTCAGCTGTGTTGCCGTAGCCTTTAAGCTCAACGTGACGGGAGGCAAACTCTTGTCGCCTTTGGTATAATTGAATACGACTTCTGAGCGGGTGATTGCCTGCATATTGCTCGTCGTTATTTTGTTATGATAGGTATTCATCACTGGCATGGCCGTCCAACCATCGGCAGCTTCCGCGACAACCTTTACCGCTATTGCCTTCGACATGTTCTCTCCTCATGGCAAATATAGTAAGTCCATAGACCTAAGGCTTATTCAGCCAGTCAAACTCGTCCCGGTGTTGCTCGACGGTTTGCTCTGGCTTATCCTCGTGCAGAGGATGGCTGTAAAGCTCTTTAAAGGGTGAAGGACCACTGCCTTCAAAGGCATCTACCCCCGTTCGTAAAGTCTGCTGCCAACTCACCACCATTAGCGAGAGGTGCGCGCTATCTTCACCAGCACCATAGAGATCTGCGCAACGTGCACGTACCGTTGGACTAATCGCATACGTAGCAAAGCCACGCATTAATCCGTAGACATCAACACTAGTAATTTTTTTTGGTGGGAAAACATTATCCAAGCCCCAGCGATTACCCGCAAGAAAACTGATTAGCTTTGCGTGCAGCTCTACCATAGCCGCTTCGCGAGCTATCGGCTCTGCCTCACCACTATGTAGCAAGTAGGCTACCATGCCCACAGTGACATCTTTTTGTCCTGAGGAAACTTTCTTTATTTCATCCACAGACTCTTGTGAAAAGTAGAGCGCCGGTGTTTTATTATGAATTTCATCAATCGTTGTTGTTTCAACAAAACCCGGCAAATAATGACAAGCTGACAGCTCCGGAAACTCTTCCGCAGATCGGTCAATCAAGGTTGCTATATAGCTTTTAAATTCAATCATAATCATTCCTTTACTAACAATTTTTAACTGCGATACACCAAAGCCAAACTAAGATAAATCCCTTAAGCATGCCGACAATTTCGTATGGTAGCCTGTTTCATCAAAGCTGTGCTCTACCGTCTGTACTCTCCAACGTTTAGCATCAACATTAGGGCGCAACGTCGATACCGTTAGCAACGACTCAGGTTGCACCCTAGCATCACCTATCGCCGTTATTTCTATTTGCGTCGCCTCTCGATTAATCTCGCGATACATTGCTAACGCCTTACACCCGGCTGCGTCCTGATTGGCAAAAAGTTCTTTAAGATAAAGCTCCTTCTTGGAGCCTTTTACACCTTTAGATACCGATTTGTGCACATTCTCGGCATAGCTATGATACTTCGCAGTTACCTTTTCATAATCCTTTGTCTTATCCGTATATTCCCAATCAATAATTTCCTCGCTGGTTAACGATATTTCGGGGAGAGGCAAGCCACTGGCCGAGATCGACTTATCACGAGGAAGGAATAACAGATGGGACGAGGTCGCCGAGTAGACCATGCCATATTCGCGTGCTAACTGTGCAAGATAGAGTGTATCGCACTCCCCCTTTTGCAAAATATCACTATCTTTGCGGGGTTGCAGTTTTTCATTTGAGTTAGAAATACGAGGAGTCAAGTTGTATTTTTGAGCTATCTTGATGGCGATGTCATTTAGCGAATTGTCTTTCCAGGTATTATGCTCCCCCTCCTGGAGGCGTTGCTGCCCTGCCTCGATAATCAGCACCCTGCCATTATTCGACCCCTTGAACTTAACAGAGAATACTGTATACGCTCCCATCCTCATTAATCCATAATGGTAACCAAGCTCCAGCTCTATCTCATCTTCTAACTCTGGAAAATTCAAAGTCTTATTTTTATAGCCCAGCTTATCATCTAACACTATGAGAAGACGGTCTTCACTTGGGTCGCTAGTCTGCGTAAGCTTTATAGACAGAACTCGTTCCTCGATTCCCCAGTCAGCAATAATGTCAAAATTAGGCGCCCCCCGTTTACGTATTGCAAGTTTAAATGTTGGCGATGTGAGACGTTGTGCGTAACGCTTTATATTTGCTTTATTCACGGTTTAATCCCATAGCGTGACAACAGGCTCAACTGCAACTTGCTGTACATCTGGCAAGATAATGTTAATGCCAGCCGGCAATACAACATCATATTGTAGAAGATGTGTGTTCTCATCGATAACGCGAGAGACAATAGTAGATATGTCAGAACCATTTATGCTCTGCTGTGAAAGTATCTGCCTTAGTAGAGGTGAACCGATCAAATCAGGGTCCATCACTAAAGCTGCAGAAGCGGAAGCAGCATCCATTACATAGTGCTTCCAGCAAATCTCATCCAGCATATCACCTTGTAGTGTTTGATATGTTTTGGTCATTTCATTATTCCTGGCAGGCTACTAACATCTTCGTTGTAGCGCTTAATCGTCAAAGAAAAACAAATCTTTTTAGCTTCACCGTTGGGGTAAAAATGGTTATCTGACTGATCAATCTTCTCGATAAACCAACGACCAAATAACAATCCTTTAGCATTGATCAGTGGCAGCGCGACGCCTAAACTAGCAGATAAACGCAGTGCTGATAGGCTGATACGCTCGCCTTTATACTGAGGATAAATCGTCCCGTTTAAGTTAACGGTCTGCTCTCCCGGCCCCATATATTGGTAAGAAGGCCCGCCAATACCCACATGTTTAAAGCTACTACGATTAAGTCGCTTTTGCTCGGCCCACTGGTAGCTTGCCGTGTGCTGCAACTGCTCATAACTCGCAGTATTAATATAAAATGGAAAAACACCCAACGTCATCATGACTCTACTCATACATAAACTCCGTGTAAAACCTTTACTAAATCACCAGTAACACATCAGAAAGGTTCATATAACTCCGTTGACATGGAATTAGAGAGAGTGCTTTTTGTTGCCACCCTCTGTAATCCATCGTTAATGATATCGCTAATATGTTCCGAGCCAATATGACTACTCAGCCCTGCTACCTGTCTCGAAAGCTCTAACATATGCTTCTGTAGTAACTTCCTGTTAGATTCAATATATCCCTTAATGTTTTTGTCTAAAACTTTAAAATCAGCATTAATTTTATTACTCTGAACCTCGGCCCTAGATGCTTTTATAGTACTGAGATAACGCTCGTAAAAACTATCATTAGAACCCTGATTAAATCGACTAGCATAATTCGAACTACGCCCCAGCAACTTTTCATTAACACCATGATTTTCATTATTGCTATAGTGCGAATTCGACTTGACCATTGAGCTAAAAAAACTCTGGCGATAATCCCCCACCAGATTACTTGGTAACATAGCAGAATAGATTGACGAAAATAACGGCGAAGTTACTTTTTTAGCGCTTTGAACAGTCGCCTCAAAGCCTCCTCCGATAGTCAAAGAATTAGCGAAGGCTTGCCGCTTAATACTTTTGCGCTGATCACAATACAAACCTTCAACCTGATGACGATTTATCGAGTCTCTTTGATCGGCTGCTCTAGAAACACGGACTGGCGAACTCATCAAAAACTTACTTTCCTTAGCGAGGCCGGCAACTTTAGTTGTATCCGCTTTATCGACCAACGGCCAACTAACCACGTTTTCAACAACATTATTATTTATGATATTAGCATGAACAACACTACTTATAGGGCAGCTTTTTCCTGTATCAACAAGCGACTTACTGTAATAACTCACCTTCATTTCAGTTAATTTATTGAACATATTACTAACCGTTCGCGCTGCCGCCTTACTCACCTCCGACGGAGACAGCAACTTATCATGCTTTCGAGAAAAATCGTCTAAAAAAGCTATCTCACGATTCCGAACAAGGGACATAAAACGACGGTAACCATCACTCCTCAACGCTATCGCATTAAAACTTACAAAACCTTTACTGACACAAAAATGATTTGCTCTCATATTTAATAGCTCACCTAAAAAATCGGAAACCCGCACTAGCCATCATGGAGTTTCAAGTCCAATTTTTCTGCGCAATCAAGCCAGGCAACAATCTCCTGGTCATCTAACTTCTGCAAATCACTTAATGACCAGCCGGTACGATCAGACAATATCAATACGACCTCACGCAACTGCGAGGTCGCTAAGATAAAAAATCGCTTAATGCCTCCTGCAGTTTAAGGTAGTCAACCATATCTAAATCTTCAGCGTACTCGGGAGCAAGCTCACACAGGTTGGCTAGCAGCCTTAATTCTTTTTCCATCTCAGTACCCTGACTTCTTTCTGAAATCAAACGATCCCTAACAGTTGGCCGACGCATATGAAGCTCAGTAATCACTTCTCCATGACAAGTAATAGGGTAACTCAGTGTAATATTTACATCTGTAGACATAACAACATCCTTATATATTTATAAAAACAAACTTACCAATTAATCGAGCTAAAAAAAGTCACCATCAGCGACATGCCTTGTCATATTATCAACATCGATATCAACAATGACTGCGTCATCCAGCTTTAGACAATAGCTACGTAGAGAGAAAGAAGCGGTTAAAGTAGCAACACCACCGACTCTCCAACTCCCCATATCCAAAGACTGACATAGACCTGACATTTGAATATAGACAGATGACATGCCACCTTCGCCATCAGAGAAGCTCCCTCTGAACTTCAAATCCACATTTCGATCCGATCCGTTTTTACTCGACGTCAGACCAAAACACTTAATAACCTCAGCGTCATACTCCAACAGGGTAAACTCGCACTCTAATCGCTCCATGCCGATATCCATCATGGCAGGCGTATCTAGCCCTCCGAGCTGAAACTCTTCACTTTTCAATGATAACTTAGGTAAAACTATCTCTGAAACACGACCCGCGTAGCCAAATTTACCGACGACAAGGTTAAAATTTTTCAATATCTTAGGGAGCATTTAATTTCCTCAGGCTAGTAGAAAGCTTTACTAAATACCAATGGCATCACGAGTTGTTGCCAACTGATCGACACCATTAATGATGCGCTTCATATTCAGCACGTCTACTTCTACCAGGTCTTTTCCACCTATACTCAACTTGTAGTATCTCAAGCTAACATTTACCTTTAGAGAGGTTTTTTCGCCCGCCTTCCACTTACCAAAATCGACCTCACTCCAAGCTCCATGCAGCGTTACCACCATAGGGGTCACACCTTCCTCATTATCCAGCGCACCGCGTATCTTCAGGCTTACCTGCGCACCATCACCAAGGCCAAAGTGGGAAATACTGTTAACGTCGTATTCACTCAGTGTAAATTGACAGGTTAGCTTTTTCATGCCCATATCAATATCGATTGGAGCATCCATACCCGCAGCACTGATCTCTGCAGTATGTAAGCCTAATTTTGGCAAACTCAGCTCATCAACAA
This sequence comes from Sinobacterium caligoides, assembly GCF_003752585.1. NCBI lineage: Bacteria > Pseudomonadati > Pseudomonadota > Gammaproteobacteria > Cellvibrionales > Spongiibacteraceae > Sinobacterium > Sinobacterium caligoides. Next base: position 1,340,838 of record NZ_RKHR01000003.1, read on the forward strand.
TACCGGCATAACCAACGCCATCGACAAACAAATTAAAGTTTTTAAGAACCTTGGGGATCATGCGAATATCTCCTCTAAATAATCATTGACTAAACTGCTACGGAAAGTGATATGTTCTGCAGGGAATGGTGGCGTAAAATCAAAGTCGAAATAGACTCTGCCCGCCGCTATTTCTGCAGGCGTATTCATCTCTGGGTCAGCCCAGCAGTTACCATCAATGATGGCGCCCTTAGCTTTCAAAGATCGCAGATAATTATTCACACTACCTGTCACATCATCGATATAGGTTTTATTAATATTACGATCTATCGCCCAAAGATGAGCTCGCTGCAAGGCATCGTTAATAAGGTCCGCGGTACGACGTACACTAATAAACTGCCATTTTGGGTCACTAGAACAGCTATGATTACCCCAAAGACGGTAGCCATCTTGGCGAATAATCGTCGCCACATCCTGTTCATTTAACAAGTTAGCGCGTGCGGTCTTATCACCCAGTGCAAAGTCGATAGGTCGCGACGTGCCGCTAATCCCTCTTATTGGCCTATTTGATGGGCTCCACCAAAAACCGCGCTCATGATCTGACTTTGTAATAACACCGGCTACATAAGGTGATGCTGGCTTCTTACTCTCTTTTTTTGTTTTGCTATCGTAAACAGTCACCCAAGGGTCAACAAGATAGAGTCGCGCGCTATCAAAGCTCTTCCTATAGTCAATCGCCTCGCTATCCGTTCCGCCAGGGCCATCCGCTATCACAATGCCTCGTAACTTATCCGCTACCTGGATCAAGCTATCTGTAACACTCTTAATTTGCGTATAGCCAGGAGCAAGTAACAGCCGCGGGGCTATATGCACAACACTCTCTGCCCCCATTAATGCCTGTATGCCTGTGTATTCGCCCTCTTGGTTGACTGCCCCCTCTATTTCATCTTGGCTTACCTTCGTTGGATCAACTACCGTATAGGCTATCTTAAGTGTCTCTGGCGTATTGATGGGGCTGCCTTCTATCGCCGTCACCAAACCACTGGCACTGTCAAAGTGATAGTCTTCACCTAAAACATATTCCGCCGGATGATCAGCCGCGGTGATCTTGACATCATAAGCGTAGTTATCGTTTAGAATTAACTCGCCCTTAACCAGCTTATAATCTGCCTCAGGTTTTTCTTCGCTATGCATCGATGGATCAAGTACGTTAATCACAACGACAACAGCACCTGTCTGATCGAATATTGAATCTAACGCACTAGGTATACTGCAATCACCACCTAGACCACCAAACTTTTCTATCGCCTCTTTCCTCGATCCTGCAATAACCGTCGGGATATTAACCGGACCTATTGGCGCCGTGCCAACTAAACCGATAACAGATGAAGACGAGGTTTCGATCGGTCTCGCTCCTCCATTTAACTCGACTATCTCCACCCCATGTAAAAAACTCATAATTATCTCCTTACTACATCATTAAACATGCCATCCAGGCACAGGTGTAAAGCCTATACTTACTTCCTATAGGCGATCATTACTAAAAATTAAAAATTTCTTCGAGATGACATTTCTTTACGAATAAACATCACATCTACTTCCCAGTCAGCACCATCATGATGAGTATGCAGCAGACTGTAGATATACCATTGACCATTCGAAATCAACATTTGAACACCCATAAATCTCCCAGATCCATCCTCCTGAATATCTGCTACACCGGTATCGAAACCAGTAATGACGGCATTCCATTCACCTGGAGGCCAATCAGACGTATCCCTGTTTTCCCCACTCTTAAATCGTACAATCTCGATAGGCGTTCGATTATTCATTGTTAAAGAGTTAGTGATATTGCTATTCTGTGCAACATGACCATTTGATACCACATCAACAAAGTTCGATCGGCTCGATGGCTGCACATAATAGTTGCCATTTTTCTTGTCAACAAAGCGATCTGCCAACACATCACCATCTTTAATATGTCCCTGATTCAGCCCCTTGTCTTCCGACTGATCATCACCTACATGCAGGCGTTTCATGCTGCCATAGCCAGCGACATTGAGGTGAAGCGATGTGTTTGTGCCAGTATTAAGCCCCAGTCTTTTAGCAACAACATCTCCATTGACATCCAAAAGATGCGATGGCGTCACAGTGCCTACACCAACATTACCGCCCGCAGTAATATGAAAACGTTCCTTATCCTTGCCCAGCTCAGCCGTCGTCTTGAGGGTAATACCCCCTCTTATCGTGGCATGGTTGACTAACTCGAGTGCATTGTCGGCCTGTCGAATGCTACTAGAATCATAGCCCCCATCTTGCCTAAAGATAATTGAAGCATTATCGCCCTCATTATTATCATCGGTATCTGATTCTAGTATTAACTTGCAGTCGCCCGCATCACCACTGGATATATGTAGGTTAGCCTTCGGATTATCAGTGCCAATACCCACGCTATTACCAACTGATAAGCTTTCTTTAACACTCACCTTTCCTTCTGCACTAATATTCATTCTTTCGACGGCATTATCGATATTTTGGTCGTTAGCCGTTTTGAAAATAATGCCTCCTACACGATCTTGATAACGCTCAGCGGCATTGGATATGATCAACTCATTATCCGCCTGCTTAATATTAGAACGATCAAACCCGCCATCCTGTCTGAATAGTATTGAAGGGGTATCTGCTTCATTATTATTATCAGTGTCCGCCTCCAAAATAACATCACAAGAACCATTTTTTGCGCTTGATATATGCAAAGCCCCCTGTGGTGATATTGTACCAACGCCAATTCTCGAGCCATCTTGATTAGAAACACCTTTCACCGCGGAGTCACCAACGCAACCAACAAAATGATAATTAGACAGTTCACCACCAACTGCACCACTCCCAACAGCACCAGCTTTGGTTGCTTGACAGTCTGTGATCGTTAAGTTCGCCAATAGCGCATTAGCCACACCGCCACCATTGTCGGCACTATTGGAGATAATATATTGCGCCTGCAAATAACGGTTTTCCCCTCGTACGGCGTAAATCCCCCCGCCTAACGCCGTGTTATTATCATTGTGAATCTTGTGATTAATAACATGACAGTTAAGCTGGCAGTGATCAGCATGATCAAGATAGAAAGCACCACCGCTACCGCTACCAACCAATGTGCCGCCTAGGCTGTTTACACCACCACGGCCATCAAAACTCCAACCTTCTAGTAAAACACCATCAACAGGGTGATCCATCGAACCTACGAAAACCTTAATATCTGCTGAACTTTTGATAACAACGGTGTCATAGGGGTTAAAGCCAATAATGCAAACACCGCTTCGCAGCACGATACTATTCTTGAGTATATAGGCAGGCCGGCCATTGTAACTATTGTGCGCCTCGTCACCCACGCCTCCCCATGCCCCGCAACTAATCTCGCCCTCCTTAGTACCTTGTATTGGGCTCAACACAATAGTCGTATTTTCTTCAACGACCGTTTTATCCCCCTGGTTGAATAGTTGATCGAACTGATATTGGGTATGAATTTTTACTGTATTTTCACCCAACAAGAGATTATCACGTGCCACGGGTAAAGGTAGCGCCAGATTAGAGTCGCCATCGATCACAACCGCATCGGCGGAAACTCCAGATAACGTAATATCAAAGGCCAACAGAAAGTCAGTCCCTAATACTTTCTGCGCTATTTTATCTTGCTCCGACGCGTAAATGGCAAACAGCGTACCATCTGACAAATAAAAGCCTACTTCATAAATATCATAATTATGGTTAGGTGGATTGCCTGATCGCTCATTAACAATCGCTGTGATGTGTAATTGATTGTGCTTACTTCCTATCAATTCACCGCCACTAACTTCGACACGATGCAACTCAGATTTTAAAGAGGCTTGTGTATCAAGTGCTTTATAGCCACCCGGAACACCATCACCAACCCCAACATGGGTTATTTTTACTTTAAAGCCATTTTCTTGTGCGTTGATCATTGCCGTAATACCGGCTTTTGTAATCAACGGCTGTATAATTACACTCATATTAATCCTTTAATTTATTCAGCTTTCATTTCACGAAATTATTTACTACTTTGGGAGTGTAGCGATCATGTTGAGATGTAAATACTCCAACACCCCCACTCTTGGCACCATAGTGATATCGGCAGATTGAACCATGGTAATCACTAATTTATAGCGGCTTCTCGCCGGCTTAATTCGATCGATAATACGCCTAAGATCTGCCTCCAACTGCTCATTTGACCCACCTGCATAACCCCCATTGAGAATTAGCTCAATGCCGAAATAATACGGTTTCTTAATTACTGCACCGGGCTCCCAGGCTTCCGTTATCTTTGTTTCAATACCTATCGACTGCAATGCCCGTTTTATAGAACCAACAGTTCCCTTGTGCTTATGCACTGACGCATTGTTGCGAATAATATTTCGTCGGTTAATCGACTCAGACATCGCGTCATTGATATTGACATACCAATTATCAACCGAAACACCATCAGCCAGCCAAGGCAGAAAGTTGTCAGGGCACTGCGAGGGAGACCAAAGTTTCACCAGCTCAACCGGTAACTGGCTGACCCTCTGTGTCAACTGTGCTAGAGCCTTTTCTAGGTGGCTTGCGTTCGGCGGAAGTAGTGACTCCTCGCTCCAAAGAACCCGACTACAGTAGAGAATTTGTTCATTGTTATTCTCTAAATAAACGAGCACACTTCTCGCCCCTAGCGGTAGCCTATCCCCCGAAAACACAATATTAATTGGCAGATCGAAAGCCTTTCTGCCATTTTTGTCAAAAGAATCAAAGGAAAAGTATTGAAAACATTCGCCTACTATCTCCCCAGATTCATCGCCCCAATATAGATAGTAAGCCGTGACATCATACTCATTCGTTACTAGCGGCGTAATCGCAATCTCACCAGTTATTATTCCGTTCAAAATATGTAGCTCTTTGAACACAATAACATCATCAACTGCCGTAATAGCTTGCTTTATATTTATCGTCATGATCAAACACCAGCGACAATAGAGAAACTTTCTTTTGAACTGTAATCACAGTACAACGCCTCGGATGCTGAAACTAAACAGTCAGCAGCCGGGGATTTAAGCAACACATTACTCACACCGGGGCGGTAGAGTGCGGCATATAGACCTGCGATAGTAATAGGCCTCCCTAAGAACTGCTGGTCATCCAGATATTCGCTAACTGCACTCTTCGATCGAGTTAAAACCTCTTCCACATTAATGCCAGGGTTAAAATACAACTCGGCATCGAGTTTAAAGTCTTTCACCGTCGCAGGCAGTACATTGACCTTATCCGTAATTGGCCGAACGTCATCGTCGTTGAGCTGATTGACTACGGCATCCAATATCTCTTGCTTCGGCAGGCCATTATCCTCTCTTGATAACACCCATACAGTCACCTCACCTTCTTTCAGAGAGTCAACATAGACGTCTTTGACTCTAGCGTCCGCGTATTTTGCGTGTGCGATATAAGCACCGCGCGGCCCTGCCGTACTGGCGCCCTCAAAAGCATAAAGGGTATTCTTGCGTAAGCTCTCATCATCTTCGTAGATAGCCATTACTGGAGGCGATGAATCTGCATCTTCTGGAATCAGCACCCTTCTCTCCACCCCAACCAGTGCAGCAAGGTTTTCTAAATTCGTCCCCGTCGCAGTCGTTAGCATCACCTGTCTTACCGCCTCATTAATACGCGCCCTCAAATACATTTCACGATAAGCGAAAAGCTCTAACAATTTAATTATTGGCTCACTTTCATACAAACTATCTACTGAAATATCTGGGTATATGTCATCAAACTGATCCTTAATCGATCGAAAAACATCTTCGTAGTCAAGTGTTTCAACAATATCGGGGGCGGGTATACCGCTTAAATCAATAGCATTAAACTCATTCATAACCGTTCGTCCTTGTTTTAATAAGCCTTCGTCATTCTGCAGATCATTCAATCACGTCAAGCTTACCTTTGACCTCAACGTCTGCTACAATTTTTATTTTTTCAGCATTTATATAAATAGTGCCATCACCCGACAACTTTAAACGAACCTTTTTATCGACCTTAACATCAACACTACCATCACCATCTTCATTTATTTCCAGAGAGCACTTACCATTCAAATCAACAAGAAATCTTGAGCTATCACCATCTTCACTTATTTCCAAACAGCGCTTACTATTCAAGTTAACAAGAAATTTTGAGCTATCACTAGCCTCTTTCATTTCTAAGCGGCACTTATTATTTAAATCAACCAGAAAGCTTGAGCTATCATCAACCTCATTAATTTCCAAACTGTATTTATTTTTTAAATTAACAAGGATTTTTGAGCTATTTTCTTGCAGCGTGCTGACAACATCAACACCTAACTCACCACCAGGCTCGTACCTCTGATTCAATTCAAAAATATGTTTTTCTTTATCGTAATCAATTTGCGTACCATCCCCATAAATACGCGAGTGAATTTTTCCAGCCTCTTTTCGTTTCAGATAACTTTCATCAGGCATATTCCCCTTATTAAAGTCATGTTTATCACTATAGAGACTGCCAACAATTATCCCCTGCTGCAAATCACCTGATGGCACGACAATACAAACCTGCTCATCAAGCTGTGGTTTCCAATACTCCAAATCTTCACCAGCCCTTGGCGCTAACCATGGCATCCACAATCTAACAGACCTGCCTTCTTCTGCCTCGCCTATTTCTACAAGAACCACTTGCTTAACAAACCCTTCGCCCTCCTTCTCTTCATCTTTCTTCTCTTTTTTTTCTTTATCCGTAGAATCAACAACACGACCAATCACAACCAAATCACTAACTTTCGCATGAATCTGGCATAGCTTATTCATCAGCATACGTTCACCAACACAATTAATTTTATCAAAAACCTAATGATCAACTATCGCTGCTCGACCTTTAGGTCCTCAAGAGTAAACATGCGATTCTCAAGTAGGTATAACGCTTCCAGCGATATGCTAATAACGCCAGACTCAATACTATTCACCTCAACCTTACGCACCTTAACGCGCGGCTCATATCGATCTAGGGCCTCGATAACCGACGTACGTATCCCTGCAATGAGCGTCGCGTTAACAGGACTGTCAATCAACGAGAACAGACCACAACCGTAGTCACGACGCATCACCCTTGAGCCAATAGGCGTTGTTATAATATCTATTATTGATTGCTTGAGATGCGATACCGAGTCGATAACTTTCCCTGTTTCATTGTTCATACCTTGCACGATAAAATTCCTTTTAAAACAAATACTCGATGATTAGCAGCGAATAAAACGTAACAACACGCAAACTTTTCTTGCACCTTCAAAGAGGTATTTACAACTTTCAATGTATTGTTTTGTAATTTACCGACTTCACGGGAAGTAAACTCGGCTTTATCGATGATCATTTACACCATCAGTTTAACGGAATTATTCGCAGTACAGTCGACAGCAATAGCTCGCGAAAACATCACCTACACGAATAGTCAGCGACAGGCTAAATATTCATTATTAAGAGGGAGGTTTCATCGACCGTTTAAGCCAGGCACAAAGCCAGAAGAGATACGGGGGGGGACAAGGGGGGAGGAGAGAAAAGGTTTAGTACATCAACCTAGTCGAGCATTTCAATCAACTTCTTTTTCATTGGTTTAACCCAACTTTCTTTTAATGAGGCAGACAACAACCCTAAGCCATCAAGCTCATCACACAGTTTCATCTGATGAGCAAGATCGAACATATCGAGCTGACGACAAATCTTGCCACTGTCATTAAAGGTAATAAAGGACACGCCGGGAGTTTCATAGTGACGGCCATCTGCCCGCCTGCCGGGCCCCCTATTCATCCAGTGGTTAATAACCTTGTTCTCTTCCCCTATATAGACACCTGTATAGGGAAACGTCCAAGCCTCCCAGCCATAGGCCATATCACGGCCATAGTGTGTCGATTTTATAGCCTCGATACCAATCGACTCTACCAACAACACACCGGCATATTCGCAGGTATAAACACAGTCTTCGGCATACATCTCTTCGACGAAAAATGTCCACTCATTCCTCTCGTCGGCTTCTGCGTGAAAGCGTACGAGATCATTAGCGCGTTGACGAAGTGTTTCAGGGCATAGCATTTATGCACATCCTTTTTTTTGTTTTCCAATGTAAAATTATCGATTCATCGCAAAGGGAAAATACAACAAACATTAACAACCTTATTAACCCCAAAGACGTCGCTAACCAATCGTTTACGGCCCACGCTAATTCTTCCGCAGGCCGATTACTCTACAGCCAAATTAGTACTCATTTTTAACTACGACGGTATTTGCAAGTTTGTCATGCCAACCTTGCTTTCGGTTATCAAAACCCATCCAAATAAAACCTATCAATAAAGGAACAAACGAAACAACATAGGCTAAAAATCGTATGATTAAACGTCTTTTTGAAACCTGGTTTAATGAATCAGCGTCAACGATAGTCAAATTAAACATCATCTTACCCGGCGAAGACGCGTGACACGCCCAAAACCAAACGATTAACAGCATCGGCACAGCAAAACGAAGCAAGAGCGAAATATAATCATCGACATTGATGGTTGTAGAGCCATATAAGACTAGTAAAATTGCATCGACTAAAATTGCAATCCAGATATTATCCACCAAGGCCGCCAATGTTCGTTCCCAGAACCCTGAGTACACCACATCTTTATTCATTATTTATCCAACTGAAAACGCATCGACACTGATAATTGGCCGGCATTAATTTTATCGTTATAATATGTTGAGCCACATAAAATGACCCTCCCGCACAGGCTACACAAACAAGCAGTTATTAAAGTAATGATTTTTGTTAATTATTCGTTCAACTCTGAACAGACATTACCAGATAGATAAGTCACAGGCAATTACAGAGTAAATGCAACAAACTACTCCGCACACGCACTATTTAAAATTGTATAAAGAGCTTACTACCGAAACATATTGCTCTAGAAACCCCAGCGCAGTGCACTTAACGAATTATCCTCCGCGCTGCGCATTGCACAAGAGCCGACCGGTCCGCACACAAGATATGTGACACCTCGCCTAACGTTCGTGTACTCTACCTTCGAATACCGTGCCGATGATTTTTATTTCACGTAACTGATCGGGCTTTACGCTGTAAGGGTTTTTTTCAAGTACTACAAAATCTGCTTTTTTACCCGATTGTATACTGCCAATGTCTCTATCTAAGCCAAGAATGTAGGCGGCATCAATCGTCACCGCCTTCAGCGCCTCATCCACCGTTAATGCCCGTGGCGGAATTTTTTCTTTACCACTGACCGTCATGCGCGTCATGGCCGCCCAGGCCAATAGCAACGGCTTCGATGGCGCCATGCCAAAGTCCGAGTGCAGCGCGACAGGTACCCCTCTATCCACCAAACCTGATAGGGGGACGATACGGCCGGCGCGATCATAGCCGAGCCCGACCTCTGAGTAACTGTCACCGAGCAAGTACAGGTAATACGGGTTTGCCGACACCGCCGCACCCAAATCGGCTGTGCGCCGATTAATGCGATCATCTGCGTAGCCATAGTGCTCGATGATGAAACTGTGCGGCGGCCTCGTTGTTTTCGCCTGTATCGCCTGCAGAATATCTAATGCATTATCGATTCCGGCGTCACCGTTGGCATGCACATGGATGCGATAGCCCGCATCCCAGTATTTTTGTGCCTGCTGCAAAAATACCTCACGAGGCGTCAACCACTGCCCCTTGTGCCCGTCGATATAGCCCGGCGGATGCAGCTTCATCATCTGTGAAAACATCGCACCGTCAGAGAAGAACTTTACCCGCCGCCCGTTGACGATCTGCGGCACCAAGGAAGGCTTATTCAAACGCTCATCCAACAGATTGAACGAGACCTCCAAGCCACCATTTTGCAACGCGACTTTATAGGCATCCGGCACAATCACAGTACGGTAAAAAACCTGCTTATCCACTAGGTTACGCTGGTAGTTATCGACTTCGAGCTGAATATTTACCGCACCAAAGCTCATATCACTGACTGTTGTCACGCCATTACCCTGCAGGTACTGGTTCAGCCGATCAAATCCTGCGTCGATAAACTTCGGCGCCAATATATACGAAGCGAGACGTGTCACTGCCACTTCAAAAAAGCCGTTTTCAGTAAAGCTGCCTTCTCGATAGTTTATTGTTTCCGCATATTGCTCACCAATATCACTCTCTTTTAGCTTCATCCAGTTGAGCGCAGCGCTATTAAATACCGCAGCGTGTGCCGACCTTTGCCATACCATCACGGGTTTTTCTGTACCTAGACGCTCATCCAATAGTTTCCGTGTCATCGGCCCATGCTCGGGCGCCGACCAGCCCCATGTGATAAATATCGGCGTATCCGAGTTCGCGTCTTGTTTCACGGCCTCCTTTAACCGCAGCCAGTAGCTTTCCGGACTCTTCGTCGCCGGTATATTGTCCCCAAGCACCTGCCATTGCTCCGGCGTTATCCATACCGAGCTCAACTGAATGGCCCCCAACAATGGGTGCATGTGCGGATCGATTAAGCCGGGAAAGATTATTTTATCGGCAAAGCGCTGATCGACACGATGTGGCGCGCTGCTCAGCCAAGGGCGTAGCTCTTCCAGGGTGCCAACCGAGATAATCCGCCCATCCCGCACCGCCACAGCGGTCGCCTCGGGCAGTGTCGGATCCATGGTAATTATTTTTTTCGCGGTATAGACCGTGATTAAACTAGCGGGCTCGGCTCGCACTGACAGCGCAACAGCACTCAGCATGAGTAGCCACAGCCCCCTCCATATCCATAAACATCTTCGCTTTGCCAGCATTATCGGCCTCCCTATCATGCTCTGGACTATCGCTAGAAGGCTAAGTATAGGCATGATTAGCCGAATGATTGAGCACGATGCAACACAAGCAAGCATACCCAATAGCCAGCCAATCACCGACATGGCAAATGCAATTGCCCAAAGTGAAGATGAATTTACTCTAGGTCCCTAGGACTACCTGTGGATAACCCGGCAGCTGGTTGACCGATTAAACCAACTGAAGCTACAACTAAAACTGATTAACCGGTAGCCCTGTAGCTCTCCAGCCCTTGTATACCGGCGCGGCTAACAGGAAACTAGCCTCGATCAATAAAGCTGACGCCAGCAACACTTATAATACTCTGTCTACTGATACTGCCCACGGGCCTACTAACAAGCGAGAACAACATGAGCAACACACAGTCCAGACGCCTACGTAAAAAACTCTACCTGGGAGAATTTGCTATCTTGGGCTTCGAGTTCTCAAGCCAACTTAGCTTCAACGACGAAGCCGGCTACGACGCCTTTTTTGACGGCCTCATCGCGCTGATTGATGGTCGCGAGCTGATGATTAGCGGCGGCGGCAACAAGTCTCATTTTGAGGGCTTTGTGACGTCTAACCAACGCTATGGTTCCACCAGCGAGGACGATCGTAATGCCGTTCAAGCTTGGTTGACTGCGCAAGAATGCGTCAGCGACATCAAGGTCGGCGAGCTAACCGATGTCTACTACGGTAGCTAGCCTGCGGTAAAACACTCTCTGCGGGGGCTTAGACGACTACGGTAGTTTTAAGTCCACCGCCAAATATAGCTTTTCTCTGCTCTCACTTTCGGTAGCGTAGATCTCAATACTAATACCATCCTCACTGACTATCTGCCGCAACACCTTTCACTGTTGCCACCTGTCACACTACGTCGTCTTTACCTCCCCCCCCCCTGGCCTCGTCTCTTGATCTGAGCCTCTGTAGAGTATGAAACAAGCATAAAAGTGTTTTTAACAACGATATGAAAATTAATACCCCATTCAAAAACAACCAAAGCACAGCGCATTATCGTCATCATCCTGTCACACTTTAAAAATATACTCTGTACACGTTCCCTCCTCCCTTTTTCTTCTTTATACGCTCAACCTAGTCGCCCCGGTGGTTATCGATGCATGCAAATGATTTGGCTATACTGCTGGTACTGGCTGCAGCGATATTGCACGCAAGCTGGAACGCCATCATCAAAAAAGGCCACGACCGTTTACTATCAATGGCACAGGTCGATGTCTTTGGTCTGTGTATCTGCCTACCACTGTTCCCGTTTGTCGGCTGGCCCAGCCCGCATATCTGGCTATACATCGCTGGCTCTACGGTATTTGCCACCTACTACAAGCTGTGCCTAGTGCGCGCATACAAGCTGGCCGACTTTAGCCAGGTCTACCCTGTACTGCGGGGCACACCGCCGTTGTTGGTCGTCGCCTTTTCAGTATTATTTCTCGATGATGCACTCAACGCCTACATCATTGGTGGCATCACACTGTTATCCATCGGTATTTTTAGCATTATACTTTCTGGAAAAAGTGCATCCCCCAGCAGCAGCAAATACTTGTTGCACGCACTACTCGGCGGTATCTGCATTGCCAGCTACAGCATTATTGACGGTTTAGGGGCACGCGAGGCAAAAAACGCCCTGCAATACGCGACCTACTTACACTTCATCACCTGCTTGCCGCTGCCAATCAGCACGTTCAAGACACAGCGCCATAAACTCACCAGCTACATCCAATCCTATTGGCCTGAGGGCCTGTTCGCAGGTGGTTGTTGTGCCCTCGCCTATACCCTCGTGTTATGGGCGATGACCATCGCCCCCATCGCACAGGCCGCGGCGCTACGTGAGAGCAGTATTATTTTCGCCGGCATTATTGGCAGCTTCTTTTTTAAGGAACACCTTGGCCACTACCGTATATTAGCCTGCATTCTGGTCGCCATGGGCGCCATGATGATCAAGGGCTGAACGCTCATAAAATAACGCCCCCCCATCAAAACCTAACGCCACGACTCTAACGCCTCGCCTCTAACACCTTTAATTATTCCACACGTAAAAAACCAGCCACAGTAATCCATAGCTGGTTTCTTAATATCATGTCTGAGAAAAATATGCCCGACTTAATGAAACAACGCTATACGCAGTAACATCTCGACACTAAAAGCCAGTATAAACCGGTCATCGAGCGATCTTCTTAGAGTTGATTAAATCTATTTATTTAAGCCGTTAAATGTATCCCGAGCAAGCTCGCTGATTTCCTTTTCAGACAGGTATTTCGACATATTGTTTGCAACAACACTATGAACCTCTGCGAGAGTCAACTCACCGTCAGAGTTTTTATCGTAAGAGTTGAAACGTGCTTGCTGAGCTTTCAACGCTTCAGCCGCATCGATAATTCCGTCGTTGTTAATGTCGAACTTTGAACTTTGAATTGCCATAACTTATTGCACCATTACTTGGTTGTTAGATTGGGTTAGGAGGTACATATGATCATTCAAGCGAAATCACGTCAAGCACAAGAGACAAATAAAATAAAAAAACAATCGGTCTTCTATTTTGTTTTTAAATAATACCTGTATGACCATACTGTGTGACCTAGATCATTCTGAACTCCGGGGGATATGCAATGATAATAAGGCGTAACCTGCGCCAACCCAACCCTCCCCCTCTTTAAAGCTAGAGCAAAGAGCTCAGTCTTTTTATATGACACCTAAAATAAAAAGAAGGGGAACAACAAAAACATAAAAGCTGGCAGCATTAATAAAAAAAAAGCCAACACACTCTGACGCTTTGTTTTCAGTGAGTACATAGGACCATCAAGCCGCACAGCAATATTATTAAAATTGTGTTCAGTGAAAACATAAATTCCGTTATCACTATAATCTTGTCGCCATTACAGATCCAACTAAGCTCTTCGACTCACCTGCAAGCGAGCCTGTAAAGTCTAACGACATCTCCAGCGCCATAAAAAACTCTTTCAACGCCACCGACTTTCACTTGCAGGACCAACAATTACAAACAACATTTTAAATTCTCTTAATAGTTGAAAATTTTCAACATTAAAGTAGATACGTCACTGTAAAAAATACAATAATGCACACGCTATTTTCGGACATATCGAAAGCTAAGGGAATCGAAACACCTAACAGCCTAAACGTGTCAACCAAGCAAACAGGCAAGGAGTAACCCAGACCACCTGACCGCCCCCATAAAAAAGCCCCGTCATGCGGGGCTTTTCATCCTAGGGCAGGACTATTTTTAAAGCACTCATCAGCCTAGGCTATCGGCTCAGCTGCTACTTAACCCGCGACCAGATATCGGCATTTACCGTAGGCTTGTTTTTACGTTTCTTCTTACCGCTACCCTCTGGCCTTACCATCGGCTTTGCCACTGCCAGCAACGCCTGAACGCTTGCCTCATCGACCTCGAAGCCTTCGACTTGCTCACGCTCAAGCCGAATCTTATTCTTCTTCTCAATGACTCTGAAGTGATGGTAGTCCTCATGGTCAATCAGCGACAGCGCTAGACCAACCTCGCCGGCACGACCACTACGACCGATGCGGTGCATATAATCTGCCGGGCTTCTTGGCAAGTTGAAGTTAATGACAACAGGCAACTTTTCTATATCAAGGCCACGGGCTGCGATGTCAGTGGCAATCAACACCTCGATCTCGCCGGCTTTAAACGCCTCAAGCACCCGCTGTCGTGCGCCCTGGCCAATATTGCCATGGAACACTGCAGCGGCAATACCCCGCTTGGAGAGCTTCTCTGCCAGGTGCTCACAGTGATTCTTCGCATTGACAAAGATCAGCGCCTGTCGCCATTGGTGTTGCTTAATCAAGTGCGCCAACACCGCCGTCTTCTCCCCCTGATTCACCGTGAACACACGCTGAACGAGGGTGCTCGCATCCGCACTCTGCAGCTGCACCTCAACCGGATCTTTCAGTAACTTGTGGGTTAACGTCTGTACCTGCTCCGGAAAGGTCGCCGAGAACAGCAGGGTTTGTTTCTTCGCCGGCAGCAGCGACAATATCGCCGACAACTCCTCAGTAAAACCCAGGCTCAACATCCTATCGGCTTCATCGAGTACCAAAGCTTTTACCCGGTCGAGCTTGATCGCGTTACTCGAAATCAAGTCGAGCAACCTGCCCGGAGTTGCTACCAGAATATCGCTGCCACCCCGCAATGCCTGCATTTGCGTATTCACCGATACCCCACCAAACACCGACACGGTTTTTATCTCACCGTTAAAGTGCACCGCGTAGGATTTGATGCTGTCAGCCACCTGCTTTGCGAGCTCTCGAGTAGGCACCAAAATCAGCCCCGTCACGTAGTTACCCTGACCACGCTTGCGACTGAATGATTGCTTAGCATACAACTGCTGCAACAGCGGCAACGCAAACGCTGCGGTCTTCCCCGAGCCAGTATTAGCACCGCCAATGAAATCACACCCCTCTAACACACTCGGGATGGCTTGCGCCTGAATGGGCGTAGGCTGTTGATATTCCAGCTCAGTTAGTCGGGCCAACAAGGGCGGAATAAGGCCAAGCTCGGTGAAGCTGGCAGGCACTTTAACGGTTGTCATTAAGAAAGAGCTCAGGGCTAAGATAGGTGGTGCTATTTTAGCGTATTTAACGCTCGCCAAATAGGGGGTAGCTCAGTGCCAACGAAAAGGTACTCTAGGCCGCAATAACTGGCAAGTAATATCAAAGAAGGCGCTTACAGCTGACATCGGGCTAACGCTTAAAGTAAGATCGCCCTTGAACACTCATTACTGCATGAAGGGAAATTATGATGACAGCTATCGACAAAAATGGGCCATCAGGACAGGGGAACTTGCTTAGCCGAAGACCTGAACCTTTAAGAAAACGCTCAGCGACAAGAAAATGATAAAGATAAAGATAATAATGTTAAATACGGGCCGCCAGAGCAGCCCTTACTAACATTAATTCAACGCTAACTTAACACAGCTAAACCTATTGCAGTAACATCACAAGCAACAGTATTGCACTCTCCTAAACGAGAAACTATATAACATGAAAGTCGAGAGTATATATCGGGATGCTAATAATCCACGGCCTGTATCATACAGGTTTCATGGAAGCTCGCAGCATTAAACGTCGCTCCCTCAGCCTTAATTGCTAATAGCGCCGCATAGATCATCTTAAATTGCAGCTCACCTACGGCCCCAGTTTCATCTAACTGCTCTTGAGTAAGTGTCGGGTTATGAGCTACCGTCAACGTTGTACAATTATGCTCCGAGGATGGATCTATATTGATGTTTACCGCACTGGCTGAACCGAAAGCAACAGCACTCATTGAATTGATCGACACATCAAGAAAGTTTGTCTCGGCCGACACCTGCGACGCAGCCATCATTAATACGACACTTGATAATATTTTTTTCATTTCTATATTCCCTTATATTTTATCATTTAACAATAATGAGAATCACAATAAGCTGTGACCCTTACTTCTTTACAACCCTATTAATCCAGCAGCACTTCAATCGCAGGCCAGATATTCACCTTTGCCTTCGGCGCATTGCAAATATAGTCTGCCATCACCATCTTCCTCGCTGGCAGGAATTGCTCCAATAGCGCCGGAGAAAGAGTATGACCTTCAGATATGTGCACAAAGCCGAAGGGACCAGCACTTATTGGCCACTTAACCCCTTTAGCGATATCTCGGTTATCAGTAGTTTTATGGCAGCCACCACACGACATAGCATCAGCACGGTTTAGCAGCATGTCACGAGTAATACCGTGGTCCGTACTTGCGTCCGTAGCCAAGGCGTTATTGAGGAATTCATTAATATCAGCATCGGTAATAAAATCGGTTGCGGCGATAACTCTTACTGCATCACTTTCATCTGAAGACGACTGAAACTCATTGTATTTATCGTCATTATCGAGGCGAATACCATTAATTATATCTCTAGCTGCTGTCCTGCCTTTTAATTCTGGTGCCAGTAACTGTGGCAACATATCGAGTAGAAAATCAGACCTGAAATCATCACGCAAGGTATCCGCGGCTTGCTGGTTTTTCGTGACGCTACCCTGGCTCTTATATAACTCTGCCAAGGGGTTTGACTTAACCGTATCAACGGTAAACTCAGTATCGACACCGCTCTCATCAAGCCCCGTCCTGAACTCCCTAAGCTGCCAGACTCTCGTCACAAAAGCATTGACTCTCACCTGACCATGGCCTGCACTAAAGTGATCGAAGTCGATAGCAGCTGGTAGAGAAACCCCTTTATGATCAATACCGTTCATATAAAAACTTTGCAGCTTCGCTAACGCAGCCTCAGATGAAAGCGCGTCGAGTGATGCCCAAAAATCAACAACCGGTGCACAGCCAGCTAACCCCTGTGCCGGCTGCGGGTTAGGGTATTGCGCCTCAAAAATGACAAAAAAGCGCCCGGAATTTAGCTCACCACCAAAAGCAACACGATACTCACCGCAATGATTACCGCTCTCGCTCGCCAAATCAAAGCGGTTAAACAAACCTAATGGCTTCATTTTTCTTATAAAGTCACCATCACTATTGAGTGCTGCTTCTAAGGGACGTTTATCCAAACTCATCTCTACATCGCCATTCATCGCCTCAGTTCTATTAAACGATGCTAGCAAGCTATTAATTAAATGGTTTTTCTTTTCAAGAAGAAGCTCTGATGAGACGCTATCAAAGCCCGGGCTGGTTGTAACAATCTTCTCTAACACCCCATCGAAACTAAACGAATCTCTCAACATGGCGTCATGAAACACCAGTGAGTTTCCAGCTGGGCTTATACTTTCCGCTATGCTACATTCAGCTGTTTTAGCTTTACTGTTAGTACTAACAGTATTGGCCTCGTCCGGACCACTCAACAGTAGGCGTGATCTTTTTTTACTCACCACCTCTTTAGATGAGTTGTTTTCTAAAAATCGATCCATTAGGTTTGGGCCATCACTGCGACCTCCAGCATGCGCAACAGAGGCGACACAAAGCGCCCCGACCCACACGAGTAACTTATCCTTCATAAAATTCCCTTTCAGTCTTCCTTTTGAACGCCATTCAATCAGCGCCAAAAATAGTACACGCTGATAAAGATTAAGAAAAGCTCAAAAATAAAAATAACATGTAAAATATGTCGACCCAAAAAAACTATAATCATCTGTTCAGCAACCGGCAACTAATAAGATATAACACCAAATATTAATCTTTGCGTTATAGTAACAATACTAAAAGCCATGTATTAAACGACTTAGTTAATGAACAAAAACGTCTTCAACACAAACATTCAATAACGGTGTGAGTATTTCACCGATAGCATTATTCTGGGCAGAGTAACTAAAATACCATCAGTAAGTGATTAAGCAGTAGCACCTTACGAGCGGGGTACGCTCAACAGCAGCATCACGGAGTACCGTCGTCGCTTAGCCGACATCAGCTGATTTATACGCGCGTTAAACAAACCCATCGCACGACAGACCAATCAGGAAGATGGCTGCACCTCCCGCTCCTGGGAAGGACGCTCAAGTCTCAGGCACTGCTTGATGAAGGGGCCTCACTCGCCTGTATGGCCTACCTAGACTTAAACCCCATTAAAGCTAAGATCGCTATGACACCCGAAGCATCAACACAAACCAGTATCAGGCTGTGCATAGCCGCCGCCCATAAAGACCAACAGCCACGTGAGCTACTGCTCCTCATTGACAACGAGCGTAAACAGATGCCAAAGAAGTTGTCCTTCAGCTTCAAAGACTATACGAAGCTCGTCGACCAAACCGGGCGAGTGGATGCGCAAAAAAAGCGGCTGCATCAGCAGCAACGCCGAAGACATCCTAACGCGGTTTAATCCCCCCACAGAAAGCTGGCTACAGCTAACAACCTCGTTCGAGCAACTCTTTACCGGCCCCATGGGCACCACACAAAGCCTGGATGACTGCCAGCGACATCACAAGCGAAGACGACGACACAGTATAACAATTAGCCGCACCCTCTTTGGCTAAATAAACCTACGATCAACATAACTTATGCCCGGCTAACCACCCGCCGTGACTCACTACGCCTAAATAACGCCCACCTACCTGAAATTGATCGCTTTCTTGCTCTGCTGCCTCTAATTTATCCCGGTTTTACTGTCAAAAGACAGAGCCCATTTACTGTATTTTCAGTGTAAATGAGATTTAGCCTTTTCATTTAACTGTGGGTGTCTTAGTTATTTGTTTTGTCGATATCAATACCCCCTAAAACTCAGAAGAGGATATTTAACGACTTGCTTCAATCAATGTTCAAGGACGAATCCCTCACATTGATCGAAGCAAGCAATAACATTAACAAAGCATAAAGCCGCTTTTAGCGCCCCTCAACACACTTAATAAGTCTAGTGGTTAAGCTCTACGGTAGTGAACGCTCAATCGTTCCGTCAGCGCACTTCCTATCGATGGCGAAATTGCCGGGAACGGTTAATTTCGCATGCTCGCTCCTTATTTTTCATGCTACCGTACCAGCTACATCGTCTCAAAAACAGCGTGCCGTCGTTATCTGCATACATTATTCGCACTATTTATCCTCCAACCAACCCCCTACTGATAAGCATAGATATCATTTAATAGCTTCCTCATTAGCACGTTGAGGCCTTTAAAAAATCACTTCGCGCTATGATTTTTATTGTCCTTTCAATAGTAATTTGTATGTTACGATCTTTAAATTGGCCAGCAATAGCGCCTCTCTTTCACCGTGCAAAACATCAACCACACCTAACAGCGAGCGATTAAACAGAGCAAGCTAGGAAGCAATATGACAGAGAATAAAACCCTCTCCCCGCTAACGCCGCCAAGAATTCTCATTTCAGGCGCAGGAATTGCCGGACTGGCGCTTGCCCGCAGGCTGGATAGCATGGGCATCGCCTACACCCTCATCGAACAGCGTGACTCCATGCAACAAAGCACCTCGGGCATTGCACTACCTTTTAATGCGATAAAGGCGCTTGAGGTTTTAGGGCTTGATCAGGCCGTATTGGCGTCTGCTCATCAGGTAAAAGAAGTCGTCTACTGCAAACCTTCAGGGCGTATTTTATCGAAGGCCTCCTTACAGCAACCACCGATAAACCAAGCGCCCTATGTCGCACTCCAACGCAGTCAACTACACCAAATCTTAAGTAAGGACTTGGCGCAGAACATCCATTTCTCGACCTCGCTAACGGATGTCAAACAATCAACCAACGGGCCAGCCACCTGCACATTTACCGACAGCCGCCTAAACGGTGAGTTCGACCTGATCGTTGCGGCCGAAGGCATAAACTCCCCATTGCGTCAG
Organism: Sinobacterium caligoides; assembly: GCF_003752585.1. NCBI lineage: Bacteria > Pseudomonadati > Pseudomonadota > Gammaproteobacteria > Cellvibrionales > Spongiibacteraceae > Sinobacterium > Sinobacterium caligoides. The sequence continues at coordinate 1,360,963 of NZ_RKHR01000003.1, forward strand.
CAGTTTTGTGGCCAGAAAGATTCTATCGTCGATTATCAAATTCCAAACTGGCGATTTATCGTGGAGATGCCTGATCATGGCCTACAACCTACTTATATGCTCGGGCGTACAGAGCTATTCATGGTCTACCCAGTGAGTCCCGACACACTCTATTGTTATGCCCATGTCTATGATGAGGCCGGCCAATACAGCACCGGCGATGCCAAACAGCATCTCATGCAAATATTTTCTCACTTTCGTGGCAGTGCTACCGAGATTTTAAGCAAGTTGGATGACATAGACGTCATTCCAGGAAGGCTCCGGTCTGTCGACAAGCCTTACTTTTCCAACGGCCGAGTCGTCTATGTCGGGGACGCAGCCAACGCCTGCTCGCCATTATTACAACAAGGTGCAGCCGCCGCTTTTGAGGATATCATCTGCTTATCCACACAGTTAAAAAAACAAGGGCTTGATGACGCGATCACCGCCTATCAACAGTTACGCTCAGATCGAATCCATTGGGTTCATCACGCTTCTGATGCCCCCATAGCAAAGATGAAGATGATGCAATCCCCTATCGCCGCCTTTGCCCGAAACACCGTCATCCGCTTAAAGGGGCCTATTAATGTGCAAGGCTGGCGGAAGCTAGCACAGCAAGACGGGCTAGTTGTCTAAGCCCCTAACGCCTCGGTTGCCAACATCACGCGAAATATCGCCCTCATAACCAAGGGCGAGCCACCCCTCTCTGAGGTATTGCCCAACGAGAGGTCGTCGAACGATGGCATCAGTAGTTTTATACGCGCATTAAACGAACCCATCGCACGACAGACCAGTCAGGAGAATGGCTGCACCGGCCGTTTCTGGGAAGGGCGGTTTAAGCCCCAGGCACTGCTCGATGAAGGTGCCCTAATCGCCTGCATGACTGACGTAGATTTAAACCCCGTTAGAGCCAAGATGGCGAAGACATGCTAACGCGGCTTAATATCCCCACAGAAAACTGGCTACAGCTAACATTTAACTTTGGGTGTCTTAGTTATTTCTTTTATAGCGTATCACTGATACTGACTAAATTCTTACGGGCTGTCGGCATTTTTAGAACCTCCTCTAAGGCTTGTAGATTAAAGCTTAGAGGAGGATGTTGGGCTGGCAAATAACTGTGGGTGTCTAAGTTATTTTCGCTAGCATTAAACGGTGCTGTAAATATATCCGACAAAAAATGAAAATATATTTACAGTAGTGGATAATTGTTAGTATCAAAAAAATAACAATAGGCTAGCATTTTATGGAAAAAACATACTCAATGAAAAAGAGAAACGATTCTTTTTTAATCAAGCTAGTGAGTACAGCAGCCCGCCTTCTTCTCATTACATCCTCGCTATCAATTATTTCTTGTGGTGGCGGTGGCGGTGGCGGTGGCGGTGGCGGGGATGGTGAAGATGCCAATGAGACAACTGGAAGCCCCATGACTCTTGCTACAGGCAGAGTTATGGGCGGTGTAATCACAGGTGCCACCGTTACTCTAAGCGTCTACGACACAGGTGAGAAACTCACACAGGCAACCACTGAGGACGCTGAAGACATCAATAATGCCGGCTATTTCTCTCTCGATATTAGCGATCAGTATCAGTATATAACTAGTGACAGGCTCTATTTACTCAGCAGCGAAGGAGGCAAAGATGTTAATATAGACACAAAAAACTCTAGCGCGCGCGACATTCATGCCACGCTATACCTGTTGTGCACTGGTCAAGAGCTATTGAATGGAAACCTGATCATCTCTCCACTTACATCTGCTGCATATACATTTTCCTCACGCGATGATGACCTTTCGCCATTATCAATAAACATGTATGACTTTATTGCAAAATCATTAATCAATAAAGACATCAACGGCGACTCAGTCATTGACGGGCGCGACATCAATATCTGGGACCCTATCAGTCACATTAGCGCACTTAACAAACCAGCAGCCTACGCAGAGGTCAAACGACGTATCGCCATAGAAGCAAGTGAACTCCCCGAAGGCTGGAAAGTCTTTTCACCTCTTTTAGAGTACACAACACTAGAAAACCCGAACAATACAAACGACCGCTACCTTAATATAACCAGTAGTGCCGACAACCTCTATCTTATTAATGATAGAGGCGAGCTTACGAGCTATTATATAAATTATCTCAATAACAGCTACGCTGTCTATAATTCTTATAAAACATTTCTTTACTCATTGCCCGATGAAACAATTCAGCTAGCAGGAAACCCCACTTCAACCTATTATGATAACGATAATGATGAATTAATTATTACGTTTGGTCGTGACGGCTGGTCACGCTACGGAGCCTATAATGGAGGTAATCCAGAATTTATTGAAACGGTAACATTTGATGATGCAATCGATGCTCGCTCATCAATAGGTTATATCGTCGTGGTTGATGCTAGCGCCACAGACTTAACTATCTATAAACGCTCACAAGAGTCATCATCCGACAACGTCACTCTCCACGCAAACTTTAGTTTTGACTCGCTACCCAGTACTGCTACCTCGCCATCCTATCACGATTCACTGATGATAAGAGACGACCTTTACATTCTCTACGGTAGTGGATTAAGCCGGCTAGAACTTGATCATGACGGCACGCCTAAAGTAGTAGACACCGTAGTAGCAACACACTCAATGACCAGCATGGCACTAAGCAATAGCACGTTATTTGTCGGTGACGGCTCAACCCTCAAGCTTTACCATCTCTCACCACACAACAGCCTCAGCCTCATCAGCACTCTCAATGTTGGCATGAAAATTAATTCACTTACCACCATCAACCCGACACAACTTCTTGTGCAAACGGATGAAGGCAGCTATATCGTTGACTCAACCACACCCAGCGCTCCTCTCATCAGCATAAAAACAGGCTTGCAAAGTGAGGTAAAACCTGCGGTAATTATTGACACTCAACTTGCTGGAGAGCTTGAAAGAACATACGTTAGTTACGCTATAGATAACGGGAGCATCGCTATTGACATACTCGGCAGCGCTGAGGGCCCACACAACAAGCTCACTACCGGATTCAATAAGCCAGGCTATGTTAACAATATCAGCTTCAACAATGGCTACCTGTACGTCGACTCAGATATTCATATCCTCAGTCACCAGCCTAGACGACCAAGTAATAAAATAATGGCCGTATTTCGCGAGGAAGATGATCATTTCGAATACCTCTATAGCATCAATTTAGGTGCTAGCTATCAAACCTATTTAGACAATGACCAGCTGCTCATTTTTAATCATTACAGCTATGACATTATTGACTTTAGCGAACCTGAATCCCCCTCCTACCACCTTAAGGACATTGAATACGGTTCACCATTTGATGAGCAAGGGCCAAGAGGATCATTCCCCACTTCCTATGATTTATTCCGAGTTGGAAATTACCTTCTAGGCAGCGATTCCTTTGCCAGGGGCTTCGCCTATGATATCAGTGACTTTAGCCGAATATTTGAAAGCAGTTACCTTGAGGGCCCCAAACACTCACGAGAAACCGCCGTTTGGAATAACGTATTATATTCACTCGAGACCCACTCATTCATGGAGCAGGATACGAACAACAAGCTTCGCCACTTCCGTATTGATGAAAACGGCCATTATAAAACTGAGGGCTCGTTAGATACTACTCACAATTTAGAATACATGACTGCTGGCGATGGCTTCATCTATGCAGCCAGTGACGACTACCTACTTCGATATGATATTCTGCCTTCCGGCGCGCCTAGCGCAAACTATAGGCTCTATTCAGCCTACAATCTCTTTGCTAACCACAATGGAGCACTCACCGGTATCGATAATTTAAATCACGATGGCGATTACCTCTATGTTGCCAACCATTCGTATTCTATTGTAATCAACACACAACTAAGCATATTCAGCAATCCTAACGATATGAACTCAGCTTGCCACATCCCTATTGAAGCTGAACATCAGGGCTTAATCTATACAGAGTTTGCAAAGGAGGTTTTACGACTTGATAATACTCTTGTGGTTGGCGGGGCACTAGGACTTGAATTCCACAAACTAAGCGATTACGGCTGCCCTAACACATCAAATTAGCTTCGATGTGATATCAGGAAATACTCACTGCACATTAGAGGCTAAAACGCATTTCGTTTCAGCCTCTCAGCATTACCCTTTTACTAGACGGGACAACTAAACCAGCAACAACACTAGTCGATGAGGCTACTGGTAACAACCATGGAAGGCTTAGTTATCTTGCTCTAGAAAGTGTTGAACAATGAACACCACCATGACAGTGCGTACTTCTACAAGGATGATTTTCTCTGAGTTCCTTGTCAGCATAGGTCTATGACTGACTTTATTCTTCTAACAAATGGACCAAATAACTGTGGTTGTCTAAGTTATATTTTATAAACGCGATTCCACCCATTCACGACGATGCTCATAATCCTTACCATCATAAGGATCAACACCACAGAGAAAGGCACGGCGCACACAGCGAGAAACACAGTGATAATACGGCGTATCACTGATACTGACTAAATTCTTACGGGCTGTCGGCATTTTGAGCCCCCCTCTAAAGCTTGTAGATTAAAGCTTAGAGGAGGATGCTGGGTTGGCAAATAACTGTGGGTGTCTAAGTTATTTTTGACGCTGAATCCCCCTACTGCACAAAATAATCATATTCGGCTTGTAACTTCTGGTCCGACCAAGAAGCATAGCATGCCCCCTTATAATCAATATCGTAAATCATATCTACACCAGTATCATGAGGCCTCAGCGCAGAAAATAACTCCTGATAGTGACTACAATCACTCGGATAAAAAATCACCTGCATAAGTCGATCATCAAAAAAAGTTATCAACATTAGACCCATAGCATCGCCAGAAAGCTGATAGTCATCACGACGATACTGCTGAAGTCTTGCTTCATTTATTTCATTAGCAACCTTTTTAAACTTTGGATTTTCAATTTCAAATTTCCCCGAAGACTGATAGCTCTTAAAATTCAAAAAAATATTTCTTTCTTTCTCGACACCACTATGCTCCGAACACGAAGCGCAAAGCGACATAAAAACAAAGAAAATATATCTACCAAAACTATTCATAATTAATCCCAGTAACCATTTCCAAACCCAAAAGACCCTCCAGTACCATTACCAGAATCAAGAACATCATTTTTTAAATACTTCATGCAGTTGCCTGCACATGATCCAGAATCATTTGCAGCGGCACTACCACACGAGTTATTCCACTGGTCCATATTCTTTTCTCTTTGATTTTGGTTTCTTAACCAATCTCCCCTTTTTTCATTCGCATCGCCAGTCAACCAAGCAACAAAAGTTCCGTTTTCACGCGTAGACTCACAAGATGCTAAACAGTGCCTGTAAGCATCTGCTCGACCATTCCAGTGCCCATCATTTCTATTTGGAAACTTTCTTTTTGTGTCGTTAACAGCATCATCATAAATATCTCCCGGCCACCTCAATAATCCATACGGATCCACATACCCCAGCGGATTCCCCCCCACATACCCATAGGTGTTAATCCCGCCAGCTAAGCCTATCGGATCCGACTGCAAATAGCGCCCCAAACTTGGGTCATAATCCCGATAGTAATTATAGAAGAACGGGGACTCGCCGGTTTGCAGCTGGCCGGCGAAGCGTAGGTGCACGTCGGTGTCGATGCCGTCAGCATCTGGGTCGCGCTGTGGCGGCGTGCTGCCAAAGGCATCGCTGTTCCAGCGCCAGACCACCCGCTGCTCGGCATCAGTGGCCAGCCGCGGTGTGTGCAGTTGATCGGTGTGCAAATACAGCAACGACTCTGCGACCGTAGCGCCGTCGGCATTATAATCCCGGCGCACCTGCGCCACCGGAATGGTGCCGAGGTAGATGTAGTCGGTCTGTTGATCGATAAAGTCAAAACCCAACGAGAGTCGGCTCTCACTGAGGTATTGTCCGCCCTGGGTATAGTGCAAAGAACGCTGCCGCCCCACCCCGTCAACCTCGCCGTAGGCAATCACCCGCTGACCGATGGCGTTATAGGCGTAGCCGCCGAGCCAAGCGCCGTCTTTAGCGTAGGTAACCAGGCGATTATTATCGTTGTAGTAAAAAGTCTGATCAGCGCCATAGCCGATAATATTACCCGTCGCATCGTAGCTGATCGCCTGCTCACCCTTGCTTAGCAGGCGGTTACTGGCCGGGCTATAGCTGAGCGTGGTCAGCGTGCTCTGGTTCGGCTTCTGCCACTGCTGATGAGTTAGGCGGTTGCCGGCTTGATCGTAGCTAAACGCCTCTCCCGCTTGCTCGGCACTCAGATCGTCCTCTTGATCCCAGGTCAAACGATTCATCATGTCATAGCTAAGATAGCGCGTCGGGGTGATATCTAAGCTGTCAATAATCGCGCTGATATTCCCGTTGCCGTCATAGCGATATTCACTGGCGCGCAGTGGATTGTCGCCGCTGGTGGTCACCGCGGTCATCTGACCATCCAGATCATAAACATATTGCTGGCTCACGCCATTGCCAAAGCTCAACGAGGCAACACCGCCAAAGGGCTGGTACTGAATATCGCTGACCAGCGTTTGCGGCACCGCCGCCGCGCTCGCCTGCATACTGATCTCTATCACCCGCCCCACATCGTCATATTGGTAGTAGACGATACGCCCGGAAGGGTAGTTGATACTGACGATATTCCCCGACAAGTCGTAGTGATAAGCGGTGCTGAAGTGCCAGCGGTTATCGAGAGTCTCAGTCAGAGTCTGCAGCCGCCCCTGGTAATCGTACTGTCTATCACTCGTGGCAACACCGTTACTAAACCCTGTCAGCTGACCGATGCCGTTACTGCCCTGGTCGTAACTAAACTGTGCGTCGGCATAGCTATTTTCAGGGTAGCTTTGCGCTAACAAACGATTCAACGCATCGTACTGGTACTGCACCACGACACCACGGGCGTCGGTTTTTTCGATCAGGTTGTCGGCACTGTCATAGACGTACTGCGTATCGCCGGTATCCGGGCTGCTGATCAATTGCAGCTGGCCATCCATGTAATGGTAGCCTGTGATCGCCCCGTTGGCCGCCGTCACTTGAGTGAGCCGATTATCGCCATCGTAGGCAAACTGCTCCACCCCTTGGTCAGGGTGCAGCGAAGAGATGAGTCGACCAAGGGCATCGTAGGTGTTCGTCGTGGTGCCCCCCAGAGCCTCGACACTTTCTATGCGGTTGCCATTGAGATCGTAGCGCACTTGCTGCTCTTGCCCCTTAGCACCGACCACTGTAATTAAGCGGCTGAGTTCATCATAAACGCGTTGCTGCTGAGCGGTGATGGTGCCAGAGGCATCGACTACCGTGCGGCTGAGCAGGTTGCCGGCGTCATCGAGCACCAGATCGATGCGCTCACCAACATGATTAAACACGCCGACCATGCGGCGCGCCTGATCATAGATATAGTCGAGCCGTTCACCGCTAGGCAGCGTCACCTGCTCGATATCGCCCTCTGCATTGTATTGATAGCTGGTCACAGCATCAAGGCTGCGGTCACCACCGGGCGCCACTACGGTCGTCGAGGTCAGCCGGCCATTGAGGTCATAGCTCATGCGAGTCTCGACACCATTGGCATCGATATACCGCTCCAGCAAACCACGCCAATCGTGGCTGAAAAACTGCGTATGACCTAACGCATTTGTCATGGAGGCGAGGTGACCGCGCTCATCGTAGCTGTAGCTAGTGATATCGCTGACATCGGTGCGTGCACCATCGACCTCGATCAGCTGACCCTGCGCGTTATATTGGTAGCTCTGGATAGTCTGCGCGATACTGCCGCTGGCGTAACTGATGCTAACGGCAATCAACGCAGAGAGTGTTTTTAGGCGAGATTTCATTATGCTATTCATCCAAATTTTTTACTAATTTTCGTTATTTTTTTATTCGCTAACGCCAGCTTACTGGCGCACGGTTTGCAGCAGCAGGCCGTTGTCGTCGTAGTGGTAGTCGGTGCTGCCGGTCGGCGTGGTGATGCGTATTGGCAAACTCAAATCGGGGTGCCAGTCGGTGCTGATGATCTGTTGCGCCGGTGTGCCCTCGGCTTGAATGCGCCGGGTCTCTAGGCCACGCTCGTTGTATTCGTAGCGCGTCACCACACCCTGCCAATCGGTTTTAGTGGCGAGTAAGCCGCTGTCGGTATAGGTGTAGGCTTTGTTCGCCGCCGCGCAGTTGGCCGACGCGTGGCCGCTGACCGACACCACTTTGTTGCGGCCCTGAATAGCCTCAAACTGGTAGGTGGTCTGTTTGCCTAACGCGTTAGTGACGGTGGTAGCGAAGGCAGCATCGTCAAACGCTAAGCTGACCTTATCGGCACCGCCGGCGTGTTCGGAGCTGATCGCCCGACCTTGATCATCGTAAGCCCAGGTAGCGTAGCGCACCCCGCGGCGGTCGGTGATACCGGTTAAGGCGTTGGGGAAACGGCTGTCTTCATAGTGGTAGGTGGTGACGGTGTCGTCGGGGTAGCTGACGGTGGTGAGGTTGGCGTTAGCATCGTAGCGGTAGCGGTAACTCAAACCGGCGTCAGCGGTAATCGCTGTCACGCGATGATTGCTGCTGAATTGATAGCTTAAGCTGTCGCCCTGCTGATTACGGACATGGCTTAACAGACCGTTTTCATAGTGGTAATGCAGTGTATTGCCCGCACGATCACCGATAGTCTGAAGCCTGCCGGTCGCGTCAAAAAGGTAGTGACGCGCGCCATCATCGAGCCGCCAGCCAGTCCCCGCCTGCTCGCTCAAACGCACACTCGGCTGGCTCGGCAGCTGCCACCGGCCATCGAGCTTGCGGAAGGATAACCCCTTGCCCTGTGCATCGCTCCAAATAATGTCGCTTTCGCCGATGACCAGTGTAATTTGATGGTTAAAGCGCCAGCCGCGCAGCTGGCTGTTATAGGCCCGTGCAATAGTCAGCGGCAGCGTCGCCTGGTTAGAGTAGTCCATCATCGATTCGAACTTATTACCAGAGCTAATCGCGATCGGATTCCCCGCCGTCGGGTTTACACACGACCCGGCACCCGTGTTGGGCGCAGGACAGAAGGCGTTTGCCGCATAGTCAGCAGCGTCTTGGCAGGCATCGGAGGGGTTTTTGTCAGGGCAGGCATCACCGAAGCTTGTTAGGCATGGGTCAGGCTCGACGCACGCCTCAACCGAAGGATCCCAAGACTCAGATCCAGAACATGGGGAATCATCAGGACTTTCAGAAACGTAATAATGACAATAATTAAAAGTACTGGTTGGCTCAAACCTGATAGCAATTACGTCTTTACGCTTCAAAATATTGTTACAATCAATTCGATTGTAATAAACAGGTGACGCCCTTACGGACACCGTCCAGTAGCCCGCACTCGCAGACATAGACGACATCAACAAAAGAACCATCAACAAATAACGCATCCCTACCCCTCTCAAAGAGAATCGCCGGCCACCGATATTATGACGCACCTTATCGGCTGCTACACAACGCTGACCAAAACGCTCTCGCTCTTCTATTATTTTCATTTTATTTAATCTTTTTTTATCGTTAATTATGTTTTTTTCAGCTTACTGGCGCACGGTTTGCAGCAGCAGGCCGTTGTCGTCGTAGTGGTAGTCGGTGCTGCCGGTCGGCGTGGTGACGCGCATAGGCAAACTCAAACTGGGATGCCAGTCGGTGCTGATGATCTGTTGCGCCGGTGTGCCCTCGGCTTGAATGCGCCGGGTCTCTAAGCCACGCTCGTTGTATTCGTAGCGCGTCACCACGCCCTGCCAATCGGTTTTAGTGGCGAGTAAACCACTGTCGGTGTAGGTATAGGCTTTGTTCGCTGCGGCGCAGTTGGCCGACGCGTGGCCGCTGACCGACACCACTTTGTTGCGGCCCTGAATAGCCTCAAACTGGTAGGTAGTCTGCTTACCTAACGCGTTGGTGACGGTGGTAGCAAAGGCAGCATCGTCAAACGCTAAGCTGACCTTATCGGCACCGCCGGCGTGTTCGGAGCTGATCGCCCGGCCTTGATCATCGTAGGCCCAGGTAGCGTAGCGCACCCCGCGGCGGTCGGTGATACCGGTCAACGCGTTGGGGAAACGGCTGTCTTCGTAGTGGTAGGCGGTGACAGTATTATCGGGGTAGGTGACGGTGGTGAGGTTGGCGTTAGCATCGTAGCGGTAGCGGTAACTCAAACCGGCGTCAGCGGTAATCGCTGTCACGCGATGATTGCGACTGAAAGAATACCTTAAGCTGTCGCCCTGCTGATTACGGACATGGCTTAACAGACCGTTTACATAGTGGTAATGCAGCGTATTGCCCGCACGATCACCGATCGCCTGAAGCCTGCCGGTCGCGTCAAAAAGGTAGTGACGCGCGCCATCATCGAGCCGCCAGCCAGTCCCCGCCTGCTCGCTCAAACGCACACTCGGCTGGCTTGGCAGCTGCCACCGGCCATCGAGCTTGCGGAAGGATAACCCCTTGCCCTGTGCATCGCTCCAAATAATCTCGCTTTCGCCGATGATCAGCGTAATTTGATGGTTAAAGCGCCAGCCGCGCAGCTGGCTGTTATAGGCCCGTGCAATTGTCAGCGGCAGCGTCGCCTGGTTAGAGTAGTCCATCATCGATTCGAACTTATTACCAGAGCTAATCGCGATCGGATTCCCCGCCGTCGGGTTTGCACACGACCCGGCACCCGTGTTGGGCGCAGGACAGAAGGCGTTTGCGGCATAGTCAGCAGCGTCTTGGCAGGCATCGGAGGGGTTTTTGTCAGGGCATAAGTTACCGAAGCTAGTTAGTAGGCATCGGTCAGATGCTACACAACTCTCTGTCCAATGATCCCATGTGCCATCACCGGAGCAGGGATCATCAGTTGAATAGTCGCAATAGAAGTACCATTGCCGACCGTTACCATAATTACCAGAGCAATAGCCAGCATTCTCAGATAGTAATCGAAAACTAAATCGGTGATAAAATTCAACTTTCTCATAGTTAAAACACGAAGCCCGTCTTTCATCGAGAACACTATCACAAACATTACCTCTATGCCGCGTTTTCCAAATATCGCACAAAGAAAAAGAAGAATAAAAGACAATGAAAACAAACAATAAATAACGCATCCCTACTCCGCCCCTCAGAAAAAACCGCCGACTGCTGACACTATGAGATGCCTTGCCGGCTGCTACACAACGCTGATCAAAACACTCTCGCTCTTCTATTACTTTCATTTTTTAATCTTTTTTTATCGTTAATTATGTTTTTTCAGCTTACTGGCGAACGGTTTGCAGCAGCAGGCCGTTGTCTTCATCGTGGTAGTCGCTGCTGCCGGTTAGCGAAGATGTTCTTCAGCCTCTGGGCTTTCAATTTCCTTTTTCTTGGCTATCGCTCTGCAGCGCTTCTCGCAAACTACGATGACTGATAACTATAAAAACGGCAAAACACAGCCTGCACCCTACAATAGGCAGACTATTGACTCGTCAACTTAATCAGCGTGAATGAAAAGCTACTCAGTGTCGCGTTATTTAACACCTGTTGCCTAGAAAGCCATTCATCCATAAACAACAAGAAAATTATTTTATTTCTTCGCGCAGACGATACAGTAAAGTTACGTTAGATTCTATGACAATTGTTTTGACAATAATTATTTAAGATGAGATTCACATTACATTTTATCAACAATACTAGAAAGGCCTATTTATAGCCCGCTATCTATTAAGGTCTTTAAGATAAAACTGGTCAGCCTATTCCACCCCATTTAGACACCAATACTTTTAGACGCCAGCAACTTTAAATACCAACAATTTTAAACACCAACGCTTCGACGGCAAAGCACAGAACATGCTTGAGAGCGCTGAGGGCGGGCCCGATGAAAAACTCGACATAACGCCGCTGATTTAAGTATGCTCGATCAAGCAAAATATGTAGTCTATCAATGGAACAATACAACAATAATAGCGAATGGTGATTATGAGGCGCACAAATTAGGTGCATACGGCCCGGAACACCTCTAACCATCACAGGCAGCTTATGATTACTTATCGACAACTTGCCCCTTCAGAAGCCAATCAATTGATTGCTCTGGTTCGATCCTCCTATGGTGAAAGCTACCCCTACTCATTACTCTATGATAGCGCCCTATTGGCTAGGAAACTTGAGGATCAGACGTTGATTTCCTCGGTCGCCTTTAACGAAGATGGTCAGTTAATCGGTCACGTAGGGCTCTGTTGGCATCGGCTGGAAGATAAAACCCCCGATTCGATGACGGCGATTGTTTTAGAGCAGTATCAACGCCAAGGTATACTCGCTAAATTAACCCGGCAGATGGGCCAGCTTATTGAAGGGCGAGAAATTATTGGCCTGCATTCTTATGCCGTTACGACACACACGGGTTCGCAAAAAAATGGCTTGCAACGCGGCTCATTTGAAACTGGCTTTTTAATACCTGAGTTTCCGGCAACGATGGCGGCAAAGGGCATTCAAAGCGACTGCCTTGGCGACAAAAACCCAGCACTGACTCTTTATACCCCGCTGACAAAGCCTGAAACTAGAAACTGCTATGTGATTGCCAGCTATCGTGATGCCATCAACGAAATATATTGCCGGGTTGGTTATAGCAGAATTGTATTGACTAGCGGGCACGATAAGCTGCCTGAAATATCAGAAACAATCGTAGATAGCGACAAGCGCAAGGGAGTAGAACGCCTCGAATTTAAATCGATCGGCAAAGATTGGAAAACAGTCAGTCAACACATTCGAGAAGCCGCTAAGGCCAGCGATCATAACGCTGGTTACTATATTGATATCCCCGTGAGCCAAGCCGCGGCAATACCACTTGCGCAACTGTTAAAATCTGAGCAGTGGTGTTTTGGGTGTATTCTATTTGAACGTAATAATGGTGATTACTTGCGTATGCAATACAGCAAGGCAAAGATCAATCGCGAATCTTTGCGTTTAGAAACTGCGGAGGCTGCGAGATTAATGCATGATGTTCTTGATGAACGTAAAAAAACACTTAAACACCCAGCTTAGCTGACTATATTCCTCGATAAAAAGTGATCCGATAATGACAAAACCGAACCATTATAGTTGCCTTGAAAGTATGTATGCTGCGGCCCCTATTAATAAGATCTACGAGCCAAGCATGACGGTTGCTGAGGGAGAGGCCGTAATCGAAATTGAGCTATCGGAGAAATATCATCACTCCGCTGGCGGCGTGCATGGCTCTGTCTATTTTAAAATGTTAGATGACGCAGCTTTTTTTGCCGCCAATTCATTAGAACAACACTGCTTTGTATTAACGGTATCGTTCACCACTTATATCACGAGACCCGTCGCTTCTGGAAAAATGAAGGCGGTCGGAAAAGTGGTCAACAAGAACAACTCGCAGTTTATTGCAGAGTCTATCGTCTATGACGCTGAGGGCAGAGAAATCGGCCGCGGTAACGGTATCTTTGTTAGAGGCAAGCTAGCTTTAGTCGACGCTGCGGGTTACGCATAACAAGACCATCCCCCCCACGCCACTGCGGGCTCAGCAAGCTAGAACAGACTTCGCAGATAGCCGCCGATTACACAGGGCTTAAACCTAGTGATTACCGCATGTGATGAAGGGTGAAGAATTGGAGCAGAAGAGTATTTGGTGCCCCCAAGAGGAACAAAACCTTAGCCTGAAAGCCAGTGATATCAGGGGGCATCAATCAAAAACAGATAAAGGTACCAACACAAATACCAACAAAATTTCACTGCTACATTTCAACCGAAAACCTGACCTACATCAAAATAAGGGCTCATCCAAGCATCACTAGCAAGGCTATTCATAACCCTCTATAGATTAAGGTCTTTGAAGCTAAGCCCGGTCAACCCACTCTCATCATATTTAGACCTAAACACTTCCGTGACAAAACTAAAAGTAAGCTTGTTGGTGGGAGACTTGAAGATACAGCGTCCATTCAACTGTTCCTCATCAAAGATAACGTTCTCTTGCCCCATATGCACCCCTGAGTTCACAACGTCTACTGCCAAGCTAAGATCAATAGCGGTTTCAGGGATAACGAATAAGGTGTTGAACATGTAGTAAGTATCAGCACCTACAATAATCGGCAAAAACTCTCCTGATGCAGCCATGATGTCCTTGAGAATCAGGTAAGCCTTAGGGCTCAATACTAAGTTTCCTAATGCCCAGGTCGTGATATCTGGTATGACTTCTTCTTTACCCGTGTAATTATCACTTGCGTAGAAAAAAGCCTTTGGTGCAACCCAGCTATCCAATCTTGGCTTAGCCCGAAACCGCTGACTATAAGAGGGCATCTTGCTAGAGAGATCTGAAAGATCAAACGTTAATGAATGATAGCTTTCGAAATCATTCTCAATTACATAAGTCATAGTTTACGATTCTTTTTTAGCCAGTCGTCATATTCAGCTTCATCAATTTCTGATTGTAGCTTCATCTCATCACTAATATGACCATGAAGAAGCTGGGCTCTAACAGTGTTTAGAAAAGCGCGAACCTGTTCTCCATCATCCATCATAGTAATTGCGTTTTCAATCCACCGATAGTAAAGCTGTCTGTGGATTCTGTTGTGACCTATGGCATTTGGATACAGGGTGGGGCGTGCATCTGCCTTGGTTTTTGGCATCCAAGCACCATTATCCGGATCATCTAGACGGATGGCTATGTCATCTTCAGCAATGATCAAGCGCGCACCAGCGGCCTCCTTGTGATCAGCGGATACAATATGATGAGCCTCCCATCTAGCGCCAGGCCTCGGAACCCCACTCACCCGAAGGTGCTTACCTAGAGTTGCAGAAGAGCGCGTATCTTCAAGCCTCTGCTTGACAGTCATCTCGCGACCCACCCGCCTAAAAGCAGCTAATTTCCCAGCTAAGCGAGTCTTATTCATCCTATCAAAGCGAGACTCAACCTTCTTGAAGGTCTTGTGATCTTTATCCGAGTAGCTTTGTGACTTAGCCTTATCAAAGACATTTACGGGTGTGCGCCCTGCTTCAGTCATTATTGATCCCTCAAATATTTTGGCTTCTTAATCGACAAAACTCCTTGTCGCTAACCACACAAACATTACCACCGCACTATACCCCTAACACTCCCCAATTTAGGGGGAGATGTCAATTCAAACGAACAATATAACCAAGCCGCCCCCCCCTAAAATCCTACCTTGTTTAGCACCCGGTTCAGCCACCCCGTTATAAATCTTTTTTGAGTTCGGTTGGCTGCAATAATGTCGCGGTAACGACCAATGATAGATAGCGCATAACAATACCGAGTCTGCACTGCTTTCGTGTTAGCTGCCGCCTTGGTCACCTCACCCATGACCCCGTCAGGCTTTGTGTGCACAGCTATTTGTAAGCGCTTAACTGCTGTCCTACTACCCATGTTGATAGCAAAAGAGAACAGCATATCCGCGGTTCCGCTGTCTAATAATTCACCACAAAGTAGCGGTTGCCAATAAGTCTTGTAGTAGAAGTCAGCCACCGACGCTTTCACCTCGTCACTATCATGTGGCTTTCCTCCATCAATTAACCCCCAAACACCGGCACCAGGGAAGTTCTTACGGGTAATCCCAGCAAAAGTTTCACCGCCTTTATCACCTTTAATCGTATGTAACAGGTACCCGCCTTCGTCACTGATTACTTTTCTAAGTGACTCATTGAAAGTTTGCATGTTGCTCGCCTCCTTCCTTAGAATGCATTAAAGCCGCGGGGGCTGCAGAGAGCAAAAGCCCGGTAACTGATATGACAGCAGTTATAAAGGCTACTATTAACGCATTTCTAATTGAGTCACCTACCTTTGTTCTCTTTTCGTGTAACTCCTTCAGATAAACGAAGTGCTTAGGCTCAAGCCCGTATCTTTCACTAACCTCATCTACCGCAGCTGCCGCAGCCATCTGTGCAGCTAAAGTTATATCGTGATCACGACTTTCAATAGCGCGGATAACAGCTGTATCTACTACTGCCTGTATCTGCAGAAGAATGGCCGCCTCTAGCTCTCCCTGATGAATCACAGAACAACCTCCGCTGTGGCTTTCACGGCCATCTGATAACCACCCTCACTCAACGTGTGTGTTACTGATACAACACGATACTTACCGTCCACACTACTCCTGATCCCCGTTAACTCTAACGGGGTACCAACTGCCATAGCCGCATTACCTACCGCAGTAAAGGTTACTTCAGCGCCTGCACGTCTCGCCTGGTTAAGCTCAGCCTTTGCTCTGCTCTCTGCTTCAGACTTGTTAGCGAATACATAATTTAATTGCTTCACTATTGGCCCTTTGCCCACAGTCACTATATGAGTCGTGGCGAAGTCCATATCTCGATAGGAGGCCTCTACCTGGCTAACCTTTGCTATACACGGATTTCTCCAGTCAAAGCTCACCATTGCGCCAGCACCAATGAGGACAGTAGGGATATCTGCACCGCTGGCTGTTTGCACGCTCCCCTTGGGAATAAATAGAAGCTTACCTCCACTAGGCTTTGCTATCGCATCAACCCTGGCAGCAATGCGGGTTAAAAGGCTTATATCTGACTCACAAATCTGCTCAACGTGGGATAAACCAATACTACCTAACTCTCGATCACACCCATTCACCAGCCCGCAATCATTCGCCATTGTTTCGACAATCTCACCAATGGTCGTATCACTAAAGACTCGGCTCTTATACGTTTGAATCGGTGTATATGTTTTTCCGTCTGGGGCCAGTGGTGCACCGGTTCCGGTTATAGTCATTCTGAGTGGCCAACCGCTTAACGATACGTCATCTACAATAAATCGCCCCATCGATGTATTAATATCGTCATAACCTAAAGCCACATCTAGGTATACGCCTTTACGAGGTATCGCTAACTCCCCTCCCTTATCAGCCAGCTGAATGGTTAACTTATCCGCTATCACCCCACTAACATCCTCTATCGTTATTGACGTGCTCCGACCTGCCAGTGCTGCGGTTAATGGCTCCCCCTCTGCAACAACGGAGTAAGTGGGCCTCAATCCCATAGCTTCACCTGCTCCACTTTTTGCACATTAGCAAGATCTGGTAATTCAAAGACAGTCCCTGCCGGCAACAGCACACCTAAATCGCAAAGATGAGGGTTAGTCTCGTAGACCTGGATAATCGCGTATTCCTTCGCGCCTTCGTCGTAATATCGCCAACATATCTCATCAAGCATATCGCCTGTTTGCGCTATGTACTTAATGCTCATCGCGGACTGCTCCCGTAATAGCTAATCTGAACCGAAAACTCCTGTTTCTTAGCAACGCCCAAGAACCCAAAGGCTGTTTGACTCTCAGAAATCGATTTAATGACCCAATAGCCATGAATGAACCCCCGACCATCAACAAGCAGCAATGGCTGTCCTTTGCCGGCTATGTCACGGATCTCATCAACACGCGTTACCCCTGCCCCTGTGTGGCTATAGATAACCCCTGCTAGCGTTATATCGTCCTCTCCACCCCCTAAAAACTGCTTATCACTAACACTATTCAGGGTTTCAATTTCCCCCCAACGGTAAGACGTTGAACGCGATAAACTATTATATGCACGCGTTGACACGGAAAATTTAATCTTGCCTAGACGCATCATTACTGCTGCTGAAAATGGAGCCTCGACCGCTGTTATCACCGTTGAGGCATCGCTAACAAACTCATCAAAATTCATTACATTTGCCCGCCATCGGTTAGGTGGTCACAAGTTCTGCGCTTAATCGTCAACGCAGTATTATGTGCATCCTGACCGTTCACACTAATGTGCTGGGTGACATTGTTATTATTCTGCACAGGCCGTGGAGCAGCTTGCTGGGCCGTTTTGGCACTCATGGCTATAGTAGCTGAGGGAACAGGACTCTTCGGGCGAGCAATGTGAGCTGCAGTCGACACCCTTCCAAGTGTAAATGGCTCAGTATCGACACCCAACATCTTCATCTCTTCATCAGCTACCGCACCCACAGCCCCCTGGACCGTTTGTAAGCCATTCGCAACTTTTCCGAATAGCTTCCCCCACCCCCCTATTTTTTCACCAATCCACAGCACGATAGATTTGATCACCTGGAATACCGTATATGCGGTTTTAGCTACTTGAATCAACCCTGAAAAGCCGACTCTAACGAGCGGCAAAAACACGGCGCCAAACTCTTTGAATCCTGCAAACAAATCCAAGAAAAACGGCTTATATTTAACAATGAATGCCGTCATACCCGAAAACAAAGAGGTCATAACGGGTATTACACCAGCGTTGATGACGTTCATCAGGCCAGCAAACGTATCCTTAAGCTTCTGCTGCGCATCGTTATAAGCCGCGGAGTCAGCTATCTGCTCCTCACTCGCAATAGCACCAGTGGCGGCGGCATCAGCGTAGGCTTGCGCTAACCCTACGCTCCCGTCTTTCATCATTTCCAGCATTTTAACGCCGGTCGATCCGTAGATCTGATTAGCAATACCTACCTTTTCACTCTGGTTTTTAACCTTCAACAAAGAATCAGCTACAAGGTCTAATTGCTCCGAGGGCGTCTTATCTTTCAGGTCCTCCATAGAGAGGCCTAACTGTTTCATTGCAGTTTTTGCTGCACCGGTCCCATTGTTTGCAAAATTACCTAATGCTTTAGTGCTTTTTCTAATCGATGTATTGAACTCCCCCTGACTTAAGCCAGCGTGACCTGCAGCTATGTACATTTCTTGTAGCCGATCCGAGGCAATGCCTAGGCTATTGGACATTTTCCCAACAGCATCGAGGTTTTCAGCCGCGGCATCAGCACAGCCAAGTAACATTCCCGCAGAAGCGACAGCAGCAACACCAACAGCTAATAGGCCAGTTTTTGCCATGGATACTAAACGTTGGTGTGACTTTAACCTGCTGTTATATCTCGCTTGAGCGCGTTCCGCTTTTTTAATCGAGCGAGTTGCCTGGTCTATCTCCTGCTCTAACTTATTGTATTCTTTGCTTCCCTTCTCTGTTTTCTTCAGTTCACGCAATAGCTTCGACTGTTCGCCCTTTAACTTTTTAACATCAGATTTCGCCGCCTCCGCCTTGGCACCTAACTTTCCAAAATAACCAACTGACTTCTTAAGGCTAGGATCAACTGAACCGCCAATTTTAATGACCGTTGATAGTGTTTGGCTAATCATTCCCGACCACCTCTTCCCCGTATCCCACGTATTCAATCAGCTCATCTAGCGGTAAATTCTCGAGCGCGTCCAACGACCACCCCGTGTACGTCGCTACGACATACATAAGGCGGCGGCATTGTTTCGCGGCTATTCGTTTCCCATTAGTGCCGATAACAAATCAGATACTTCACCGAGCATATCAACCATATCGAGCTTTTCGATAACGTCCATTGGCTGCTCTGTTAGATTCCCTAATACGCGCATGTCCTTTTCAAGCTCTGTTCCGTTTTTAAACTTCTCTGCCTGCAAAATGTCACGTACGGTCATTCGTCGAAAATTAAGCTCCCCTATAAGGCCTCCATTATGCTCAACCGGGAACTTTAGCTTCACAGTCAAATTTAAGTTTTCCATTTTATAACCCCATTGCAGCGCGCATTGTCGCCAGTTGATCAACTCCATTAATGATACGGAGCGAGTTAACGACATCGATTTCCGCGATTACAGAACCGCCAACAGACTCTTTGTAGTATTCGCACGTTAAACTAACTGTTAAAGGCGACACGGAACCCACAGTAATCGTCCCTTTATCAATGCCGGTAACTCTGGCTGTCACTTTGCATTCATAGGGAGTAACCTCCCCCCGACTATCTAACGCGCCTTTGAACACAACGTTTACTCGCTTACCTAAGCTCTTCAGAACTTCGGGATTAACGCCCGCCATAGTGTACGAGGCTTTTAGTGTCTCCATTCCCATGTCGAGCTCTATTGCTGCATCCATGCCTCCGGCCCTAAATTCCTCAGTTTGGATAGCAAGAATGGGTGGAGTGAAATCTATACACTCACCAAGTAAGGCAAGCCCGTCATGGAAAACGGTCATATTTTTAAAGATTCTATCTGCCGCGGCCATTGGTTATTCCCCCTGTAAAACGTTTAGGTAGTAATTTGATTTTATTGAGGTAAATGTAATATGTTCCGAGATTGGGCAAGGGGTGAACTCATAATCGAAATAAACCTCACCGTTAGCTAGTGCGCTATCTGTCGTCAGATCAAAGTCAACCCAGCACTTAAAGCCTAATAACGCCCCCTTTGCCACCAGCCCACGCCCGTAGTCGTTAACTCCATCAACAACGGCATCTAAGTAGCCTTTACTAATGTTTTTATCAACGGCCCATAAATGGGATTGCTTAATACTCTCATTGACAATGTCAGCTATGCGACGGTGCGCTAAAAACATCCACTTAGGGTCTGCCGCATTGGTGCGGTTACCCCACAAACGAATCCCTGATGCTTTAATAAATGTCGCTAGTCCTTTCTCATTCATCATGTTGGCATCACTTACCGGGTCACTTAACGACCATGACACAGGCTGCGACAACCCCAATACTCCGTTAATAGTATGATTCGATGGTGAGTTCCAAAAGCCTTCTGTCGTATCCATTTTGACAATAAGGCCCGCCACTCTAGCGCTTGCTGGCTCATCAATAATACCGCCACTACCATCTGACACTTGCAGCCAAGGATGGAGAGAATATGCACGCTCAGCATATAACGCTGCACCTGCCTCAGCCTCTGCAATGGTTCCGTTTTCACTATCACGGATTAAGATCGCCGATAGCTGTTCTGCCACACTATAAGAGGCTGCGCTTACGGCAGGAACATCACTAAAACCTGTTGTTAGTATGAGTTTAGGCTCATAGCCGGTAACACTCTGTGCGTTTAATGCAGAATAAACACCCGTTCGTAATATGCTGTCACCAGCAACAGCCACCGCTGTTGCTGCAGCGTCAGCCCCTTCCTCTACTCGGCTAACAATAACAATCGATTTCGCCTGGTCATAAATGCCTTTTAACGCACGATACAATGAACCCGCACCCTTGCCGCCTGGGTCGAGCGCTGCAACGAGTTTCAAATCTCCGTTAATTAAAACAGGTGTTTCAAGGGGAAATAGGTCGACATCAGCATCAGGTGCCGTACCGCAAATATAAATGATTGACGCATTTGCCTCCTGAACCGGGCGCGCCCCCGAATCACTTTCTAAAACTTCCACGCCATGTAGAAACGCCATAAGACAACCTCAAGATATCACTAGTAATCGTTGCGATATTTTGAGGCTATGGCCTACATTGGTCTCCTGACGCTATTCAACCCGATAATATGCATTCACCAATACGCGCTTACCGCGTACATCGATTGTTGGACTTACTGTCCCCGTGTTTGCAATGGTTCCTGTTGCTGTCGCGGCACTATTTGTTCCTGTCGCTGTAGCCGCCCTGTTTGTTCCTGTCGCTATCGTGGCAGTGTTTGTCCCACCGACAGTGGCATTTCCGACAGTTACAGTACCGGACGGGGTACCGGCTGAAACAGATGAAACCTCACCTTTTGACGAGTAATTTCCAGAACGCCCCTTGCTAGTACCGCTGTCTTGAGCCTCCGCCATATGTGTATGTGGTGGCAACGCCCTCCCTTTAAACG
Source organism: Sinobacterium caligoides (assembly GCF_003752585.1). Taxonomy (NCBI): domain Bacteria; kingdom Pseudomonadati; phylum Pseudomonadota; class Gammaproteobacteria; order Cellvibrionales; family Spongiibacteraceae; genus Sinobacterium; species Sinobacterium caligoides. Next base: position 1,382,530 of record NZ_RKHR01000003.1, read on the forward strand.
AAGCTCCGTGATGGTGCGCAGCTCCTTTGAATGTGTGGCCGTGCGCCTTACCCGTAAACGTGTGTGTATGCGCAACCCCCGTAAACCCGTGTGTATGCGCTTTGCCTGTAAACGTATGGCTATGCTGCAGCAAAGGAGCAGCGGGATTGTTCGTGCCGACCGGCGCTACATTTGGCGTACCGGTTAAAATCGTCACATCATCCGGCAATTTCTCCCACGTGCCAATATAGCCCAATTGTTTTGGGGTGAGCGCTGAGAATGTCATCAACAACATACCAACATGTGAGCGAGGTATTAGCGCGGGTGCTAGCTTTTTTGATGTAATAAACGCTTCATCATCAATGCCCGCTGCAACATCAGCGTCAGTCGCTATACGCGCGATTCCCTGCGTTGATTCCGTCGCCTGCGGGTTTAAGAAACCATCACCGGTAACGGTAATCAACTCGGATAAGTCACCCGCATCAATAATCACCACATCGTAGGAGATTAATAGCTGAGACGCTGCGGCTTTATCGGCAATAACCTCACCAGACGATGAGCCGACCGCGAAAAGTGTCCCGTCTTCAAGAAAAAAACCTATTTCACCGACCGAATAAGCATCATTTGTCGTGTCTTGTGCAGTCAAGTGTAAGACCGTTGGGTCAGTAATCGACCCCGCTATCGCTGGCATTTGCTTAATACTCGCCTTTAGCGCGGTTTGTGCTGCATCTGGCTCGTATTGCGCCGAGCCTACCTGGCAGGCAGTGATATTAACTGCGCCTGTACCGTGAACTTGAGCGTTAACGATCGCCGTACGACCGGCCTCTGTTAGTAATAAGTCAATCATAGTGAAACTGTCCATTCTAAGCCGATAGTACGTGTATAAACTGCAGGATTTAGCTTTGACGCAACAGCAAGCGTGGTACCACTATCGATGCCCTGATGTACTTCATACGTGCAGCGCTCTGGCCTGGTCAAATCGATAGTACGCATCAATGACTCAACAAACTCATCAGTGCCTCCCGAACCTTCTGCCAATATGCAGGTAAAAGTGTATGGTTCGCCGCCCGTCTCAAACCATTCCCTAATGATGATATTCGCCCCTAGCGCATTTACGGCCTCCTGCACCGACCTCTTTGTGCCTTTGTGCCTATGAACCTCTAGTGAAGCCGATATAGCTTGTCGCTTCTGGGTTTCGGTCCAACTGTCCGACCATGTATCAACAGATCTCGCCCAGGCTAAGTAAGGCAACATCACAAGTGGGCAATCCTCCGAGCTCCATACTTCTTGGACAATCACCGGCACACCTTCAAGCCTTGCGGTGGCAGCCTCAATATCACGCATCTGTGTTGTTGCTGACGGTGGCAAAATCGTATCGTTCTGCTCTGATTCGACCTTCTCCATTATCCCGACACCTCATCAATAATTGTCGTCAGAGAGACCACACCCGCGGTGTATGCGCTATCTGCGATAGCCGGCAAATCACTCGTTGGCGATGTGAGGTCGACGCTATTAACACCCGCCACCATCAGCGCTTTATAGATCCCCGAAATAGGTACGGCCTTACCGACCAACCGACGACCTTCCATATACTCAGCAAGCGATTCTGTCGCCCGCGCTACCGTATCGTCACTCTCAGGCTCAAGACCTACATGTAAGGCGGCAATTGTGTCCGCCGCTACCAGCGCACAAGGTGCAGCCGTCACCTTATCCGTTAAAGGCCGCGTCTCCTCTGCATTACAGGCAGCCAATACTTTGGCTACGAGATCCGTACTAGCAGGGCCGCTATAAGCAAGCACCGACAAAGAAACAGTACCTGCAGACGGCGAAGATACACCGCAATCTTTAACGTCATCATCTGCATTTACAGCGAAGTATTTATAAGAGTTTTTAGGCCCAGCGACAGTAAAACCTTCCGGTGAGAGCTGTAAGCGCGCTCGGTAAACATCATCCGACTCCATCGTTGGGGGAATTGGTGGCACAGCATCGGGGTCCCCCCTATCGATCACCTTTCGCGGTAACCGATAAGTATCACCAATTGCATCCAGATCGTTACCTGTTGCAAAAGTTAGCATTGTTGCACGCGCCGAATCATTTACCCGCTGACGGATGTTAAGCTCTCGATACGCGCAAACCGCCAGTATCTGATACGCAGGATCACTCGGCGCCAACGCGTTAAAAACTTCGTCTCTATTTTGCAGGTCTGCAAGCATTTCGGAAAAGATAGTGTCGAAGCTTAAAGCCTCAACCACATCAGGAAAGTTAGTCATCTTACTTTAACCCCGTTTAATGTGACGCTCTCGCCTGTTGGCAAATATATGCCTTGTATCGTTATATCGATACGACCAACCTCTTCGACCTCCATCGTCACACGACGAACATCAATACGATCTTCCCACTGCTCTAGTGCCTCAGCTGTCGCAGCGTAGAAGTCGACCAATGTCGAACTACTTATAGGCGTGTCTGTCATGCTCAATATTTTCGAGCCGTAGTCTCGAAACATTGGCAACGTACCAACCGGCGTCAGAATAATATTGCTAACCGATTGCCATAAGTGGTCCTCTCCGGCTAACGGCTTACCTGTTTTGGCATTCATTCCATGCATAAAAAAGCCCTGTAAATTGATACTCAATTCTCAGGGCTAATTCGGTATTGGTCTCCTGACGTACTGCCTTATTTACATTTTCTGGTTAGGAGGCTTTGTTATACTGTTCGTCTCGGCGTGGTCATGCTTATTATACGTAGCTCTCATCTCTGCCATCGTGCTTACTGCATCGCTAACATCTGCATCACTATGGATACCACCAACGACATTAAGATTACCGGTAATCTTCACCATAGGAGCATCTATGGTTAACGTATTGCCTTCGATGTCATAAAAGACTTTAGAGCCATCGCTAAACTCAACCCCGGTAGCTGTATCTGGTATCGTCGGTAATGTGGCAGCCTTATATATCGAACCCAGGATAAAAGCCGCGCTAGTATCGCCATTAGGGGCGACCACTACTACCTGCTCACCCACCTCTAACGGCATAGAGACCCTAGTCCCCCCCTCTTTGCCTACAACCTGTCTCAGCGGATGGCTAACAACCCCCCCACCGAAATCGACCTTATAACGTCGCTGGGGCGCCAGGCCTGAAATAGTGCCAACGCGAACCATCCTCGAGAGCCTACGCTGTATATCGCTCGTTAGTTGCTGCGTCACAACGGCTCACCATCTTTTACGACTTGATCATAATCCTTCTTATAGTCAGGCCCAATATTTGGTGCACAACCCAACCAAACATCAGTTATATCTAAGTCCGGGTATAAATTTGATGTTGCTAACTGTGCGTCATGCTCTAATTGAACCTCATAAACAATCAAATCACTCAGCTCCGTAACAAAGCCACCACCACTACAATCAATCACTCGACTGCCCTGGATCGGTAAGCCAAATGAATTAGAGTGGCAATAATTCGCCATATCAACCGCCATTTGTCGCGATATACGCTGATTTTCCTTAGCACTCATCTCGTCTGCGATAGCAATAAAGATAGTTGTTTTAATCGTCCACTCAATTAGACCTTCACCCCTTGAATCCGTTGGCGTTACGTCAGTAACCTGCACGAATGCTGCTGGCACTTTTAACTGTGTTCTGCGGTCAATGGTAGGGTAATCCGTTACGGTTTGATAATGGCTAAAATCACGCTCTATACTGCCAATTATCGCGTCATGATATTCATCAATAGAGATGTGTGTCTTCATTTAATAAACCCACCACCCTTTGTTAGATTATGTATGTAGCGTTTCTGAAAGTTACTAGCGAACTCTGCTTCAGCCTGCTCCGCAGCTGCCTCAAAAGCCTTATGAACAGGAACTCTAGCCATCTGTATTCGACCTGTTCGCTTGTTAAGCTCATATGCCATAGGCTTTTTGTCATGCTTCCCCTGCACCATAAACGCACTAGGATGATGCTTCTCACCCTTGATAAACACACCGCTTTCCCTGCCTTTCTTACTCCGCTTTGGTCTAACTGCTGACAAGCCTTTTATTGCTGTATATGGCATATCGCCCGAACCAATCCACAAGAACCCTGTGCCTAACTTCTCAGCTGTCGACGCGCTACGAGCATTAGATTTAACGAGGCGACCTTTTGACCCGCCTTTCCTACTCGTTAACGCTTTAGCATTACGTAAGCCCGCTCGCTCTTTGGCACCCCGTTTGATCGATGTTTCCATCTTAGCCAGGGAATGATTAAGAGCACTAGAGTATTGGCGATAACAACGTTTTTCCCCATGCTCTAACGCTTCCGCAATAGCATCTAATTCGTCAGTATCCAGATGAATAGTGTCATTCATTAGTGTCGACTCGACAAAAGCACTTGAGTGTAACCAGTGCCGCTTTGCTCAAAGTCGATAACCTTGAACTCCCTACCATTGAAATGGGTAATATCCCCACGTTCTAGAGCATTACTGTCATTCGTAGAGCAGCTGAAGTATGTTTCTGTTGTCTCGTAAACTGCATCACCTAGTTCTACATCTAAAGAGGGGCTAACAAAGTTCCCTGTTATAGCCTCAACAATTGCCCCAGCGCGAGTAAACGTCACATTAGTTGCAAACTCATCCTCAAAATAAAAGTCTTCCTCCAACGTTTCAAAGTCTAAGATAGCCATACATCCTCCTATTTAAGCTTTAAGCGTCCCACTCTAAGACCTGTTACAACCGCTCCCGATGCCCTTGGCAACGTTAATATATCGCCGTTTTGATATCGCTTACCTCCTATCCATTGCGTACACGTCGACATATATTTTTCATGCGGACCGTTTTTTGTTATTGGTAGGCCTGACTCTGATGTGCGCTTTTTAATCTTTAACATTGCCGCCCCTCGCCTAGCGGTGAATAAATAAGGCCCACCCCCCGTGGGTGGGCCAGGTGCTTATCGCTTAGCCCGCTTCCCTTCCTCTGGTGGCGTAGCCTGCTGCAGAAAAGCAAATGACTCAGGGTGTCGAACACCGAAATCAACATCTTGCAAAGCAACCAAGCGAATACCACCAGATTTGGAGAGCGCCGAAGTGTCAACGGTAAGATCAAGCCCGCCCCACATTGCAAAAAGCATGTCTGCAAAATTACCGAACAATAGCGCATCAACGGCCATCTGGTTTGTAACAAGAGTGCTATAGCCGTTTACTGTGCTCCCTTGCTCCCAGATAGTTAGGCCGCTCGTACCTGCAAACTTTTCGGTAGACTTAAAATAACCGCGCATAGCTGATGATAAGGCATACTTTGAGCCCTTAGCGTTTGCAGCTGCGACGACTGTTTCAAGTGCGATGACTTCCTTGTGAGTAGGAGAGCCCATTGTCGCGCAATCAACGGTTAATACACCCGTCTCAGCCAACAAGCGCTCAATTGCTCGCCTATCGATAGCCCCCGCAATATCTTTCGCAAGACTTGAGCGAATTAGAGACTCGATAGCAGGGGTGCTTTGCTTCTGCATCTTTCGCGTAATGTCGAAATAGGAACCGACGGTATTAGGCGTTAATTCAACGAGCTCTGTTTCGTATGCACCCTCGCCGACATCAACCCCCTCATCAACCCAATAACCGTTACCTTTTGTCTTTTGGCGGGCTACATCCAAGTCCCCTACCAGCCCAGTCAACTCAGTCACACCCGCGCCCATCAAGAACGAATCATCACGCAAGATCTCAATGAAGGATTGCGACTGTAACTCGGTCGCGATTAATGCACCGTTATTTGAGCTATCCGCAGTATTTTTAAAGCGCCTATTAAGAACATCCATTGGCACTAGGATCCCCTGGCTAGTGCGCCCCATCTTCTCGCAAGCAGCATGGGACGCTTCTCGCTCAAATGCTACTGCCTCCTGAGCATTGCGCTCATTAGGGTTTGCTAACGCCTTGGCAACGTTTGCAAAGCTATAATTCTCTATTTCCTCGTCAGTCAACCCGATAATAGCGGCATTCATTTTAGGTGTTTTACGCTCTCCTAACGCTACCTTTGTTGGGCTACTGCCTCCACTTGGCTTCCTCGCGAGCAACTCACGAGCAAATTCATCGGCGGTCGCATCTGGGTTTTGAGCCTTGAATGAGTTACAAAAGCTCATCTCGCCGTACTTTTCACCTAGGGCATCAATATCTGCGACGCGCTGTCGGTCAGCTTGAACGGCCTTCGCAACCTCAGCTTTGGCATCAGCTACCGAAGCGCTTTCTTTCACAACTTTATCGACCATATTTCTACATTCCTCCGGCACTATGGCCGTTGCTTTTGATGTCGCTATATTTTCGGCAACGAGCACACTTTCGTCTCCTGACGTAACCAACCATGGACGTGCTAATTCAGGTATTTTGTTAAATCGTTTTCGATCAATTCGAGCAGCTGCTTTCTGCTGTCCAGTTATCTCATCAATGAAGCCCATCGCTAGCGCGTCAGTGGCGTTTATCCACGTCTCAGCCTCTAACATTAATGCGATTTCCTCGGCAGCCATGCCTGTCTTATCGGTGTAGATACAGAGCAAACTATCCTCTAGCTGATCGAGCACATTAGCTTCTTTTCGCATATCATCAGCATTGCCGTTCAGGCCTGACCAAGGCTTATGGATCATCAAGAACCCATTAGAAGGCATAGAAACATGGTCTCCGGCCATAGCGATAACACTTGCCATCGAAGCGGCAAAGCCATCGATAACAACATTTACCTTCTTACCAGTAGCCTTAATGCGGTTATAAATCGCTAACCCTTCGGTTATATATCCACCATCACTTTGAATGCGAACAGTGATTGTGTCACCGTCCATTGCCTCCAGCTTTCGAGCAACACTTTCCGCGTCATTATCATCCCACCAATCGCCAATAATGCCGTACAGTTCGAGCTCTCCAGCTGCATTAATCCGGTTCTGGTATTTGCTAATTACATTTTCCCCAGGCATAAAAAAACCCTCTAAATTGAACCATCAATCTAAAGGGCTAGGTGCCAACAGTCTCCTGACGCTACATCACCTCGTCGGTACCACCGCCAGTCATCGCACTAACACTATCGGCAAATGTTAGCTTAATCATGTATTCCGGTATGCCTGCATCCTCCATCGCCTTAATATCTGCCGCATACTCTCCCCAAACTTTCACTGGATCCTTACCTTGTGCACGTATGATTTCACTAATAGTTTTAGCCTTTAACTTCACAGCCTCTTTAGCTGCAGCAATATCCTTTGTTGGGTCGACCCAGTCCCACCCCCGCGGCTGCCACTCAACATGGGATAGACGAACTATCTCCCCTGGCCCATACGCCACACCAGCTATAGTCTTAATTTCGCCAGCCAGCAACGCAGATTCAAGCCATCGCTGATAAACCACATCATGAAGGTTATTAATGAGCCACCGCTGCTTCTTCTTCCAGTTAGAACGCTCATCTAACTTACTAGAGCGGTCGCCACTGTAGTTCATATTTTCATATTTCCCTGTCAACGAGGTGTATGAAACACCCGCCCCCGTAGCTATATTGTGCTGTGTGTTTTCAACAAATGGCGCATAGCCTGCTGCGGGATATGCATCGCCCGTGAACTCCTCAGCCTTCAAGCCTGCCGGTAACGTATTCCATTGCCCCGCCTCTACCTCAAATTCCGGCTCAAAATCGGGATCGTCGGGATCAAGGCCAAGGGCTTCGGCTGCCTCCGGCGTTTCTGGCGTCAGAAAACCGAGAGTACTAGCTGCATTCCTTGACGCAGCTAACTGTGCGTTGTCCATCTTCCCCAGGTTATGCATATCACCTAGCGCAGAGGACGCCCAGGGCAACCCCCTGTACTGACCAGGCATCTCTGAAATATAGCCATGACATACCTCCTCTGCCGACAGCTCTGTGATACTGCCACCTGCCGTGTCGAACACACCACGTACTTGGTAGCCATCAACACGGCCTGTGATGCTATCGATCCGAGCACCGTTTATTACTGGTGATGGGCTACGGGCTGCAGAATAATCAGTAGGGACTCTTGCAGCATCGATCATATAAAGCTGCAACCCGTACTTGCCAGTCCCTAACAATTGAATATAAAAATCACCATTGATAGCCGCGCTAGCCACTGCATTATCTTGATAGTCTAGCCACGACCATCTACCCCCCACATCACAGTTATTACGCTTCGACCACTCTCCCCAAGCCCGACTGATATCTGCTGCCGCTACTGCATCAACCTTCCCACGGCGATTTAGTGGCTTAGGCACGCAAACAACGCCAACATCACCAACGATGTTATTAACATTTAGCCTTACGAGCTGACGCATTGAATTGTTATTTACTGCCATGTAACGACTGCGAGCCATCAACTTAGGGGCATTCCTAGCTATCAACTCACCCGCACTGATTGACGTAATAGGTATGCTTCCCATCGTCCTGTCGTTGCTCGCGTCATCTAGCATTGCCTTCGCTTTAATTGTTGTCCTGTTGTTTCTAGATGGTCGACTGCGAAGCGTACCATCCTGATTTGTGACCGTAGCACTGGCCCATCTTTTGAATATTCTCAATCTGTAAACCTCACTCGAAGTCGGCCAATTAGCGAAACACCTGCCGCTTTTTTATCCTCCATGGCAACCATCGTTTTATATCTATCGCGCAACAGCATTAAGTCAGCAATAGGTGTACGGCTCAGGCTCCGGCTATCGATCGAATAAGCCATCTGGTCGCGACTGGCTCGCTTTTCAATCACCGCCTCTATTGCTGCAAGCACTCGTTTAGCATGTGTTCGATCATCTCCCACTGTTTCCCCCATTATCACCCCTATCGCCTTCGCTTAATTGAGAACTTTTTCCGCTTTCCTGCCTTCGGATTCTCTGGCATAGGGGGGCTTTGGTCTCCTGACGCTGTTGCCTTCGCTTGCTTCGCTGGACGCTCGTGGCGTGGTTCGTCGTCATCCCAACTTGCTACACCATCTCCAGTTAAATACCTCGAGAATGTCGCCCACTTGGGATCAGGCGTACGCAAATATAGCGCCGCACGCGCGTAGCCTCGGCAATCAAAGGCCTCATTCCTGGCGCCATCGGCCTTCACCCATGCTCTAACAGGGAAGCCCTTAACGTATCGTGTAATTAGCTTCTCAGCCGTAAGCATCTTGAAGTAATAATCGTCGTATTCTGGCCGATCAGGAAAGTGGCTATACCCTACCCCTGCATCCTGAACATTGAGTGATCGAACAGTTAGCAGCTTAAGTTCATCCACGCATAGAGGGTACAGCGGAACCGGGCGGCGTGATTTCTTGCCGCGTATCTTTGATGATGGTGCTCCGCTTAACGGCTTCCCCCATCCGCTAACGCCCTTAATTGCATGCACTCTTCTGCCAGCCTTCCCTTTAACGTATGTATAAACACGATCAGGCTTGTCTGATGAGTCAATACAGGTTGACGAAACCTTAATAAATGCACCACTCTCATGTCTATATTCACGCTCCCTGACTTCATTAAGTACACGCCATGGGCTGTTCTCGTCGCTTTCCTCTAGATCAGGGTCACCGTTAATAACAATGTATCGAACACTCCATGATTCGTACCCATCCCCCCAAGCCACTACCTCCAGCTCAAGGCGGTCAGCCTGTACGTCAACCCCCATAGTTAAGACGACACCACCCATAGGGACATCCCAAACACGCCCGGTGTCTAGATTGCCATAGAGCTCCTTACGCTCAATTAAGGCTTCATAACTCGCTTGCTCACCGACCTCTTCGTAAGTCTCAGCCAAAGATACGTTATAGAACGTCTGTAAATCACCTTGGGCTTTTTTCTCCAGGTACGATTCGATTATCTGCTGCCACGTACGAAACGTGGAATATAACTCGCTTATATGTGCGCTTGCATGCCCCTTGAACGGCCTTGTTTCTACCCACTCCCCTAACCTTGCCGCTACAATTTTCTCGCTATCTGTCATCCTGTGCTGGCAGTGTGGACATTCATGATATCCGGTTTCCGGCTCGTCGATAATCTCACCGGTCTCATCGTCAACAGTCGTACGCCAGTGGATGTTATCCCACTCCAAACGGTGCAACGTTCTGCAAGAGGGGCATGGAATATGGCGATACATCCTATTGCCATCTAAAAACGATTGCTCTACAAATGACTCCCTTCTAATCGTCGGTGTTGACGTTATGACTACAAGAACATCATCACCATAAGTAGCTGCGCGCTGCGTCAATAGACTTACTGGGTGCCCTTCCTCAGTCCGCGCATAACCATCGACTTCATCGCACATTATTATGGGGGCAGATATACCACGCATTGTCTTTGGTGACCCAGCCCATGCGAATAGCATCTCTCCACCTGCATAAGTGATCATTACATCATTATTCTTACCAACAGTTCCGCGTGGCTTAGCGATTAGGTTGGTAAGTGTTGGGGACGCTTCGAATATCTTCTCCAGCTTTTGAGCTCGCCATTTTTTTAAGTCACTTTGACTTGGAAACATCACGATTTGAGGCTGTGGGTCATGACCAACGTAGTAACCATTCAGGCAGTTTAATATCGTGGTCTTAGCTGTTTGCGCCCCCCACATTAACGTGATTTTTCTGACATCAGGATTAGCTGCTAGATCGAGGATTTCACGACAATGGGGTGCATTGCGAAACCGAATAGGTCCTGCAATAGCATTACCACTGGGTATATTGATATTTTCTTCTGCCCAGTCACTCGGTAGCATCTGCGGTGGAGGTAACAAGTAAAGCATGGCGCTCGAGAGTATTCGCCTTAACCCCTCGTCATTCAAGAAGCCCTCCTCCTTGGCCTCTTCCCGCATACGCCTTCGTTTGCTTGCCAGCCCCTCTACTCCCACCATTAAACCTACAGCTCCAAGATTGAGCGATAAATCTAGGGTTATAGGGGGCTACAGTCTTCTGACGTCTCGGCTAATCATCATCTTCACCAGGCTCTAACAACTCTCCAACATCACCCGCCATTATCGACAGGGCTTCATCTATCTCCTCAAGTAAGAGCGTTTTTATTGTTCGCTCGTTTGTTTCCCCAACTAATGACTTGCTGACTCGCTCACCGACTTTGCGAATTCTCCCTCGAGTCTTTGTAAATACGTCAACAAGTACTAACCGTACATGCTCAAGCTCTATAACTTCCCCTTTCATCCTTGCCGCCTTAACCTCAACAACCTCCGCTTCAGCTCGTAGCTTTCTGAGCTCTAACTCCTCTCTATTAGCAGTAGACTTATTCCCTGCCGCTTGCTTGCGCTCATGTTCCAGCCGCCAATTTAAACAAACCGGTACATCATAGAATGCTCTCTTTCCACCACCTGTTCGGCTGTGTTCCGGCATCCCCTGCTTCACCCATTTAGTCACTGTAGGAGGTGTCGTCCCCATCAAGTCACAAAGTTCCGACTTACTTACTAGCTTTTCAATATGCGCAGCCATTCCGTCCCTCCCTAGTGACTAAAAACAAGCTCGAAAAATTGCTGAAATACATGAAAGCACGGGGGGGTAAACACTCGCGTGCCTAAATGCCTAGGAAGTACCTAAACGGGGGGCCCCCCTACATAGGTCAATACTAACTATCTTGATCACCTACTTGCTCGATCAGTGCTTTGATCGACTTGATGACAGCCATATCGTCTCACCGCCTAACGCCTGGGCAAGATGGCGCGCCTTGTCGGCACCTATAGTCCTGACGATCCTAGCTCCTATCGTGCTATCACCTCTCTTACGACCTATGTTAGAGGTGATGGGGATGCTTAGACATGACGTACGACCACCGTTCGCTCTAGGGGTCAATGGTCGGTACTCATCTACAAGCGCATCAACTGCAGCGGTTCCGATCGCATCAACTGCGACCTGATAGTCACTATCATGCATTGCTCTTGATCTCAGCAAGCCGTGCCGCCCTAAGCACTATCAATGCCTGTGGCAAATCTGCCTTATTCATCTCAAGAGCCAAATCAGATAACAATTCATCATCTAATGTGTTGCTGCTCATTCGCGACAGCTTAAAAAGAGCCCACATCATTACGCGAGTTATAAATCGCTCGCTAACAATACCTTCAACTAATTTCCCGCCTATACGAGCCAATATGTCAGACAATAGTGATTTGATAATAAACGAACCAAGCATGGCAATACTCTCTATGATACCTTACGCCATCCATCATCCTTTTTCTTCTTCTATTACTCCTCTGTCGTAGCAACAAATAACGATAAAAGTCCCTATTAATTGACTAGAGGGAAGCAACAGGGTAAATACAAAAAAAATTTCACTGAAAACGACACAATCTATACCAACCACAACTCTAAAGAAGAGCGACCATGAAGAAACTTAGAATGATAGCAACATTTAGATATCTAAACATTTCAGATAATATTAAAGGAGGGTTTACTCTAATGCCTTTAGTTAATATCACCAACGACCCAGAAATAATAAAGGACATTCTTAACCAAGAATTTATAACGACAGCCGGAACTATTGAATCATCTCACTTCAAGGACGCAAACCACATTATTTATAGCGAGTGCGATGATACATTTTTTCAAGGACTTGGAAGCCAGAAAGCATTGGCTGTATGGTTACACTGGCTAGGTATGCTAATAAAAGATGCATGGTTGATCAAAGATCACGCTATCGAATGTGACATCGCTTATTGCAATATGAAATCAGGTATAGTCTCCGAATGGTCAAACAACAGCATTAGGTTATCTAGCTCTTTTAGCTCAGGTGTTAAATTTAAAGAGGTTACTTTCAGCTTGTCTGAACTGGCAGAACTAGAAGAAAAAAGTTTTAAGCTTCAATCATATTTACACCAAAAATCTTCCTCCACATTTAATGAGTTTGTAGACAAACAATTTTCAAGGACAGGAAGAGCTCTCCGTTTTATAAGTGCCGCTCGTACAGAATGCCACCCTGCAATTAAAATCTCACATTACTGCAGTGCACTTGAAAGCCTTTTTTCTACAGATAGCAGTGAGTTAGTTCACAAACTATCGGAGCGTATCGCAATTTTCCTCAAAGATTATGGTTATGATCCATGTGATATTTTTGATGAGATCAAGTCATTCTATGGAATCAGATCTAAAGTTACACATGGAGATAGCATTCAACCAAAAAAGATTGACAAAATACCAAACTTAAGCGTCAGATGTGATGAGCTGACTAGAGTGATACTTAACATTATTCTAAATAACGATGAGGTTCTAAAAGTGTTTGACGGAAAAAAAGATGATTTTGAAAAACACTTTAAAAATATTCTATTAAATTCTTAGAATAAAAAATCAAACAACCTCATCTGCTGAGGCCTAATCCATCCATGATCACTCGACCACACCCAGACCACATCATTGACGTCATCCGAACGGCCTGGGCCACTTGGGCTCGCGACCCATATGATCTCACCACCATATGCCTCGCTAAGCTTCATTGCCATCTCCACTCCTATCGTTCCGATAAGCCGGTGCCCGTATACCTGTGCAGTCTTACCTAAATTCTCAGCCTTGGGCACACTTAGGCATACAGCATAGGAGCCATTAGCCCTTGGCAGATCTGGCTTGAATTCCTTCAATATTTTCCAAGTTAACTCCTCACCAATTACATCAGCAACAACTCTAAAGGTCTCATAGGTACGACCAGCAGCAACTATCATGTGCTCTCCGAGGCCTCTCGTGCTGCACGAGCCATCAGGTACGCTTCACAATACTGGTTATCAAACACCGCTCTGTAAGCTCTTTTGCTGTAGGTATAGCCCTCGATTTTAAATCGTTTACGACCGCCACCTAGTAAAGTAACGCACCAACAACCACGGTATTTATCGAGAATGACGCCTGCTATTGCCCATGGCGGCGTTACTCGCTTACGCCCACATGATGGCTTTGGCTTCCCCTTACCGTACGTCTCACGCGTGGGGATGTTATTAGCTGCTTCATACTCCAACTTATAACGCCTCGCGGCCGCCATACGCTTTCGCTCACAAGGATACTCACTCACCTTGAACAATACGCGGTGATCACCAACCTTATACCTGATGGTCCCGTACTTTGTTACTGAGATTCTATAATCGTCAGTCATTCCCCGCCTCCCAATACTTCCGCCTTAGCTTTCACATTACTTATCAACTGCCCTGTAAAAACTAAACTTCTAGATATCATAATGTATTCGCTTATCCATCACTAACAACCCTTTCTGTGGCACGTCACCCATAAGCATCATCGGAATATACAGCTGCATCCCTGCTCGCTAGATGCTGCCCCCAGTCGCCCTGCAAGTACGCGAGTATTAACTCCATCGCTGAAGTGCTCCCGAAAGCAATACACCCTGCGTAGCCGCGTTTCAGCCTGCGCTCCAGAAACTGCTTTTGATTAGCCTGAGTTGATGGCTTGAGATCTTTTGGCTTTTTCATCTCAACGTACAAGCCGTTGTAGCCACCCGATGCAATAGATAAAAACAAATCTGACACTCCTGCTTTGACGCCAGTTTTCTTAAGTAACGCCCCCTCAGTCTTACTACGACCACCCCCGTTTGGAATGGCGAAAAGGTGGTCAACGATAAACCCGTCTTGCTCTCCCTCGATTACGCATCGTTCGACTCTAGCCCAGTCAATCAGGTGCTTTTGATGGTGATCCTCAATGCTCATTCTCATAAATCGAACCTCCCATACTTACCGATGAGTTTGCCGTTCGCCAACTTCTTGCCTGCGCCGGCGTACCGAGACGATCAAAAACCCATTTGGCCTCAATCCCACACCAACCACTCTGCTCTGCGAAATCCAATGCTGTTTCAAGCGGTATCCCACACATGAAAAGCTCAGTAAGTGGCCCCGCCATGGTTTCCAATGTTCTCCAGGTCACCGAATAGCGTTTTTCTCTGCGCATCGAAATCCAGGCATCGAAGCAATCTGGATCTGGCTTGTGTGGCCACCCCCACTCAGCCCAATCATCGACCGATGGAATCAGTTTCGTTGTGGTTGTGTTTTTTGATTTAAATTCGCCCACCAAATTCTTCGCGGTATATATATTCTTTTTGATAGGTTCATTGGTAGGTTCAAAAGAATGGTAGGTTCTGGGTGTCACTGTGACACTACCCCCTGGTGTCACAGTGACACTAGGGTGGTCGCATTCTGACACTACCCCTGGTGTCACAGTGACACTAGGGTGGTTGCATTCTGACACCACCCCTGGTGTCACAGTGGAACCACCCCCCTCCTCTATTGTGAGGTGAATCATGTTTGAATGATTACCTTTTAGACCACCTTTTCTTATCTCTACCTTCAAGAAACCACTCTCCTCAAGTGCTGACACATGTCGAATTACCGTGCTTCTGGACGCCTCACAACATCTAGCCATAGTCCCGTAAGAAGGCCAGCAACACCCTTTTTCATCTGCAGTATCGGCTAGATAGATAAGGATTAGCTTTCTGATTGGGTTACCAACTTCAGCCTTCATAGCCTTTGCCATTAACTCAAAGCTCATATCAGCTCCTTGCTAGCCACACTTTGGGGGGCTGGTATAAAAATTAGGGTTATATTTCAACTTCCCACTAGTAATACGCTCAAGCCGGAGAGCCTGCTTTTCTGGCACAACTTCCCCCCACCGAGAAACCGCAGCCTGCGATATACCTAGGGCTAACGATGCTTTAGTAGTCCCCTCAAAGTGAGCTATCACGCTTTTCTTTCTCATATCTATCCATCCTCAATCATCGTACAGAGGCACAATATAACCAAAGTTATCAGCCCGTCAATAACTTTAGTTAGTTTCACTGTTATAACAAAAGTTATATTGTATCGAGATGAATAATTTAGCGAAAAACCTCAGAGCTAGACTCGCCGCCGTAGGCATGACCCAAAGAGAGCTGGCAGAGAAGTGCGGCATATCTCAAGTAATGGTGCACAAGCTGTTATCAGGGAAATCGACGTCTACAACCAAGATACTTGAGCTATCAAGCGTTCTTGATTGCAGCCCAGAGTGGCTCATCAATGGCGAGGATGAAGAGCAAAAAAAACCTTCAGCTCGATATTGTAGCGAAGACGGCAGCAGCCGAATGGGAAGCGTACCGCTTATTTCGCTCGTACAGGCAGGAGACTGGACCGCGCTAATGAACCGGACAGATCTCGAGGAGCCTGAGGCATGGCAGGCAACAACATCAAATGTTGGGCCCCACTCGTTCGCACTAAGGGTTCGAGGTGATTCAATGCTAAACCCTCTCGGCTTCCCATCAATCCCCGAGGGCTCGATAGTTATTGTTGACCCCGACTGCTCCGCCGATAACGGTAAAATTGTAGTTGCCAGGCTAGACGGGACAGCAGAGGCCACCCTCAAAAAACTTGTTATCGATGGCCCCCATAAATATCTGAAACCCCTCAACCCCGATTATCGCCCCATAGCGATTAATGGTAACTGCTCCATTGTCGGGGTAGTAAAGCAAGTAGTCTCCGACCTATAAACAACCTTAGACAGCCTAATAACAGCCCGCCTTAGAGCGGGCTTTTTTTTACCTCGAGTAAATAAATTAACCAAAGTTATTGACCAAGATAATAACCATGGTTATATTCTCAGTGGTGACATATAACCGTTAGCGAGAGCAAAGCACATGAACACTTCAAACATTACCCCCGAACGCATCCTAAAGTTGGCAGAAGTTAAGAGCCGCACCAGCTGCTCCACAACCTTCATCTACGAAAAGATATCCACTGGTGAGTTTCCCAAACAACTCCAAATTACCCCTCGCTCAGTCGGCTGGCTGGAATCCGAGATTAATGGCTGGATAGCTGAAAAAGCAGCCCAGCGTATAGCATGACCCCGACAAGTAGCGAGGCAACTCACATGAACGCAAATAAGTTAAGCAGGGTAGTTAACCCTATTCACAACATAACCGGTGTCGACAAAAAGGAGCTTAGGCTTAAGTTAGCAGCACTAGAAAACCGTCTAGGACAACAGCTTATTAGCTCCTTAATCCTTAGTGACACCCAGGCAGTAGTTGAGATAACCCCGTGAGTGCATTTGCTGTATTCGGCGTTTCACGGCAGCTCTGCCTCATCAAGGCCAAAAAGGCTGTTAGCAGCAAGAATCTAACTTATGAAGAGTGGCTAAAAGAGTCTGAACTGAAGGCTGAAGCAATATATAAACAAGGGCGCAAAGTCATCCTTTCGTGGCGATACGATGCACCTCAGTTCTGCGACGAGTTCATCAAGGCATGCGATAAGGACAACTATAAAGACCTAGAGGTTCGAGTTCTGAGCATTATTGGCACTACAAAGAATGGCGAAGAAAAAATCTCATGGGAAAGGTACGAGAGAGAAGAGAGCTCTTCCCTACTTCCGCAGTAACGCAAATATTAGCGAGGTACATAATGAAGTTTTCCAAACATGAACTAAAAGTGATGAGCCGAACACTTACCGCAGGCTCTACCATGAAATCAAAAGCCCTTGCCTATGCCGATGAAATCGCACAAGCCTACCTTGCCGGCCACTCTCTTCGCATACTAGCCAATGATTACGACGTCTCACGTACAGCAATAACTTCCGCACTTGATAGCAAAGGGGTTAAACGGAGAAGCCAGCAGGAAAGTAACAGGCTTGGGGGTGGCGTGAGCATGATAAAAACAAAGAAGGCGTGGCAGTGTGCGAACATCATTGCCGAAGAGTACAGGGAAGGTTACACACCGAAGGAGATTGGGGATAAATGGGGAATATCCCCATTTACTGCCCGAAGGATTGTTATTAGCACAGGCCAGAAAACTCGAAGTGTTCGTGAGAGTCATTCAGCTTCAAATGCATTAAAGCTTAAAAACGAGAAACTAAGAAGAATGACGTCGACACAGTGAACTCCCACCTTCCATCAACATACCTCACCACGAAACATAGGATCCTATATTTATGAAAGCCAAGCCCCCCCCTACGGTTACCACTCCATCCAGCTCCGCCTCAGGACCTCATACGCCTGCTAAAGCTGATAGCCATTATGATGCAGGGGGGATCAAGACTATCTGCATTCTCAAAGCCAAGTTAACACCAGAACAATACGAAGGCTTCCTACTAGGCAATATCATCAAGTATTCATCTCGAATTAATCACAAAGGTCAATTTGACTCTGATGCCCGCAAGATCGGCGTATATACAAAAATGCTTGAGGAGAATCGTGCGTGAAGATCTGCTTAATTGGTGATCAATACTCTAGGATACCCTATGGGTAACCGCATCATACCAACCATATTATTACTTGCTGCATTAGTCTCACACTCCGCAGTTTATATCGCAGGGAAGGCTGTACAGCATGCCTCTGATATCAACGCAGAGACTAAGCGCCAAAACGAAATCGAAGCTATGGCAAGGCGAGACCAGGAGAAGTTAAGCAGGCAACTGAACGCTGCAATAGCATCACTCGCCGCCGAGCAACTGAAAAAGCAGCAGGTTAAAACCAAAGAGGTCATCAAATATGTCGACAAGTATCACAAGGCTCTCCCTAATACTCGTGATTGTATTAATCGCTCCGGGCTGCTCAAACTCAACAACGTTACAACGCCTACCCTACCCGCAGCCACCAGCCGATCTAATGGAGCCACCACCATTACTTCCAAGATATGAAGGTGCAGATACAGCAGCAGAGGTAACTCGAGCTCGAGGGAGAGCAATTACTGACACATGGAATAAGTATGAGCAACTTCAAGCATGGGCTAGAAGATTGCGCAACTAAACAGAAAAACTCACGCAAGTGAACTTGCTTTACTTATAGCAACCTAATCATCTTCTTTTTCCAGCCTTATATTACCCCCCTTACCAAAGTCAGCCTTGACTGCAACATATCAAAAAAACATTTATTAAGTTGCTATAAGATTCTTAGCAAATTCTATGGACTCTATTGCATCGTCCCCTTTAAAATTACAATATACACCTAAGTCTGAAAACGTCACATATAGCACTCCTGCCGTATCCTCTGATAACGACATCAATGTATCTAAAACACCTAGTTCGTGCCTTATTACTTTCTCCACCAGGCCTAACTTGAAGCTAACCACCAAGTAATCCGGATAATCACCACCTTCAAAATAAAACTTAACAAAACCATTTTCCTTTACTTTATTTTTAGATATAGAAAATGGAATATTTAAAAACTGTTTTGAAATTGCGCTACCGACCCCGCTAGGAAACCTTCCCTCTCCGCGTATCTCCCCATAACCGCGAAGATCCTTGTCATACCTGGATACAACCTCACTTTGAAAGAAACTAATATTAACATTATTAGTATTATAATCCCCCAACAGCAAAGTCATATCACTTCCAGCAACCTTAAAATAAAAATCAACAGAAATCATTTCTTCACCCTCACAGAAACACAAAAATTAAATAACCACACAGAAATATTTTTCATAAAAAACATTAACCATTTCCTCTCCATATTTAGGAGCACCTAAATACAGTAACCAAGAAAAGCATAAAAAGCCTTTGCTTGGCCTAGAAAGAGCTCATAAGCCACTACCCTTAACAACAAATCATACTAACGACCATATACTTTAAAACACACATCAACGTAGTTACACACTGCTTTGACAAACAATAAACCGTAACTAGACTAAGTCAATCAAGCAAAATGGAGGGGTGCACCTCCAGCCTGATATCAAGCACGGTCAGGACGACCAACTATCATTTCATGGAGAAGAAATTTGAAAAACCTATTATGTTCCATCGCTACCATCGCCTCCATCGCTACTGCAACGAGTATTATCTCAAGTGCCGCTTATGCTGCTGATTCTAAAGCGACAGTTACCTTCGATCAGGGACAGGGACTTCCTCTCCATTTAGAAGCACCAACAAGCTATGAAGTAACTGTAAACTTCGGGAAGACATTTTCATCCATAGAAGTGGTATGTTTTTGGGCTAAGTACGAAGACGACTTGCTAGATGTAGGTGATTCGATGACGCTTTCAGTACCATACACCCCCTTAGAAACCACAGGCTTGGAGTTACTTTGGAGCAATGACGGGGCAGAAGCTCAGAACCACAGGGAGTTCTGTACAATGGCTTGGAATCTGGAGCCCGCATTTCTTGACGGTGAGCACTCATTTACAATTAGCATGACAAACGGCGAAGCTACACTGAAAAGTCTTGACGTTACCATTACTGGCGAAGAGAGTAGCAGCCTTCAAACCTTTGGTGTGGGTATCACCTTAGATGCAGGGGAAGGCCTTGTCGCTGCGACCGGTGGTAGAGTGAAGTACGATGCAAGCATTGAAAATATAGATTTGCTCTCATCTTACAAGGACTATATCCAGTGGTCTGTATTGTCTTTCCCTGATGGCCAAGAGTACCCAATTCATAAATCTCGAAAGGTTCAGCTAGGCGCAGGGGAAAGCAAAGAATACACACGCACTTACTTGAATATACACAGTTGGTTTCCTGCTGGTGAATACTCGCTGACGTGGTACGTAGCCGATCCTCTGGACGGCGCCATCATAAGTGACAAACTAGAGTTCACCAAAACAAACCCATAACAATAATGGATTAAGTCGCTTATACGAGGTGTTATATAAGCGACTTAGCCAATTCTAGATGTTAGCTGCCAAGTATTTAGCATTCTCAATACGCTGAGAGCAAGGACTGGGGTGCTAGCAAATATCCGATCTAAGCAAGAGGATAAATGATGCAACAGCATCAATCGCCGCAGAGCAACACCTCCAAGATATGAAGGTGCAGATACAGCAGCAGAGGTAACTCGAGCTCGAGGGAAGGTTATCACTGACGTATGAAATAAATACGAACAACTTCAGGTGTGGACAAACAATACACACAGGGGTCATTAGATTACTTAGAGCTAGTGAGGCTATTTACCAGCAACTCCTCTCGGTTTTGACCATTAAAACAAACATACTCATTAGCTAAATTATTTTTCTAAACCTAATTCAAGTAAGTCATGCTTTTTTTGCACGCAACCAAACTCTATGCTCTTAATGATCAGGTCCGATGCTCTTTTATATCCGACAACCAGAATAATTGCCGACAAAGTAGAAAAGAATACTATAGAAAAAATTAAAAAACCTTGAGATAGAAATGAGCCAATGAAAGTTAAATCATCCTTAGGAAGGATCTTTATCTGAATATTTAACCCGAATATATAAACAGCCCATATAGCGCCAACCAGCCACTTATAAAAGGAAACTCTTGCTGTGACTCTACTGTATATCTTATCTATATTCTCCTCCAGCAACTCAATCTTTTCTATAGTATCTAGCCTTTCCTTTTCTATGTGATCAGTTGTTATTTTTACGTGTTTATCAGTAACACCATAATATGCATAAGTACTAGGAACAGAAAATATAGCAGGTATCATTGGCAGAAAAACACTGAGACTTAATATATAGACCGAGTATTCACGATGATCATTAAAACTAGAAGAGGCCATAAGAGTAAAAAAAGAGAAAATAATTATTAAAACAAATGAGTAAACGCCTAACGGCTTAAAAAACTCTTCAACTCCTATCCTCAAATAGGAGAAAGGGAACAAGACAAATCTTGTAAAAAAGCTCCAAGCTTTATGATCCGTTGACAGACCTAAAATACTGGCCTCAGTCTTCTCCAGTATTCTCTTAGTCATTTGAAACATGGTAATCCATCTCCTTTAACCTAAAGCACCACTATGCATATTATACTTCAAGATAATACATCATTATTGTCTAATTGATTAGACCTCAAATAATCAAACTTACGTCCCACAAACTTCAAAATAATAAGCGATTACAATAACCACTCCTTCATCATAGTTTCATAAAACCACCAAGCTTCAGCCCCTCTTTTCTATCTTTACACCGATATCTAGCCGGTAATATAACCCTTTCTTGTTTGTTTTAATTAGGGCAACGCCGTAGCCTTTCAGAAGAAGGCTAAATAAGCGTCTTCTTCAATCAAACAATTAATGGACTAATTATGAATATATTGAAGCAAACCCTTCTGTGGGCGCTATTAGCGTGCACAACTATCTCGCAAACCAACGCCGAAACCCAGAGCCCCGACAAACGAATAGATCCACTGATCACGGTCTTCAACGTTGACCAAGCTGCAGCAATGGTAATCATCTCCCCTAACTTAGAAGCGGTACTTATAGACTCTGGACGCCGTGCCGATCAGGGGGTAAGGATAGCTAATTACCTAAAGGACAAAGGCATCAACACACTTAAGGCTGTCATAACCACTCACTATGACGCAGACCATATCAAGGGGCTCCCTAGTCTCATCGAAAACGGCATCGCTGTAGAAAGAGTCTACGACCAGGGCCCATCAGGGAAGCGAACACTTTTATCTCCAACAGGTAAACAGACAGTTTACGGTAAGTACGTTATATCAACTGGTGACTTTAACGGCAATGGAGTACAAGACGAGGGTGAGAGCAACTTCATACGCCAGAAAGCAGAGTATGGTGACACCATATATCTCGGCGCAGAAGACGAAGTAAGCATTCGTGTCGTCTCCGTGCGAGGCGATACACGCGGTAAATCTAACGACTTAGACCTAGACCCATCTAAAGGCAATAAATACTTCGATGAGAACCCTGGGTCTATCGGGGTCACTATACGTCACAAAGAGTTCACTATGTACTCTGGAGGAGATCAAACAGGAGCTAGCTGGAAAGATAAACCTAGGGCCGAAGAGTTAATGCTGCTATCGGGTGCGATTATAGGTGGTAATGATGTCGACGTATTAAATGTCAATCATCATGGCTCTGATACCAGTACATCAAGTGACCTGGCAAATAAGCTAAAGCCTGAAGTCTCTATCATCTCAACTAAGTTTGGTCACGATCGACTCCCTAAGAAAACAACCTTGAAGCAACTTGCCGAAGCAGGCTCTGTTGTACTAATTACTGGTGATGGACAAGATGATAATGGTGAGTTTGCCGAGAGCAAAAGCACTGAGGATGATGGCTGGGATGCTAGCAAATATCCGATCCACAACGATCAGGGTGATATCGAAATTTCAATTACAAGCGGTGAGTATAAAGTAACCAGCACCAATGGCTTTAATCGTACATACAGCTTTAGTCAGTGCAAAACACCTCCAGCTTATATCGCGCTGCAATAATCCTTTTTTAACATCTACTAACCCTATATAAAAGACTGCGATAGCGAAGTTCTATCGTAGTCGCACACTAAATCACGATCAATTTTATTCCGATAAGTGCAAGCTCGGAAGATAACGCCCCAAAGACCTTTATCTTTCTATATATCATACTCGAATACTTCAAAACCCCAACCTGCCTCAATCACTACCGCAAGATAAAACCAGTAAGCTCATATTGCAACATCGGGCAAGAGATAAACAGTCTAGAGCCATTACGCACAACAAAGGCTTACTATGCGCTATATCACTTAACCTCAAGTTATATTTATATGCTAAATATATCAAGCAATTAGCGCACTACAACTAAACATTACCAAGTGATATACTAGCAAGATTTACGCAGTATTTTTATGAAAAGACTTGCCAAACACAATCAATCGATACGAAGCATCTTCGGGTCATTAGACGCTGAACTCTTGCAGTCCGCTGTTGATTTAGACTCGATTGATGACATATTAAGAGATTG
Source organism: Sinobacterium caligoides (assembly GCF_003752585.1). Taxonomy (NCBI): domain Bacteria; kingdom Pseudomonadati; phylum Pseudomonadota; class Gammaproteobacteria; order Cellvibrionales; family Spongiibacteraceae; genus Sinobacterium; species Sinobacterium caligoides. The sequence goes on from NZ_RKHR01000003.1 coordinate 1,406,032, forward strand.
CCTCTCAAAAGAAGAGATGCGAGAAGCTGGCAGCTATTTTACAGGACAATTACTTGCTACAAAATTAGTCAACTCTTTTCTAGCACCGATAACACTTAACTCAATAGTATTAGACCCCGCTTGCGGTGCAGGAAACTTGCTAATCGAGTGCTCACGCAAGTTAGGCGTCAAATCTAAACTATCCAAAACGTTGCTTTCTTGGGGGAAAGTACTACACGGAACCGATATACATCATCATTTCATCGAGTCTGCGAAGCTAAGAATTATAATCGAAGCCATTAACAGAGGCGTTGAAATTGACTGCAACCTTGAGGAGGCACTCTTATCTCTTCCCAACATTAAAGTAGGGGATGCATTGTCGGTAACAGAAAAAGAGCTAAGCCAGGTTACTCATATAATAATGAACCCACCGTTCACTACTTGGCCTTCGCCTTTAGAAAATTATTGGGGGAAAGGCAAGATCAACGCGGCCGGGATTATTTTTGATAAGTATATTAGGCTATTACCCAAGGATTCCAACATTGCCGCAATCCTTCCTGATGTTTTACGTTCAGGAAGCTCTTATCATAAGTTTAGGAGCTATGTTACCACTAGAATAATAGCTTCTTGCGACATCTGGGGAGCATTCAACTCAAAAACTGATGTTGATGTATTTATTTTGTCTGGCTATTTTGGGGCAAAGCATAAGAACAAAATTGAGTGGCATAAACCTTTAAATAATTACACGCCCCTATCAGATCTTTACGATGTAAACACTGGTTCCTTAGTAGCTTATCGTGCACCAGAAGAAGGACCACTACACCCATATTTCGACCTCAAAAATAGCCCAGCTGGAAAAACTGTCTACAAGGAAACAAAGTATAGACGTTTTAAGGGGAAGGTCTTTAAGCCACCATTTGTTTTAGTTAAACGCACCTCTAGCCCGTCCAACAAAAATCGAGCATCTGCAACTATTGTCAACATCGAACACCCTGCTGCCGTCGAAAACCATATGGTTGTAATAACACCAAAAAGCTTAAAGGTAGAAGACTGTGTTAGCTTACTACGAGTACTGTGCTCCGAAAAAACGAATGATTTCCTTAATGATAGAGCTAGAATGAGGCACCTAACTATAGGCGTTATTAAAGACATACCTATAGATTGAAAATCTTAAATTTTATTTTAAATACAGACCTGACTCTACCGAGTCTATTATAAGATCTTTGAAAGACTGTATCATACCTAACAACTGATCAGGTAAATCGTTATAAACGCTCTCTAAATCTTCTTGTCTAACGTATTCACCATGAGCAATTTTGTTCCTATACTTTATAAGCTTTGTATTAAGGAAATTTTCTTTTAACTCGAAGGTTGACGTTCTCAACCCGAGCTGAGAAAGTATAGCCGAAAGCACCTCGTAATTTAGATTTGAATGGGTATTAATAACACTTGATGGATCCACTCTAAATTTATTCGCCTTGCTTTCCTCATAACATTCAAAGATTTTTTTTTGGCTAGAAAAACTATTTGCAGAGGCCCCTTTCCCAATCCTATGACCCGCACTCATATGCAGGAAGTTGTCTGTCATGTCCTGACATTTCGGCGCTACATATGACAAATAATTCAAATAAGCTTCGGCGCAATACTTAATATGTCCTTCCCAATGAGAGTACAGTAGAACTATAGAGCTTCTCATAACAACAGATTTTTTATGCTGCCTTTTATCTGAAGTCAAGAACTTTAAATTTGTAAACTCTCTCTTTCTCCATGCAAGATCATTATCAAGAGAGTCTTGAAGCTCCAATGCTGATCGTATTTTCAACAGATCAACTCCTTGCCTAACTTATTCAGCCTAATCATTCTATCTACTGGTCGAACGGACTTTTCGATTATATTTTTATAATCATCATGATTAGTAAGTGCCTTCGTTTCGCTGCGTATAAGCTCTATGATTTCCTCATCACTTTTTGAATTTTTTTCAATCAAAACCGATACAGGGGCCGCTACCGCCTCATAAACTGTCACACTCACAGCACCTTCATAGCGTTCTTTTATGTGATTGTATTTCTTAAACGCACTTTCATCACATGCAGCATCAATCAACTTAAATGTTTTTTTGAATAATTCTTCTTCTTTATCGAAGTCAAATCCAGAATCCTTACTCAACAAGCGATTCATCTCTGCACTGATATAAGCGCCTATATCTTTGTGCTCTGCCCTGATCTCTTCTGAAGAAAACCTCTGGACAAAAAACCTTAAAGCAAGTTCTTGGCCATAACATTCTCTTTTTTGCCTTTCTGAAACAGGTGTAGTTGATAAAAAGCATTTATCTTCAGCCAACCCCTTCAGCCAATTATAAGCATTCGCATTAAGCATTAACAGCATGCAGTTTCTGACTTCTTGATCGGAAAGCTTAGAACCACCGGTATTAAGTCGTTGAAAAAGCTCAAACTTTGTATCGTCTTCACTTTCACGTTTTATTATTTTTATGTCAATTTTTTCTCGTTTAAATACCCGTTTTATCTCCTGATCAATTTCGCCATCAACACTGTCATCACTCCATTTTTTACCCTTGAGAGACGGTAGGTATTTTGTTGACTCTAACTCTAAAGCTGGCTGTATCTCTCCATTAGAATCTTTAAGTTTACCCATAAAGGATAAAATAGTTGATATACGCTGCACACCATCAACCACATCCCACACACCATCCTCTCGCTGAGAGACAAAGATAGAAGGCAAGGGGATGCTAAGTAAAATAGATTCTATAAGTTTACTCTTTTGCTCGGAGCTCCAACGATAAATTCTTTGAAAATCAGGGTGTATATCCAAGTCACCATCATCATACAGATTTGACAGTTCACCTATAGACATAGGATATTGGTCTGATTGGACTTTCAGGCGAGCATTGTTAAATTCATCAATAAGATTTGACATTTAAGCCTCGTAAATATTTACCTACAATATCATAGGCATAGTGTTAATTTAATTATATTAACGCTTAAGCCCAACTAGTTCCATAGCTACGGCACTCGGAGGCATAACAATCTCACAGACAAAACAATTCTCTACAGCCACCTCACTTACTACCTTCTCTGTTGAAAACTTCCTGCAATCACATTGCCTGCTAGTGTCTGTCCCTTTAATTCATCAAGGTAATCTGCCCACTTCTGAATCATATCTATTCGCTGGTCCAGGTGCTTAGTTCGGTTGTACGTACGGCCTAATGGGTCACGAACAGAACGGCCAGACTGGTGCTCTATCCACTCAACAGGAAAGCCAAGACGCTCATCAAGCATTGTTCTCGCCGTAGCGCGAAAACCATGAAATGACTGCGTGTTCTTTGTGCAATACCCCATCTTACGCATTGCCTTGTTTACCGAGGCAGGAGTCGCAGATTTAGACTCTCGCTGTTGATTAGTGAATACATAACGGCTATGCCCTGTCAGCGGGTAGATATCGCGTAACAAGGCAACAGCCTGACGAGACAGAGGGACAATATGATCATCTTCACGTGTGTTCCGTTCCTTCTTGCGCTCCTTGGGGATAATCCACAGCGCACCATCAAGATCCAATTCATTCCACTCCATCCCTGCAACCTCCCCTGGTCGCTGAAATAGTAATGGCGCCAACGCCAGCATCGTTCTAACGACATGGCTGCCATAGTAACCATCTATATCAACTAACAGCCGCCCAAGCTCTGCCGGCTCTGTGATCGCCGCGCGAGGCTTTACGACCTTCGCTTGAATCGAGCCAGCCAGGTCTGGTACAGGGTTATGCTCAATTCTCTGAGTTTGTACCGCATACCTGAAAATCTGCCCCATCACCTGGAGCGCATTATAAGCAGTCTCTATAGCACCACGTGTTTCTAATCGCTGTATGACTTTCAATAGATCGATAGTTTTAAGCTCGTTAATCGGATATTTACCGAGATAAGGCACTAGGTTTTTATCCATTAACCATCGTCTTTTTTTAGCGGTAGAAGCAGCCCAGGTCTTAATATTTCTCTGGTACCACTCTTCAGCAATCACGCTAAAAGTATTCGCCATTGCAGTAGAGTTACTAGCCTTCTCTGCCCTCCTTGTCTCTGCCGGATCGACCCCCGAACGGATTTGTCGCTTAGCGTTCTCACGCGCCTCTCTAGCCTCAAGTAACGAGACTTCGGGGTAAACACCAAGAGCCAACGTTTTTTGCTTACCGCCGAACCGATATGCCAGGCGCCAATACTTTAAGCCTGCGCTTTTGACCAACAAAAAAAGCCCACCCCCGTCGGACAGCTTATAAGGTTTTTCTTTAGCCTTAGCATTCTTAACGACTAGTGTTGTAAGCATACTCACCCACCTAACATTGTCCCTTTTGTTGGTACCTGCTCGCCAGGTTAGGCGAGGTACCAACAAAAGTACCAACAAAAATGTCCCACTTTACGCGAAAGAGGACGGCCTAATGAGGAACATAATAGGGCTTAAACGTAGTGATTACAGCATGCGGTGAAGAGTAGAGAATTGGAGCGGAAGAGTATTTGGTGCCCCCAAGTGGATTCGAACCACTGACCTGTCCCTTAGGAGGGGACCGCGCTATCCAGCTGTGCCATGGGGGCGTGGCGGGCATTGTACCAGCTGCGCTGGAGAATGCAAAAACGCTTAATGCATTAAATCAGTTAACAATTCTACACCGTCGTCGACGCCGTAATGATGCCGGCAACGGTGTGCTCGAGCGCTACTCGTCGAACTCTTCGTCCGGCTCTAGCAGCAGCTCTGGCTTGCCCTTACAGGCTTTCGCCAACACCTCGCGGCGACGCGCCAACACCAGGCCAATTTCCTCGAGCGCGTTCTCGTCGATATCTTCAACGTGCTGCTCAATCAAGGCAGAGATATTCTCTGCCAGCTCCAACATTTTATCGTGTTCTTCCGCCGCTTTTTTATCACTAAACATACTGTCGTCCCGGTCGCAAAGCCACATAGCCACTACAGCCATAGTTTCCTCCTCATGATTTATACTGTGGTTTTATACAGCAATCGCTGCCATTCACCAAGTGTTTTTCCTGTTATCTTTTTCACCGCTAGCATTGGGCACCGTCGGAGGCGACCTCTTCATACTGGGCACTGTAAATATTCACCTGATTAAACTCCCGTGATTCATCGAGATCAGGGATGGTACTGCTCTCGAAGGTCTGCCGCTTTCGATAGGGTTCTACCGTTAGATTACGCACCCTGGAGTCGGCTAACAAGACTGTTTTTGCGCGACGGGCAAACTCAGCCAATAGCGGCATATTCTCTCGATCGTAGAGCACGTCGGCAACCAGAATAATATCGATGGGCTGGTGATAGGCAAAGAAGTCACCACAGATGTCCAGCTCGACACCGTTCAGCTCGGCGTTGCGCGCCGTCGCCAACTGCGCCACCGGGTCGATATCACAGGCCACCACGTGGGCGGCACCGGCCTTGGCCGCGGCGATCGCCGCCACCCCCGAGCCGCAGCCAAAATCCAACACCCGCTTACCCGCCACCCAGTGCGGCGCATCGAGCAGATAGCGCGCCATCACCTGGCCGCTGGCCCAGCAAAACGCCCAGTAGGAGGGCTCGTCCATCAACCGCAGTATGGTCTCATCGTCCAGCAGGTGTTGGGGGTAATCGGCATCGAGCAGGTACAGCGCCAGCGCCGGGCACTGGGGCAGCCGCTGGCTGTAGACGCGGGCATCGGGCAGCGTCTTAGCCGCCTGTTCGCTCAAACGCGGGCACGGTTGTTGCACTTTTTCTGCGGGGAATAACGCTGCCATGACGGCTCACCTTTCGTTTTCAATGACTCAGTAAAACCAGCTGTTGTATATCAGCGTGTGAATTCGCTAACAACTGCTATTATTAATAGTACGCAAAACACACAAGTCGATAATTTTTAGTGTTTTTATGGATAACGCGTCTCGCTGGAGAAGACTATAATGCCTGCACCCTCTGCGACAGAAAAACAAATGGCCATACGTGAAGCCATCCGCATGCGTGAAGCGGATGAAGACCCTTACTATCTGGCGCAAACTTTACTCAATCAAGATCTCAGCATCAAGAAGCTTAAAATCGTGCTCGCCCTCACCGAGCAATTACTGGAGGAGATCGAAGTCGATAATATCGAGGAGTTAATCGACGCCATCGCCACCGCTCACCGCATCATGGCTGTCACCGATCAGCAACCGGCCGACCCGCTACTGACTTAACCTCACCGATGCCTCTCACTCACCGGTGCGCTTGCTGCGCCGATCCTCGTCACTCACTGATCACCGTCATTCACTTAACGCCTTAGCCGCTGTAGCCGTTGCTGCAGTGACGCTAAGCTCGGCTGTTGTGCCTGATACAGCTGCGTCCACTGGCTAACAATATCCCGCTCCAAGGCTGCCGTCAGCACCGCCGCCGTCTTAGGCATCTCCAGCAATAAGGCGATCTCTTCCCGCTCCTCATGGTGCTCCAACAGGTTCTTATAGCTGCGCTGCTTGTCGATCTCCTCGACAATCTGGCGCAGTGCCAACGGCGCTTGCATCGCAGACAAACGCGCCTCGACACGCTCGGCAAACTGCAGAATCTTACGATGCTCGGCCAGGTACAGGGTCGCCGGCCAGCGCCAACTGGCCTGCTGCTCCGCTGATACCTGTTCTAAATAACGGTCTTCGATCTCGGCATGACAGCGCAGCATCGCCACGTGCAGCTGCCAAAAGTCCAGCGCTAGACTCAGCTCACCGGCGACCAGCGATTCCTGCTGCAGTACTAACAGCTCATCCATGTAACGGTGATAGGCAGCCACCAACGGTGCCGCCGCGGTCTGCTGCAGATCGATCTGTAACGATGTATTCATCTTGCTCCAACCTCGTAGAATCCGCCCACTATACGCCGATTGCTGGCCCCAATCAGCGCCTAACGGCGCTATTATCCGCCACTGTCGTCGCCGTTATTAACACCCTTGCCGCGCTCTGGCATAATAGTGCCTGCTTTTTTAAGGTCTTTGATTTATGTCGCAACCCTATATCGTGCCGCCCTGCCATGAAGAGGTCGAGATCCTCTTCGAGGACGACTTCCTCTTGCTGATCAACAAGCCCTCGGGCCTGCTGTCGGTGCCCGGCCGCCTGCCGCAAAACAAAGACTGTATGATCACCCGCATCCAGCGAGACTACCCGACCGCCACCGTCGCACATCGACTCGATCTGGATACCTCGGGATTGATGATGGTGCCACTGTGCCGCGACGTGCACGCCGATCTGACTCGCCAGTTTCAGGCCAAGGCGATCAGCAAGAGTTATACGGCGCTGCTGTGGGGCGATATCGCCGAGGATGGCAGCATTGACCTGCCCATCGCCTGTGACTGGGAACGTCGACCACGACAGAAGATCTGCGCACAACAGGGTAAGCCCTCACTCACCCACTACCAGGTGTTAGAGCGCCACGGCGACCGCACGCGGGTATTGTTGAAGCCGGTCACCGGCCGCTCGCACCAGCTGCGTATCCACAGCCGTGAAATCGGCCACCCGATCCTCGGCTGTGACCTGTACGCCCACGACGAGGCCCTGGCCGCCGCGCCGCGACTAATGCTGCACGCGACGACGCTGAAGTTCACCCACCCGCTCAGCGGCGAGGTGTTCGACTGGCACTGCCCGCCACCGTTCTAGGTTTTCGAGCGACTGCTGAGACAGCTAGCCCTCCGTTAGCTAGTCCTCAGCTAAGTAACTAGTCCTCCGTTAAGTAGCTGCACCAGTCACTCCAGCTGCCCGGGTAGAGGCGTGGCGATGACTTGCCCGCCAGCGTCAGCGCCAGCAACGTCACACAGGCGGTGACGCCGGAGCCGCAGTAGACCACCAACTCATCATCCGCTGACAGCGACGCGAAGCGCGCCTGCTGCGGCTGTACCTCGCCCTGCTCGTTAGTGAGCCCCTGCCAGGGGTAGTTCAAGGCACCGGGGATATGACCGGCAACGGGATCGATCGGCTCCACCTCACCGTTATAGCGGGCCGCCTCTCGGGCGTCGATCAAGCTAAAGCGCGCCGGCACCGAGGCCACCAGTAACTCCTGCCGGCTCGCCACCATCGCCGGATTCGGCTCCGCCTGGAAGCGGCCGTTAGCCAGCGGCACGGGGGCGTCAGTGTCACAGACGCCACCGGCCGCCTGCCAGGCACGGAAACCGCCGTTTAGCAGCTGCACCTTATCGTGGCCAAAATAACGCAACAACCACCAGGCACGACTGGCGAAGGCGAGCCGGTGATCATCATAGAGCACCACCTCGGTGACCCCCTTGACGATGCCGAGACGCTCACAGAACGCCGAAAAATTAGCCGCCGTCGGCAGCGGGTGACGACCGCCGTGCGCCTCAACGGGCGACGATAAGTCACTCATCAAGTCGGCGTAGTACGCCCCCTGAATATGCCCCTCGGCATACAGCGCCCGCCCCTGCTCCGGCGCTGCCAACGAGTAACGGCAGTCGATGATGACGGTATCGGTACGGTGTTGCAGCGCTGCTGCATCGATCATAGGGGTCATAAGGGCCTCACAGTATTGCTGGTTATAAGCATCATTCGAAATACCATAAAATGGCGTCTAGCGGCGACACCGCGCTGCTAAACTTAAGGTATCTGATCGCGGGTAGAGGCTATGGTAACGATTAATCACAGCGAACACACGACGATGGTGATATTAGCCCCCAATCGTTCGATGAGCTGGCGCGCCACGCGCCTGCTGATGCTAGCGCTGAGCATCTTAACACTGGTCATCGCCGTGCTGTTCGGCCTCGCCGGTGCCTGGATTATCCTGCCCTTTGCCGGCCTTGAGGCCGCCTCGCTGTGTGCGGCGCTGTATTACGTCGCCCTCAAGCAGAGTGCCCGCCAGGTGATCTACACCAACAACGATACCCACACCCTCACCGTCGAGAAGGGCTGCGGCCACCCCGACCAGCGCTGGCAGTATGATCTCTACGACACCGCCATCGCCGTGGTCGAGCAGGAGCAGTCCTGGTCGCCCTTCACCATCAGCCTCTACGACAACGAACAGCGCCACTTGATCGGCGAGTTTCTCAACCACGACGACTGCGAGCAACTGATCAGCCAGTTGAAGAGCCTCGGTCTCTACGTGCGCAGCAGCGGCCAACAACACATCGTCGAGTTCTAGCCCCGGGCTACTTGCGGCGCTTTTCAGTCATCGCTGTTCTCTTCGCTGATTTCTCAGTACTATGCTCAGCGCCCTAATTGAGAGATGCCGCGTTGTGAATATTATTCTGTTGCACGAAGACGACTTTATCAGCCCGACGTGCGTCCGCCTGAGCGATCACCGGCTCACCCACATCCTCAAGGTGATACGCGCCAAAGAGGGCGACACACTAAAAGTCGGCCGCCTCAACGGCAAGCTCGGCAGCGGCCTCATCGAACAGCTCGACAGCGACAGCTGCCAACTCGCCGTAACATTAGAGCAAGCACCGCCACCCGCGACACCGATCACCCTGGTGCTGGCACTGTCACGGCCGAAGATGATGCGGCGTATCTACCGCATGGCCGCCGAGTTTGGTCTAAAAGAACTCTATGTCATCAACAGCTACAAGACCGAGAAAAGCTTCTGGCAGAGCCCGGTGGTCGAAGCCGACACCGTCCACCGCTATCTGCTGGAGGGCCTAGAGCAGTGTGTCGACACGGTGTTGCCGACGGTGCATTTCAAGCCCCGCTTCAAGCCCTTCGTCGAGGATGAGCTGCCCGCCATCGCCACCGGCAAGCGCGCCCTCGTCGCCCACCCCGGCGACCACGCGCCCTGCCCCATCGCGGTCAAGGAGCCGATGATTCTCGCCATCGGTCCCGAGGGCGGTTTCATCCCCTACGAGGTCGACAAGCTGGTGGAAGCGGGCTTTGAGACCGTCAGCCTAGGCCCACGTATTCTTCGGGTCGAGAATGCCGTCAGCACACTCACCGCCCGACTCTACGACGGTGCCTGCGACCGCTAAATAAGACATAAAAAAAACCCACCCAGTCAGCGACGGGGTGGGTTTCTTACCTGATCGCCTAGGCGGCGATCAACACGGTGCCGATTAGGCAGCCACGGAAGGGGTGCAGAGTGCGCTGGCACCTTCGACGAAGGCATAACCTAGCGCCTCAGCCACTGGTCGATTAGTGACGTGACCGTCGTGTACGTTCAGGCCGGCCATTAGGTGCTCGTCATCCAGCAGCGCCTGCTTGGCACCCTTGTTAGCCAGTGCAATGGCAAACGGTAGGGTGGCATTGGTCAGCGCCATGGTCGAGGTACGTGCCACACCGCCCGGCATGTTGGCGACACAGTAGTGCACCACGTCGTCGATGACGTAGGTCGGATCCTGGTGTGTGGTGGCATGCGAGGTCTCGAAGCAACCGCCCTGATCGATGGCCACATCGACCACGACCGAGCCCGGCTTCATGCGGGCAATCAGCGCCTTAGAAACCAGCTTCGGTGCCGAGGCACCAGGGACCAATACCGCACCGACCACGAGGTCAGCAGCCATCGCATATTGCTCGATTGCATCACCGGTCGAGTAGATGCACTTGATGCGGCCTTCGAACTGATCGTCCAGCTGGCGTAGACGCGGTAGCGAGCGATCGACGATCGTCACCTCGGCCCCCATGCCCATCGCCATGCGTGCAGCATTGACACCGACCACACCGCCACCGATTACCAAGACCTTGGCAGGCTCGACACCGGGTACGCCGCCGAGCAACATGCCATTACCGCCCTGCGCCTTCTCCAGCTGGTGTGCACCAGCTTGAATCGACATACGGCCGGCCACTTCACTCATCGGTGCCAACAACGGCAGGCCACCACGAGCATCGGTGACGGTCTCATAGGCGACACAAGTCGCGCCACTGGCGATCAGTAGCTCAGTCTGAGTAGGATCCGGGGCAAGGTGTAGATAGGTGAACAGTAGCTGGCCAGGGCGCAACATCTTGCACTCTTGCGGCTGTGGCTCCTTCACTTTGATGATCATCTCGGCGCGCTCAAAGATCTCTTCCGCCGTCGCGACGATCTCAGCACCGGCACTCTTGTAGTCAGCATCGCTAAAACCGACGCCGGCCCCGCCATCGACCTGCACCATGACGCTATGGCCATTAGCGACAAGCTCTTTCACGCCCGCCGGTGTTAGGCCAATACGGTACTCATGGTTTTTTATCTCTTTTGGGACACCTATAAGCATAACGATCTCTCTTCTATCTGTTTTGTAGTTGATAGAACCAGTATATTAACTATTTGGCAGGTGTTTTTTCTTATCTTAAACAGTATTATTGACCATCAACTATTTTTTAACCGATAAACAGAAGATTTCACTGTATGACGACGCCGAAGATGACATTGAGCCGTATCGACCGCAACATCCTCCGTGAACTGCAGCAAGATGGGCGCATCAGCTATGCCGAACTGGCGAGGCGAGTCGGACTGACCACCACCCCCTGTATCGAGCGAGTAAAGAAGCTCGAGAAGGCCGGCGTCATCCAGGGCTATCAGGCGATCCTCAACCCCGAGGCCCTCGATGCCGGTCTCGTGGTGTTCGTACAGGTGCGGCTATCGCGGACGAGCCAAGACAACTTCGAGGATTTCCGCCAGGCGGTAGTGCGCTTAAAAGAGGTACAGGAGTGCTATCTGGTATCCGGCAACTTCGACTATCTAATTAAAGCCCGCGTCGCCGACATGCACGCCTACCGAGAGCTGCTCGGCGAAACACTGCTCACCCTGCCCTTCGTCAATGAGTCGACCAGCTACGTTGTAATGGAAGAGCTGAAAGAGACACTATCGCTGAACTTACCCAGCTAGCCAGACGCAAACAGCCCCCGCCAGCAAGACTGACGGGGGCTGTTATACACAGGCGATCGTCGCCGACGCCGGGGCGCCCGCGCGGATACTCGCTTAGGCCTGCGTGCTGCGGTAGTAGTCCATCAAGATCTGTGCGACCTCGGGACGAGAGAACTCTGGCGGCGGCGCAATGCCGTTGCCCAATAGCTCACGTACCTTGGTACCGGAGAGCAGGATAAAGTCATCTTTGCTGTGATCCGGCGCATCCTTCATCATCACCACCTTGTCGAGTTTCTTCGAGTAGGCGGTGTGATCGGCGCGGTAGATCTCGATCGCCAAAGCATCGGCCGGTACCTTCTCGTCGAAGATCGCCTGCGCATCGAAGCCACCGTAGTAATCGCCAACACCGGCGTGGTCACGGCCGACGATGAAGTGGGTGCAGCCACAGTTTTGACGGAACACGGCGTGCAATACCGCCTCACGTGGGCCGGCATAGAGCATGTCGAAGCCGTAGCCCGTCACCATCACGGTGTTCTCTGGGAAGTAAACCTCGACCATCTTGCGAATGCAGTCATCGCGGACATCGGCGGGGATATCGCCCTTCTTCAACTTACCCAGCAACATGTGTACGAGGATGCCATCGGTGCCCAGGTCTTGCTGCGCCATGCGGCACAACTCTTCGTGGGCGCGGTGCATCGGGTTACGGGTCTGGAAGGCTACGACCTTCTCCCAGCCACGCTCGGCAATCTCATTGCGAATCTGCACCGCGGTGCGGAAGGTGTCGGGGAAGTCGGTGGCGAAGTAGGAGTAGTTCAACACCTCGATGCTGCCAGAAACAACCTGGCTACCGAGGTTGGTAAAGGTCGCTACACCGGGGTGTTCGGCATCGTCGGTACCGAAGATCTCGGTCGCCATCGCCACCAGCTCCTGTTTGCTGACGGGCTCGATCGCCTCTACATCCATCACCGCCAACACCGGATGACCTTCGACATTCGGGTCGCGCAAGGCGATACGCTTGGCACCGGCAATGGCAATGGCACTAACATCGTCGGTCACGTTCAGAATCGGCACAGGCCAGAACAGACCGTCGACGGTGTGTAGGCTCTCGGCGACACTCTTGGCATCGGCAAGATTCATGTAACCGGTGAGCGGATTGAAGTAACCGGCACCCAGCATGACGGCATTCGCCGCCGCCGCCGAGTTTAATAGCAGTGACGGCAGCGTCTCTGCTTCGGCAACGAGGGCCGCGTGTTTTTCGCTATCGTAGACAAACAGCGGATTGAGCTGCTCAGAACCGTGGGGATTGATCATTACTAACTCCAAAACTAGGCCGGCCGCCGCGTACGCGACAGCTGCAGGTATAACGTGGGGATAAAGATTAAAGGTTTAAGATGCCACGCTCTTCGAGCAGGTTAAGTAGAGTTTCTACCTCTTGCTCTAGCGTCATCTCATGGCTGTTGAGTACCAGCTCGGCATTCAACGGCTCTTCATAGGGGTCGGAGATACCGGTGAAGTTAGGGATCTCGCCAGCACGAGCCTTCTTGTACAAGCCCTTCGGGTCACGCTCTTCGGCGACCGCCAGCGGCACCTCAACATAGACTTCGATAAAGTCCATGCCTGACTGATCGTGCAGCTCACGCACCAGGTCACGGTCGGCGCGATAGGGGCTAACGAAACTCGATAGCGTGATCACACCGGTATCGACGAACAGCTTCGACACCTCGCCGATGCGACGGATATTTTCGGTGCGATCTTCGGCGCTAAAGCCCAGATTCTTATTGATACCCATGCGAATATTATCGCCATCGAGGCGATAGCAGAGCTTGCCTTTGGCGGCGAGTGCCTGCTCGAGAGCAACGGCGACAGTACTCTTGCCACTGCCTGACAGACCAGTAAACCATAACGTGGCTCCCTTCTGCCCAAGCATACGGTTGCGGTCATCGCGTGAAATCTCACCGTCGTGCCAGTGTACATTGGTTGCTTTTTGTTCAGCCATTACTGCCCTACTCCAATTATTACAATTTGTCCCATGACGGTGACCCCGCCGCATTAGATTTCGCGACGTATTCTAGCGCAATTTTCCCCGCAAGTCCTGCCCACTGTACTGGCCATGGCGACATAATGTTATTTCCTTCGCCACGCTCGGAACAAAAAACAACACCGATGCCTAACGGTTGACGATAAAGGCCTGACGATAATCGTTAAACTGCTCAGACAAGCCCTGCTCTGTTAGACCAAACTGCTGCAGCGTATAATGGTGCGGAGCGCGATCTTCACGTTTATTCGCCTGCCGCCACTGGCGCATCTTCTCCAGCGCCGACTCACTCGCCTGCATACCGACAAACTCATAGATAGCACGCGCACAGCCCTGCGCATCCGTCGTCGTCTGATCAAACCACAGGTCGAGAAAAGCTTCAGGGTACTGCGCACGTACCGCCATGGTATGGCGCATACCGCGGGCGAACTTGTCGCTCCACTGGCGTGCGATCTCTTGGTCGTCCACCGCTTCACTGTTCATCGCCCACAGCGTGCTATTGAAGCTACAGATAGAGGGTATCGTCTGTAACGGATCGCGGTGTGTCTGTACCACTTTGGTTCCGGGGAATACCTCTAATAACGTCTGCATATGATGCAGGTGATGCGGCGATTTCAACAGCCAGCGCTCGGCATTCGGGTTGACGCCACTTTTCTTCTTCTGCCACTGTAAGAATTGCAGCTGTCGCCTCAAGTATTGATAGCCGGGCGTGTTGTCCGCCTCGCTCAACCAGTCACCGTAGCCCGGTATATTGCAGAAGGCCTCCGGCGTGGTACTGAAGAACGAGTGTTCCAACAAGATAATTTCCTCGTCGGCGGCACCAGCCTCCAGCGGATGAATCGCCGCCAAGCCAGGGCTGACCTCCAAGATGGCCTCGACATCGAGCTCCGCCTGGGGAATTCGGGCATCGTTTTCAGTAGTAAAGTCCCAGTCTCTCGCCGGTGCCGGGTAGTGAATTTCATACCACAGCGGCGAATAAAAGCGTTCATCACACGCCATGGTGCGTTGCAACATGGTGGTGCCGGTACGCGGCAAGCCGACGATCACCACCGGTGCCGCGATCTGCTCATCGAGAATTTCGGGGTAGCGTTGACAAAAGTCCTGCAGCTGTAAGCGATTTACCAACGCGTTAACAACCCGCTCATGCTGCATCTCTCGCCCCAACTCGCTCAATTTGGCCTCAACTTCTAGGGCGTGCAACAAGACACGCAACGGTGCCTCAAAGGAATAATCACCAAAGTTATCCAAGCCCGCCCGCTGTTTCGCCTCTGCGACAACACTGTCAAAGCTAAAATCAATCCTCGCTGTCATATTAAGCTCCTTCTATTTATTTTTATCTTTGGTTATTTTTTAATATTTTCGTTTGCACTAAATTCGTTTTTAAGACAATCACCTTTAAAACAATCGTTCTTAAGACAATCGTTCTTAAGACAATCGCTCTTAAAATAATATTTTTTAATCAACTGCTTTAACAAACCACTTTTAACTTCTCACTTTAATCAACTGGCCTCTAATAACTCGGTGACTTTCACGACACGCATTGTCGGATCGGGAAATTCTTTAGCACCAATCCAACGAAAACAAGCCGTGCCCAGTGCGTGCCCTGCCGTGCTCAAAAAGTTATCCACGGCGATCGGCTGCTGCGCCACCACAATAACCACGCGACCATCATCGCCAACCACGGCGCCGTGTTTATTTAGGTGTATCTGCTGATAACGGTAATCCAGCGACTCCATCCAATAATTATTCAACTGAAAGTTCCAGTTATCACAAGTCGGGATATAATCGCACTCGATTAACAACGCCTCATCGTCCTCGAGCTGCCAGAAACTGAAATAATAGTGAATATTGGCATCGCCACCGACACTCTGACACCAGGCCTGCTGCCAGGGGGCAAAGCGATTAATATGCGGCAGACAGCGCTGCGACCAGTCGGCAAATAATTGTGCTGTACCCTGTACGAAGGCAGCCGTCGCCTGCAGGCTCGAGGCAACATCATGTGCCGTCATTGGCTTCGGCACCGCCGCACCGTCGAGACGTGTAATCGTCAACTCGGCAATATGCTCACTGTTGCGGTCGAGAAAGGTTTGCCTGACGATGACGGTGCGCGTCGCCTCCGTCATCGGCAGCCAGTTCTGTTCACGCGACCGGGTGCTGACGACTAACTCGAAGCGCCCCTCGTCATCCAAGACAATGTCACTATCATCGATAAAGCCGGTCGGCTCGTTCTTACCATCCTCACCATAGCCACCGGCCTGAGTACCAAAGCTCAGGTACGCTACGCTACCGCGCGCGCCCTTGATCACATAGTCATAGCGGCCGTCGAGCTCCGCTCGCTGATAATAGTTATCGGGGTTGTCAGCGCCGATCTTAGCCGTCTCATGGGAAGGCCGATAGAAACTCGGAAAGCTACGATCACCGCTCTCCATAAACATATCAAGACCAATGCGCGTCAGCCGAGTCAGGTAACGATAACCTTCCGCCCGAGTCTGTTCGTCGGCCGGTATCTCCGGGCGCAAGATTGCCTCACCGGCCCGTTTTAGTTGCTCGCAGAAATCATTCCACGCCTGCCCCGAAACGATCTCTGCCGTCTCTGTTGCCTCTACTTTCGACATCCGCCCTCCTAAAACACTGCCTACATTCATCACTGACGAAACGTTAATCGCCTGCAATCGCTGTAACAAACTACCAGTGCCTTATAGTGACGCTATTTCCTACTTAGCTCTTCACCCAGCTGGGTGGAGCTGTACTATGCTGAGAAACATTAAAAAAAGCCTCCCTCACGCATGATCGCCAGCACAATACTAACGACAATGAGCAGTGGCAGCCAACGAGTTACTTTAGCGGTTTTTTCCGCGCTCATCGGCGTGGTAAAACGCTCAACAAGCATCACCATGAAAAATAGCGCGACAAAAAGACCGATAATTATTAATAGTAGTTTCACACCCACCTCGCACTAATAAACGAAAACTTCGCAAATAAACATGACGCTAACCGCCAAAAGCAGTTTATTATGTTTAAATTAGAATAACAGAAGAACGTCGATGTAAGGATGTTAACGTGGCAAAGCAACAAACCAGCATAGAATATCAAGGTCGTAAGGTCCGGCGCCCCAAGGGCGAGGAGCGTAGGCTTGCCATCTTAGAGGCCACCCTGCGCATTATTTCACGTGAGGGGGTCAAGGCCGTTCGTCACCGCGCCATTGCCAAAGAGGCCGACGTGCCCCTCGCTGCCACCACCTACTATTTCAAACAACTCAGCGACTTAATCACCGACGCCTTCAACCTCTTTGTCGAACGCGCACAGATCAATCAAGCCAAACTGGAAAAAAACAGCTTCGATGCGCTAAAGTCATTTAGCCTTGAACAACTCTCAGAGAGCAAGAATAAAACCCTGCTCGCCGACATGCTCGCCAAGCAGTTCTGCCGCCACATCGGTGAAGAGGTCGATCGCCGAGCGGAACGCGTGATCGAAAACGCCTTCCGCTTCGAGGCGACGATCAACCCGCAACTGCGGCAGATTACCCACCTACCAAACCAGAAAACTATCCATAGTATCTGCCAGTTCTACACCATACTCGGTTCTACCGATCCCAGCTCAGATGCCACTATCCTACACAGTGTCATCTTACAGCTAGAGTATCAAAACCTACTCGCCGATGAATTCGACTATGAACGAACCTATCGCACGCTAAGACGCACCATCGATCGCAGCTTAGGCTTGCTCTAGGCTAAATAGCTACGATAACAGTCACTCGACTAGCCTTTAATCGCTCGCCACAAGCCGTCAAAGACCCACGCCGGTCCCACTAACAAGAACAAGATGTCCTTAAAGAAAGAGGGCTTCACCCCTTCTATTTTATGACCAACAAACTGCAATACCCAAGCCACGATAAAAATGGCCAGAGAAAGCTGCCACAGCAAAGCCGTCTCTACCGCTAACCAGGCAATGGCCGCCACACAGGCAAGACTAAATAGCAGCAGCGCCACAAAGAAGCGCAGCCCTAGCGTCGCATAGAACACCATCACCAACACCAATATTAACGTTGCCCAATTCAGCCAAGCATAAGGTTGCATCCAGCTCATCTGCGGTAACGCCCACAGCAAACCGGCGATCGAAAAGTAAATCGCTGGTACTGCGACCTTATGAATAAGTTGGTTAACGCGGTTGCGATGACTTTCACCGTACTCGCTAAACCAGGATTCGGCACTGCGCATATTAAGACTCCGTAATATATTTCGTTGTTATTTTTTGTCATTTTGAACGCAACCCCTCCTGCACCCCTTCCCTAGGCAAGAGAGTTCGCCAGCTGGAGAGCGATGACGTTCCGCTAGACTAGCTAGCGAAGCGCCGCACGTCAACATAATGAGACTGACGTACCAGTAGACGGCAATGTCACTACTATGCAATACTTTGCATATCTGATGAGTTAAATATAAATGTTAGAAAAGTATTTTTTCTTCACTATATGTTAGGTACTCTATCGGAAGGTTATAGGTGAATACCTTACCAATAATAAAAACTTGCTAAAAATAACAACTACTAAATAGTGTTAACTCAGACTCTTGAGTCAGCACTACTGCTGTGGATAGGGGACGATATCAATGCAGTTTAATCCGATTTTTAAGCCAAGCTTGCTAGCAGTGGCCGTGGCGCTTAGCAGCCAAGCTAACCTGTCATATGCGCAAGACTCCGAAATGCTGTTAGAGGAGGTTTTGGTTACCGCGCAGAAGCGTAGTGAGAGCTCGCAGCAGGTACCCATCAGTATGCAGGCCTTCGGTTCCGAGTTTCTAGCCACCACCGGTGTCAAAGACTTCTCCGACCTCGACCAGTACACCCCCGGCCTTACCGTTAACGCCGGCCAGGTGACTCAGCCTAACTTTGTGATTCGTAACATCGGCACCAGCGCCTTCGGTATCGGTACCGATCCCGCCGTCGGTATCTACATCGATGGTGTCTATTCCGGCCGCTCCGGTGCCGCACTCATGCAATTCACCGACATCGAGCGTGTCGAAATCCTCAAGGGGCCACAGGGTACCCTGTTTGGTCGTAACAGTGCCGCCGGTGCCATTCAGGTGGTCACTAAGCGCCCAGAAGAAGACTTCGATGCGATGGCTCGCGTCCGCGCGGGTAACTACAATAAGCAGCTCGGCGAGTTCATGATCAACACCCCCGTCGCCGACACCGGTGTGGCCATTCGCTTGAACGGCCTGGTGAATAAGCAAGACGGTTACATCGATAACGAAAACGGCCACGACCTCGGTAACCAAGACGATAAGAGCTTCCGCTTTGGCGCTGCCTGGGATGTCACCGAGAAGACCGAGATTCGCTACACCTACGACTACAACAAGGTCGATCAGGACGCGCAGACCAAAATCAATATCAACCAAAACTCCGGCGTCAACTCCGATGCGATCTTCGCCTCACTGGTCGATCCCGACAGTACAGCGCTGGCCGGCTATACCGCCATCGACCAAGCCAAGGCTGATAACCCTTGGGACATTACTGTCAATCACGACGTTACCGAGAATCGCGAGTCACGCAAGATCGGCGGCCACAACCTACAGGTACTGCACGACCTCGACTTCGCCACGCTACGCTACGTCGCCTCTTACCGTGACTTCGAGTCCCAGAACAAGGGTGACTACGACGGCACTAACAACACTAGCGGCTATGTCGACACCGAGAACGCTGAAGATAACAGCCAGATCTATCAGGAGCTGAACCTAAACGGCGAATTCGACGACATCAGCTGGACCGTCGGCGCCAGCTATTACAGAGAAAAGGGCGAGCAGGATAACTATGTCGGCAGCTACACCGACACGACCAAAGGCCTAATCTCGCCAATACTGCTTGCCCAGGCTACTGGCATTCATGGCGCTCCTGTCACCGACTTAGCGACAGCGGTTAACGTCTTTGCGGGGGCAGCAGCAGCGGCAGAAGCCGGTGTTGCAGGGCTGATCGCAGCCGGAGCACCACAAGAGGTGATTGACCTCGCGATCGCCGACGCCGAAGCCGCCGCTGGCGGTGCCGCTGCCTCTAGCATGATCGGTTACGTACCTAACGGTGCATACTGGACAGAAAACATTCACAACGAAGCAGAGACTGTCAGCACCGCCATCTACGGTGATATCACCTGGCAGGCAACCGAGAAGCTGGCGATCACCGCCGGTGCCCGTGCCACTTGGGACAAGAAGGAGTTCAGCTGGACCAACGAATGTAACAACATCATTAGCCCCGCTTTCCAAGACATAAGCGCCCAAGCTGGCCAGCCTATTAGTGCCGCTCAAGGCCAGCAGCTTGCCTGTAGCCTCGATGTCGCCTATCAGGCCGACCAAGCGGTACCCGCTGCTTATAAAAATGGCACTCTCGAGACCGACGCCAGCTGGAGCGACCTCAGCCCACGCTTGGTAGTCGACTATCAGTTACTCGATAACGCCCTCGTCTTCGCCTCGTTTACTCAGGGCTATAAGGCCGGTGGTTTCAACTCCCTCGAGGTCGGTTCCCAGTACGACCCCGAGTACGTTGATAGCTTCGAGATGGGTTTGAAGTCGCAGTGGTTCAACAACAGCTTGCGCTACAACACCTCGCTGTTCCACTACAGCTACACCGACAAGCAGGATACTACGCTGGTCGCCGCCGCCAATGGTGGTACCGCACGCTACATCACCGAGACCGGCGATGCAGAGGGTACCGGCCTTGATACCGAGTTAGTGTGGGCGGCAAGCAGTAACCTACGCTTCAGCTTTGTACACAGCTATATCCACTCGGAGTGGGTTGACCGCACCCAGGGCACACCGGGCGAGCCTGGCTTTATCGATCTTGAAGGGCAGTACCTCGATGGACCGAAGCATCAGGCTAACGTCGCTGTGGACTACGATATCGAGCTCGGCGATGCCGGCCGTATCGCGCTACACCTCGACCACTCTTACGAGAGTGCCGCCAAGACCAACGATGCTTCGAGCACTGAAAAGTTCAACGTCGACTACGATACCCTCGGTGACGAACGTCACTTCACCAACGCACGCGTCGCCTGGTACTCACCAGAGGAGAACTTCGAGGTGGCACTGTGGGGCGAGAACATCTTCGGTAACGAGTATGTCTCTGGCTACAGCCAATTCATTGGTCTATTCCCAACCGATACCGTGACCTTGGACAAGCCGCGCTACTACGGTGCCGAGGTGGTATACCGCTACTAAGCGACGCCTTACATAACCGTTAGACAGTAAAAAGCCGAGGCCTACGCCTCGGCTTTTTCGTTTTCAGCTCCCACATTCAACGAGCATCGCTGCAAACGGACTCGCCTGCTAAGGTGCCGACGCGATCAACTCCGCCATGGCGATGACGCGCTTCGCCTCCTCGACATGCAGACACTCGATCAACTTACCATCCAGTACCGCCACCGCCTTCGACGCCGACGCAGCCTGCTGCCAAACAGCTAATAACCGGCGCGCGTGATCGACAGCTTCAGCGCTAAAGCCAAAGCTATCATTAGCCGCCGCGATCTGCCGCGGGTGAATCAAACTCTTGCCGTCAAAACCAAAGTCCCGCCCCTGTTCACAGACGGTAACCAGCCCTGCCTCATCGTCAAGGTCAAGATGCACCCCGTCGATGACATCGATGCCGGCGAGGCGCGCGGCGATTACACAGCGGCTGAGCGCATAGTGAAAGCCGGCGCGATCGGCAGTATGGCGCAGCCGCAACTCCTTGGCCAAGTCCGAGGTGCCCATCATCAACACCGTCAACCGTGGCGAGGCCGAAGCAATCTGCAGCGCATGCTCCACCCCCAACGGTGTCTCCACCATTGCCCACAGCGTCATCGTTTCATCGGCGCCGTAACGCTCGAGCAGTTCCACTGTGGTGGCGATCTGTTGTGCCGATTCCACCTTAGGCAGGCAGATCGCATCGGCCTGCGACTGCGCCACCGCCTCGATATCATCGCTAAACCACGGGCTATCGAAGCTGTTGATACGGATCACCAGTTCACGGCGACCATAGCCACCGCCGGCGACAGCCTCGATCACCGCCGTCCGCGACGACGCCTTCACCTCAGGGGCACAGGCATCTTCTAGGTCGAAGACCACACAGTCGACGGCCAGCGTCTTCGCCTTTTCCAGCGCGCGGCTGTTCGAGCCGGGCATATACAATACCGAACGACGCGGTCTAAGTTGATGCATATTATTATCCTCAAAAAATTGGCCAACGCGATAGCCTCTCAGTGTAAACAGCTCGCTAACGCTTGGCGACTCCGGTGACAATTAAAAGAAAGAAGGGCGATATGGCCACGGTTAGCCGTCGATATAGTCACAGATGCCGTCGACCATCCAGCAACGGTGCTGTCGCCCCGGGGCAAACAAATCGAGGCTCTGATAACCGGCATCTTCATGATAGAGAAAGCCAAGGCGCTGCTGGTCGATGGCCAGCCGCGGCTGATAACGACGCACACCACGCTCGCCTAATTGCGCGAGAAAAGTATGTGCCTGCTGATGCGTCGCGATCTGACTGAGACAGATATAGGTCGGCGGCAGCATCGGCAGATCACCTGCACGATGTTGCGCCAGCGCCTGTTCCGCAGGTAGCCATCGATAATCAGTAATTTCGCTATCGTCGATGACCACCTCCTCACAACCAACCACGGCGACAAAAAACCAAGTAGTAAAACGCTTGGTACTTCCCTCTGGTGCTGTCCAATGGGCAAAGGCGGTGAGTTGACTCGGGGTCAACACAAGCGCCGCCTCCTCTTGGCACTCGCGCACCGCCGCTAAGCGGGCCTGCTCAAGCTCACCCTCGACGACCTGATCGACGGGGTCGACCTTGCCGCCGGGAAAGACCCAGGCGCCGGCGGCAAAATTCAGTGCCTGATTGCGCTGTAACAGCAGCGTCTCCAGCACACCATCACGCTGACGCAACACGACGACTGTCGCCGCCGGAATAAACTTCGACATCGCTTATATACTCATTCATTGATCGACGCTGCTGTTCGGTATCACAGCAGATAGCACCGGCTCGTCTTCGGAAAGAACTATTCCTCGGGGAAGTAGCGGCTGATCGTATTAATTACGCAGCCCGGACGGTCTTGCCCCTCGATCTCAACGGTCACCCGTACCGTCGACTGTACCGCACCCTTGATATGCTCAATCTTCACCAGCTCACCGCTGCCGCGCACCCGGCTACCGACCGGTACCACGGCCGGGAAACGGATGCCTTCACAGCCATAGTTCACGCCCATCTTAATGCCTTGCACATCAATAATCTGCGGTAGGAACAGGTTGACCAGCGACAAGGTCAGGTAACCGTGGGCAATACAACCGCCAAACGGCCCCTCTTTCGCCCGTACCGGATCGACATGGATCCACTGATGATCACCGGTGGCCTCGGCAAATAAATTAATGCGTTCCTGGTCGATCAACAACCAATCGCTGTGACCGAGGTGCTGTCCTACCGCGGCCTCCATGTCTAACGGCGTCTTAAATACAGTCGTCATCTTCTCTACTCTATATTTTCAGGCTTTATTATTGAAAGCGAATATTGACAGACTCGAGCGCCAAACCGTTTAGCACCGAGCATGATAATTACTGTCCGCCAGTCTAGCACCTTTACTCACCGCGCTAAGAACCCAGATGGGTTAACCTACCGCACAAAAATATATAGTAATGCTTGCCTGTTGCCGTCACCGCTACCACACTCAAAGAGGCAACTTTATCGCGATATATCCTTAAGCAGTTCAATCTGAGGGGGGTGATTTTGTACAACGGCTGGGAAACACACTTAGTGAAGACGGCGATTAAAAAACGCCTCGAAGAGGTGCGCTCAGAGCTCGTCAATACGCCGTTGAGCTCCATGCATAAAATCATGGAGTTAAAGGCCGAAATCGAGAAGAACGAAATCATGCTCGACAAGCTTAACGCCGCCGCAGGCCTTGGCAGTACGCCGGCAGATAGCTGTAACTAAACCCCAAATATCACCGTGTGTGATCTCGCCATTAACCTCGACCGTTAAGGGGCTAAGTCATGACAAATACAATGGGCACCATTCACGGGGTCATCAGCGGCAAGGTACAGGGCGTCTGGTACCGACGTTTTGTAGAACATGAAGCGGGACTCTACGATATCCACGGCTACGCCAAAAACCTTGATAACGGCAGCGTGGAGATCATGCTCACCGGTGAGGCCGAGCAGCTACACGAGATGGTCAAGCAACTGATAGTCGGCCCCGAAAACTCACGCGTCGATAAAATAGAGATTACGCCGCAGCGTTATACCGAGCTCGAGGGCTTTCAAATCCTTTAACGGTGACGACGCGAGTACTCCATCCGCCCGCCGCTGACAGAGATTTCATACACAGACTCTACTGCGACCGAAAATAGCGCTACAATCGCCTACCCTCAATCACGTGCGATGACGATGTCTCTGTTTCAGCTTCAACAGTTCTCTCTACAACAAGATCATGCGGCAATGAAAGTCTGTGGCGACAGCCTGTTATTCGGCGCCTCTCTACCGATCCGTGGTGGCGAGTCGATCATCGATATCGGCGCTGGCACGGGTATCTTATCGCTGATGGCACTACAACAAGGGGCCGCAACCGCTACCGCCGTTGAGATTGACGAGGCCACCGCCAATGAGTGCCAGGAAAACTTCCTACGCAGCCCTTGGCACGGTCGGCTGCAGTGCGTCTGCGACGACATTCAGACTTATCGCAGCGATAGACGCTTCGACCTGGTGATCTCCAACCCCCCCTTCTTCGCCAACCAGCAACGCTCGACACAGGCCTCGCGACGCACTGCTCGCCACACCGACAGCCTGCCTTTTGCTCAGTTAATCAGCGCCGCCGATAGACTGCTGCACAAGCAGGGCCTGCTCTGCCTGCTGATTCCTCACTACGAAATCGACACAATCGTCGCACTCTGTGGACAACATGGTCTGCAGCTGCAGCGCCAGATCAGTATCCAAGGCCGGGCCGAACTACCGGCGAAGGTTGCTATCCTGTGGTTTCAGCGACGCGCTACCGCTGCCGAAAAGCAGACGATTATTATGTATCAGCGAGGTGCCGAGTACAGCGGCCAGAGTCGCCAACTCCTACAAGACTACCTACTGCGTTTTGCCCAGCAACCCAATAACGGATGACTAGCCCTGCCAGCTCTGCATC
The DNA here is from genome assembly GCF_003752585.1 of Sinobacterium caligoides. Classification (NCBI taxonomy): domain Bacteria; kingdom Pseudomonadati; phylum Pseudomonadota; class Gammaproteobacteria; order Cellvibrionales; family Spongiibacteraceae; genus Sinobacterium; species Sinobacterium caligoides. The sequence goes on from NZ_RKHR01000003.1 coordinate 1,430,953, forward strand.
GCCGGCAGACGGAACTCGGTGCCCTGGTAGTCGAGTAAGATGCTATTAGGGAAGATCTCCAGCAACTTAAAGCCTGCGGAGATACTGTCACCACGATAGCGCTTCTGACCGTTGAGAATGACAAAGCCCTTGTCGGCACGGCTCGAATATATATGGGCACTGTACTCAATCGCAGGAATCGCCTCTTGCTGCCGTAAGCTCAACTGCTCAATCGTCGGTGGCAGCTTTCGCAGATCCACCTTGGCCTTGGGCTGCGCCTCACGCAACAAGCGATCGATCTGCTCCGCGCTTAGCGCCGACTCAGGCTCTGCAGCCTGATCAGATTGCACTGGCTGAGCTAGCGCCTCTTCATGCTGACGATAGAGCGCCGAAACCTCGGCCTCTAATGGCGCTGCCTCACTGCTTGCTCGTCCATCCTGATAGAGCGCCTCGACCGCCGACACGACCGGTGTCGGCTCGGGTGATGACACACCTTCCGAGATCGCTGCCACTGCAGGCTGCGGCGCTAACAACGGCGTATTTTCCGGCTCAACAACGAGATGCTGCGAGCTCGCCTCGGGCGCCACGTTGGTCGTTGCCACCTGATCAACCTGCTCCACCTTTATGGTCTCCGCTGGCGGCATACGCTCTGTCGTCACAGGGGCTACCACAACAACCTGCTCAGCGACAACAACCTGCTCAGTGGTCTCCTTGCTCAGCTGTTGATAAGTGATAAACAGCCCGACTATCAGCAATAGAACAGCAACAGCCAACAGTAGCTTCAACGCTACCGGCCGAGAGCTAACCGGCGGCCCCGTTGGGACTGGTGCCCTGGGCTCGAGTGTCGGCGCGTGACCACTGCGTTCCTGCTCCGAGCGGTTTAACGCATCGAGGATATACGACATTAATGTGTCTCCTGTGCCGGATTAGCAGTCACCGCTAATGCAGCTTTCGGCGGCAGACTAACAACATCACTCAGCAGCTTGGTCGGATAGATTGTTTCATTGAGCCGCAGCAGCGTATTGACCCCCACCACACCATCGTCCTTTAAATCACTATGACGCTGGAACAACTTCACCCGCTGCTGCAGTGGCCGGTTAAACACATCCTCCGTCAATGGCTGTGGCTGCTGATCAAGATCGGCAAAAGCCTTAGCTAACCAACTCACCATCGCGCCCCGTGCGCCCAGGCCGATAGGCTTCTGGTAGCTATCGGGCTTGCGCCAGACAATCAAGGTCTCGCCCCCCCACAACTCACCTAAGCTCAACAGCGGCATACGCTTTGGCTTACCGTCGACCAGCAGTATCGCCTGACCAGCCTCGATGCCGATCAACACGGCATAGCTTTCGCCTCCTTGACGCTGCAATATCATCGGCCGATTAATCTGCTTAACTGCCCCCCAGTGTTTCACCGGCTGTGCTAGACAAGAAAGTCCGTGACGACTGAGCGAGGCACAATCGCTAACGTTAAAACCGCTCCCCAAGCCACTGTAACCCAGTAGCGACGTCAGCGCCGAGCCAAGCTCCGGCTGCCATACCGATGCTGCAGCAACAGGCGGCACAGCCTCTATCGTCTCGTTAGTCGCGCTTACCGGCACCGAGGAGCTAGCCATATTGTCAGCGACCAATACAGGCTCCGCCGCTGTGGCTGACACCGGCTTCGACTTCTGTGCCACCTGTTTCGCCCCCTTGTTCGGTAATGCTTGCACCTCTGCCACGGTCGCAGGCACACTTTTCGATACCGCCTCATCGAGGCTCGACCACCAGAGCAACGCGATCGCCAGCGCAGCTACTGTTGCCGCTCCGGCCACCAGCCAGGGCGCACGTGACGTCTGACTAGAGTTTTCTGGACGATGCTGTAACGCCTCTTTTCCCAATACCTCACGAGCGGCGGCGCGCAGCGTCGTACTATCCACACTCAGCTTGTGTTGGGTATAAGCGCCTAGCAGTGCACGATCACAGAGAACGTTGATCAAACGCGGTACACCACCGCTGTAGCGATAGATTTCTCGGCACACCTTTGCCGAAAACAGCTGTTCCCCGGACTCGACCCCGGCCACCTTCAATCGATGCACAATATAGTGTTGCACCTCTTGTTGCGGCATCACATCGATATGAAAGCGGGCAGTAATACGCTGCGCTAACTGTCGCAATTCCGGCCGGGCCAACAGCTGTTGTAACTCAGGCTGGCCAATTAAAATAATCTGCAATAGCTTTTTATTATCCGTCTCGAGATTCGTCAGTAGACGGATCTGCTCCAACGTCTCGAAAGGCAATAACTGCGCCTCATCGATCATCAATACGGTGTTGCGGCCCTTGGCATGATTGTCCAGTAGATAGTGATGAAGGACATCGTTGAGCTCTTTCAGCGTCGGCTCATCAGAGATATAGGCTAGCGATAGCTCCTCACAGATTGTCGCTAACAATTCTAGCGTGGTTTGGTACGGATTAAGAATAAAGGCGATATCTGTGTCGTCGGGCAGCCGCTGCAACAGACTACGACTGATCGTCGTCTTACCGGTGCCGACCTCTCCTGTCAACATGACAAAGCCACCACTGCCACTAACACCATATAACAGGTGCGCCAAGGCCTCACGATGACGCTCGCTCATATAAAGATAACGAGGATTTGGCGCGATGGAAAAAGGCGCCTCGGTGAGACCAAAATAACGGCTGTACATTGCTGGATCCGACCCGTGTTATTACTGTGTTTTGAACACTATTATGCCCAAGCGCCGCGACAAATGCGATGAGCTGTCAGTCAACGGTTAATTTTCCCTGGTAATAAGCTCTTGTAGTAAAGCATATAGCTTGCCACTTAACGCCTGTACCGACCGCGCCAAATTTTCCTCAAAGACTGCCCCTGCATCGTGGTCGACTTTGACCGGATTGGTTACAGCCTTCAAGGCAATAAACGGCACAGAAAAATCTTCGCACAGACGGGCAATGGCCGCCGCTTCCATCTCCTTAATATCGCTACCGAGCAACTGCAGCTGCTGCAGATCTGCCGCACACACATCTAACGAGTTGCCACTGCTCAAACAACCGCCTGCCAGTGCCAACGATTCGGCAATAGCGGCATCAAAGAACACCGGGTAGCGCCCCAAGCCATAGTCGGCAAACTCCGCCAGCGGAATACGGTGGTCATGATAACAGATGGGTTGATCAACCCAGAGTACGTCGGCGACTTGCAGCAGCGGGTTCACCGCGCCACAAGTACCGGCAGAAATCAGCAAGCTGGGCTGATAACCCTGCAACACGATATAGGCTGACACCGCCGCGGCCTCAGTGGCAATGCGATCAACAGCATAGCGCTGATCCTTACCGTTGACGCTGATGATCAGCGGTAGACCGGCCATCGTCGCCTGATAGAGCTCTATCGGCAACGGTGAATCCACTGCCAGCCGTTGTGCTGCACACTGCTGTAAAAAAGGCTCCGCCTCTGCTCGCATAGCGAACATGATCGCGATAGGCTGCGTCGCACGCTCATTCATAATCACTCTCTCGGCAGAGCCCCTCGACGAACCGACCTACTGGCGCTCCGTGCCCTCCCCCGCCTTACTGGTTAATGGCGGGGGAGCAGCGCTTCTGGCGGCTGCTGACAACCTAATTTTTCACCCAACAGCTTTTCTAAGTCAGGCAGTAAGAAGACGTCGGTCTCGCCGGCAAAGGTATAAGCTGTACCGGTACTGCCGGCACGGCCGGTGCGGCCAATGCGGTGCACGTAATCCTCTGGATCTTCCGGCACATCAAAGTTGACGACATGGCTGATACCGTCCACATGAATGCCGCGACCTGCAACATCGGTGGCCACCAGGATGTTAATCTCATTGCTTTTAAACTGTTCCAGGGTACGAGTCCGCTTGTTCTGCGGCACCTCACCGGAGAGCATACCCACGTTGAAGCCCGCGCGTTTGAGGCGCTCTTCCAGCCAACGGGTGGTATCACGTCGGTTGGCAAAGATGATAATACTCTTCACATCTGGCAGTTTCAGTATGTTCTTCAGCAGCGGCAGCTTTTCCCTCGACTCCACCAAATAGACCAGCTGCTCCACCGTATCGGTGGCAACATGCTCCGGTTCAATCTCTACAACGGTGGGATCCATCGTCCACTGGCTCGCCAGATTCAACACGTCCTGGGTAAAAGTCGCGCTGAATAACAACGTCTGACGATCTTCCCGCTTAGGCGTGCGTGAAATGATCCGCTTCACATCCGGGATGAACCCCATGTCCAACATACGGTCAGCCTCATCGATGACCATAATTTCCACCATGTCGAGGTGCAGGTCACCGCGCTTGTGGAAGTCGAGTAGACGACCCGGTGTGGCGACGATAATATCGACCGCCTGACGCTCAACTTTCTTCAACTGTTTGTCATAGTCGACGCCGCCAATCAGGGCAACAGCATTGAGGTCCATGTACTTCAATAATTTACTCGCATCATCGGCGATCTGTACCACCAGCTCACGCGTCGGTGCAATAATCAACGCCCGCGGCTCGCCAACGTAACGCTCCTCAGTCAGCGGATTATTAACAAAGTCATTAATAATCGTGATGAGAAACGCCGCCGTCTTACCTGTGCCGGTCTGCCCCTTACCGATCACATCGAAGCCCTGCAAGGTATCCGGTAGCGTCTGTGCCTGAATTGGTGAACAATATTCATACTTCAGGTCGGCAATAGCATGCATCAGCTCGACGGGCAGGTTAAGGTCGTGAAAGCGTGTCTTACCCTCGGCAGGCGCGACAACATATTGCGATAAGTCCCAGGGCTTATGACGATGCGGAGCCCGCTTACGCTTGCGATGGGTATTCGCTTCCGGCTTGCCCTGCTCACTCGCCTTAGCGCCCGAACGAGATTTCACTGCAGCGGGTTTTGTTTCACTCACAGCGCGTGCCGGAGTCGCGGCTGCAGCGGCTGGTTTTTGGCTGGCTCCCTTACCGAACAATTTTTTAATCAATGTATTTTCCTTCGTCGAGCAGCATGGCGAGAGTCTCGCATCGGCCCCAATGTTAACCGCGGCCACTCGAGGCACAAATCGGCAATAAAAATTTTTGCCTATTCTATAGACAATCGACGGGCTTTACACCGAAAGCCCGCAACTTTCTTACCCACTCTGTCATGTTACTGGCGCAAGTCAGCAATAGACGGCTATTTACAGCGACGATTCAATATCTCGCAACGAAAAAAAACGCAACTTTTCGTTCTCGCCTCTGTCGAAAAACTACGAGTAGACTCAAAACACCACCCTCCGTTACCGACCGCTGTGCGGTAACCAGGGTTTTGAAACACCCATTACAATACTGCAAGCTGGAAAAAACTATGGAAAGTTTAGTCAGAAACTACTACCACTGCCGCCAAAAAATTCTCGCCCTGCTAGCGCCGCTCTCCGCTCTCACCGCGCTGGGTATACGACTCTATTTGGCGCCGATATTTATCGCTGCTGGGCTACATAAGCTTTATCACCTCGACGATATCGCCAGTTGGTTTGGTAACCCTGACTGGGGCCTCGGTCTGCCCGCGCCGATGCTGATGGCCATGCTCGCGGCAATCACCGAATTGGTTGGCGGCGTCCTGCTCGCCATCGGCCTGATGACTCGCTGGGCGACACTGCCACTGATCATCACCATGTGGGTCGCTATCGTCAGCGTCCACTGGCCCAACGGCTGGTTCGCCATCGCACCGAGCAATCCGAGCACCAGCACCGCCGCCGTGCTGGCTCCACTCGGCTTTCCCGGAGCGCGCGAAAGCTTGCATAATAGCGAAGAAGTCGCCGATCGTTTAACAGCCGCCAACACCTTGCTCGAACGCCACGGCCACTATGACTGGCTGACCGCGAAGGGGAAGTTTGTGATATTGAATAACGGCATCGAGTTTGCCGTCACCTACCTGCTGATGTTGCTCAGCCTGCTCTTTAGCGGCGGTGGCCGCTACGTCAGTATCGACTACTGGCTGGCTCGGCATTGGCAGCGACAATACCCAGGGCTAAAGGCCTAGCACACTACGCAACAGCGCCATGCACGGGCCAGTAATGCGGAGACAATCCATCAATCAGCAACGCTAATGTAACGGCTGTTTATTAGGAAACAGTTCATCACCCCGCATCGACAGGCCGTGCTCGGTGACGATGCGCACATGCTGTCGCTGTAATTGTCTCGGCTCTTTCACGCCACAGGAGTGGGCGATCATGCCGATCTCATAGCTCAGCTGCCGTGCATAGTTGGTGACCCGTGCTGTTTTGTCGATAACATCGAGACCACGTTGCAGCTTCTTATCCTGTGTTGCTACTCCGGTAGGGCAAGTATTCTTATTACACTGCAGCGACTGGATGCAGCCGAGGGCGAACATAAAACCCCGGGCAGAAACCACGAAGTCGGCACCGACACAGAGCGCTAAAGCCGCCTCTGCCGGGTTAATCAGCTTGCCCGAGGCAATCACCTTCACCCGCTGTTTCAGTCCCGCCTCCACCAGCTTATCGCAGAGCATCGGTAGCGATTGACGAATCGGCATGCCGACATAATCGATCAGCGACTGCGGCGCCGCGCCGGTGCCGCCATCGGCGGAGTCAACGGTGATAAAATCAGGGGCCGAGGCCTTGCCCCGGCGCAGGATTTCCTCCGTCAGCTCTTCCAGCCAACGGTCATCACCCAGCACCGTTTTAAAACCGACCGGTTTACCCGTCAACTCACGGATTTCCTCAATACGATCGAGCAGCTCAGCCACCGAGCCAATATCGGGGTGGCGGTTCGGGCTGATTGAGTCCTGCCCCTCCGGAATACCTCGCAGCGCCGCGACCTCCGCCGTCACTTTACCAGCAGGCAAAATACCGCCCTTGCCGGGCTTCGCCCCCTGCGACAACTTAAGTTCAAACATTTTCACCTGCTCACGAGCAGCGAGCGCAAGCAACTTCTCGTGTGATAGCTTGCCCTCATGATCCCTGACGCCATACTTGGCGGTACCAATCTGCACCACGAGGTCAGCACCGCCGTCGAGATGATAGGGGCTGACGCCCCCCTCACCGGTGTTCAACCAACAACCTGCCAGCTTGGCACCACGCGATAACGAGGTCACCGCCACCTGCGAGATCGCCCCGTAGCTCATCCCTGAGATATTAAACAATGAGGCTGTACTGTAAGGCGTTCGACAGCCCTCACCGATGGTGACCACCGAGGGCTCGAGACTGTCTTTCTTCATCGTTGGGAAGGGTGCGCAGATAAACAGTGGTGTACCAGACTGTGTAATGTTGCGCGTAGAGCCGAAGGCCACCGTCGTATCGACATTTTTCGCTGCACGATAAACCCAGGCCCGCTGCGCACGGTTGAAGGGCATCTCTTCTCGGTCCATGGCAAAAAAGTACTGACGAAAAAAGCCCCCTAAGTGCTCAAACCAGTAACGAAAGCGCCCCACGACGGGGTAGTTCCGCCGAATAGCATGGCGGTGCTGACGCACATCGATAACATAGGTGATCGCGATGCTCACCAATAACACGAACAGCAATAACAGGAAAACATCGGTGATAATATCAATAACGGTACTCATTTATTCACCCTCGCGCCAAGGCAGCAATTGTATACATAGTTTTATTCCCTAGGGAGAGTATACTGCCGGCGCTGTCAACGCGATATCTTGTGCGTGCACTTAGGAGAAAAAATCTCCTGCCACAGCTACACCCTCAATCGGCCCGCGCGCGCGCAGCCTACACCGCTCCACGAGTTAAGTATGCCCTCAAACTTCATCACCAGAGAACTACACAAACTAATTCGCCTCGGTCTACCGATCCTCATTGCGCAGCTGGCGCAGACCGCCATGGGGGTGGTCGACACTTTGATGTCCGGGCGCTATCACGCCGATGATCTCGCTGCCGTCGCCATTGGCAACTCTCTGTCACTGCCGCTACTACTGTTCATTGCCGGTGTGATGATCGGTAATACCGCCATCTGCTCACACCACTTCGGCGCCAACCGTATTAGCAAGATCGGTGAATCCACCCGCCAAGCCCTCTGGGCTGGGTTGCCCGTCGCCCTCGTCGCCATCATCTTGATGCTCAATGCCGATAAGATACTACTACTGATGGATGCACCGCATCACATCGCCGTCATCAGCCAACATTACCTATACGGCTTCGCCCTCGGCTTTCCTGCGCTGATTGGCTGTCTCGGCGTCCGTACTATGGCCGAAGGCATGGGCAAAACCCGGCCGATCATGATCATCGGCATCTGCAGCTTCCTGCTTAATATTCCGCTCAACTATATCTTTATCTACGGCAAGTTTGGCCTACCCGAGATGGGCGGTGCAGGCTGCGGGCTGGCCTCCGGCATCGTACTGTGGCTGCAGCTGCTGATGTTTATCGTCTTCAGCCTGCGCAAGGAGTTTACCGCCACCACTCTCTACGAGCGCTTTAGCTGGCCGGATTGGAGCGGCATCGGCGAACTCTTTCGCATCGGCTTGCCGATCGGTGGTGCCATGTTCGTCGAGGTCATTCTGTTTGCCGCTATCGCCCTAATCCTCGCCCCCATGGGTTCAACTATCGTCGGCGCCCACCAGATTGCTCTCAACTGTTCCGGCATGGTCTTCATGGTACCGCTGAGTCTCGCCAACGCCATCACCATTCGCGTCGGCCACACCCTCGGCCAAGGCAAGGCACTTAAGGCGCGAGCCATCGCCTACACGGGCATCGGCTTTGCCATCCTACTCGCCATCGTCTCCGCGGGTACTGTCTTCTTATCCCGCGACCTCATCGCCACGGCCTATACCCACGACCCCGGCATCCAAGCTATGGCCGCCAGCCTACTGTTCTTTGCCGCTATCTATCAGCTGCCAGATGCTATCCAGGTCTGTGCCAACGGCGCGTTACGCGCCTATAAAGACACGCGCATACCGCTACTTTTGGTGATTATCTCCTGCTGGCTGATCGGTTTACCAGTCGGTTATAGCTTGGGAATGACGAATTACTGGGGCGAGCCGATGGGCGCCAAAGGTTTCTGGATCGGACTGGCCACCGGGCTCAGCTGCGCCTCAATACTATTGGCAGCACGGCTATCACTGATCAGCCGGCGCAGCGTGAAAAAGTATCAACGTGCTTGATTGCCTAGGAGCTAGACCCTAGGCACCGTTGAAATCACCACAGATTGGGCACTTGGGGTCGCGGCTGATCTTCAGCTCGCGCCACTCGAGATACTTGCCATCAAAGATCAGCAGGCGCCCCACCAACGATTCGCCGAAACCGACCAACAACTTAATCGCCTCGAACGCCTGCAGCGAGCCAATGATCCCCACCAGCGGTGCCAACACGCCGTTGCTCGAACAACTGCTATCCTCGTGTTCCTGCTCGCTGTACAGGCAGCGATAACAGGGCGAATGCTCTAGCCTCGGATCAAAGGCGGTCACCTGACCTTCCATGCGGATTGCGGCGCCACTGATCAACGGCTTTTGCTCCACCACGCAAGCGGCATTCAAGGCAAAGCGCGTCTTAAAGTTATCACTGGCATCGACCACCATATCGACCTTCGCTACGGTAGCGCTGAGGCTATCTCCCTGCAGCCGACGATGAATCGTCTCAATCTGCACCTCCGGATTGATATCACGCAGCGTCTCCTCCAGCGAAGCCACCTTCAACTTACGCAGATCTTGCTCGCCGTGGCCTATCTGGCGCTGCAAGTTAGACAGCTCCACTTGGTCATCATCGGCGATGATCAACTTGCCCACCCCCGCCGATGCCAGATACATCGCCACCGGGCAGCCGAGACCGCCCGCACCAACCACCAAGACCGTTGCCGCCATTAACGTTTGCTGGCCGGCAATATCGATATCATCAAGCATAATCTGGCGACTATACCGCAGCATTTGTTGGTCGTTGATTTCTTCACTCATTGGGGTATTTCTCTCACTCAATAGGTGGGTTGTTTATTGCAGGCACCAACGCGTCAGCCGGCCAACGCCCGAGCGTCGCTCGCTCAATACCCGCCAAGTCTTTAATACTGGCGACATCGACATAACCCAACGTTCGTAGGCAGTCACGTGAGCGCGCCGCCTGATCGTAACCGTGCTCAAACAGCAGCCAACCCGCCGGGCACAGATGAGCACGGGCGCAATCGGCAATATGCTCGATATCGGCCATACCCTGACGGTCTGCCGTCAACGCACTGTCCGGCTCAAAACGCACATCGCCCTCACTTAGGTGATGGTCGCCGTAGGCAATATAGGGGGGGTTGCTGATAATTAACTCGAAGCGCCTCTCGGCCAGGGCACCAAACCAATCACTGTGCAGTATCTGTACTTGATTCAGCCCGTGACTATCACGGTTTTGCTTCGCCAAGGCAACGGCATCATCCGCCACATCGACCGCCGTCACTCGCCACTTCGGGCACTCGCTGGCGAGGGCGAGGGCGATAGCTCCGGTGCCAGTGCCGAGATCAAGCAGCTCGATCCGCTGCTCGGGATCAAACAGCTCCAGCGCTTGCTCGACGAGGGTCTCTGTATCCGGGCGAGGAATCAGCGTCGACGGATTCACCGCCAGGCGCAACGTCCAAAAATCGCGATAACCCAATATGTGGGCAATCGGTTCACCGGCAAGGCGACGCCGCATTGCTTGCTCAAACTGCTGCAACTGCGAATCACTCAACTGCCGCTCCGGCCAAGTGCGCAGATAGGTGCGGTCGCGCCCTAGGCTGTCAGCCAGTAACAGCTCGACATCGAGCCGAGCAGTGTCACTATGTGCCTCGAGCTCGGTACTGCGCCGCAGGCAACAGGCGATACTAGACACTAGTCGTCGCTGCTCAAGGCCGCGAGCTGATCAGCCTGATATTCATTGATCAGCGGCTGGATCACGTCGTCTAGACTACCCTGCATCACCTCATCAAGCTTATACAAGGTTAGATTAATGCGATGGTCGGTCACCCTCCCCTGTGGATAATTGTAGGTGCGAATACGCTCCGAACGGTCGCCGCTACCCACTAGCGACTTACGCTCGTCCGAGACCGCCTGATCCGCTTCCTGTTGCGCCGCATCCATCAAGCGAGAGGCCAACAGGCTCATCGCCTTGGCCTTATTCTTATGCTGCGAACGCTCATCCTGACACTCCACGACCACGCCGGTAGGTAGGTGTGTCAAGCGAATGGCCGAATCGGTCTTGTTGACGTGCTGACCACCAGAACCCGATGCCCGGAAGGTATCGATACGCAGGTCGCCCTTGTTGATTTCAATAGCATCGACCTCAGCCGCTTCCGCCATGATCGCCACAGTACAGGCTGAGGTGTGCACACGTCCCTGAGACTCGGTCTCGGGAACGCGCTGTACCCGGTGTGCTCCGGATTCGAATTTCAGCTGGGAATAAACCGCATTACCGACGATCCGAGTGACAATTTCTTTGTAGCCACCGTGTTCGCCCTGACGTTCACTCACCGTCTCTAGACGCCAACCGCATTTCTCGGCGTAGCGGCTGTACATGCGAAAGAGGTCTCCGGCAAAAATTGCCGCCTCATCACCGCCGGTGCCGGCGCGCACTTCCAAGAAGACGTTACTCTCGTCACGGGGATCTTTCGGCAGCAACAGTCGCTGCAATTCGACGCTGAGAGCGTCGCGCGTCACCTCACCCTCTTTGAACGCTTCCTGCGCCATCTCACGCATATCGGGGTCGCTGTCCTTGAGCATCAGCTTGGCTTCTTCGACCTCTTCACTGGCCGCTTGATAACTCGAGAAACACTCCACTACGGGCTGCAGCTCGGAGTACTCCCTGCCGAGCGCACGAAAACGATCCTGGTCGGCGATCACATCGGGATCACCCAGTAGCACACCGACCTCCTCGTGACGCTCAACCAATATTTCTAACTTACTGAGGATGGATGACTTCATGTGTTCTCACTATCTAAAGACTTGTACTCACCGAGAGCAAACAACTCATCGGCAAGGGGGATAACCTCGTCGCGACCGGCGGCACTCGCCCTTTTCAGGTTGGCACTCGGTGCATGCAATAACTTATTCGTTAACGAACGCGCTAGACTTTCCAACACCACCTCGGGCTGGTCGCCTCGCGCCAACAGCTTCAACGCCCGCTGCAACTCGCTCTGGCGAATATCATCGGCATGGCTACGCAGTGCCTTAACGGTATCCACAGCACGATACTCACGCTGCTTCTGCTCAAAACTCAGCACGCCCTGCTCGACCAGTTGCTCGGCGCTCACCGCCTCACTCTGACGACTGCGCTTATTTTCTTCGACAATCTCTTTCAGGTCGTCGACAGTATAGAGGTAGACATCACTCAGCTCCGCCACCTGCGGCTCAATGTCCCGGGGAACGGCAATATCGACCATAAATATCGGTTTGTGCTTACGCCGACGCAGCGCCGCTTCGACGGCGCCCTTGCCCAAAATTGCGATCGGCGCAGCGGTCGACGAGATCACAATATCCGCCGCCACCAGCTCTTCGGCAATGGCATCGAGCGACACCGAGCGCGCACCGACCTCAGCCGCCAGCGACTCGGAGCGACTCAAGGTGCGGTTGGCTATCGTCATGTTGGCGATACCGTTTTCACGCAGGTGACGTGCCACCAATTCAATCGTTTCGCCGGCACCGATCAACAGGGCATTACTACGGTCGAGGCGTGAAAAGATACGCTTCGACAGGCTCACTGCCGCGAATGCCACCGACACGGGGTTGGCGCCGATTGCCGTCTCTGTCCTAATCTGCTTCACCACCGTAAAACAGCTATCGAACATCTGATTAAGCTGACTACCAACAACATTCAGCTGCTGCGCTTGAGCATAGGCCGTTTTAATCTGCCCGAGTATCTGTGGCTCGCCCAGCACCATTGAATCGAGGCCTGCGCCGACCCGTGTCAGATGACGCACCGCCTCAAGATCAACATGTTGATAGCAATAAGGGGCTAAATCGTCCCACGCCAAACCGTGAAAGCGGGCAAGCCAGTGGCCTAGAGCCACACAGTCAACATCACCATCATAGGCAACAAATAATTCGGTGCGGTTACAGGTCGAGAGTATCACCAACTCACTGGCCCCCGAGCGAGCACAACCCTCCCGCAAAGCCTCTTCTAATCGAGACTCCGTAAAGGCAACCTTCTCTCTGATCTCAAGAGGGGCCGAGTTATGGTTCACACCTAAGGCCAGCAGGCTCATTGTCTAGTGTTCTACTCCATCGACAGTAACTACTTCACACCATTAATAATATAACGTGCTCTGCTTCTCACCGTAATATTGACCAGTCACCGCAACACGCTATGCCGTCACCGAAGATCGGCAGTAGCGACACTAGGCTAACAGGTCGAAAATACGAAGGCGGAGATTCTACCAGATCGCGCCCGAAAATAGGCAATCAAAGCGGACAATCAAGCTAAAGTTTTCCCCGGGAAGTATAAATCACCCTGCACTCTATAGGTTTGCGTGACAGTCTATGTCATTATTATTTCTCTCAACCCGTTCCGTAGCAATGTGAGCCATACATGAATCGTACGCTGTACCTGCTTACCGCTCTCTCTACCAGCCTGTTACTTTCCGCCTGTAGCGGCCTCACCGACAAGGCCGAGCCAACGGTCAGCGCCTCGAGCGTTGAGGTGAGTAACGACGTGCCAAGCCGCCCCTTCGAAGCCGACACCCTCTACGCGCTATTAGTTGCCGAGGTCGCGGGTGCCAGACAACAGTACGACATTGCCTTAGGTAACTACCTACAGCAAGCTCACAAAACCCGCGACCCACAAATTGCTGCTCGCGCCGCTCGCTTAGCGCAGTATCTCAACGCCCAACAGGTCGCCCTCGACGCGTCCCAGCTATGGGCGGAGATCGCACCCGACAGCAGCGAAGCCCACTACATGGCGGCGGTTAATCTCAGCCAGGCCGGTCAGGTCGACGCCGCCTTTGACCACATGCAACAGGTCGAGACCCTCGGCGGCACCACCAATTTCCCGCTGATCGCAGCCACCAGCCTCAAGCTCACCAAGACACAGACCAATCAATTGCTGGCGCGCTTCCAGCAAGCCCTCGAGCAGCAGCCGCACAGCGAGCAACTATTACTCGGCAAGGCCATTTTACAGCAGCAACACGACCCCGAGGTTGCCCTCGACACCGTGCAGGAAGTCCTCGACCGCAGCCCGGACAACCTACGCGCACTGAGCATCCAAACGGCAGTACTGTATCAACTAGGCCGAGGTGAAGCGGCAGCTGCCATCTTCGAACAGGCCCTGGCCGACAACCCCGATAACGTCCGACTACGACTACAATATGCTCGCCAGCTCACCAAAACTGACCTTGCACAGGCTCGGCAGCAGTTCACTATCTTGGCGCAACAGGCCCCCGAAGATAGCGATATTCTCTATTCCCTCGCATTGATTGACTACGAGCTAAAAGACTACAACAGCGCAGAGGCCCACTTCCAACAACTGCATAAGCTGCAGGTCCGTGCCGACGATGCCAACCTCTACCTAGGTTTAGTGCAAGAGCAGAAGAAGAACCCCGACGCCGCCATCGGCTTCTATCGCCAGGTTGTGCCTGGGCAGAACTACATGCAAGCACTGCAGTCGATCGCCCGGCTGTGGAACAAACAGGGAAAGAGTGAGCAATTTCATTCGCTGATGACCACGCAACGCCAACAATACCCCGAGCAAGCCGTGCCACTCTTCTTGCTCGAGGCCGACCTGTTACAGCGCCAAAAACATTATGCACAGGCGATCGAGCTATTAAACGACGCCCTCAGTCAGCGCCCCAAGGAGGCCAACCTGCTCTACAGTCGCTCCCTAATCAATGAGAAGCTGGGCAGGCTTGACGATATGGAGGCCGACCTACGCACGCTGATCGCACAAGACCCAGAGAATGCCGCCGCCTTAAACGCGCTCGGCTACGTCCTGATCAACTATACCAATCGCCTGAGTGAAGCCAGCGAACTCATCCACAAGGCGCTAAAACTGCAGCCCAACGACCCAGCCATTCTCGACAGCATGGGCTGGTTGCTGCTCAAACAGGGGAAGACCGAGCAATCACTAAGCTATCTCAAATCCGCCTATCAAGCCTACCCTGATGCCGAGGTTGCCGCTCACTTTGGCGAGGCGCTGTGGCAGGCCAACCTGCGGGCTGAGGCCAAGGCGGTCTGGCTGAACGCCCTCAAACGCCAACCCGACGACAGCACGCTGCTCAAAACCATCAAGCGCCTTGCACCCGATCTACTCAAGCCTTGATATAATGCAGCGTTATCACCGTCACTTTCGGCGATGCTGTCACCAGCATCGCCGAGCTAGCTCATCGTAACCACTGCACAAGAATAGAAGCCCCTGCATGAGACCACTCCTTCCCTGTTTATTACTGATTCTCCTCCTCAGCGGCTGTGTTAGCGGCCCTGCTTTTAAACCGGGCTTTGAACAACCCAAAGACCCCTTAAACGATTGGACGCTACGCGGGCGACTCGGTATCCGTACCGCCGACAACGCCGAGAGCGCCAGTCTCTATTGGCGCCAGACTGGCGAAGCATACAAGATAAAACTAAGCGGCCCCTTCGGTGCTGGCAGCATCGCCATCGACGGCACCCCCCTACACGTAGAGCTGCGCCAACACGGTCACGAAACACTGCAGGCCGACAACGCCGAACAACTGATCTACCAACAAACCGGCTGGCGACTACCCGTTTCCTCAATGCACTATTGGGTACAAGGCCTCGCCAGCCCCGAGCTCAGTGTCGACGACAGCCGTCGGCACACCGGTACAGGCATTGACAACAAGGGCGCACAGCAGCCTCTCGCCATGTTGCGCCAGCAGGACTGGTTGATCGAATATCAGCGCTACAGCTTGGTTGGCGACATCCTGCTGCCAAGTAAGATTGTTATCACCCACCCCGAGCTGCGCCTCACCCTGATCATCAATGAATGGCAGCCACACCAAGCCGGCATTGAAACCCAACTAACAGTGAGCCTATCCACACCATGAGTCTCAACACCCGCCAGAATGCTCCCGCGCATAGCAAGACCTTATGGGCGCTGTCGCTGCCCGCCCCCGCTAAGCTCAACTTGATGCTACACATCACTGGTCGCCGTACGGATGGCTATCACCAGCTGCAGACCGTGTTCCAATTTCTCGACTACAGCGACCAGCTGTACTTCAACCAACGCGATGACAATAGCCTCAACCTACTGACCGAGTTCCCCGGCTTAGCGGCGAGCGACAATCTGATTATCCGTGCCGCCCAGCTTCTCCAGCAGCACACCGGCTGCACATTAGGGGCCGACATTGCTATCGACAAACGCCTCCCCGCCGGTGGCGGCCTCGGTGGCGGCAGCTCCGACGCCGCCACCACCTTGGTGGCTCTTAACCGCCTGTGGCAATGTGGCCTAAACACTGAGCAGCTCGCCAACCTCGGCCTTACCCTCGGCGCCGATGTCCCCATCTTCATTCATGGCTTCGCCGCCTGGGCCGAAGGTGTCGGTGAGCAGCTGCAAGCCATCACACCGGTGGAGCACTACTTCCTGGTCATCCACCCCTGCGTCCACGTCTCTACCGGCGAGGTTTTTTCCCATAAAGATTTGACACGGGATAGTAAACCCATTAAATTTGCCACCGCATTAGTGGGTGAGCCGCGCAATGACTGTCAGTCACTGGTCAGCGAACTCTATCCCGAAGTTGGTCGAGCACTCACATGGGCTAGCCAGTTTGGGCCAACACTAATGACGGGGGCCGGAGCCTGTATTTTTAGCCATTTCGACGATCTATCGAAAGCAGAGGATATACAGCGCCAAGTACCCGGCAATTGGCAGTCGTTTGTCGCCAAGGGAACCAACCGTTCCGCTTTGTACCGTGCTCTTCATACATTAAATGAATGACACGCCAACAAGGTAGCGTACAACTCAGCTATTGCACTGAAATACTCTAGGGGTATCGCCAAGCGGTAAGGCACCAGGTTTTGATCCTGGCATGCGTTGGTTCGAATCCAGCTACCCCTGCCACTCTCTCTGCTTTCTTTCAAATAGGTATACACTATTAAAAGCAAGCATCAGCGTCAGACAGAACCCTCCGAACAGCAAGCCAAGGACCTACTCGTGTCTAAGTTAATGGTATTCACAGGGAACGCCAACCCTGATCTCGCCTATAAAGTCGTCGACAAGCTCAACATCCCAATGGGCGATGCCTCCGTGGGCAAGTTCTCTGACGGTGAAATTTCCGTTGAACTCAACGAGAATGTGCGTGGTAAAGACGTCTTCATCATCCAGTCGACCTGCGAACCTACTAACGACAACCTCATGGAGCTGATCTTCATGGTCGATGGCTTGCGTCGTGCCTCGGCACAGCGTATCACCGCAGTCGTCCCCTACTTCGGCTACGCTCGCCAGGATCGTCGCGTACGCTCTTCACGCGTGCCAATCAGCGCCAAGGCTGTTGCCGAGATGATGGAAAAGGCCGGTGTCGACCGCGTACTTACTGTCGATCTGCACGCTGAACAGATTCAGGGCTTCTTCGATGTTCCGGTCGACAACGTCTACGGCTCGCCAGTACTGCTCGACGACATCTCACGCCAGAACTATGAAAACCTCGTCGTTGTCTCGCCAGACATCGGCGGTGTCGTACGTGCCCGCGCCGTTGCCAAGAGCCTCGAGGTCGACCTCGCTATCATCGATAAGCGTCGCCCACAGGCCAACGTTGCCCAGGTAATGAACATCATCGGTGACGTTGACGGACGTACCTGCTTACTCGTCGACGACATGGTCGATACCGCCGGCACGCTCTGCAAGGCCGCCGAGGCGCTGAAAGAAAAAGGTGCTACTCGTGTTATCGCCTACTGCACCCATCCAGTGCTTTCCGGTAAGGCGCTCGACAACATCACCAACTCGGCTCTAGACGAATTAGTTGTCACAGATACCATTCCTCTTTCGCCTGCGGCGAAAAACTGTGTTAAAATCCGCCAGCTCACGATGGCACCGCTCATTGCAGAGGCTGTTCGTCGTGTATGCAATGAGGAATCCATTAGCGCCATGTTCAGATAAACACCTGAATATTAAGCTAAAGTTGATTCCTCTGTAGAATCTCTAAGTAAACCCATCGGGTCGAACGATGGGTTTACTTTTTTATATCACTCCCAAATTTGGAGTTAGACCATGTCTACTATCACAATTAATGCTGAAGCCCGTACTGATTCAGGGAAAGGTTCGAGCCGCCGCCTGCGTCGCCTAGCGGGCCTTATCCCCGGTGTCGTTTACGGTGCAGGTAAAGAGTCACAGTCTCTGACCCTAATCCACAAGGACCTGCACAAGCAAGTACAAGACGAGAGCGTATTCAGCTCAACTCTGACCCTAAACGTCGCTGGCAAAGAAGAGCTTGTCGTCATCAAGGACCTGCAGCGTCACCCTGCTAAAGACATCCTGATGCACGTCGACTTCCTACGTGTCGATGCCAACGCTGCCCTTAAGGTCAACGTGCCACTACACTTCATCAACGAAGAAGCTTGTGTCGGTGTTAAGACCCAAGGTGGTCGTATCACCCACACCGCCACTACCGTTGAAGTGAGCTGTCTACCAGGCCTACTGCCTGAGTTCATCGAAATCGACATGACTGACGTCGAAGCGGGCTCTAGCGTACACCTTTCAGACATTAAGTTTGCCGAAGGTATCACCAGCGTGGCACTAGCACTGGGTGCTGATCACGATGCCAGCATCGCAACTGTTGTCGTATCAAAGGGTAAGGATGACGAAGACGAAGACGGCGCAGCAGCAGAAGAAGCTCCTGCCGAAGCCTAAGTCTCGGTCGCAAGCACTCTAGTACAAAAGCCAGCATCACGCTGGCTTTTGTCTTTTTTGCAGACAGACAATTATTGTCTCGGGTAGAATACCCAGCCAGATTTCGCGTTAACGCTGACAGAGCAACATCGGCGGTAACCACGTTTCATATTAAGGTGTCGATTTTGAGCATTAAACTAATTGTCGGCCTCGGCAACCCAGGCGCCGATTACGAAGGCACGCGCCACAACGCCGGCGCGATGCTGGTCGAGGAACTTGCTCGACAATATCACGGCAGCCTGCAACCTGAGGCCAAGTTTTTCGGCCTCGCTTGCCGCATCAGTCTCGAGGGGCGCGATGTACGCCTGCTGATTCCGACAACGTTTATGAACCTGAGCGGTAAGTCCATCGCCGCTTTGGCACAGTTCTACAAGATTGACGCAGAAGAGATTCTCGTCGTCCATGACGAGCTCGATATCCCTCCCGGAACCGCCCGCTTCAAACAGGGCGGCGGCCACGGCGGCCACAACGGCCTGCGCGACACCATTAGCGCCCTTGGCAACAACAAAAACTTTCACCGCCTTCGTCTCGGCATCGGCCACCCCGGCAACGCCAAGCTGGTGAGCAGCTTCGTGCTCAAAAAGCCTTCGCTAGCCGAACGCCAACAGCTTGAGGACGTCATCGCCGAGGCGCTGCGTCTGATGCCGCTAGCCATCAACAAAGACTGGGGCAGCGCGATGAACAAATTACACAGTTTCAAAGCCTAAGCGATAGCCTGGTAGAAACGTAAGCAACTTCGACTTTGCCTAAGCGACAGCCTAGGCACACTGTAACAAGAGAGAAAGATTATGGGTATTAACTGCGGCATCGTCGGCCTGCCTAACGTCGGCAAATCCACACTGTTCAACGCACTAACCAAGAACGGCATTGCAGCGGAAAACTTCCCGTTTTGCACCATCGAGCCCAACGAAGGAACCGTCACCGTCCCCGACCCTCGCCAAGATCGTCTCGCCGAGATCGTCAAACCACAAAAGTGTCTCTCCGCCACCATTGAGTTCGTCGACATCGCCGGCCTTGTCGCCGGCGCCTCCAAGGGTGAAGGTCTCGGCAATAAGTTCCTCGCGAATATCCGTGAGACCGATGCGATCGCCCACGTCGTGCGCTGCTTCGAGGACCCGAACGTTATTCACGTCGCCAACAAAATCGACCCCGCCGCCGACATCGACATCATCAACACCGAGCTGGCCATGGCCGACCTAGACAGCCTAGAGAAACAGGCACAACGTCTAAAGCGCTCGGTTAAAGGTGGTGACAAGGTCGCCGTCGCCCAAATGGCACTCATTGAGAAAATGATCCCCCATCTCGAGCAGGCGCTGCCCATTCGCTCTCTCGAGCTCAGCGACGACGAACGCAAGATTTTACCCGGCCTGCATATGCTGACGGGTAAGCCCACCATGTATATCGCCAACGTCGCCGAAGACGGTTTCGACAACAATCCACACCTCGATACCGTACGCGCGATCGCCGAGTCAGAAGGTTCCATGGTGGTTCCCGTCTGCAATGCCCTAGAAGCTGACATCGCCGAGCTCGATGATGAAGACGACATCACCATGTTCCTCGAGGAAATGGGCATGGAGGAGCCCGGCCTAAACCGTGTCATCCGTGCAGGCTATGCGCTGCTAAACCTACAGACATACTTCACCGCCGGCGTGAAGGAAGTGCGTGCTTGGACCATTCCTGTCGGCGCCACCGCACCTCAGGCCGCCGGTGTCATTCACACCGACTTCGAGCGCGGCTTCATTCGTGCCGAGACCATGGCCTATGACGACTTCATCCAATACCAGGGAGAGTCGGGCTGCAAAGAAGCCGGCAAGTTGCGCTCAGAGGGTAAAGACTACATCGTTAAAGACGGTGACGTACTCAACTTCCTGTTCAACGTCTAGCGCGTTTTTTAGCCAATTTAGATCGCAGTCAAGTAACACATCGGCTTTCGTGAAAAACACGAAGTAAAACTCCGATTCAGCGCTTGACTCTTATTATCTAACAGGTAAAATGCGCGACAGATTAACGGGGTAGCCCAGGCTACGATTACCGTTTAGTGGCAAGATAGCTCAGTTGGTTAGAGCACATCACTCATAATGATGGGGTCGGCGGTTCAAATCCGCCTCTTGCTACCATTAATACTAAAAGCCTGAACAGCACGCTGTTCAGGCTTTTTTTATGTCAGGCTATTTCTGCCTACAGCTTTTCCTCTGCTGACAGCGATTATCGCCACGCCCCTGAGGCCGACATTAGAACAACTAACTCTGCAGCTGCTGCACGAGCTCACGCATCACTTCATCATCGGCGGGATCCTCCGGCAGCGGTAGCGTCAAGCGCGTCGCCAGCCCCGCATAGCGCGAACGAATAACCTCCGCAAGCTGTTCATAACGACCGCTGGGGACGAAAGTATCGAGCATCTCATCATCAACCAACCGCGCCATCTGCTGCCAGTCCCCCGCACGCGTACATTGCAGCAGCTGCTCACCTCGCTCCTGCCAACCAAATAGCTCCAGGCTCGGCCAGTAAGCCGGCGTCGAATAAAGGAAGGCCAACAGCTGCCGCTGCTTCTCACGTTGCTGTTGCACCGCCGCATCGTCACGTCCCACCGCCACAATCCCCCCCAACGTCAACTTGAACGCTGCCAGACTGCGGTCGCCCAGCTGCGCCCCCCGCTCGAGCCGAGGTAGGCACACCTCACGCAGATAGCGTGGCGGCGTATTGGTCGGGTGCGTGATCATGCCATCGGCAACACGCGCCGCTAATTGTGTCATCTTCGGTCCAATCGCCCCCATCGAGATTTCAATCTCAGGTTGATCGATCGGGCCCGGATTAAAGAAGGGCTGCAGACGGGTGAAACGATAGTGCTCACCCTCGAAGCTCAGTCGCTCTCCAGTCTGGAAACTGTGAAAGATCGCCTGCAAGGCTTGGATATACTCGCGCATTCTCGGCACCGGTGCTGTCCACGGCACCGAATAACGCTGCTCCATATTCTGCTTAATTTGACTGCCCAGCCCCAGCTCGAAACGCCCCGCCGACATTGCCTGCAACCCCCACGCCGCCACCGCCACGGTCATCGGGCTACGGGGAAAAGCCAGCAATACCGCCGTACCAACGCGCAGGCGCGTCGTCGCCAGCAACGCATTATTGGCCAGTAATAAACCATCGTGGATCGCATCGGGAACATGCAGACCAGTGAAGCCCATCGCCTCTGCCCGTTGTGCGTGGCGACCAATCTCTGCCGGCGACATTCGCTCCGGCGTGGTGGCATACAGTTGAAACATCTCTAGGCCTATTAAGTTATTATTTTCGATGATGATTATAACGTAAACAGCTCCCCGGGTATGCCAAACTCCCCCTCCAAGGCCATCACACATCGCCACTCAGACAAACCGAGTGGTCAAAAAACGAGCAGAGATTAGCGGTAGATCAAAATTCCTTACACCAAGCTCTACTATAATCGCTAGTCATTCTCATCTTCGTAAGTATTATGCTCGACGCCAATACAGTGCAATCGACCGCTAGATCGAGCTATTCCATCGCTCGTACGCTCAGCTGTTGCGTCGCAATGATCATCTTACTCGGACTCGCTGGCTGCTCTTCAAGCCCTAGCACGCGCGTGCCGGTCGTTACCGCAGAAGCCTCGTCAGCCGTACCCCTGCCACATCCACCCAACGCTCAACCACCCTATCAAAATGTACTCAATCAATTGTACATACAGCATAAAGAGTGGCTCGGCGTACCCTACCGCTTCGGGGGCACCACCCGTAAGGGCATTGACTGCTCTGCCTTCGTGCAACGAACCTTTCAAGAGCGTCTACAACTGCCCCTGCCACGCACCACTAGACTGCAATCAACGCAGGGCAAGCAGATCTCTCGTAATGAGCTGGTCCCTGGTGACCTGGTGTTTTTCAAGACGGGGCGAAACAGGCGCCACGTCGGCATTTATATGGGCAGTGGTGAATTTCTACACGCCTCGAGTACCCACGGGGTGATGCGCTCCAAACTCAACAACAGCTACTGGCGAAGGCATTACTGGCAGGCGCGACGTGTCATTCAATAGACGAAAGAGCGCTGTTAAAGCCCATTCCCTGTTCAGGGCCGATAATACACTGACTTGCATCAAACGGATCCGACAGCTTCCGCGTAAACTCACTGCCTGCCGAGCAGCATCCCCCTTGCCAACCATCATCGAAGAGGACCTATTTTGACCGTTAAAGTGATTAAGAGTAGTGATATAGCAGCCGTTGGACTAATGACTTTCGCGCTATTTCTTGGCGCCGGTAACCTCATCTTTCCGCCCACGCTCGGCCAGATGGCTGGTGATCAACTCTGGGTATCAATGCTCGGCTTCTTAATCACCGGTGTCGGCTTACCTCTACTCGGCATCACCGCCTGCGCCATTCTCGGTGGCGGCCTTGGTCAGATCACTCAACACTTGCCCAAGTCCGTGGCTTTAATTTTTACCATCACTATCTACCTCGCCATTGGACCACTGTTCGGCACACCTCGTACCGGACTTGTCGCCTACGAATTCACCCTCGGCGCCGCACTCGGCGACCATGGCAATCACCTTACTCTCGGCCTATTCACCGCCGCCTTCTTCGGTGTCTCGCTGTGGCTGGCCCTCTACCCCGGCAAGTTGGTCGACACCATCGGTAAGGTTATCACCCCGTTACTGATCTTAGTGCTGACGGCCATCTCCTTCGTCACCATCGTCTTCCCCCAGGGTGAGCTCGCCCCCGCCAGCGCAAAGATGCAAGACGCCGCCTTCAGCCAAGGCTTCATCCAGGGTTACCAGACCATGGACACCCTCGCCGCCATCGTCTTCGGCCTCGTGATCATCAACGCCCTGCGCAGCAAAGGTATCGAGAAACGCTCAGAACTCACTCGCTACACCATCTACGCCGGCCTCATGGCCGCTGTTGGCCTGTCTTTTATCTATCTGATCCTTGGCTACTTAGGTGCCACCAGCGGTAACGTTGCTGAAGCGGGCATGAACGGCGCACAGATTATCAGCGCCTATATCGAGCCCACTCTTGGCACTACCGGTCACTGGCTCCTCGGCATCACCATGGCACTGGCCTGTCTGAGTACGGCTATTGGTCTAATCGTCGCCTGTGGTGAATACTTTGAGGAGATTGCGCCACGCTTTAGCTATCGCTTTTACGCTGTCTGCTTTGCCGTCCTCAGTGCAATCGTCGCCAATATCGGGCTGAACGAGCTACTGGCGATCACCATCCCTGCGCTGTTAATCTCCTACCCCGTTGCCATTTGTCTCATTGCATTAAGTTTCATTCAACACCGCTTTAGCAACCCTCAGCGAGCCTACTTGGTTGTGTTGATACCGATCACCCTACTCTCCTTCGTGGATGGCCTCTCCCACGCCAAGCTCAATTGGGCACTGGGTCTACAGAAAGAGTTGCAGCACCTGCCACTGCAAGCCGAGGGGCTCGGTTGGGTCGTTCCCGCCGCCATCTTGATTGTCTTCTGCCTTGTCTTTTTTCATCGTCAACGCCCTCAATAAGCATCGCTACATACAAATGCCTGAGCTCCAGCTCAGGCTTGCACGAAGCACTTCCCCGCTCCGTCGACAGAGTATATTGCCAGCCAGCGATCGGCGACGCATAATAGCGACCATATTCAATCGCGCTACTATTCGAGACCCCCATGGCAAACTCACTACAAGACCAGTTACTCAAGGCCGGACTGGTCGATGACAAACAGCTCAAAACGGCCCACAAGGCAAAGAAAAAACAGCAGAAAATAGACCGACGCGCCCGTACAGAGACTGTCGACGAGACCAAGCAGGCTGCCCTCGAGGCACTGGCCAAGAAGGCCGACAAAGATCGTGGTCTCAACCAACAGCTCAATGAAAAGGCGATGAAGAAAGCCATCAATGCCCAGATCAAACAGCTAATCAGCAGTAATGCACTACCAAAGAATAAGGGCGAAGTAAGCTTTAACTTTACCGATGGTAGCAAGATTAAGAAGCTCTATATCGACGAGAAAATGCAGCGCCAACTCAGCGCCGGCATCCTCTCCATCGTCAAGCAGGGCGACCAGTACGAGATCATCCCCACTCCCGTCGCCAATAAGATCGCCGAGCGCGATCCGCAACGCATCGTCCTGCAGAATACGATGAGCAGCACGGTAGAAGAAACAAGCACAGAGAGTAACGAAGAGGAAGATTGGTACGCTGACTACGAAATCCCCGACGACCTCATGTGGTAGCTGCTGCCATTGCTGCAATGGCAAGCACAACGCGGCTGGTAATGCAGCCGCCGATTAGCTCTATCACGGTTAACGTGTGCCGAAAATCTTATCCCCTGCGTCACCTAAGCCAGGTAGAATATAACCGTGCTCATTGAGTCGCTCATCGATCGAGGCCGTATAAATCTCCAGATCAGGGTGAATATCTAAAACCCGCTCGATCCCCTCCGGCGCCGCCACTAAAAACAAACCGACAATATCTTTACAACCAGCACGCTTAAGAATATTCACCGTCTCGATCAAGGTACCACCGGTGGCCAGCATCGGGTCGATAATGAGCGCCGTTCGTTGCTCGATATCGCTGACCAACTTCTCCAGGTAGACCGTTGGCTCCAATGTCTGCTCATCACGAGCAAGCCCGACCACACTCACCTTGGCGCTGGGTACCAGCTCGAGCACACCATCCATCATGCCAATACCGGCGCGCAGGATAGGCACTACTGTTAGCTTCTTACCCTTAATGCGCTCGACGGTACAGCGCCCCGCCCAAGTCTCTATCTCATATTCTTCCGTTTCAAAGTTGCGCGTCGCCTCGTAGGTGAGCAGCGTCCCCAGCTCACCGGTCAACTCGCGAAATCGCTTCGTACTAATATCACGTTCACGCAGCTTACCCAGCTTATGCTGCACCAGTGGATGACGCACCTCATGTACGGCCATGCGAGTCTCTCCCTCTTCAGGTTAGTGATGAATTTAACAGGTTAAGTATATCGCGAGTTGATGGTCGACCGCCCGCCAAAATCAACAAAGCCTCCTTAACCCGGGCAAAAAAAAGAGCGCCTCAGCGCTCTTCTCTTCTACTTCATTGTGATCACTACGCCGCATCCTCCTTCATCGGATCCTCGACATGCAGGCGCTTATGCATAATCGGACTGGTCGTAGTGTATTGAAGGTGCACCTTCTTGCCTGGCTCTAGCTGCTCTTTGATTGCGAAAGCCGCCAACGCCGTCTCATGAAAGCCACTGAGAATGAGCTTTTTCTTACCTGGATAGTAGTTAATATCACCCACAGCATAAATACCCGGGATAGAGGTCTGGAACTTCTCGGTGTCGACCTCAACCTGACGCTTGTGCAGTGTTAACCCCCAGCTCTGCAACGGTCCTAGATCCGGCACCAAGCCAAAGAACACCAACAAGTCATCCAACTCTAGCCGACGCGTCACTCCATCACTACCTGTGACTTTAAGATGAGTGAGCTTGCCATCCTGTTCGACCAGTTCGCTAACCTGGCCCTGCAAAAATTGCATCTCGAAGTCATCACACAGCTTGAGCATCTTATCCACAGAAGCCTTGGCCGCACGAAATTTCTGTGAGCGGTGGATAACCACCACCGAATTGGCGATCGGCTGTAGCGTTAACGCCCAGTCCAGGGCCGAGTCACCACCGCCGAGAATGACAATATCTTTGCCCCGATAGCGCTCCGGGTCGCGTACGCTATAACTGAGCTGCCTACCCTCGAGCGCCTCGGCACCGTCGACCTTCAACTTGACCGCCTGAAACGAGCCCATGCCTGCAGCGATGATGACTGCAGCAGCAAGAAATTGCTGTTCGCTCGAGGTGGTGACCAGAAAACGACCATCTTGCTGACGTTGCAGGTCTACCACCTCTTGCGAGAAGTGAAAGACCGGTTTGAACGGCTCGATTTGCTGTAGTAAGTTGTCGGTTAGCTGTTGGCCGGAGATCGCCGGGCAGGCGGGTATATCGAAGATCGGCTTATTCGGATAGAGTTCCGCACACTGCCCACCTGGCTGAGCGAGGCTCTCCACCACGTGCGCTTTAATACCGAGCAGGCCAAGTTCGAAGACCTGAAATAGGCCGACTGGACCGGCACCAATGATTAATGCCTCGGTTTCAATAATGGCGGGGGATAACTGCTGTGTCATATGATCTCTCCGTATCAATAGCTTCAAAAGCCCCATAACGCACTCGGCATGCGCGGACTATGCTCTTCTCATCGCTTGTGTGTTCTATAGGCTACGTTACAGGGCGCCATTGAATAAGAGAAATAGGTAGTTTATATTTTATTAATCAAGAAAACTGATAAGCGAAGTCATGTCGATGAAAATTACCCTAAAGCAACTGCGTGTTTTCGATGCTATCGCCCGTCTCGGTAACGTCAGCCGAGCCGCCGAGCAGATCGCTCTCAGCCAGTCAGCGGCTAGCATGTCACTCGCCGACCTCGAGCAACACCTCGGCTCCCCCCTGTTTAATCGCCATGGCAAGAAGCTACAACTCAACGACTATGGACGCTGGCTGCACCCCAAGGTGCATCAGCTACTGCAACAGGCGGAGAACATCGAGCTAAGTGCGCACAGCGGCGAGCTGCACGGTCACCTCATCGTCGGCGCTAGCAGCACCATCGGTAACTATCTACTGGCTGCGATGGTCGCCGAGTTCGTCAAACTACACCCCGACATCCACATCCAACTGCGCGTCGCGAACAGCGAGCAGATCGTCGACGACATGATAAACCTGCGCATCGACCTCGGCCTCATCGAAGGCATCTGTCACAGCCACCAACTCATCGCCCAACCCTGGCGTAGCGATGAGCTCATCACCTTCTGCAGCCCCAGCCACCCCCTCGCACAGCTAGACAGTGTCAGCCTCGCGGAGCTCGAGCAACAGCAATGGATATTACGTGAGAGCGGCTCTGGTACCCGCGAAATCTTTACTCTAGCCACACAACACAAGCTCAAACACCTGATGGTGGCGCTCGAACTTGGCAATAGTATGGCTATCAAACAGGCAGTCAAAACCGGGCTGGGACTAGGCTGCATGTCGCGGCTGACGCTTGCCTCAGAACTGCGTCATGGCGAGCTGGTTGCCCTGCCGACACCGGAACTACAGATCGAGCGTCAGTTCTACCTATTGACCGGAAAACATCAACACCAGAGCGAGCTCAGCCTAAGCCTGCAGCACTTTATTGCCTAATTGAGCGACTATCGGCCGCATCATCCTCAAGCTTGATCAACGGCTCCTCCATCAACGACTGGGTCACCGAGGTGGGCATCTCTTTTTTGGTACGTACTCCAAGCTCCTTAAACTTCTCAGCCTGAGCCACCAAGTTACCACGGCCGCTATACAAGCTCCGCCAGGCGGTATCGTAGGTGGCTTGCGCGGTATTGATCTGACCTCCTAACTTCTCCATTTTCTCAACAAATACCCGAAGACGGTCGTACACTTTGGCCGCCTGATCTGCCAACTGCTCGGTACTGTTATTCTGTTTATCAATGGTCCATAGACTGGCAACAGTACGTAGCATCGGCAATAGCGTGGTCGGTGTAACTACGGCAATGCGCTTATCATAGGCCTTATTAAACAGCCCTGGAGACGCCTCTAGGGCTGCCAAAAACGCCGGTTCGATCGGCATAAACATGAAAACAAAATCCGGCGACTGCATGCCCTCTAACTTCGGATAATCCTTCTCGCTGAGACTGTTAATATGCGCTTCGATACACCCAACATGGGCCTTTAGCTGACGCTGGCGTTCGCCCTCATCCTCGGCGCTAACAAAGGCCGCATAGGCATTCAGCGACACCTTCGAGTCGATGATGATGTGCTTGCCATCGGGAAGGTCAATAATAAAGTCCGGGCGACGGTTCTGCTGCTCCGCATCCTTAAAATTAGCCTCACGACGGTACTCGATGTCGCGGCGCAAGCCCGACTGCTGCAACAATAACTCCGCCTGTTGTTCACCGAAGTTACCCTGCAGTTTCTTATCCCCCTTCAGTGCCCGCGTCAGATTGGCCGCCTCATCGGTAATCTGCTGATTCAAGCGGCGTAAGTTATCGAGCTCATTACGCAGGCCTGCCTGCCCCTGCAGCTGCTCACTGTGCACGTTATCCACACGCTTTCTAAAGCTCTCCAGCTGCGTTTTTAACGGCGCCAACACGCCATCTAAACTCTTGATACTATTACTATCAAACTGTTGGCGCTTGTCCTCAAAAATACGCTGTGAGATATGTTCAAACTCGACCTTCAGCTGCTCCCGGTTCTCCTTCAGTAGGGCAAACTGCTCGCGATAGCGCCGCTCCCCCTGCTCCACGGCAAATTTGAGCTGTGCCACCTCCGCCTGTGCCTCAGCTTCAGCCTGACGACTGTGCCGCAATGCTTGTTCAGCCTCGTCTAGACGCTCCTTCACTTCTTTAAATTGCTCAAGCTGACCGCTGTAGACACCTAGACGCTGGCTTTGCCCCTGTAGCTTCGACCAGAGGTTTTCCGCCGTCGCCTGCTGCTGCTTATACTGCTGCATCAGTGCCTCAAGCTGTTGCTCCAGGTGTTGGCGCTGCTGCTCAGACTGTGAGCCCTGCTGCTGTAAGGCTATCGCCCGACGCCGATACTGTTTTTCTCGAGCCATAAACAGCAATAAAAGTACGAGGGCAATAAGCGCTATTGCACCACCCAACCAATAATAAGACTGTAAATCGATGCTCATATTGCCCCATGCCATCTGCGAAACGCGCCGAGAAATTCTGCGCACACTTAATATATTCTCCACCTAATCCAGCGACACCACAAACAACCAGGTCAAAAACTGTTCGGGCATACGGTGCAACAGGTCACATAACGTCTTTTTAGCGCCATAAAAAAGGCGCCCATAGGCGCCTTTTTCTACTTCAGCCCAGTCCCCTAACGCGGTGGACGGCTGTCGTAAACCTCTGGCTCATCACGACCAAGTAAACCCAGTGTTAAACGTGAGAATAGTGTCGGCTTAGCGCCCTCTTTATTATAGAGCGGCTTGAACTCACCTTCTTTGGTAATGTATGGGCTCTCTGGGTAATTACTCTTCAGTATCGTCAAGCTATCCGCCGCGAGCTCAGGCATATCCAGCAGCTGATATGCCTGCACCATCACCGCTAGGGCGTCGGCAACCGCCGGCGTCTGCTGGAAGTTTTCTACCACAAAACGACCACGATTAGCTGCTGCTAGGAAGGCCCGGCGCTTGAAATAATAGTTCGCCACATTGACCTCATAACGAGCCAGCAGGTTACGCAGATAGATCATCCTTACCCGGGCATCCGCCGCATACTCGCTTTTAGGGAAGCGCGATAATAGTTGCGAAAAATCGTAGAACGACTGTCGTGCCGCACCGGGGTCGCGCTTAGTAACGTCGGTGTCAGTAAAGCGGTCGAAGATACTCTTGCCCGCATTAAAGTTAGCTAAACCCTTCATATAATAGGCATAATCGACATTAGGGTGCCCCGGATGCAGACGAATAAAACGCGCAGCAGCCTCGACAGCAGCCTCGGTCTCATAGGCTTTATAGTGAGCATAGATCAGCTCTAACTGTGCCTGCTCTGCGTAGGGGCCGAAGGGGTAACGAGATTCCAGCAACTGCAGGCTCGATACTGCAGCGCTATAGTTAGAATTCTTTAGCTGTTCCTTAGCACGGCTGTATATCTGCTGCTCTGAAAGGTCTTCTCTTGGCTTTTCATCATTGCCTGAACAACCCGCTAAAATAGTCGTGGCGACAATGATCAGAATGTAAATCAAACGCATGAATGGCTTTCCCAGTGTTACTGCACGTATAATAGAATGTATCAGTTTAACGCTATTCTCTCACAGCCCAAAGAGATATCCACCCAAACAGCCTCTCTTATTTTGCAAAAGTACCTACTATGGCCGAAAAAATTACCCTCCACGCTGTCGCTCCCGTCGACCTTACCGGCAAACGCTGTGATCAAGTGGCTCACTTGTTGTTCCCGGATTACTCTCGGTCTCGCCTGCAGGCATGGATCAAGAGCGGTGAGCTCACCGTCGACGGTAAGCAGTTCCGCGCCAAAGATAAGGTTTACGCAGACATGGTACTGGACATCAGTGCTACCGTCGCCGATGAAGAGGAGTGGAGCGGTGAGGACATCCCTCTGGATATTGTCCATGAAGATGACAGCGTCATCGTCATCAACAAGCCCGTCGGCCTCGTCGTTCACCCCGCCGCCGGTCACGCCAACGGCACGCTGCTGAACGCCTTATTAAATCACTACCCCGACCTAGCCAGCGTACCGCGCGCAGGAATTGTGCACCGCCTCGATAAGGATACCAGCGGCCTGATGGTCGTCGCCAAGACGCTCAGTGCCCACACCGATCTTGTCAACCAGCTACAAGAGCGTAGCGTCAGCCGCACCTATCAAGCCGTGGCCTGCGGTGCGATGACCGGTGGCGGCACGGTAGAAACCATGATGGACCGCCACCCCCGCGACCGTAAGAAGATGGCCGTCGCCCTCGTCGGCGGCAAAGAGGCCATTACCCACTACCGCCTGATGGAGCGTTTTAACGACTTTACCCACATCAAAGTCAACCTCGAAACCGGTCGTACCCACCAGATTCGCGTACACATGGCCCACATCCGTAAACCCTTGGTCGGCGACCAAGTCTATCGTGGCCGCCTACAACTCCCTAAGGGGGCAACACCCGGGCTAATCGAGGTGCTACGTAACTTCAAACGACAGGCACTGCACGCCTACCAGCTGGAACTCTGGCACCCAGAGACCGGCGACCGCGTACTCTGGGAGGCGCAACCGCCCGCTGACTTCCTCAGCTTAATTGCCGCCTTGCGCCTCGACAAAAAAGAGCGCGAGCAGTTATAAGTGGCCTTCTTGCGACCTGATTGGCCTGCCCCTGCGGGCATCCACAGCCTCGTCAGTTTACGATCAGGAGGAGAGAGTCTGCCGCCCTACGACAGCCTCAACCCTGCCCTGCATGTCGGTGACAATAGTGCCCATGTCATCGCCAACCGCAGCCTGATCGAGCAAGAGATTGCAACGATCAGTCGGGCCGCCGACATCCAGTGGCTCAACCAGACCCACTCCACAACCGTAGTCGAAGCACGGCCACAGGCTGACCCCGGTAGCAAAGACTATCGTGACTACCCTGATGCCGACGCCTGTTTTACTCGACAACCGCTAACCGCCTGCGCGGTAATGACGGCTGACTGCCTACCACTACTTTTCTGTCGCCTCGACGGTTCCGCCGTCGCCGCCACCCACGCCGGCTGGAAGGGCCTCGCTAACGGCATCATCGAACAGACTATGCTGAAATTAGGAGGGCAAGGCGAGGCTCTGATGGTGTGGTTAGGCCCCGCCATCGGGCCCGCACGGTTCGAGGTTGGCCCCGAGGTGAAAACCCTGTTTACCGACCGCAGCACGTACGAGCAATACAGCGCTACTGCCGCTTGCTTTCAAGCCAAGAATAACGGCAAGTTTCTCGCCGACATCTATCAGCTTGCCAAGCTTCGCCTGCAGCGCTGTGGTATACAGCAAATTTACGGTGGCGGGCTCTGTACCGTCAGCGACCGTCAGCGCTTCTTCTCCTATCGCCGTGACGGTGTGACTGGCAGGCTCGCCAGCCTCATCTGGATCGATCGATAACCCCCCCTGCTCGACAGCCTCCCTTGAAATACGTCACAGCGCCCGCATCTTTTAAGTATCCAACAGAAACATAGTCAGCGTCACTCAGCTAACCATCGAGGTTTACGGCCGACTACTTCGCGATATGATGATGAGGAATTACGTATGCAACCCGATAAATTTACCCACTCACTGAAACAGGCTCTGGCCGATGCCCAGTCCCTTGCCGTGCGCGGCGACAATAACTTTATCGAGCCCGGCCACCTACTGCTTGCCCTACTGCAGCAGCAAGGCGGTAGCGTGCGCCCGATTCTCGCCCAGGCAGGTACCAACACCGAGCAGCTCAGCGGCAAATTAAAAGAGAAGATAGAGCAGTACGCTAAGGTCGCCGAAAGCAATGGCGACGTTCATCTATCTAACCACAGTGGCCGTCTGTTCAACATTGCCGAACGTATCTCGCACAAGAACCAAGACAGTTTCCTCTCCAGTGAACTACTGTTACTCGCCGCGTTAGAAGACAAAGAGATGTCCGCATTAATCACCAGCTGCGGCGCCAATAAACAACAGATTCAGCAGGCAATAGAGGGCGTCCGTAATGGCGCCACCGTCGATAGTGCCGAGGCGGAGGAAAACCGTCAGGCTCTCGACAAATACACACAGGACCTCACCGCCCTCGCCGAACAGGGCAAGCTAGACCCAGTTATCGGCCGTGATAACGAGATACGCCGTACCATTCAGGTATTGCAGCGTCGCACCAAGAATAATCCCGTATTAATCGGTCAGCCCGGTGTCGGTAAGACAGCCATCCTCGAGGGGCTCGCCCAGCGTATCATTGCCGGCGAGGTCCCTGAAGGATTGAAGCATAAGCGTGTGCTCAGCCTCGACTTAGGTGCACTGCTCGCCGGCGCCAAGTTCCGCGGTGACTTCGAGGAGCGTTTAAAGGCCGTACTCAATGAACTCGACAAGCAAGAGGGTAATATCATCCTCTTCATCGACGAGATTCATACCCTCGTCGGCGCCGGTAAGAGCGAAGGCTCGATGGATGCCGGTAACATGCTCAAGCCCGCGCTAGCCCGCGGCGAGCTGCACTGTGTCGGCGCCACCACACTCGACGAATATCGCCAAAACATAGAAAAAGATGCCGCGTTAGAGCGCCGCTTCCAGAAGGTGTTGGTTGACGAGCCGACTGAAGAGGACACCATCGCCATCCTCCGAGGGCTGAAGGAACGCTACGAGATCCACCACGGCGTTGCCATCACCGACTCGGCCATCATCGCCGCGACCAAGCTGTCGATGCGTTATATCACTGACCGTCAGCTGCCTGACAAGGCGATCGACTTGATCGATGAGGCCGCCAGCCACATTCGCATGGAGATTGACTCGAAGCCAGAGTCGATGGATCGCCTGGAACGCCGCCTTATCCAACTGAAAATCGAACGAGAGGCGATTAAGAAAGATAGCGACCAAGCAGCCATCACACGGCTCGATAGCCTCAATCAGCAGATCGATAAAATCGAGCGAGCCTACAGCGACCTCGACGAGATCTGGAAGGCAGAAAAAGCCAGTCTACAGGGCTCTAAGAAGAGCAAAATTGAGCTCGACAACGCCCGCATTCAACTGGAGGCGGCGCAGCGTAGTGGAGACCTGAGCCTGATGTCCGAGCTGCAGTACGGCGTGATCCCAGCACTGATCAAACAGATCGAAGCCGAGGAAAACAACCCCAAAGTCGAGCACAAACTACTGCGCAACAAAGTCAGCGAAGAGGAGATTGCCGATATCGTCAGCCGCTGGACCGGCATCCCCGTCAGCAAGATGCTGGAGGGTGAACGCAGTAAGTTGCTACGCATGGAGGAGGATTTACACGATAGGGTCGTCGGTCAAGATGAAGCTGTACGCTCTGTTTGCAACGCCGTGCGTCGCTCCCGTGCCGGCCTCTCCGACCCGAATAGACCGAATGGCTCTTTCCTCTTCTTAGGCCCCACCGGCGTCGGTAAAACCGAACTCTGTAAGGCGCTATCCGGCTTCCTATTCGATACCGAAGACGCTATCGTGCGTCTCGATATGTCCGAGTACATGGAGAAACACTCGGTGGCTCGCCTCATCGGCGCACCGCCAGGCTACGTCGGTTATGACGAGGGCGGCTACCTCACTGAAGCTGTTCGTCGCAAACCTTACGCCCTCGTATTACTCGATGAAATCGAGAAGGCGCACCCCGATGTCTTTAATATCCTGTTACAGGTATTAGAGGACGGTCGACTCACCGACAGCCAGGGCCGCACCGTCGACTTCAAAAATACGGTGATCGTGATGACTTCAAATCTCGGTTCCGACCGCATCCAACAGCTCGCCGCCGACAAGTCGTTTGACACCATTAGTTTCAATGACCAGGAAGATCAAAACTTACTCAATGAGCATCGTAATGCAGCAATCAAGAGTGCTGTCATGGACGTCGTCGGCCAGCACTTTAGGCCTGAGTTTATCAACCGGATCGACGAATGCGTGGTCTTCCACCCGCTGGAAATGCAACAGATCAGTCGCATCGCCAAGATTCAAATCGAGCAGCTAAATCAACGCCTCAACGAACGCGGACTCAAACTTGAGCTCAATGAGCAAGCGGCCCAGCAAGTACTAGAAGCGGGCTACGATCCCGTCTACGGTGCTAGGCCGCTAAAGCGTGCTATTCAAACACTGATTGAAAACCCGTTGGCCAGTGCGATCTTAAACGGTGATTTCAGCGATGGCGATAGCATTATTGCCGGAGTCAACGACCATCAGCAACTGACGTTCAGCAAAGGGAAATAATTATCTAACCACTAAAAAAGCCCCGCTCGAAATCAATCGAGCGGGGCTTTTTAATGGCAACAATAAAACTATTTACAATAAGTCTTGATCGCCTCATTAGCCTTGTCGACTTGCCTTTGCTTTGCCTCGGCATCTAACACAACAGGCTCACCCTCGTCGTTTTTCATGCGAATCAAGCCGGCTCTTTCCATCAATGCCAAGTTCTTCTTGGCCATTTCACAGAGTCGTTTCGCCTCCCCTGGCTCCAGCTGACTCTCCATTTCCGGCAAGCCACTTTGGTCGTTATTGGCGACTTTCTCCTCAGCCGGCTTCGCCGGTGCCGGTATCGACCGCCCCGTATGAACATCAATCATCGTAGCGTCAATTCCTGCCGGGGGGGTCTTGCCGTAAGTTACATTCCCTTTAGCATCTGTCCAGCGATAATAGCTTTGCTTCGCCGCATAGGCGCTCGAAAAAGACAGGGAAAGGAGTGCAAACAAGAGCGCGGTGACGACAACGGGTCTATTCATCATTACTACCGTAACAAAAAGGTTATTATTTTATAGGGGGAAAATGTGCATGGAGACAATGTCATTAGGCACGGCCCTGATCATCTCCCCTACTCACCTTACCGCAGGCCCTATTTATTTACAAATCCCCCGCCTTTTGATTGCACAATGTTTGACAGGCCACACAGCTTAACGGACAATTCCCAAAGCTTGATGTTAACGTTTCCAGCGCGAACCGCGCGATAACGAGTTGGACTCGGTGAAAATAGCACTAACAACTTAAAACACAGGCATCCCAACTGAAAAGTAAGCACCCACCACGTGCCAATGCTTAGGTGGCGATTACCCCTCGCGCCTGGGTAAAGTTCGAACAGAGGCCTATTTGAAAATACAGCACTGAGCCTCTGTTGTAGCGCTGCAGCTATTATAGGACAAATTACGGACCGTATCGCCACAAGCATTACGGTAGATAACAAACACCATCCACCCCCTCTTGTTGGCTGGATGACTGTACCAAAGGTGCAACACTGTGACTGACGAAAAACAAACGGAAATACTTTCCGGCGGTCAGATGATCGCTCGCGCGCTTGAAGATGAAGGCGTGGAATTTATATTTGGCTACCCTGGTGGTGCCGTTCTACATATTTATGACGCACTGCATACCCACTCTAAAATCCCGCATATTTTAGTGCGCCACGAGCAAGCTGCCACCCACGCTGCCGATGGCTATACACGTGCGACCGGCAAGACAGGACTGGTGCTCGTGACCTCGGGGCCTGGAGCCACCAACGCTATTACCGGTATTGCGACCGCCTATATGGATTCTATTCCAATGGTCGTTCTATCTGGGCAGGTGCAGAGCCACCTCATCGGTGGAGATGCCTTCCAAGAAACAGACATGGTCGGCATCTCTCGCCCCATCGTCAAACACAGCTTCCTCGTGCAGTCGACGGAGGAAATACCCGAGACCATTAAGAAGGCCTTCTATCTTGCCGCTAGCGGTCGTCCTGGGCCCGTCGTCATCGACCTGCCGAAAGACATTACCAACCCTACCGACAAGTACGAGTACAACTACCCGAAGAAGATTAAGCTACGCTCTTACACGCCGGCCGCCCGAGGCCATTCCGGGCAGATTCGCAAGGCTGTTAACCTGATCAAGGAGGCCAAGCGTCCAGTATTATATGCCGGCGGCGGCGTCATTCAAGGTAATGGCTCTGAGCTACTTACCGAGCTCGCACATGAACTGAAATTCCCCGTAACGACCACGTTAATGGGGCTAGGTGGTTTCCCGAGTAGCGACCCGCAGTGGCTCGGTATGCTCGGCATGCACGGCACCTTCGAAGCAAACAACGCCATGCACCACAGCGACCTCATTGTCTGCATCGGTGCGCGTTTTGACGACCGGACGACCAATACGCCGAGCAAGTACTGCCCTACGGCGAAGATCGTTCACATCGACATCGACCCCGCCTCGATCTCCAAGACCATCAAGGCTGACATCCCCATCGTCGGGCCAGTCGATAACGTCTTGAAGGAAATGCTGACACAGATTAGCGAACTCAAGGCTAAAGAACAGTTTAATCTCGATACTGACGCCCTCGATAACTGGTGGCAGATGATCGACCAGTGGCGCGATGAGTTTGGCATCTACACCAAGGACCGCTTCACGATTAATGAAAACGGCCTGCTCAAGCAGCAACAGGTGATTCAGTGCCTGCATAAACTCACCAAGGATGACGACTTCTATCTCGCCTCCGACGTGGGTCAGCACCAGATGTTTGCCGCCCAGTACTACAAGTTCGATAAACCTCGTCGCTGGCTCAATTCCGGCGGCCTTGGCACCATGGGCTTCGGTCTACCCGCCGCGATGGGCGCGAAGCTCGCCTTCCCCGACGCCACCGTCGGCTGCGTCACCGGTGAAGGTAGTATTCAGATGAATATTCAGGAGCTGTCGACCTGTACTCAGTACAACCTGCCAGTGAAGATCTTCAACCTCAACAACCAATCCCTCGGCATGGTTCGACAGTGGCAGGAGATGATGTACGACAGTCGCCTCAGTGCCTCCGTCAGCTATAAGGACTCCCTGCCCGACTTCGTCAAACTGGTTGAGGCTTACGGTCACGTTGGTATCGTGGTCAAGCACGCCAATGAGTTAGAGGAGAAGATGAAGGAGGCGCTCAGCCTGAAAGATCGCCTGGTGTTCATGGATATTTACTGCGACACCAAGGAGCACGTCTATCCCATGCTTAGCACACCGGGCTCTATGCGCGATATGCAGCTTAGTAAGACGGAGTGGACTAAATAATGAAACGTATTATCTCTCTTCTAATGGAAAACGAGGCCGGTGCACTATCACGCGTGGTCGGGCTCTTCTCCCAGCGCGGTTACAACATTGAGACACTCACAGTCGCACCGACAGAGGACCCAACACTATCGCGCCTCACCTTAACCACCGACGGTGATGATCACAAGACCGAGCAGATCACTAAGCACCTAAACCGCCTGATCGAAGTGGTCAAGCTGGTCGACCTTAGTGAAGGAGCCCACATCGCTCGCGAGATCATGCTGGTAAAGGTGAAGGCTTCTGGTGCTCAACGCGCCGAGATTAAACGCTGCTGCGATATCTTTCGCGGCCAGATCGTCGATGTCACGCCCTCGGTTTTCACCATTCAGGTCACCGGCGCCCCAGACAAACACGACGCCTTCATTCAGGCCGTTGGCGACGCCAACATCTTGGAAGTGGTGCGCAGCGGTGTCTCGGGGATGGCACGCGGCGAGAAGGTGTTATCGCTATAAGTACCAGCTCTAGCTAGAGGCATTACATAGCTGCTGCTATCACCATAGACAGCAGCTTAATCCAAAAGAAAAAAACCCGCTAAATAGCGGGTTTTTTCATCAAAAAATGACCTAAGTCTTAGGGAGAGTCACGCCAGTCTGGCCCTGATATTTACC
Organism: Sinobacterium caligoides; assembly: GCF_003752585.1. Lineage (NCBI taxonomy): Bacteria > Pseudomonadati > Pseudomonadota > Gammaproteobacteria > Cellvibrionales > Spongiibacteraceae > Sinobacterium > Sinobacterium caligoides. The sequence goes on from NZ_RKHR01000003.1 coordinate 1,469,521, forward strand.
GGCACGGTCAGCGTAGCTGGTGTCACACACCTCATCAGATTCAAAGAACAGCATCTGCGCCACACCTTCGTTGGCGTAAATTTTTGCCGGCAGTGTGGTGGTGTTAGAGAATTCCAGCGTAACATGGCCTTCCCACTCTGGCTCAAGCGGCGTCACGTTAACGATAATGCCGCAGCGCGCATAGGTTGATTTGCCCAGACAAATAGTCAGAACACTACGCGGTATTTTGAAGTACTCCACCGTCCGCGCCAGTGCAAATGAGTTTGGCGGGATAATGCAATAATCGCCCTTAACGTCGACAAAGCTATTCTCATCGAAGTTCTTTGGATCGACAGTCGCCGAATGAATATTGGTAAAAACCTTAAACTCATTCGAGCAACGCACATCGTAGCCGTAGCTCGAAGTACCATAGGAGATTAGTCTTTCACCTGCCTCGTTGTGACGCACCTGACCTGGCTCAAACGGGTTGAGCATATCGTGCTCTTCGGACATGCGACGGATCCACTTGTCGGACTTGATACTCATAACGCACTCTCTGTCATCAAAGCCAGGCACCTATCGCTGCTGGCAGGGTAAAATTTGCGCAAATAATAGCGCTTTCAATCGTGGTTGGCTAGTCGTCACTCATCTGGATATCGGGGAACATCGCCGCCTGCCCTTCGGCTCGCAGCGAAACCTGCGCCGCCATCTTACGAGCAATATCACGATAGATCGCCGTGACCTCACCTTCCGGCTCAGCCACTACTGTAGGCAGCCCCTGATCAGTCTGCTGACGGATAGAGAGTGCCAACGGTAGCGCTCCCATCATCTCGACGCCATAGTCTTGCGCAATACGGCTACCGCCGCCATCGCCGAAAATATGTTCGCTGTGGCCACACTCGCTGCAGGTATGCACCGCCATATTCTCTACCACCCCCAGCACCGGCACACCCACCTTGTGAAACATCTCGATGCCCTTCTTAGCATCTAACAGAGCAATATCTTGTGGGGTCGTCACAATTAACGCCCCCGTGACTGGCACCTTCTGCGCCAGCGTGAGCTGAATATCACCGGTGCCCGGCGGCATGTCGATAATCAAGTAGTCGAGGTCATCCCAGGCAGTTTGGGTAAGTAACTGAATCAAGGCGCCACTGGCCATTGGCCCACGCCAAACCATTGGCGTTTTATCCGTCACCAGGTAGGCCATCGACATACTTTGAATGCCGTGCGCTGAGACCGGGCGCATGAACTGCATGCCATGCTGAGCCGGTCGAGTGCCTTCCTTAATGCCCAGCATCAACTGTTGACTAGGGCCGTAGATATCGGCATCGAGTATACCCACCTTGGCCCCCTCCGCCGCCAGTGCCAAGGCAATATTAACCGAGGTCGTCGACTTGCCAACCCCGCCCTTGCCCGAGGCAACGGCAACCACGTTCTTAACGCCATCGATGCGTTGTATATCAGCTTGAACCTGAGCACTCGGGATCTGCCAATCAAGACTGACATTCGCTTTGGCTACAGAGGCTAAGCTCTCAAGTGTTTCACTGACACGTCGACAGAAAGCCAGTTTGATACCAGCGGCTGGATACGCAAGCACAATAGCGACATCCACTTGGTCCCCGCGAATAGCAATATTTTTAACCACGCCGGAAGTGATCAACCCCTGGCTTAAGCAGGGCTCTGCAATCTGTTCGAGTACTTCCTCAATATCACCACGATTCACTTCACTCATTACACCTTCTCTCCCTTCGACGGCATCGCCTGTGCCTGTAAACACTCAATTTCAACCGCTAACTCGCTTAATAATGTGGGGCACTATGGGAAAACCCCGCGGCACTGTCAACTATATCAAGACCATAACGCCTTCACCTAACGGCAACGGGTGCATTTTCACCTCAGTACCGTTAAAATGGCGGGCTATTTTCAGTAGCTCCTGCTTCTCCATTGACGCCTCGCACCTTTATCGGGCGTATCAGTGCTGAGTGGCTGCCCACACAATTGCGATTATCGAGAGTTTTCATGGCCGACAGCAGAAACATACTAGTGACCAGCGCCCTTCCCTACGCCAACGGTTCGCTCCACTTGGGACACTTTCTCGAGACGATCCAAACGGATATTTGGGTACGTTTCCAGAAGGCACGCGCCAATAACTGTATGTATGTCTGCGCCGACGATGCCCACGGTACCGCCATCATGCTCAAAGCCGAGCAGCAGGGCATCACGCCCGAGCAGCAAATCGACAACATCCGCGCCGAGCACATGGCCGATCTCGACGGCTTTCTAATCGAGTTTGATAACTATCACTCCACGCACAGCGAGGAGAACCGTGAGATTAGCGCCGAGATATACAAGACGCTGCGCGCCAACGGTCACATCGCCAATCGAGAGATCACCCAGCTCTTCGACCCGGAGAAGGAGATCTTCCTCGCCGACCGCTACGTTAAAGGCACCTGCCCAAAGTGTAAGGCTGAAGATCAGTACGGCGATAACTGTGAAGTTTGCTCGGCCACCTACACCCCGCACGAGCTGCTCAACCCCTTCTCCACTATTTCAGGTGCGACCCCGGTCGAGAAAGCCTCCACTCACTTCTTCTTTAAGCTGCCGGAATTTACCGACATGCTAAAGCAGTGGACCACCAGCGGTAGCCTGCAGCCGCAGATCGCCAACAAGCTCAACGAGTGGCTAGAAAGTGGCTTACAGGAGTGGGACATCTCTCGCGACGCCCCTTACTTCGGCTTTGAGATTCCCGATGAGCCGGGTAAGTACTTCTATGTCTGGCTCGACGCCCCCATCGGCTACATGGCGAGTTTCAAAAACTACTGTGATAAAAACGATGTCGACTTCGATCAATACTGGGGCAAAGATTCCACCGCCGAACTGCATCACTTCATCGGCAAGGATATCATTAACTTCCATGGTTTGTTCTGGCCGGCGATGCTCGAGTCGAGCGGTTACCGCAAGCCGACCGCCGTCCACACCCACGGTTTTCTTACCGTCAACGGTGCCAAGATGTCAAAGTCACGGGGCACCTTTATCACCGGGCGCACCTATCTCGACCACCTCAACCCCGAATACCTGCGCTACTACTTCGCGGCCAAGCTAACCAATCAAGTTGATGACATCGACCTCAACCTCGAAGACTTCATTGCCCGAGTGAACTCCGACCTAATCGGCAAGGTCGTCAATATCGCCAGCCGCAGCGCCAAGTTCATCACCAAAGGCAACGACGGCATCATGGCCGACGCCCTACACCGCCCGGAGCTGTGGCACGAAGCCGTCGCGAAGAGCAGCGTCATTGCCGCATTTTTTGAAAATCGCGAGTACAGCAAAGCATCCCGCGAGATCATGGCCATCGCCGACGCGACAAATGAGTACTTCGATAGCTGCGAGCCTTGGAAGCTCGCCAAGACCGAAGGCAAAGAGGCGGAAGTGATCGCCGTCGCCAGCCAGTGCATCAACCTCTTTAAGTTGATTATCACCTACCTGCAGCCGATTCTGCCGCAGACAGCGCTCAAGGCTGCCGCCTTCCTCAACGCACCACTGCAGTGGGACGACGAGATACAGCCACTGCTCAGTCATCAGATCAATAAGTTTAAGCCGCTGATGACCCGTGTTGATAAAGACAAGGTCGATGCTATGGTCGATGCCCAGGCAAAAGCCATCGCCAAGGAACAAAAAAGTACGGCCAAGAGCAAGCCCGCCGCTAAAGCTGCGAGCGCTATCGAACCACTCGCTAAAGAGATCGGCTTCGACGACTTCATTAAGACCGACCTGCGTATCGCCAAGATCATCAAAGCTGAGCATGTAGAGGGGGCAAAGAAACTGCTTAAGCTCACCCTCGACATCGGCCTAGAGCAGCCACGTCAGGTGTTTTCCGGTATCAAATCGCAATATGCTCCGGAACAACTCGAGGGCAAGCTCACCGTCATGGTCGCTAACCTCGCTCCACGCAAGATGAAGTTCGGCCTCTCCGAGGGCATGGTGCTAGCCGCCGCCGATGGCAATGGCATCTACTTGCTAGAACCACATGATGGCGCCATTCCCGGGCTACGTGTTTCGTAGCGCCGGTAAGACCGTTATAATCGCCACTGGCCGAGGCTGTTAGGTCTCGCTAGTATTTCAAACTGTTATGCGCCCTAACTAAGGCGCCTATCTTGTCTCTTCATGCTTATAGGCGAGGCAAGTAGGGACAACAAACGATAAACTAATGGTTGTTAGTTAAACCAATTTTAGGTGGATACGATGATTGCTGATTACGCCATGCTGCTTGTAGGCGCTGTGCTGGTAAACAACTTCGTCTTGGTGCAGTTCCTCGGGCTATGCCCCTTCATGGGCGTGTCAAATAAACTCGAGACCGCCACTGGCATGTCGGCGGCCACTACGTTCGTATTAACCCTCGCCTCCGTTTGTAGTTATCTCACCTATAACTACATACTGGTTCCGCTCGGACTTGAATACCTGCGCACCATCGCCTTCATCTTGGTCATCGCCGTCGTCGTGCAATTCACCGAAATGGTGGTACGCAAGACCAGCCCACTACTGCACAAGGTACTGGGAGTATTCCTACCGCTGATCACCACTAACTGTGCGGTATTGGGTGTGGCACTGCTAAACATCAACAAGCAACACAGCTTCCTTGAGTCGGCACTCTATGGCTTCGGAGCGGCCGTCGGCTTCTCGCTGGTACTGGTACTGTTCGCCGCAATGCGTGAACGTCTCGCGGTTGCCGATGTCCCACAACCCTTCCAAGGCGCCTCGATCGGCATGATCACTGCCGGCCTCATGTCTCTGGCTTTCATGGGGTTTGCCGGCCTGGTTTAGGCCCGCGCTCAAGTATTAGGAGTAAACATGATTGAGCTGATCAGCCAACACCCGTTCATCGCAGCACTGGTAGCCCTCGTGTCGCTGGGGATTATCTTCGGCGCTATTCTCGGTTTCGCCTCAGTAAAATTTGCCACCGAAGGCAACCCTATCTCTGACCAGATCAACGAGATTCTACCGCAGACGCAGTGTGGCCAGTGCGGTTTCCCCGGCTGCCGCCCCTATGCCGAAGCCATCGCCGATGGCGAGCCCATTAACAAGTGCCCCCCCGGCGGCGAAGGTGTGATCGCCGAGCTAGCGACACTACTCGATGTTGAGCCATTACCCCTCGACGCCGAGCACGGTACTGAGTCGGTCAAGACCTACGCATTCATCCGCGAGGACGAATGTATCGGCTGTACTAAATGCATACAAGCATGCCCGGTCGACGCCATCCTAGGCGCAGCCAAGCAGATGCATACCGTCATCACCAGTGAGTGTACCGGCTGCGACCTCTGCGTCGAACCCTGCCCCGTCGACTGTATCGATATGGTGCCCTTACCGATCACCACACAGAGCTGGACCTGGCAGAAACCAGTCGACGGTTACCAGATCATCGCCACCGATAAACAGACGCCCACTCATGGAGATGTAAGCGCATGAGCCGACGTATTTACGACATCCCCGGCGGCATCCATCCCGCCGAGAATAAACAGCAATCGCTCAAGCGCCCCATACAGTCTGCCTGTATACCGAAGCAACTGATTCTGCCGGTCGCGCAACACATCGGTGCTCCTGCCAAGCCCATTGTTAGCGTTGGCGACACCGTGCTAAAAGGCCAGAAAATTGCTGAGGCCAATGGCTTCGTCTCGGTGCCGATTCACGCTCCAAGCTCTGGCACTGTTACAGCCATCGAGCCCCGCCCCGTCACCCATTTCTCCGGCCTCGACGCCCTCTGTATCATCATCGAAACCGACGGTGAAGATCGTTGGCTCGAACACCAGGGCTGTGCAGACTATCGAGCACTCGACAAGCGTGAATTATTAGCCATTATTCGCGATGCCGGCATTGCCGGTATGGGGGGCGCAGGCTTCCCATCTGCCGTCAAACTCAGTGGCCATCCCGACAAACCTATCGCGACACTGATCATCAACGCCACCGAGTGCGAGCCTTATATCACGGCCGATGACATGCTCATCCGTGAACGAGCAGAGCAGATCGTCGAAGGGGTGCAGATTCTACAACACCTTATTTCACCGACGGTTGAGACCTTAATCGGTATTGAAGACAACAAACCCGAAGCCACAGAGGTTTTACGTGACGCCTGTGCCGGTAGTGATATCGAGGTGGTAAGCTTTCCGACCAAATACCCTTCCGGCGGTGAAAAACAACTCATTCAGATCCTTACTGGTAAGGAAGTCCCCAGCGGTCGTCTGCCTTCGGATATCGGCGTAGTACTACAAAATATCGGTACTGCCCACGCCATTTACAATGCCATCGCCCTCGGTGAACCGCTGATTTCACGCATCACGACGGTTACCGGCGAAGCCGTAGAACAAGCGCAAAACTATGAGGTTCTCATCGGTACCCCGAGTAGCCACCTGCTCAACCTAAGCGGCTTCCGTGCCAAACAAGCCGCAAAGTTGATCATGGGCGGGCCGATGATGGGTATCGCCGTCGATAATACCGATGTCCCCATCGTCAAGACCAGTAACTGTGTGCTGGTGCCCAGTAACGCCGAACTCGCACCGCCGGTGCCTGCACAGGCCTGTATCCGCTGCGGCACCTGCGCCAATGCCTGCCCCGCTGGACTATTGCCACAGCAAATGTATTGGTTTGCCAAAGCCGGTGAACTCGACAAGCTAGAGGCGCACAACATCGCCGACTGTATCGAGTGCGGCTGCTGTACCTATGTCTGCCCCAGTAACATCCCCTTGGTACAATACTATCGCGCCGGTAAGGCCGACATCCGCACTAAGAAGGCCGAGGCCGATAAGTCTGAGCACGCCAAGCAGCGCTTTGAGTTCCGTGAGGAACGTCTGGCTCGCGCCGCCGCCGAGAAAGAGGCGAAACGAGCTGCCCGCGCGCAAGCGGCCAAGGACGCCGCAGCCAAGAAGGCTGCTGCCGCGACAGCAAGTGATGACAAAACCGCAGGCAGTGACGACAAGGCCGACATTATCAAGGCCGCCCTCGCTCGCAGCCAGGCAAAGAAAGCGGCCGCAACCAGCGGCGACCCGGTACAAGACGCCATCGCCAAAGCCCAGGCCAAACGCTCAGGTGGTGCCAGCGAGGATTCACCAGAAGAGAAGCTCGCCAAGCTCGAGCAGCGACTCAGCAAAGCGCAACAGAAGCTCGAGGCCGCCATCGCCGCGGGCAATGACAACATCGACGCTTTCCGCAGCGCCGTTGAGAAAACACAGGCCAAGGTCGACGAAGCAAAGTTACAACTTAACAAGCAACCCGCGGCCGTCGATCTCAGCGACCCCGTCGCCGCCGCCATCGCTAGGGCTCAGGCTAAGCGCAGCGGCGGTGCCAACGAAGAGTCTGCCGAAGAGAAAGTCGCCAAGCTCGAGCAGCGACTCGCCAAGGCCCAGCAGAAGCTAGACGCCGCCATCGAAGCCGGCAACGACAACATCGACGCCTTCCGTGCCGGCGTGGAGAAATCGCAGCAAAAACTCGCTGCCGCGAAGGCCGAGCTGCCTGTCAAAGCCACCCCTTCTGAAGCAGCCCCCGTTGAGGCTACCTCCTCTGCGCCCGAGGTGGATCTCAGCGACCCTGTCGCTGCCGCCATCGCCAAGGCGCAAGCCAAACGCGCAGGAGCTGACAGCGAAGTGTCGGCCGAAGAGAAAGTTGCCAAGCTCGAGCAACGACTCGCCAAGGCGCAACAGAAGCTTGATATGGCAATCGAATCTGGCAACGATAACATTGACGCCTTCCGTACTGGTGTAGAAAAGTCTCAACAGAAACTCGCTGCCGCGAAGGCCGAGCTGCCCGCTACAGTTGAACCCCCTGCCGAAACAAGCCCTGCTAAAGCCCCTCTCGTTGAAGCAACTCCCGCTGAAACCGAGATGGATCTCAGTGATCCTGTCGCCGCCGCCATCGCTAAGGCGCAAGCCAAACGCGCTGGTGGCGGCGGAGATGAGACGCCAGAGCAGCAGATCGCTAAACTGCAGAAGCGCCTCAACATGGCCAAAGAGAAGCTCGCCATCGCCAAGGACGAGGGCTCCGACAAGCTCGAAGCCTTCCAAGCAGGCGTCGATAAACTGCAGACCAAGCTGGCAGAGGCGGAAGCCCTGCTGGCCGCATCAGAATAATTAGCGAGTATTGCAATGGCATTTTTAAAAGCAAGTTCACCACACGGTCACGCCGCTAACAGCACCAACCAGTTCATGCGCCTCGTTATGCTAGCGACGCTGCCCGGCGTCGCGGCACTGACCTATTTCTTCGGTTTCGGCACCCTCGTGAATATCGCCTGGGCCTGCCTCGTTGCGATTAGTTGCGAGGCTCTGGTACTTGCGATCCGCAAGCGCCCCATTGCCTTCTACCTGAAGGATGGCAGCGCCCTAGTCACCGCGATCCTGCTGGCCATTGCACTGCCACCCTACGCACCGTGGTGGATGATACTCATCGGCACCGCCTTCGCGATCATCGTCTGTAAGCAGCTCTACGGCGGCATGGGCTATAACCCCTTCAACCCTGCGATGGCCGCCTATGTACTACTATTGATCTCACTCCCCGTGCAGATGACGTCTTGGGCAGCGCCGGTCTCTCTGCTCCATAGCCCGGTGCCCGACCTCTGGCAAGCCTTTCAGCTCAACTTCGGCCTTATCACCCCCGTCGACGGCCTCACCATGGCAACACCGCTGGATGTCATGAAGCAGAATAACGGCCTCGATATGCAAGAGTTATGGGCCGCCAACGGGCAGCTCGGCGCCTTCGGTGGCCTCGGTTGGGAATGGGTCAATCTCGGCTTCCTACTCGGCGGATTGTATCTGCTCTACAAGAAGGTGTTTACCTGGCACGCCCCAGTTAGCATGCTCGCCGCTCTAGCCCTTATGTCGGTAATTTTCTACGACGGCGGCAGCTCCAACTCCGGTGGCTCACCACTGTTCCACCTATTCAGTGGCGCCACCATGTTCGCCGCCTTCTTCATCATCACTGACCCTATAACCTCAGCAGTGAGCATACGTGGCCGCCTGATCTACGGCGCCCTAATCGGCTTAATGGTCTACATCATCCGCACCTGGGGCAACTACCCCGACGCCTTTGCCTTCTCCGTACTGTTAATGAACTTCGCCGCCCCGTTTATCGATACCGTCAGCCAGCCCAGAGTTTACGGCCATGCTGCACGCAATAAGCAATAGAGGAGCCTGACCATTATGTTAGCTCAGGTCATCGCAAAAAACGCACTCGCACTTGGCGCCTTCGCCATCATCACCACCGGCGCCATCTCCGCCACTTACTTGGGCACCAAAGATCGTATCGAGCTTGAGCAACGCGCTGCTCAGGCCCGCGCACTCACCGAAATCATCCACGACGACCAGCACGACAACTCGATGCTAGACGACACCATTCTCATCGATGATCAAGAGCTGCTCGGTTTGGATCACCCCAAACAAGCCTTCATTGCCCGCCAGCAGGGCCAGTTCGTGGCCACTATCATCCCCGCTACCGCACACGATGGCTACAGCGGCGATATTCAACTGATCACAGGCGTCTACGCCGACGGCACAATTGCCGGCGTACGAGTCTTAGTGCACAACGAAACACCTGGCCTCGGCGATAAAGCCGATCGCAAAAAAAGTGATTGGGTGGACGGTTTCGTCGGCCGCTCACTCAGTAACCCCAGCATAGAGCGCTGGAGCGTGAAGAAGGACAAAGGGGAATTTGATCAATTCACCGGCGCCACCATCACTCCGCGCGCCATCACCCACGCCGTCGCCCGCAGCCTGCAATACTTCGAGGCCCACCGGGAACAGTTTACCGCCGATTCGGCCACTGTTAAGGAACAACCATAATGAGCGCTAACTACAAAGAGATCAGCGTTAACGGCTTATGGAAGAACAACCCCGCGCTAGTGCAACTACTGGGCCTCTGCCCGCTGCTTGCCGTCACCGGCTCGGTCGTCAACGCACTAGGTTTAGGCCTCGCCACTATGGCAGTGCTGATCTGCTCCAACATCGCCGTCTCACTGATCCGCAACATGGTTTCAGACGCGATCCGTCTCCCCGCCTTCGTGATGATCATCGCCTCGTTTACCACCTGTATCGAACTACTCATGAAGGCCTACGCCTTCGAGCTATACCAGATACTCGGTATCTTTATCCCGCTGATCATCACCAACTGCTCGATTCTCGGCCGTGCCGACGCCTTTGCCAGTAAGAACAGCCTACTGCCCTCTGCCCTAGACGGTCTCACCATGGGCGCCGGCTTCGCCATCGTCCTCGTCGTACTCGGCGGCATGCGTGAAATTGTTGGCTCTGGCACTTTATTCGCTAACATGGACCTATTATTTGGTTCTGCCGCCGCCAGCTGGCGCATTGATGTATTCACCAATTACCCCGGCTTTTTAGTCGCGATTCTGCCACCCGGCGCTTTCCTCTTCACCGGCCTACTCATTGCGCTGAAAAACCTCATCGACCAACGTCTGAAGGAGCGAGCTGAACAAGCCAAGGAGCCTGTCATCGCCGGCAGCAAAAGGGCGAGGGTAACCGGTAAAATAAGTTAACTAAGCCAACAAAAAAAGCCCTCGTTTGCTTGCAAACGAGGGCTTTTTAGCTGTCTGTTATCGCTTAAAACGGCGCCTCAGTTGGCCCCTCTGCTTCCGTTTCCTCTAGACTCAAGCTAAAGGCCGCATCACCGTCATCACTTCCCTTACCAATTTCACCAGAAGCCAGCTTAATTTTCAGACGCAGATTATTCGCTGAATCGGCATTTTTCAGTGCCTCTTCTAGCGATATCCTCCCCTCCTGGTAGAGTTTAAGCAATGCACCATCGAAAGTTTGCATGCCCATGTTGGCTGACTTTTCCATCGTCTCTTTAATGTTCTCAAACTCTCCCTTGAGTATCTGGTCCGCAATGGTCGGGCTGCCTATCATGACCTCTACCGCCGCGCATCGCTTGCCATCCTTCGTCGGTACCAGGCGCTGCGAGATAAAGCCACGCACGTTGCTCGACAAATCCATCAACAGCTGATTACGCCGCTCCTCAGGGAAGAAGTTAATAATGCGGTCCAGTGCCTGGTTGGCACTGTTCGCATGCAGTGTCGATATGGCTAAGTGACCGGTCTCCGCAAACGCTAATGCATGCTCCATGGTCTCCCGATCACGAATCTCACCGATAAGAATAACATCCGGGGCCTGGCGTAACGTTTGTTTCAACGCAGCATGAAAACTATGCGTGTCGACACCCACCTCACGCTGGTTAATGATGCTCTTCTTATGACGGTGCACATATTCAATTGGGTCCTCGATGGTAATGATATGACCACCACTGTTGCTATTACGATGGTCGATCAGCGCCGCCAGTGAGGTCGACTTTCCCGAACCCGTACCACCAACAAACAACACCAGCCCTCGCTTCATCATCACCAAGTCTTTCAACACTGCTGGTAATTTTAATTCGTCAAAACGGGGGATTTCAGCCTTGATATTACGAGCGACAATAGAGAATTCATTGCGCTGACGAAAGATGTTAATACGAAAACGCGCCACCCCGGGCAGCGAGATCGCTAGATTCATTTCTAAGCTCTGCTCAAACTCTTCAACTTGCTCAGGGTTCATCACCTCGTAGGCGATCTCTTTGATCTCCCCTGGGCCCATAACCTTCTTCTCTATCGGTTTTAGAACGCCTTGAAACTTTGCGCAAGGAGGAGCCCCTGTGCTTAGATAAAGATCTGAACCATCATTCTTGGCTAGCAGAGTGAGGTAATCATAAAAAGTCATACACGTGCATCCCAGATTAGAAACAAGCACCTTTGCATTAATTATTATTGGCTGTTCACAGCTTGGTGCAATAATTCACTAACGTCAAAATATTTGACGGACGAATTATTTATCTTATTTCATTGAAGGGACAAGTAAAAGCGTTAGTAGTCGCGATGTAATATCTTACGCAAAAAACTCTTATCTCGCGCCGTCAATCGATCAATGCCTCGATACAAGAAATAAAAGCGCATCCGCTGAGTTTGCGAAAGAAAACCTCGGGCACTGGCGTCCAGGCAAGCCAAATCTTTGATAATACGATAGGTCAGCACCGGACCGAAGTATCGCATTCCCTTGGGACAGTCGATTAGGAACAACTGCGGCCCCTTATCTGTGCGTTGTACCAATACATTACGCCAGTGAAAGTCATTATGGCAAAACCGGCGCCGATGTAACTCTGCAACAATAGCAGCGAGCTGTACTGAAACAGCCTCATACCAGCGTTTATCCGCAAAGAGTTGCGGCTGCTGCATTTTTAACGCCATGAGATCGTCGGTATCCGGTACCCCACGTAGAATAATGGCTGCACGTAACGGCTTCAAGCACAGTGATTTTTCACCGAACCCCACCACTTCCGCTGCCTGCAAACCTATCTGCCGAAACCAACGTTGGTTCTTCAATTCCAAATGGTAACGCGATAAACCTAACCAGCTCCCCAACCCCTTGGTCTTAAAGTAGCGTTTGATATAAAAGGTCTGTCCCTCAACAGATAGACTAAACACCTCACTCTGTTTACCAAGAGAGATAATCGGTCGCTGCAACGAAAAGACACTCTCAAGGCTCAAGAATTGTGATTTGACACGCTCATCAAGTTCATCGCTGAGTGACCATTTATTATAAAAGAGCATACTGCTACATCGTCAGACTAAATAAGGGACTTATTATAAGCGAAGCCAATGCCAACACAAGATCGACTACTGACTATACTTTATTTGCTTGACGGAATTGGCGGAAGTCGGGAGCGCGGCTCTCTAGCATCGCAGTCACGGCCTCGATATTTTCTGGCTGACCAAGCATCTGCCGAAACTTTCGGCCCTCTCTCTCTAGCGCCGCCAGCATCGGTTCCCTCGTCACATCTTTGAGTAACTTCTTCGTAGCCACCAAACTACTGACCGGCCATTGAGCCATCTCCAGCGCCTTGCGCATTGTCTGTTCAAGCAGCTGCTCACTGGTAAACTGGGCGGTAGCAATACCCAACTCGACACAGCGATCAGCATCAATCCACTCACTGGTCAGCAATATCTCTGAAGCCTGGCGAGCACCAATCATCTGCGGCAACAGATAGCTGCTACCCAGCTCGGGGCTAAGACCGATACGAGTAAATGGGAAGTTCATCCGCAGTGCTCCCCCAACATAGATAATATCGGCATGCAGCGCCAGTGTTGCACCACCACCGACGGCTACACCGTCAATCGCACACAGCAGCGGCTTATTAAATAGGGCCAATGCCAGTGCCGTCTTATCGAAGGGGTGCTCAGCCGCTGTCTCAACGGAGAAGTCAGCCAAATCGGCACCCGCAGAGAAGTTGCCCCCCTGACCGGTCAAGACCACCACGGCTACCATCGGGTCCTCATTCGCCACCAACAAGGCTTGCTCTAAAGCCAACCAGCCAGCAATATTCAGTGCATTCTTCTTCTCAGGGCGGTTAAAAGTCAGCGTCAGCACACCATCGTTTAACTCTTTCAACAGGCATTCATCCATGCTTATCTCCTCGGCTAATCATCGAAAGTATTCGGTGATAACAATATTAACAACAGCCCAAAGATAAAGCCCAGTAAAAAATATCTAGTATGCACTAAAGCTGTTAAGCACGGATAACGCCTGCCGCGATCGCTTCGCTGGTCAGCTGTTCACGAAAATCGGGATGAGCTATGGATATCATAGCTTTGGCCCGATCCTCGATGGCGAGGTGGCGCAGCCTGACCACACCATACTCCGTCGCAATATACTCAACATCGCTACGCGGTGTTGTCACCGGTGTACCGATAGGCAGCCCCAGACAAATATTCGAAACAGCATCAGCCCCTTGACCACGTGTAGAAGCAAGGGCAATGAACGACTTCCCCCCTTTAGAGAGGCGTGCTGCACGCACCAAATCTAGCTGCCCACCCGTCGCCGATATCTGTTGGTAACCAACCCCCTCCGCTGCCACCTGACCGGTCAGGTCGACCAGCAAACAGGTGTTAATCGAAATAAAATTATTATTCTTAGCGACTAGATTACTGTTCACCGCTAGGTGCATAGGCTCCGCCTCTAACTGCTCATTATTGTCGCAGAAAGCCATCAACATCTCTCCACCGGCAGCAAAGCTGAAGTTTATCTTCCCTGGGTTAATATTTTTTCTCGCCCCAGTGACGACACCCTGCTGCGACAAATAAACGATCGAATCGGTAAGCATCTCAGTATGCACACCGAGGTCTTTCTTATTCTTTAAGCTATATGCTAGCGCATTAGTAATACCTCCAATTCCGATCTGAATGGTATCGCCGTCGTCGATATAAGGAACAATCTGTGCAGCAACCGCCCTATCTGTTGCACTCGCTTCAGCACTAGGTAGCAGCGGGATATCACTATCGTCTTCAATAATATGGCTCACTTTTGTCACGTGAATCATATTGAAATCGCCCGGTACATGCGGCAGTTTCGAGTTAACCGTCACAATGATCTTCTCCGCCACCTCGCTGGCCCCCCAATTACCAACCCCCCCGCAGGGGCCAAAGCTCATATAGCCATCGGCATCCGGTGCACTGACATGCACAGCCATAACGTTTGGCTGTATGCTGTAGCGAGTGGCATCATCTATCTCAGACAGGTGCGCCGACATAGGTTTAATATTACCCTGCCCATAAAGGCTCTTCTCAATGGGGCCATTAAAAAAACTGCAGTAATTAATATGCCCCCGATACTCACCCGTTAAGATATCAAAGGGCTGTAAAACAATACCGCCATAGACCTCAACATTGCATAGTTCGCTCTTTCGTCTCGCCAGCGCCTGCAGGAAGGCGATTGGCTGAGAGCTGAGGCCACAACTCCAAATCGTATCATTAGACTCTACAAGAGCAGCCGCCTCATCCACGCCAATCAGCTTGGTACGGTAGGCTGCCTGCCAATCTGTTGGAGTAATCTTCGATTTATCTGTCATAGGAAACCTCTACCAAATTCCTGTTAACATCGGCCGGGAGCTAGCAGGTCTAGCGTCAGGGCGCAGCTACTTAAAGCCTATGTCTCAGGCAGTAACTTCGCGGCCTCCCCCTCTTATTAACATAGCAGCTCATAACCCTGATCAAATTTTAGCCAAAAAAAATCGCCTCACGGCGACTTCTCAGCGTACATTCTGGAATGATTAGCATTAATTAAAATAACGGTATTAATTAAAGTTATTAACCAATCAAGATAGCGGCCAGCCACCCACCGGCAAGCAGCGGTATATTATAGTGTAGGAAGGTGGGAATAACCGTATCCCGTATATGATCGTGCTGACCATCAACATTCAGCCCCGCCGTTGGCCCCAAAGTAGAATCCGAGGCAGGAGACCCGGCATCGCCCAACGCACCCGCCGTCCCCACTAAGGCAACGATAGCTAACGGGGAAAACCCAAGCCCAGTAGCAACCGGCACATAAATCGTCGCAATAATCGGTACTGTCGAAAATGATGAGCCGATACCCATGGTAATCAACAGCCCTACGATCAGCATTACCATTGCACCAACCATCTTGCTATTCCCCACTAACACCGCAGAGTCGTGCACTAAGGCCGGCACATCGCCCGTCGATTTCACCACCTCGGCAAAACCCGCGGCTGATATCATAATAAAACCAATCGTCGCCATCATCTTCATGCCATCGACGAACAGGCCGTCGGACTCACGCCAGTCGACGACACCGCTGCACATGAAAATAACAAAGCCGACCAAGCCACCCAAGACCATAGAGTCAAAGCTCAACTGAACGACGAAGGTTGCTACAATCGACACCAGCGCACAGATCACAACCTTAGGCTGAACCTCAACAACATCAGATTCCAGCTGTGTAATCGCCTCTAAATCATAATGACGTCGACCACGGTATGTAATGAGTACAGCAGTTAATAAGCCCAAGATCATTCCCGAGGCCGGCAGCCACAACGCCGCCATCACCGACAACCCCTCGATGGGAAGTCCTGCCTGCTCAAGGCTGCCCAACAATATGTTATGCAGATAGATCGCGCCAAAACCAACCGGTAAGAACATGTATGTTGAAACCATGCCTCCGCATAAAATGCAGGCCACTGCACGACGATCCAAACCTATTTTTGCCATCATATAAAGTAACGGCGGCACTAATAGTGGAATGAAGGCAATATGGATAGGGACAATGTTCTGTGAAGCCATCGCCGCTAAGAATAATAACAAGCAAATAACAATCTTACCGCCCAGCTGTCGCTGATCGTCGATACCCACCATCGTGAGCGCTTTCTCCGACAACAGGTGGGGCAGCCCCGACTTTGCCAGCGCTGCCGCAAAGGCCCCAAGCAAGGCATAACTCAAGGCAACGTTGGCTCCATTACCTATGCCATCATTAAAATGTGATAGTGTCTCCGTCACCCCCATACCGGAAGCGAGGCCGGCTGCAACCGCCGCGATAATGATCGCCACAACTACTGGCAGACGAGCAAGACTCAGCCCCAGCATTAGTAGCACCCCTAAAACAACTGCATTCACCTAGCTCTACCCCGCTTCACGATCATTGGCCCATAGTCTATGCTCGCGAGATTGTTTTATTTTGCGAAAGATCAACCGAACAACCGGTAATGACAGAATTATTACATCCCTGCAACAATTAAAGCACAGCATTCCCAATGAGCAGAAGGTAAGTGAGCCCTCGCTTATTGATTATGACTGCTGAATCAACTCAATCATATAACCATCAGGGTCACGAACAAACGCGATCACCGTGCTACCGTGCTGCATAGGACCAGCCTCCCTGACAACATCCCCCCCTTGCCGCTTTATTTCCGCACAAGTGGTATAGGCATCATCGACACCGATCGCCAAGTGACCAAAGCCTGATCCCAGCTCATAATGGTCCGTATCCCAGTTATAGGTCAACTCGATCACTGTATTGTCAGCTTCTGCACCATAGCCAAGAAAGGCTAGCGTAAAGCGTCCCCCGGGGTAATCTTTACGGCGCAGCAGTTGCATGGCGAAGATATCACGATAAAAAGCAATGGAGCGTTCTAAATCGCCCACACGCAACATCGTATGTAATAAACGCATAATTAGTCGTCGTCGGACTCACTCACGGCCTCTGGATAAAGGCGCAAAGAAGCAAGTATCTCGCTAATCGCTGCGTCATCCATGCCCTTGTTAGACTCATCACAAGCATAGCTAATCAACATCAGAATAGGACCGCAGCAAATGAACCAGTCACGGCAGGCGAAGCCATCATCTAAATACTCAAAACAGGTCGCTGGATACTCGCCGCAATCGCCATCGACACCGCTGATACCGCGTTCGATCAGATCGGCCGAGAAGGCCTCAACATCATCGTCATCCGTTTCACCGTCCGCCTTAATCAACGTCGAAATACCAATTTCACTGACGCCGTCTTCATCGCTGATAACTGTTACATCATCTTCTAACTCAACATCCCACTCTTCTGGTATATCCAGAGACCACCATTTGGTTTCATATAGTTCGACTGACATTGATTGATAGCTCCCGTTTCATGACCAGCGCATGCTCGCGCCCATCTTCTAGTTGATAATAATTTTTACGCACACCGACCTGTGTAAAGCCGCTACTAAGGTACAAAGCAATGGCCGGCTGATTCGACTCTCGTACTTCTAAGAAGCACACCAGGGCACCGTTATCGCTAGCCTGCTCAAGTAAGTGTTCAAGCAGCCCTCTACCGAGTCCCTGCCCCTGCTGCTTCGGACAAATCGTAATGTTCAGCAAGCTGGCCTCATCGAGCACGATACTGGAAATAGCGCTGCCAACCACCTCTACACCTTGCATCAACAACCAGCATTGGTCTTCCGCATTAAGGCTGTCACGAAAGTTCTGCACACTCCATGCCGTCGGCGTCGCCTCTCTATCTAGTCGTGCCATAACATCCGCGTCTTGTAACGTCGCACGCCTTAGCTGATAGCCAGCAATTAACATTCTACTCCCTCTACACCGCATTAATGCCGGCCAGTGATACCTTGCAGTTGCTGCCAGAGTAGGGCTTTGTGTTTCCCGCTTTCGAACAAGCTCTTCAGTGAATGGCTCTGATACAGACTCGACGATGTACCCTCAAGCAGTTTAGCCATAAAGTACCGTGCTCGCCCTCCCATCGCGACAACGTCGCTCAAAGCCTGTTCACTCTCTACCCGCCGCATAAAGCCAGAAAGTGCCTGTACAGCTTCTGCTTCGCCTGCCGGTAGATGGCGGCTAATCGGCCAACGAAAGTCTTCTGTACCTATAATTCGAGAGTGTCGGTTAATCGCGAACAACACCTCACTGATAAACTGCCGACCATTATCAGCCCACAGCTTGCCGGAGCGCCCCCGCGGAACATCAGCGACAAACAACAAGCCACTATCAGTGGTGACAAATAACAGACAAAACGGTGGAATCGTCATCTCCGCTGGCTTTGCTATCTGCAATGCCGCCGGCGACAAATCAGAGCTTGGCGTCACATCCGCAATTACCTGCAGCTCATCTTGCGGAGACAAGTTGATCTCAGCCGCCTGTGTCACCTGCTCCAGCGCTGATCTAGAGGTTACGCTCTTCGATTCTAATGACACCGTAGGTACCGTACAGAGCACCGATGCCTTTGCAGCAGGCAGCACGACGCGAGGGGCATAACTAGTGACACCCATCGACTGAAGATAATGAAGCCGTGCAAGCTCCTGCATAATTACTTAAACACCTTGATGTTGTGGGTGTGCCTTGAGTAGCCCAGAACTCATTAAGTTAAGCGCATCTAAATAAGCCTCCGCGGAAGCGACAATGATATCGGTATTAGCACCTTGACCGTTAACGATATAACCATCTTTTTCCAGTCTGACACTCACACCACCGATCGAATCCGTACCCTCTGTTACCGCGTTCACCGAATATAATGTCAACTCACAACCACTATTCGCAACCGCCTCGATCGCCTTAAAGGCTGCATCGACAAGACCGCTACCTTGTGCTGTCGTCGATTGCTCCTGGCCATTAACATTAATCACAAGCTCCGCGCTGGGTTCTTCACCAGTACGGCTACTGGCATCCAAGTAGACTAACTTATAACGTTGCTCTATCTCCGACTCACAGCCCTCGTTCATCAGCGCATGCAAGTCTTCATCAAAGATCTCGTGCTTCTTATCTGCCAGCTTCTTGAAACGATCAAACACCTCATTAACTTCGGCCTGCTCACTAAAACTATAGCCGAGTTCCTCAAGGCGAGACTTAAACGCCGCCCTACCAGAGTGCTTACCTAGCACAAGCTTGTTTGTTGCCCAGCCGACCGACTCAGCACTCATAATCTCGTAAGTCTCACGATGCTTCAGCACGCCGTCTTGATGGATACCCGACTCATGTGCAAAGGCATTAGCCCCCACAATCGCCTTATTCGGCTGTACCGGAAAACCAGTAATCGATGATACGAGGCGAGAGGTAGGTACAATAAAGCTGCTATCGATAGCTGTTTCAACGGGATAGACGTCGTGACGGGTCTTTAGCGCCATCACCACCTCCTCTAATGAAGCATTTCCCGCTCGTTCGCCAAGGCCGTTGATCGTACATTCGACTTGACGAGCCCCCTGCAACACAGCCGAGAGCGAGTTAGCAACCGCTAGACCGAGGTCATTATGACAGTGCACAGAGAAAATGGCTTTATCGGCATTGGCAATATTCTGTATTAGCCGCCCAATGGTATCACCGTATTGGTTCGGCTCACCGTAACCTACTGTATCCGGAATATTGATCGTCGTTGCTCCCGCATCGATGACTCGTTCAATGATCCGGCACATAAAATCAAACTCACTGCGGCTAGCATCTTCACACGAGAACTCAATGTTATCGGTGTAACGCGATGCCCGTTGAATAGCCGCAACTGCACGCTCAACCACCGTTTCCGGCTCCATACGCAGCTTATGCTTCATATGAATAGGCGATGTCGCAATAAAGGTGTGAATACGAGCAGATTTTGCCTGCGCAAGCGCCTCACCTGCAGCGTCAATATCTTTATCATTGGCCCGTGCAAGGCTACAAACGGTCGAGTCTTTAACTGTCTCAGCCACTGCTTTAACAGAGGCAAAATCACCAGGGCTGGCAATAGCAAAACCCGCCTCAATAACATCGACCTTCATCTTTTCCAACATCTTGGCGATATGAACCTTCTCATCACGCGTCATCGAAGCACCAGGGCTCTGCTCACCATCTCGCAATGTGGTGTCAAAAATGATCAGCTGGTCTTTGCTCATTGTTACTACTCCGTGGAAGGTCGGCTGTTCTGGCCATATAGATGATATGCTCGGGCACCAAGCCTAGTTAATAATATCTTCTGCTAAATACATGGGCTCGTAGAGGTTGCCTAAGTTCTAATACTAAGCACTTATATAATTGAGGCAATCATATAGTTAACCACTATAGCTAGCAACATCTCAAAATGCTTTAAGCACAGCAGAAAACCTGCTTTATGTTGTCATAAGCTGTATACCGCGACCGACATCTCCTAGCCTTATTAACAGGTGTTACGATCAAACGCTTCTTTCTAATGCTCGACCAATATATTTAGCCGCTATGTCACTAACTCACCTTACGGCCCCCATAGTAACTTACCGTCTTAAACATTTTTGCTTCAAAGAGCTAAACTAGCGTCAGAGCTCAAACTCTATTTATATCAATATATTTTCGTTCCTGTTTGTCGTGCTTTTTTGTTACATTGAGCGTCCTAAATTAGCTTTTTTCCGGATGACTTACATAATGAAGAAAATACTCCTTGCAGCCTTGATCGCCTCAACTGCCGCTTGTTCACAATTAAACGGTGTTACTGACATGATGAGCTCAGATAGCCTAGTCGGCAAATGGGATATCTCATCTATTAACAACGAAGCCGTAAACGAAGACAGCAAGGCCTACATAGAATTTGGTAAAGACGGTAAGGTTCATGGCAACTCTAGCTGTAATAACTTCACCGGCGGCTTTGATATCGCAAAAATGGGCTTAGACTTTGGTCCGATCGCAGGCACTCGAAAGCTCTGCGACAATGCCGCTAACCTACAAGAAACTAAACTGTTACAAGCGCTACCTAAAGTATCTGACTATGGGATTGAAGATGGCGGCCTCGTACTAAAAGATGCTGAAGGCAACACCCTTGTAAAGGCTCAACGCCAGTAGAGCCATAGTAAGTCGACGGCGACAAACGGCGCCGTCTCAAACTCCCCCCACTTTCAGCACTGGAGCCACCACCGATGAAGCCTAACAAATTACTCATTACCGCTGCTATCATTATCCTTGCAGCTGTTGCTCTTAGTATATTTATCACAATGACTGATAAGAGCGAGTTTATTAGACAGCAAATCGAAATCAAGGCCAGCGAGGCCCTTGGCACAGAAGTCAGCTTAGGTGGGCTTAATATAAGTTTAAGCGATGGACGCGGAGACTTGCAGCAATTAAAGATCCGCAACCCGCAAAAGTACAATAGTGAGTACGCGCTAGAAATAGATGATGCAACGATTCAATTTGATTTGAGCTCACTTACTAAAGATGTCTATATTATCGATAACATAACAATCTACGGTGCAAGGTTTACTGCTGAGCAGCTCGGCATGCAAACAAATTTAGGCGACCTAAGGAAAAACCTAAAAAACCACGAAGGCACGCAAGAGGATGAAAAAGGGAACAATCTTGATGGCCTCACTGAAGACGACCCTACTTCTGATATAAAGCTAGCGATTAGACGCATTACGTTAACCAATACCGTAGCCACCGTTATTACCGAAGGCTACGGCAGTAGCGAGGTAGAGATAGCCAATATTACGCTCACCAATGTTGGCTCCGCACAAAGAGGCCTTACCCCCCAGCAGCTCACTCAGGCTGTTATGCAGCAACTATTTAGTAATGTTAATGACAAGGCTGAGGATAAAATCAAAGATGTTGTTATCGACAAGGTGAAGGATAAGATCACTGACGGCTTTGATAAACTCTTTGGTAAAGATAAGTAAGAGATTTATTCGCATTACTCTAGGGTGCCCTGACAGAAAAGTGGGGCGCCCGATCTATCAACTCTACATTGCCTTCAACTCCCCTCTCTTGAACCACTAGCTACTTTTGGGCTATAACGAAACCTCTGCTCAATAGCTCATCGCAGATATAAACACACTGACAACTACTCGCATCAGTAGAAAAAACACTTGCTCACACTTCACCAGCGTCGACGCGATAGCTAATACTTACGGCGCGCAACGCATCGTACAAGTCTTCGAGTACATAGACTAAACTCCCTTGCTATTCCGCCAGCCATGCTGGCGCGTCTTTTCTTCGCTTTACTCAGAACCACTTCCCCTCAGGCATAAAAAAACCCCGTAAGCGTTAGCTTACGGGGTTTTAGCATAAGAGCCTGACAATGACCTACTCTCACATGGGGAAGCCCCACACTACCATCGGCGATGAGTCGTTTCACTACTGAGTTCGATATGGGATCAGGTGGTTCCAACTCTCTATGGTCGTCAGACAAACTGGTTGAAGTCGTAAGGTAAAACCTCACACTTCGAATAAGAAAATAATCTCAGCCTCGTTCTCAATCACGCGATGTTCAGCGTTTTAATCCAATATCGATTCAGTCGCTCAACAATAACCCAAGCACTTGGGTTATATGGTCAAGCCTCACGGGCAATTAGTATCAGTTAGCTCAATGCCTCACAGCACTTACACACCTGACCTATCAA